>CAJUQY010000012.1:57624-72157 GCA_910588815.1 uncultured Lachnospiraceae bacterium | reverse complement strand
GCCTCGCCGGGCTTCCAGACCGCCTGGAGCTTGACGATGTTGTCCTGGAGGTCGCGACAAATCGCAGCAGGCACACGCATTCACACCGCCCGCATCTAATACAGTCCGATTCCTTCCTCTCTGCAGCATCATAGAAGAGGATTGTACGATTGTCCTTGCTCATCCTAAATATATTAAAGCTATCCGTGGAAAGAAAACTGACAAGAAAGATGCCAAATGGATCGCTGACCCGCCTTAAATCAAGTGAAAAGAATCGTTTGCAGAACTGTCTCACGGATTGTCGCCCCCGTGAGGAAAAAGATTATGACTCCATGAAGGAGAAACTCCGGTTAAAGCGGGAGCTTCCAATACTGTGTCCGCCGCTTCCACTCCTAATACCGTTGGCAGCAGCACAGTCACGGGAAGCAGGTAAACAATCTGTCTGGACAGTGACAGTACAGTATACCTGCTTCACCCGGTCCTTCGGTCCGCTTCCATAATTGTAGCCAAAAACAGGCTGTGCTCCTGTCGCCAGTCCAAACAGTATTGCAGAAAATGACCGATATGGAACACCCTACGCCTCCTCTGCTTTTTTCATCCCCTTGCGTAGAATAATGGGATCAGCCCCTGCAATACATATTAAACCACACCCGCTTTTGAAAGCGAAATGAAAATATGGTATTATCAATGATGAAAACGCAACAATAGAGGTGACCCCCATGAAACAGACCAGTTAAAGAGCTTTATCCAGGTTGCTGAAAACCTGAACTTTGCAGGAGCTGCTGAAATTTTAAAGATTGCCCAGTCTGCCGTTTCCCGGCAGATCCGTTCGCTGGAAGATGAATTGGGGACACCCTTTGATTCTAAAAAAGAATTAGTCAATGTTCTTTCTTAACTTTGGGTATTTTCAGCTCCTCCTCAGACAGCGTACTGGCGCTCTCCAAAGATCGCGGTTCCGACCCGCACCATGGTTGCGCCCTCTTCAATGGCCACTTCAAAGTCCCCGGTCATCCCCATGGAAAGCTCTTTCATTTCCACACCTGGGATCTGTTCCGCCTCCACAGCCTGAAAAAGCTCCCGCATCTCCTTAAAATACCCTCTGGCATCTTCCGGCTTTTCCACCGGAGGGGCAATGGTCATAAGCCCCCTGACCTGTATACACGAAAGCTCCGCGATCTCCCGGATCAGAGGGATAGCCTCTTCCTTTGGAATCCCGTCTTTGCTCTCCTCGCCGCCGATATTGATCTCGATCAGCACCGGGCAGACCTTACCGTATTTTTCGGCCTCCTTCTGAATCTCCTTTGCCAGGCGGATCGAATCCACCGAATGGATCAGATAGGCTTTGCCGACAATGTATTTTACCTTATTTCTCTGCAGATGGCCGATGAGATGCCAGTGGAGCGGCTCCTTGATCTCTTCCATCTTCTTACACATCTCCTGCACCTTGTTCTCACCAAAATCCACCACGCTGCAGCCCATGATCTCCCGGATGGCCGAAACCGGCTTTGTTTTGCTGACTGCGATCAGGGTTACCTCATCCCGCTTCCGTCCGGCCCGTCCACAGGCAGCTGCGATCCGCCGTTCTACTTCCTCCAGATTTTCTTTTAACATGCTTTCCACCTCAACCTTCGCCGCTTCGGGCTGATATTTTCAAACTCTTTCTGATTCTAACATATCCTGCCCGAATTTGACAAGAGCCGCCGCTCTTTCCTTCCATAAAGAATCGGCTCTGCCAGCTTCCGATTGAAAAATTCAATAAACGGTCCCATGCAAAAGGCCGTGACCACAGTTCCGATTCCGATGGACGCCCGGAATATAAGCGCCAGTGTCACACAGATCAGATCCGTTTTGATCCTGCAGCTTTTCAAAGACCGTCCTGTCTTATCCCTCAGGATCAGTGCGGAAGCGTCATAAGTGGAAACTCCCATATCCGCCGTAAAATAAAGGGCCGTTCCGGCACAGAGGATTAAAATTCCAATGCCAAATATGACCATCTGTACGCCAATTCCAGAAATGGAGAGCTCTTCCATCCACCGGAGCAGCCCTTCTGAAGTGTACTGAACGATATAGCCGAGTCCTGTCATGTTGATCAGTGTCGCAGCTCCGATATAATGTTTATCCATAAACCAAACCCCCAAAAATAGGAAGAAATTGAAAATGATATAAAAATTCCCATATCCCATCCCAAGAGCCTGACTGATTCCCGAGATCGCCCCGGTACAGGGATCCACCCCCAGCATCGCCGCTTTGATAAAACCGCTTCCAATCCCACTGACCACGACTCCTGTAACCGTCATAAAAATCCTGCGCCTATATTTCATCACTCTCTCCTCGCTTTCTGCCGTCCCCGCTCTGCTGTCCGGGACTTGATTTTTCTTTCAGTTTCAGTATAATGGCCTTAAGGGCAGTTCTCTATCACGATCACGCGGAATTCTATAACAATCCTGCCAAAAGGAGCGGTCATGACAAAACGGATCATTTACACCGATAAGAATATGCGGGAATTGAAGCTGCCTCTGGACGGCCGCTTCCCCCTGCGTGTGGAAAACGAACGGCTTTCGGACTATCTCCACAGTACGGTTCCCTTTCACTGGCATCCCGCTGTGGAATTCGCTTATGTTGTCCAGGGCTCCGTAATCTGCCAGGCAAACGACACGGTTCGCCGTCTGGAACCTGGAAACGGCATGTTCTTCAACACCAATACGCTGCATGCCTATTTTCCGGTGGAAAAAAAGGACTGTGTGTACAAAGCTATCCTTTTTGACCCTTCTCTTCTCGGCCTTCCCGGAAGCTTTATCTATGAAGAGCGGATCGTGCCGATCCTCTCCAATCCGGCTTCCTTTGGCCTGTTTTTGGCTCCTGCCGTAAACTGGCAGCAGGAGCTGCTGGCTATTTTGGAACAGATCGTTTCTCTGGTCCCGGCAAAAGTCCCCTGCCCGGAGCTTCAAAACCTGGAGCTCCTTGCACGCCTTTGGCGGATCCTTTATGAGAACACCTCCGGGGCAGAAGACAAGCTTCCCCGCTCTTCCTGGAGAGACATCGAACGGATGAAGCAGGCTATGCTCTATATCCAGCAGTCCTACGACGGCCCTGTGACGCTGGAGGATATTGCCGCCTCCTGTTCTTTGAGCCAGAGCGAATGCTGCCGCCTCTTTAACCGGATCCTCCATCAAAGCCCCATGGAATACGTGATCTCCTGCCGCATTGAAAAAAGCCTGCCTCTTCTTGCCGAAGGCAGGCTCTCTGTCACAGAGATCGCCGGAATGACCGGTTTTCAGAGCAGCAGCTATTTTGCCGAAACCTTTAAAAAACAGACCGGCATGACGCCAAGCTCCTATCGGAAGGAGCATCTTAACAGATAGGCTCCCGAAGGATTGATTCCATGAATCTGCTTTGCCAGGAGAATGGGGGCTTCATCAAAGCTGTGTAAAAACAACGGTATATTTTTCATAAGATTCCTCTTTCTTCTAATGCACGCATGGTGATCTCCCCGGCTTTCCCGCCCCTGTGAGCTGCCGCCTCTCCCAGACGGATGGCCGGTTTTATCTTTCCGTGAAAATCACTTCCGCAGGTGATCAGTTTCTTCAGGCGCTCTGCCGTCTCCAAAAAATAATCCTCCTGTCTTTCGCTGTGGTAGCTGCTGAATACCTCGATGCCGTCAAAGCCCGCCTGGATAAGCTCCGTAAGCGTTTCTTCCTGTCCCTTCAGATTGGCTCCCGGATGGGCTAAAACGGCGATTCCTCCCGCCTGATGGATCAATGCGGTCACCTCTTCCATGGAAGGGTAGCTGAGTTCTGCATAACAGGGCTTTCCCTGAGAATAGAAATCCCAATAAACATTTACATAAGGGTTGTCACTTCTTTCTCCCCCTTTGCGGTAAGGGGCCAGAAGCGGATGGCCTTCGTACTCCGGTTTGGAAAGGAGCACCTCGGCAAACATCTCCCCTGTCCAGTGCCCCTTCCAGAAACAATCCGCCGATACTTGCTCCATCTCCTCCTCACTTACCAAAAAGCCCATCGCCCTCGTTTTTTCCAGCATCTCAAAAGAGACCTTCCGCGCCTGTCTCTCCGCCGCCTCCTCCAGCCGGACAAAACCATCCTTTTGAAAGTCAGCCCCATAGCCCAGCATATGGAAATTTTTCCCACGATACATGCAGTCAAATTCCCCTCCGTAAATGTACCGAAGCCCAAGAACTTCTGCCGCCTTTTTCGCCTCTTCATTGGCCCGGACGCAGTTGTGATCCGTCACAGAAAAGATCCGGTTCCTTTGTTCCTTACACCAGACAGCCAGATTTTCCGGCGTGAAATCCGCATCATCGCTGTAATGGCTATGCATATGAAGATCAATCATTTTTCCCGCTCCTCCCACTTGCAGGTTTTCCTGCTCTGTATTATGTTTATATCGTATCATCAGCCAGTTTCTTCCGTTAGAACAGATTCACCGAAAAAATAAGACAAAACCGGCCTTATTCTGATCCCCAAAAGCCCTCCACTTACCGAAACGCTCACATGCTGTCAAGCAGTCCGCCGATGCCCTCCTCTTCAAAAATCTCCCTGTAATAGCCGACCTCATCCTGGATCAGTTCATCGATGACGGACATGCCGAGAATCTCCACCGGAGCCTTATCATCCGTCAGGAGATACGTCCCTTTTTCATATTTCCTTAGTCCCTCTTCCACCGTCGCCATCATCTGTTTCAATTCCTCATCCGAAAGCTCTGCCGCCCCCTGGGAAAGCCGCCGAACACCGTCCCCTTCCATAAAGGCAAACAGCTCCCGGTTGGTGGAATGGGCCACCTCCACCGTATAGACCTCCTGAAATACGGAACCGATCGTATCAGAAAGATACTGATTGATATTTCCCTCCGCCTCCGTATGCATATTCATGTTTACCACCATCACGCCGTCTTCCGTGAGATGGTTCCGCACCATGGTAAAAAACTCTCTGGAAGACATCTGAAAGGGAATCGTAATATCCTGATAAGCGTCTACCATGATCACATCGTATTTCTCCTGGTTTACATTCAGATAGGCCCGCCCGTCATAAGTAACCACCTCCACCGTTTCCGGCAGGGCAAAATATTTTCCGGCCAGGTCTGTGATCTTCTGGTCGATCTCCACCCCCTCCACCTCTGCATGGGAAAAATAGCGGCCGCACTGGGTGGCAAATGTCCCCGTCCCCATGCCTAAGATCAGGATCTTCGGTTCCTTTTTTTCAGAAACCCCTGCCATGACCGGCGCCGCCAATGCATAATCATAATACATTCCCGTCAGGCTCTCATCTTTTTTCATAATAGACTGGACGCCGAACAGCACATTGGTGGAAAGGATCACACTGTCCTCGTCTTCCTTGACCTGCAGGTAATTGTAAATGGATTCCCCCCTCATAGAGAAGATCCGTTTCCCAGAAAGCGAAGCTGTCAAAAAAGGCCGATGCACTGCAGCCGAGGAACAGGATCACACATACCAGGCTCTTCACCAGTCTGGTCTTCTCGCTGATAAAATAAATAAGCCCCAAAAGCAGCAGGATCCCGGAAAAGATCAGAAAGGTCACAGACGTCCCCACCGCCGGAATGGTCACGAAGGTAGGAAGAAAGGTGCCGATAATGCTTCCGATGGTATTGAAGGCCCCCAGAGTCCCCACCACCTTCCCGCTGTCGTCCAGGCTGTCCACCGTATATTTGACCAGAGACGGCGTCACTGTTCCCAGCAGAAAAAGCGGAAACACAAAGATCACCATACAGGTAAAAAAAGCCGCCCAAATCAGAAGGTTGCTGTTCACCGCAAACACCAAAAGAGCAGAAATTCCGATGATAATATATTTCCCCACAAGAGGGATCGCCGCGATCCAGACCGCGGCGACCATCAGCCTGGCATAGAGCCTGTCCGGGCTTGGATTCTTGTCCGCCGTCCTCCCGCCCCAGATGTTCCCCAGGGCCATGGCGATCATCACCGTTCCGATAATGATCGTGTAAACGATCTGGGAAGAACTGAAATAAGGCGCCAAAAGCCGGCTGGCCGCCAGCTCCACGGCCATCACCGACATTCCGGCAAAAAATTCGGTCAGGTAAAGATAAGATTTGTTCTTTAAAATCGTTCCTGTCTTCATCTTAAGATCTCCATCCGTAAACATAATATCCTTATTATACCTATTTCGGACAGAGGGTTCAAGAGCAGAATTTCCCGTAATCAGGCTGTCATCAAAAAATGGGAAATACGGTCATGATCCAGCCGACACAGACCACAGTCACAACAACGAAAGGAATGATCCCCATTTTGATCAGATCTTTCATTTTATAACTTCCCTGCCCCATCATAAGCGGCACGACCGGTGTTGCAAGCGGCGTAAAAAAAGCGATCTGTGTCGCAATGATGCAGAGAATGACCGGGCCGATCGGATTTGCACCCATGGACTTGCAGAGCATGATATAAAGGGGCGCAAAAATGGAATATACTCCAAGGTTCAGCATAAACTGAGTCAAAATGAACGGCACCAGGAACAACAGCAAGCCGGCCAGATAATTATTATTAAGTCCCATCACAACATTGGAAAGGGACTTCCCGATCATGTCCGCCGCGCCGGTAGCTGAAAGTCCGTTGGCGATCCCAAGTGCCCCCACATATAAAAGAATCATACTTAAATTCATGGACTCGATGGCTTCTTTTTTATTCAGCACACCGCTGGCCACGACGATCAGCGCCCCGGCCATGGCAATCTGCCAGGTAGGAATATTGAGCGCCGAGGAAAAAATCATCCCCACAAGAACCAGCATAAAGGTTCCGTAGCCGATCACTTCGCGGACGGGACTTAAGGGCTCCTGTTCTTTTCTGCCGTCTCCAGGAAGTCCCGCGCCCGCATCCGGATAATCCGGCGTAAACCGCGGCACCACGAAAATCGCCAGGATCAGCACGACGGCCAGCACCGGCCATTTCGCCCAGGTAATATCCATGGCCGTTATACTGTAATCCATATAATCGTAAGCTTCAAAAAATCCTTCAATCCGTGCCACCTCCGAAATTGCCGCGCTGAGGGGCAGGGTAAGGGTCGAAGCAACTGCCGTAAGTCCCAGCGGGAACACCATTTTAGAGGGATTGACCTTTATCTCCAGGCAGACCGCAAGGGCCATGGGAATCACGATGCTGAAGCATACGATCGCGCTGGGAATGAACTGGGTAAGAACTGCGATCAGGACCGCGTATCCAGCCAGCACTCTCCGGAAGGAGCCTTTGCTGATGCGGCAGATCGACTTGGAAATATGGTTAATCATCTGGGTCCGGTTGAGGCCCGCCGCCACAATAAACATACATGCCATCAGGATGGCGCTGGAATTCCCGAATCCGCCAAGTGCCGTTTTGGCATCCAGACAGCCGGTAAATACCATAGTCAGCATTCCCGTCAGCGCAATGGTCGCCAGGGAAATATATTTGCTTCCGACCGCAAACCCAATCAGAGTCAATACGAAAATTATCATGCAAATCGTCATCTGAGTCATGTTCCTCTCCTTTTCCTGTTCTTCTTTTTCCGTTTTTATCGTTCCCGCCTGCTCAGGCAAGGTCTGCATACATCCGAAAGACCTGTCATGGCAAAGAGAGCCAGCAGATTCCTCTGTGGACCTTTCCAGGCATCCGTCGGATCAAACCATTCTTTTACAGAATGGTTCAGCCCTGCCTTTCCCCCGCCGCAGACACAGACTGCCGGAATCCCCAGACTGATGGGAACATTGGCATCAGTGCTTCCGTTTGGCATATAGACCGGCTCTTCTCCCATCAGCCGATAAGCCCCGGCCCAGATATTCACGATCTCACAGTCCTTTGGCTGGCTTCCCACCGGCCGGTCCCCAATGGGCGTAATCTCCAGCTCAATGCGGGCATCCCGGTCAAACTGGACGATCCCGGACTGTTCATAAGTCCTCTCCTTCACCCAGCGATCGTTCTCTTCCTCCACCGCCCGTTTCAGGCAATCATGGAATTTAGCATCCAGCTCTTCAAGCTCCGCTGCACCATCTGCCCGCATATCCACCTGCATGCTGCATTCCGAAGCAATGGCATTGACAGAAGTTCCGCCATCCACGACTCCTACGGAAAAAGTCGTCTTAGGTTCTTTTGGCGTACGGATTTCCGAAAGGTAACTGATGGCCCGCCCCATGGCATGGATCGGATTGACAACACCAAAGGCATTATAAGAATGGCCGCCCGGCCCCCGGAAAGTAACCTTATAACGGTGGCTTCCCGTACCGCCATAGCAGATCAGGCATCCGACTGCATCCAGGCTTACAAAGCCGTCGATCCAGTCTGCATACTTTCCGAAAAAATGCTTCACGCCTTTTAAATTTCCAAGCGCTTCTTCTCCCACATCCCCGCCGATGATCAGATCTCCCACCGGCCTTAAGTCCGCCTTTTTGATGGCCCGGAGCATGGACAGAATTTCTGCCATCCCTCTGGTGTCGTCCGCAATTCCCGGCACACAGATCTTATTCCCGTCCCATTGGATCTCCAGAGGCGTTTCCGGCGGAAATACCGTATCCATATGGGCCGACAGATAAACCGTCGGACCTTCTCCGCTTCCCGGTATCCGAGTATAAACATTCCCCACCTCATCCATTTTTGTTTCGTACCCGATTTCCTCGATCATCTTCTGAAACTGCTTCGCCCGCGCTTCTTCCTGATTGGAATATGCAGAAATCCGCACCAGTTCCAACTGCTGTTCCAATGTGTGCCGGTCATCGCTTTCCAGATACCGAAAAGCCTCCTGCATAGGAGCAGAGTGTAAAAGAGTTTCAATCGCAGTCTTCATAGTCTCCATCCTCTCCTGATTCTGACAAAATTCTGTTTGTTTTTCTTTGATTATATCACTTGACAGAAAAACCACGGAAATATATAATTTTTATGAATTTTTATTTAAATTCTGAAGAAGCGTCAATCATAGAAATGAGGAAAGGACCGCCATGAAGCTGGAACAGATTTCTTATGTGATCGAGATTGCCGAAACAGGTTCCTTCAGTCAGGCTGCAAGAAACCTATATATTTCTCAACCGAACTTAAGCAGTTCTATCAAAAAACTAGAAGAGGAAATGGGGTTTGAGATTTTCAAACGGAAAAGCTCCGGAGCCGTCTTAACCCCGGAAGGAAAAGAACTTCTGATTCACTGCCAGATCATCCAACAGGAATATCTCTGTCTGAGGAAAATGAAAGGCAGCAGTGAAAAGGTCCCGGGACTTCTGCTGCGGGTGGCTTCTTTAAATACCCACCAGATTTCTTCTGTCCCCATTCCGGTGATCAGACGTTATCAGGGAAGCCCGCTCAATTTCGTCCTTACCAATTACACGAACCTGGACACACTTGTCCGCCAGGTGGCCGCCTGCCGTTTTGATTTCGCCATTCTGGGCATTGCAGCTCCCTATATACGTTCTGCCAGGGCATTATGCCGAAAACACGACATTGAATACCATCCGATCAAGCGGGTTCCCATCTGTGCCGTTGCCGGTTCCTGCTCTCCCCTGTTTCAGCAAGCAGATCCCCTTCCCATGGAATCGCTTTTTTCCCACACGATCGTTTCCTACGGGGATATTTCCGAAGACCCTTCCTATTGCCTTCCTTTCTCCATGGGCATCGAAAACAAGGTTCACGGCAATATCCATGTCAACAGCAGTCAGCTCTTTTTTCAGTTGATCCAGGAATCCGCTTCCATCGGTCTGATCGCTGCAGATCCGGAGGCCGCCTGCCTCCCTTCAAAAGAGGTCCGCATCTTAAAGGTGTCCGACTGCCCGGTTGACGTGGAGCTGTCCTGGATCAGGCTCAGAAGGGTTCCTTTAAGCTCCATTGCCTCTGAATTTCTGGATTCATATAAATCCCTCTGCTAGAATCCCCGTAAAGAGCTCTGTTACAATATCTCTGTTTTATATGGAAATCCATATATTTTTTCAATCACTGAAACGAAAGGAGACATTCTTATGAAAAAAATAACATCTCTGTTTGCAACTCCTGCCAGAGCAGTCCTTTCTTCCCTCTGCCTGATCCTCCTTCTCATCCTTCTTGGAGCCGGGATCTTTTTGACTGCAGGTTTCTTTGCAAAACGATCTGCCATCGGAACGGAACAGGCAAAAGCGTTCGCTTTCGCCGATGCGGGAGTAGAGCCTTCTTCTGTCAGAGCCGTACACACCGAATTCGAGTTTGAAGACGGCCATTTTGTATATAAGGTAGAATTTCTTGCTGAGAACATCGAATACGAATATCTGGTCAAGG
Source organism: uncultured Lachnospiraceae bacterium (assembly GCA_910588815.1). Lineage (GTDB taxonomy): Bacteria > Bacillota > Clostridia > Lachnospirales > Lachnospiraceae > Lientehia. Next base: position 61,938 of record CAJUQY010000012.1, on the reverse strand, counting down.
CTTCCAACGGAAAAATTTTAGAACGAGAGATCGACGCCCTTGACCAAACGGCCTCCCGGCCTTTTGCAGAATCTGCTCCTGCCAAAGACCCTGTTTCCGCCCCTTCTGCTGCTTCCGATCCGGCAGCGCAGACGGAACCCGCTGCCTCCGTTCCGACGGCACAGACGGAACCTGCCGCTTCCGATCCGGTAGCACAGACAAGACAGGGAACGCCTGATGCAGAAGCTTCCGGCCAGATCGATCTGGAGAACGCCAAAAAAACAGCGCTTACGGATGCCGGGCTCATGGATTCAGATATCACTTATGAAAAAACCGGATTGGACAATGATGACCATATTCAGGTTTATAAAATCGAATTCTATACGGCAGCTCACGAATATGAATATGAAATTGACGCCGTGTCCGGTGAGATCCGCCACAAAAAGCAGGAAGTCCGCCAGGATACTCTGAATGGACACTATACCTCCCCCAAAGGCTCTTCCGCCGAAAGCTCCGACATCAGCTTGGAAGCCGCCCAATCCATTGCAGCAGACCACGCAGGACTTTCGTCCTCTGATATCGTTTTTACCAAAACCAAACAGGACCACGAGAAGGGACGTACCGTGTACGAACTTGAATTTTTCAAAGACAGGATGGAATATGAGTACGAAATCGATGCGGTTTCCGGAGAGATCTTAAAATTCGAATATGACTATAACGGTTGAATCCAAATCTGCAAAGAACCGGCAAAACTCGCCGCTGGCGAATCTGCCGGTTCTTTTTCTTTCGTCGCTTTCTTTTCGCTTTTACTCTTCTGCTGCTCTTGCTGCGATCTCCTTTGCCTGAACATCGCTGGGAGCCTGCTCATAGCGTGCAAATTCATACTCAAAATGTCCGATGCCTCCGGTCATGGAGCGAAGATCTGTGGAGTATCCGATCAGCTCGGACATGGGAATGTCCGCTTCAATGATCTGATTTCCCTTATGATCCGGATTCATGCCCAGCACACGGCCTCTTCTCTTATTCAGATCGCCCATAATATCTCCGGTAAACTTATCCGGCACCTTCACCTTCAAGGAAGCGATGGGCTCTAAGAGCACCGGCTTCGCATCCGGCTCAGAGAAGGCTTTCTTCACTGCAAGGATCGTCGCCATCTTGAAGGCCATCTCTGAAGAGTCCACCGCATGGTAGGAACCGAATACCAGCGTCGCCTTTAAGCCCACGACCGGGTATCCCGCGAGCGGCCCTTTCAGAACGGATTCCTGAATACCCTTTTCCACGGCCGGGAAATAATTTTTGGGAACCACGCCGCCTACGATCTTCTCTTCAAATACATAAGGCTTCTCCAGATCGCCGGAGGGTTCAAATTCGATGACCACATCGCCGTACTGGCCGTGTCCGCCCGACTGCTTTTTATGCTTGCCCTGTACTTTCACCTTTCCGCGGATCGTCTCGCGGAACGCAACTTTTGGTTTGGAAAGCTCTGCCTCTACCTTATAACGGTTCAGAAGCTTGCTCATAACCACCTCTAACTGCTGGTCGCCGATTCCATACAGGAGCGTCTGACGATTTTCTTTGTCATTGACCGTCTTTAAGGTGAGATCCTCTTCCATCAGTTTCTGAAGGGCACCTGCGATCTTATCTTCATCCCCCTTGTTCTTTGCCTTGTAGCTCATGTAGGTATAAGGCTTGGAGATCTCCGGACGGTCATACATCACCGGAACCGCCTTGGTCGCCAGCGTATCTCCTGTCCCGGTCACGGAAAGTTTGGGGATGGCTCCGATATCGCCGCTTCTGAGGGCAGATACTTCAATGGCCTCTTTTCCCCGCATCACATAAATCTTATTCAGCTTTTCCTCTGCCTCTTTGTTGACATTATAAAGCGCACTGTCTGAACGGAGAACACCGGAGCAGACCTTTACATAAGAATATTTTCCGATAAACGGATCCACCAGGGTCTTCCAGACCTTAAGGGTCAGAGGATTGGCATCCTGATAGTTCGCTTCGAACACATCTTCCGTCGCCGTATTGGTTCCGGCAACCTCAAGCTTCTCCGGAGAAGCAAAATATTTTTCTACTGCCTGTAAAAGCATGGTCGTACCCTGACCATTAACACCCGCGCCGATCAGAACCGGAACAATGGCTCCATCCATCACATGCTGGCGCAGAGCAATGGAAATCTCGTCGTAAGTAAATTCCTCGCCCGCAAAATAACGGTCCATATATTCTTCACTGGTCTCTGCCACGGCTTCCATGAGAGCCTCCCTGCAGGTCTCCAGGTTCTTCATGGAGTAATCGGGGATCTCGCACTCTTCGTAATCGCTTAAGCTTAAGAACCGTCTGCCTTTCATTTTCACTACGTTCACAAAGCCCACGAACCTCTCGTTCTCACGGATCGGCAGATGAAACGGCGCGATCTTCTTTCCGTAAAGGCCCTCCAGATCCTCAATGATCTGACGGTAGCTGGCATTATCGTCGTCCATATTGGTGACAAAAATCATTCTGGGCAGGTTATATTTCTCGCAGAATTCCCACGCCTTCTGAGTACCCACTTCGACGCCGGACTTTCCATTTATCACGATGATCGCCGCATCTGCGACGCTTAAAGCCTCTTCCACTTCTCCCACGAAATCAAAATAGCCGGGAGTATCCAAAAAATTGATCTTAACTCCTTCCCAGAGAATGGGAACCACGGTTGTGGAAATAGAAAACAGACGCTTTGTCTCTTCTTTATCGAAATCGCTGATGGTATTTCCATCTGTAATTTTTCCCTGACGTGTGGTCACTCCTGTTACATGGGCCATCGCCTCTACCAGAGTAGTCTTGCCTGCGCCGCCATGCCCCAATAATACAACGTTGCGAATTCTTTCCGATTCAAAAACGTTCATAAATACTTCCTCCCTTAGTTTCGTATTAGCCCGCACGCCGCCTAAGGAAAGCGGCAGGATGTCTTCATCCCGTGACTTAGATATATTGTACTAAAAAATTCCGAAAATAGCAACAAAAACATGAAATCTGTATAATCCATTCCCGCAGCCCGTCGCTTTAACGTGTAAAAGTGTTGACAAAGCCTTTTTTCTGCAATAAAATAGTGCTGGTACAGGAGAAACTCCTGCCTGATCAGGTCTTTTTTACCGGCGGCCTGCAAGAAAGGAAGCAAATCATTATGAAAAATCTGACCATCGGCTTCATTGGCCTTGGCCTTATCGGCGGTTCCATTGCCAAGGGTCTGAAACGTGCCAATAAAGAACATTATATCATGGCATTTGCCCGCCACAGAGAAACGCTGGACGCGGCTCTTTCGGACGGCGCCATCGACGAAGCGCTAGAGGGCGTAAATGAAACGCTCCTTCGCTGTGATTATATCTTCCTCTGTACACCTGTTTCCTACAATGAAGAATACCTGGCTGCTATCCGTCCTTTTTTGAGGAAGGATGCCATCTTGACCGACGTTGGCAGCGTCAAGGGCAGTATTCACGAAACGGTAAAGCAGATGGACATGGAAGCAAACTTTATCGGCGGCCATCCCATGGCCGGTTCGGAAAAGAGCGGCTATTCCTATTCCACCGATCATCTGGTGGAAAACGCCTACTATGTCATTACTCCCACAGCCCTTTCCCCCAGGGATAAGGTAGAAGAATTAAAGGAACTGGCTCTTTCCCTCTCTGCCCTTCCTCTGATCTTAGACTATAAAGAGCATGATTATATCGTGGCCGGTATCAGCCATCTGCCCCATCTGATCGCCGCCAGCCTCGTGAAGCTTGTAAAGGATAAGGACACGCCGGAGCAGACCATGAAACTGGTCGCCGCCGGAGGCTTTAAGGATATCACCAGGATTGCTTCGTCTTCTCCTATCATGTGGCAGCAGATCTGCGCTGCAAACAGAGAACAGGTTCAGTCTGTCCTCCGTGATTATATTGATGCCTTAAGCCAGGTTCATACCGCAGTGGCAGACGGCAACGATAAGGCTATTTACGATCTTTTTGACGTCTCCGGAGAATACCGGAATTCCATTGCGGACCGTTCTTCCGGCCCCATCAAAAAAGAATATGCCCTGTACTGCGATATTCTGGATGAATCCGGCGCCATTGCAACCATCGCAACTATTCTGGCTTCCCACCAGATCAACATCAAGAATATCGGCATCATTCATAACCGAGAATTTGAAGAAGGTGTCCTGAAAATTGAGTTTTATGAAGAAGAGGCTTCTCTGCAGGCGACAGAACTCCTGACTCAGTTCCGCTATACGGTGTACCGCCGGTCATAAGTGGTCCTCTGTTCAACATCTCACAAGGTCAAACTTATAGAGGTCGGCAATCCATTTGGAATCCTTTT
>CAJUQY010000012.1:55445-57614 GCA_910588815.1 uncultured Lachnospiraceae bacterium | reverse complement strand
AAAAATAGGAATCCAATACTTTCCTGTGGATTCCATACAAACGTGATAACAATTTTTCTCGATGATCCAGTTGTGAAACCTTTGAATATCCGGGTTGATGGTTGAAAAAGAATTTTGCTAATATGCGGATATTCCATCCTTGTTAGTAATTACGATGGTTGCAACGATAACATTTTTGTGGACATCAAGTACACAGCAGATGGAGTATTTTAAAATGAAGGAGAGACACAACAAGCTTTTTCATGTCTTGTTTGTGTCTCGAGCGAAGCGAAAGGACTGATAACAAACATGAAAAAAATCCCGCTCTGCGGGGAACTGACCGTTCCCGGCGATAAATCTATTTCTCATAGAAGTATCATGTTCGGTGCTCTGGCAAAGGGCACCACAAAGGTGGAAAACTTCCTTCAGGGTGCAGACTGCCTGTCCACCATCAACTGTTTTCAGGCCATGGGTATTTCCATTGAAAACTCTAAAGAGAAAAATCAGGTTCTGATCCACGGGAAAGGCCTTCATGGACTCACCGCTCCAAAATCCGTACTGGACTGCGGAAACAGTGGTACCACCACCAGACTTCTTTCCGGGATCCTGGCTGCCCAGCCCTTCACCTGCGAACTGACCGGAGACGCCTCGATCCAGAAACGTCCCATGGGGCGGATCATCACGCCGCTCTCTGCCATGGGTGCGGACATCACCGGCATAAAGGAAAACCGTTGTGCCCCCCTCCGGATTCGTGGACGTCGTCTTTCGGGAATCCATTATCAGTCTCCCGTAGCCTCAGCACAGGTAAAATCTGCAGTACTCCTTGCCGGCCTTTATGCTGACGGTATCACCACAGTGACAGAGCCTTATCTGTCCAGAAATCACACCGAACTGATGCTTGGAGGCTTTGGCGCAAAGGTGGAATGCTGTGGCACATCTGCCGCACTCACCCCTCCAAAGGAACTATATGCTCAGGAACTGACGGTGCCGGGAGATATCTCTTCCGCCGCTTACTTTCTCACGGCGGCGGCTCTCATTCCCGGTTCCGAACTGCTGATCAGAAATGTGGGCATCAATCCCACCCGTGACGGTATTCTTCAGGTCTATCGAAACATGGGAGCAGATATTACTTTTTTAAATGGACGTACCGTTTCCGGAGAACCGGCGGCAGATCTGCTGATCCGGGGCGGACATCTCCATGGAACGTCTGTCGGGGGCGCTGTCATCCCTTCTCTCATTGACGAATTACCCATTATTGCTGTGGCCGCCTGCTTTGCAGACGGAGAAACTGTCATTTCTGATGCCGAGGAACTGAAAGTAAAAGAATCCAACCGCATCGCCGTTATGACAGAAGGACTCTCTGCCATGGGCGCTGACGTGACAGAAACAGAGGATGGCATGATCATCCGGGGGGGACGTTTTTTAAAAGCCGCCTCCATCGACAGTCATCTGGATCACCGTATCGCCATGAGCTTTACCATCGCCGGTCTTCTCAGCGGCAATATGCCGGATATCAAAGGAATGGACTGTGTCAAGATTTCCTATCCGGATTTTTACAGAGATTTAGAAAGACTTGTTTCCGCCCATCAGCCGCCAATATTAAATTTTTCAATTATCTGAATTTATCTTTTGATATGACCCTGACAGATTTTTGATATGGATTTGATCTGTTTTTTAATCTGCCCTTTCAGATATGTTTTTTACTTTACCTTAGTTTTACAGCGTGGAGCGTATACGTTAAGGTGTGCCCTTCGGGTATGGTCTACCCCAACATCTGCAATTTTAGACTGTGTTCGGATACAACTTTTTTCAAAATGTCAATCTCTACCCATAGTTGCCCGATCTGTGCTGCCTCTTTTTCATACTTTTTTGCAGACGGCATATAATTTTCCGCCAAAAGCTTAAGCTGGGGTTCCATGGTGTTCTCCATGTACAGACGGGTATCTCTGTCACTGATCTTCACAAGTTCCAATTCTGTCTTCAATTCGGCGACATCCCTCTTCACGATTTGCAGTTCTGCCTTCAGCTCAATGATATCCGTTTTTACTTCCTGCATCTGTATTTTTAATTTTGCAATATCCGTCTTCAGTCCTGCAATGTCCGCCTTCACTACCTCCATTTCGGCCCTCAGTTCCGCAATGTCCGCCTTCACTACCTCCATTTCGGCCCTCAGTTCCGCAATGTCCGCCT
>CAJUQY010000012.1:0-55345 GCA_910588815.1 uncultured Lachnospiraceae bacterium | reverse complement strand
CGCCTTCACCGCCTTCATTTCGGCTTTCAGCTCCGCAACGTCCGCCTTCACCGCCTTCATTTCGGCTTTCAGCTCCGCAACGTCCGCCTTCACCGCCCTCATTTCGGCTTTCAGCTCCGCAATATCCGCCTTGATTGGCTGCAGTTTTTGATCCATCATTTCTGAAAGAGCCGATAATAATTCTTCACTTGACATAGGTTTCTCCTTTCCTAATAATTTGTTTTAATCTATCATGTTCTGAGAAAAATGTACACCCATTAATAAGCGGATTATCCGATAACTGGCACCGACCACAACAGATCGCAGAACCCGTATGGACCATTTCAGCGGCATATGATACGAGTCTGCACACAAAAAACGCCGCCCGCCCCACGAATTTCCATCCGTAGAAGCGGCGGCTTCCCTATTCTCCATATACGTCACTGTTTCCGTGCGTTCCCCTGTCTCTATGCTCTCGACAAATACTCACCGGTCCTGGTGTCGATTTTGATCTTATCTCCCTGATCCACAAACAAGGGGACATAAACAACTGCACCTGTCTCCACAGTGGCGGGCTTTGTCGCACCGGTGGCCGTATCTCCCTTGAAGCCAGGCTCCGTCTCCGTGATCTCCAGCTCAACGAACAAAGGCGGCTCAATGGAGAACACCTGTCCCTTGTGGGAACAGACCTTGACCATCTCATTTTCCTTCACAAACTTAAGCGCATCGCCGATCATATCCTTACTTAAAGGAATCTGCTCATAAGTATTCACATCCATAAAATAGAACAGATCCCCATCGCTGTAGAGATACTGCATATCCACCCGCTCGATATGTGCATTCTCAAACTTCTCTGTGGGGCGGAATGTTTTCTCTACCACGCCTCCACTCTTAATATTTTTTAACTTTGTTCTCACAAAAGCCGCACCCTTACCGGGTTTTACATGCTGGAATTCAATAATCTGAAATACATTTCCCTCGATCTCTACCGTAATGCCGTTCCTAAAATCACCAGCTGATACCATGTCCTGATACTCCTCCTTCAGTGTTCAACTTGTCTATCTGTTCTATTCTATCCCATATCTCCTACTTTTTCAAGGATTTTTTGTAGAAATGAAGCACGATCCGTTCCAGGCGCCGCTTAAGCACAATCTGAATCTCCTCCTTCGGATGAATAGGCTTCACCAGGATACTATAAATGCCGCTTCGCTTCGCCCCATACACATCCGTGAAAAGCTGATCTCCCACAAACACCGTAGAAGACGCATCTGTCCCCATCTCCTCCATGGCTCTCCGGTAATTCTTCACAGACGGCTTATGAGCGTTGTAAATATACCTGGTCTCCATGGCCCTCGCAAAGGGCTCCACCCTTGGCTTCTGATTGTTGGAAATCAGGCAGGTCTCAAACCCCATGGCATGAAGACTCCGAAAAAGAGCCACCGCAGCCTTCGTCTCCGGTTTCCCGTGTGGCACCAGCGTATTGTCAATGTCAAACAGCAGGCCGCGGATCCCCCGTTCATACAAGGCGCCGTAATCAATGCTATAAGAAGATTCCACATATTCATCCGGATAAAATCTTTTGAAAGCCGCCATCACTCTTTCCTGCCTTTATAAAGCTTCTCCAGTTCTTTTAAAAACGTGTTCACATCCTTGAATTCCCGGTAAACGGAAGAAAAACGGACATACGCCACTTCATCCAGCTCCTTCAGCTTGTCCATCACCAAATTCCCGATCTTTCTGGTAGTGATCTCTTTTTCCTCACAGTTAAAAGCCTCATTCTCCACCTCGTCCACCAGACGGTTAATATCCTGGGCGGAAATGGGGCGCTTATGGCAGGCAAGAAGCACCCCAGCTTCAATCTTGTCCCGGTCATAAGCCTGCCTGCTCTCATCCTTTTTCACCACCATCAAAGGAATGGTCTCAATCTTTTCATAAGTCGTAAACCGCCTGTGGCAGACCTCACACTGGCGGCGCCTGCGGATGGCATTATTCTCCTCCGCCGGCCTCGAATCAATCACCCGGATATTCTCATTATTACAAAACGGACATTTCATGACAGCCCCCTCCTCTACATACCAGTTGCATTTGTCCAGACAAATCCATTACTCCTATTTACATTTATGCATGCACTCCTCCGTCACCGCCTTGACCAGCACAAAATCCTCACCGATCTGCTCTACACAGTGAAAAGGAATAATATATTCCGAATCCCGCCCCAGAAAACCGCAGATATGAGCCGGGCCTGGTATGATGAACGATAAAATGCAGCCGGTACGGCAGTCAAACTCCACGTCCGTAATAAACCCAAGCCGCTTGCCGTCACAGATATTGATGACTTCTTTCATCCGCAGTTCACAGATCCGCATAGGAAACCCCTTTTGTTCCCGGTTCTTTACCTTTATCCTATGCAGACAGCCTGTCCCTGGTTCATACCAAAAACAAAACCGTGCGGGAACCTCAGTTCCTGGAAAACTCCGCAAGTTCAAGTCCCGGATTCCGGTCCAGGACCATACCAACGCTCCAGCTGTTGATAAACAGGAGCAGAGGATTCCCTTTCAGATCCTTGACCCGTTTCATATCAGAGGTGCCCTGAAGTTTCTCCACCTGAACCTCCTCTTTATTGGCAATCCAGCGGATATGTTCATAGGGAAGTGGCTCCAACTTCACCTCCACGTTATACTCATGATTCAACCGGAACAGCAGAACGTCAAACTGGAGAACCCCCACCACGCCGACAATGATCTCCTCCATACCGGTATTAAACTCCTGGAAAATCTGGATGGCCCCCTCCTGGGCAATCTGATTCACCCCCTTCAGAAACTGCTTCCGCTTCATGGTATCCATCTGCTTGAGCCTTGCAAAATGCTCCGGCGCAAAGGTGGGAATCCCCTCATAAGCAAATTTCTTCCCTGAAGAAGTAAAGGTATCCCCGATGGAAAACAGTCCCGGGTCAAAGACACCGATGATATCCCCCGCGTATGCCTCCTCCACAATCTTCCTCTCCTGGGCCATCATCTGCTGGGGCTGGGAAAGCTTCGCCTTTCGGCCTCCCTGGACATGGTTGACCTCCATTCCCGCCTCAAACTTCCCAGAGCAGATCCGCATAAAGGCGATCCGGTCCCGGTGAGCTTTATTCATATTGGCCTGAATCTTAAAGACAAAGGCAGAAAACTCCTCCGTAACCGGGTCAACGAGCCCGACATCCGCCCTCCGCGGAAGAGGAGGCGTCGTCATCTTCAAAAAATGCTTTAAAAACGTCTCCACACCGAAATTGGTCAGGGCCGAACCGAAAAACACGGGGGAAAGCTTTCCCTGTCTGACAAGCTCCATGTCCAGTTCCTGCCCGGCCCCGTCCAGAAGTTCAATATCCTCCAGAAGCCGGCTGTAAAAGCCCTCCCCAAGCATCTCCCCCGCCGAAGGATCCGAGAGAGGCACCTGCCTCGCCGCCACCTCCTTCTGTCCGTTCATGGCCGCCGTAAAGGTGGTAACACATTTCTGATCCCGCTCATAGACCCCTTTAAACTCCTTGCCGGAGCCGATGGGCCAGTTGACCGGGCTGGTGGCGATACCGAGAACCGACTCAATTTCATCCATCAGTTCAAAGGGATCATTGGCTTCCCGATCCATTTTGTTGATAAAGGTGAAGATCGGAATCTGCCGGAGCAGACAGACCTTAAACAGCTTGATGGTCTGAGCCTCCACGCCTTTGCCGGCGTCAATGACCATGACCGCCGAATCGGCAGCCATCAGCGTCCGGTAAGTGTCCTCCGAGAAATCCTGATGACCCGGTGTATCCAGAATGTTGATGCAAAAACCCCCGTAATTAAATTGGAGCACCGAGGAGGTCACGGAAATCCCTCTCTGCTTTTCAATCTCCATCCAGTCAGAGACCGCGTGCTTCGCCGTCTTCTTCCCCTTTACAGAGCCTGCCAGATTGATGGCTCCCCCGTAGAGAAGAAATTTTTCTGTCAGGGTCGTCTTCCCCGCGTCCGGGTGAGAAATAATCGCAAAAGTCCTCCGTTTTTCTATTTCCTTCCTTAACAATTCCTGCTCTGATACTGCCACGTATTCATCCTCTTTTCTGTTAAATTGCTCTCATTTAAAACAACGGCTCAAACAAATGCATTGCCGACACAAGAAGCCGTTCATAGAGCGGCCTCCTCCTGCAAAACTCCGGTGTGATCTCCATGGTTTCCCTCTCCATGGTCCTCACAAAATCCTCCTTAAGCTCCAGGACTGCTTCCGTCCGGTACAGCAGAGCTCCGCATTCAAAATGCAGATACAGGCTCCGGTAATCCAGGTTGATACTGCCGACAGCCGCCAGCTCATCATCCGACACAAAAGCCTTTGTATGAAGAAACCCCGGCAGATACTCATAAATCCTCACGCCCGCATCCAGAAGTCTGGCATAATAGGAACGGGTCAGCATAAAGATCAGCTTCTTATCAGGAATATGGGGCGTCATAATCCGAATGTCCACGCCGCTTTTAGCCGCCAGCTCCAGGGCAACCGTCATTTCCTGGTCAATGATCAGATAAGGTGTATAAATGTACACATACCGTTTCGCATTGTGAAGGATATTTAAATATACGTTCTCCCCAATACACTCATGATCCAGAGGGGAATCCCCGTAAGGGAGCACATAACCGGGGCGTCCCGGGACAGCCCTCTCTCCCCTTGTCTGTTTCCCGGAAGCAAAATCCACCCGGTACCGTCCGTAGTCAAAATCCGTATGGCGGATGGCATTCCACATGCTGAGATACATAGCAGTATAATTCCAGACCGCCTCTCCCCTTATGACCACTCCCCCGTCCTTCCAATGGCCAAACCGTTCCTTTCTGTTAATGTATTCGTCCGCCAGATTAAGCCCCCCGCAAAAAGCCGTATGGCCGTCGATCACGGCAATCTTCCGGTGATCCCGGTTGTTGAACACCGCCGACATCACCGGCCGGAGCAAATTGAACCGCCTGCAGACGATCCCTCTTTTTTCAAGAAAGTCCGGATAATTCCGGGGGAGAAGCCAGATGCAGCCCACATCGTCATAGAGCAGGCGCACCTCCACGCCTTTCTCCGCTTTCTCTGTAAGGATATCCAAAATAGTCTCCCACATGTATCCCCGTTCAATGATAAAGTATTCCAGGAAAATAAAATGTTCCGCCCCATTCAGCGCCCCGCAGAGTTCCTCAAAATACTCCTCGCCACCGGAAAAATAGTGGGTGCTCCCGTTCCTTCCCGCCGGATAATGGGCCGTCCGGTACAGGTAAGAAAACTGCCTGGCCACAGCCGGATTCTCCCGAAGAAGTTCCTCCGCAACCCCCTCCGGCTGTTCCATCAGAGGATGAAGCTCCTCGTCGATGTGTCTGTGCTTCCTCCTCTCCGCAATAATGGTATTCCCGCGGCCAAAAAACAGGTACAAAATCGTCCCCAGAATCGGAACACTTAAAATCAGAATGCTCCAGGCCAGCTTATAAGCCGGATTATACCATTCCTGCGTAATATACATGACAAAGGACAGCCCGATCAGCGAAAGCACAACTGTGATCGCCCAGTAATACCGCCCAAGGAACAACACGGCTGCTACGACCCAGGCCACCTGAAGCATCATCACAATGGCAACCCACACCATCCGGCTGGTTAAAAATTTAAGAATCCGCCTCATTTCTTTTGCTTATGGCATCCAAAATCCGATGTGCCACTTCCTCCTTACTCATCTTTGGAAGAGAATACTCCCCATCCGCAGTAAGAATTGTAACCACGTTCGTGTCTGTACCAAACCCGGCTCCATCCACCTTGACATTATTGGCCACAATCATATCCAGATTTTTCTTCACGAGCTTCTCCCTGGAGTGCTCCAGCATATGCTCTGTCTCCATGGAAAAGCCACAGAGAAACTGTCCTTCTCTTTTTCGTTCTCCCAAAGCCCGCAGCGTATCCTCCGTCCGTTCCAGTTTGATGGACATCTGCTCCCCCGTCTTCTTCACCTTTTCCCTGCTCACCGCCGCCGGCCGGTAATCCGCCACCGCCGCCGCCTTGATAATCACATCCTGCTCGTCCGAAATGGCGGTCACCGCCTGATAAAGCTCTGCCGCCGTGGTGATCTCCACCACCTTCACAAACTCCGGGCGCTTAAGCGACACAGGACCGGTCACAAGCGTCACCTCGGCCCCCCGATGCATGGCCGCCCGCGCCAGGGCATACCCCATCTTCCCCGTAGAATAGTTAGTAATATATCGGACCGGATCAATGGCCTCCCTGGTAGGACCCGCCGTCACCAGGATTTTTTTTCCTGCCAGATCCTTCTTGTAAGCCAGTTCCTTCCATATATAGGCAAGCAGCGTCTCCTCGTCCGCCATCTTCCCATTGCCCGTATCACCATTGGCAAGCATCCCCACCACAGGCTCCACAAATTCATAGCCAAATCCCTTAAGCCTCGCTATATTATCCTGGACGATCGGATTGCTGTACATGTTCGTATTCATGGCCGGAGCAATCAACTTTTTACAGGGGCAGGCCATAATCGTAGTCGTCAGCATATCATCTGCAATCCCGTGGGCGATCTTTCCGATCACATTGGCGCTGGCAGGAGCCAGTACAAAAAGATCCGCCTGCTTTGCCAAGGCCACATGCTCCACGGAAAACTCAAAATTCCGGTCAAAGGTGTCGATCAGGCACTTCGTCCCCGTCAACGTTTCAAAAGTGGTCGGAGTAATAAAGTTCGTAGCATTTTCCGTCATTAGGACATGGACCGTGGCATGCTGTTTCATCAAAAGTCTTGCCAGATTTGCAATTTTATACGCCGCAATACTTCCCGAAACGCCGATAAGCACCGTTTTTCCTTTTAACATAGACAATTCTCCTTTACTTAGCCCCTCGTTTCCACATTCCGCATCAATCCGGGAAGAGTTTGGTAATGTTCTTGCGCCTCCCGTCAATCCATGCTATAATCGCACCGTGACCGGCTTCGGCCTGAATTTTTATGGAAAGGACTTCCTGTTTATGATACTCGCCATTGATATCGGCAATACCAACATCGTCATCGGCTGTATAGACGCTAAAAAGACCTATTTTGTGGAACGCATATCCACCAATCTCAGCCAGACTGCCCTGGAATACGCCATCACCTTTAAGAATATCCTGGAGCTCTACCACATCAATCCAAGGGGCTTAGAGGGGGCTATCCTCTCCTCTGTAGTTCCTCCCATCTCCAAGACTGTCCGTCTTTCCGTGGAAAAAGTGATCGGAAAGCCCTGTCTCATGGTGGGTCCCGGCGTAAAGACCGGCCTCAATATCCTCATGGACAACCCCGCCACCGTGGGAAGCGACCTGGTGGTCACTGCTGTGGCTGGCATCCGGGAATACAAAACTCCCTTCCTGGTGGTCGACATGGGCACTGCCACCACCATCACCTGCATTGACAAAAACTGCAATTACATCGGCGGCGCCATCATTCCCGGCGTCCGGGTCTCCTTGGAGTCCCTGTCCCAGAAAGCGGCCCAGCTCCACAATATCAGCCTCGAGCCCCCCAAGAACGCCATCGGTAAAAATACCGTGGAATGCATGCGAAGCGGCGTCGTCCTGGGAAACGCCTCTATGCTGGACGGCATGATCGACCGGTTTGCCGAAGAGCTTGGGGAAGAACCCACTGTCCTCGCCACCGGCGGCTTATCAAAAATCATCATTCCCCACTGCCGCCACAAGATCATCATTGACGACGGCCTGCTCCTAAAAGGGCTGTGGATTATCTACACAAAAAACCAGTAAATACCGGTAAACCCCATAATTCCAAAGTATTTTACCATAGAATGACAAAAAAAACAATTGTTTCTGCTGTGAAAAGACGCACCCCCTTTCCCCCAAAGGGGGCGCGCCTTTCAAACAAGTTCCGGTCAACATCCTTTTTTCGAAAGATGGGCCGACTGATTACAATTCCTTTCTGTACACCTCCAGCTCGTAAATGTCCCCGTTCCTCCTGTCCGTTTTCTGCTCCGACCGCTGATAGATAAATCCGCAGGAGAGAGCCAAGGCTCTGGAAGCAATATTTTCCTTGCGGGAATAGTAATAAAACTCCCTTCCGCCCAGAAATACACTCCGCTCTAAAAGAATCTGCAGAACCTGCTTTCCGTATCCCTTCCCCACATATTCCGGACCGAGGGCAATGCCGGCCTCCTGAAATACATGCGGACCGATCTCTTCAAGCCCTGCAAAACCGATGGCCTGCCCGCTGCTCCGTTCATAGACCAGATAGGTGTCATGAGTTTTTTCATAGGCGATCGTCCGATTCATTCTGGCCCTAGCCTCCGCCTCATCTCTCGTCACCTGCCACGCCATATACTTTGCCGTCTCCGACCTGGACCATACATTCCGGTACATCGCCTCCCAGTCCTGGAACCTTGCCTTGCCAAGAACCACATCCCTGTCTCCCATTTCAACAATTCTCTTTTCCATGAATTCTCTTTCCTTCTTTCAGAAACCGGACCACAATCCTTGTCCCTCTCCCGGGAGTGCTGGAAAGCTCCAGTTTGGCCCTGTGCAGATTCACTGCATGCTTGACAATGGAAAGTCCCAGTCCAGTCCCCCCGATTTCCCTGGAGTGGCTCTTATCCACCCGGTAGAACCGTTCAAAAATCCGTTCCTGGTGTTCGGCCAAAATTCCGATTCCGGTATCCGCAACCACAAGAAAAACCCCCTCCGGATCCTCCCTCAGTTCCAGAGAGACAGAGCCGCCCGGCCGGTTATATTTGACGGCATTGTCACAGAGATTATAGACGATTCCCTGCAAAAGCTGTCGAATCCCAAAAACCACCGCCGGCTCTCCCGAAAACAAAAAAGCTATGCCGGCCGCCTTCGCCCCCGAAGAAAACGACTCCGCCGCTTCCTCTGCCAATGCATACAGATCCACCCACTCCCATTCCATGTCCCCGGCGCCCTCGTCCAAATGAGAGAGTCTTAAAATGTCCTCCACCAACCGGATCATCCGTTTCGCCTCCCCGTAAATCCGTCTGGAAAAAGCAGGGACATCCTCCGGTTTTACCATCCCCTCCGCCAAAAGCTCCGCACTGCCCGAAATTGTATGCAGCGGAGTTTTCAGTTCATGGGAGACATTGGCCGTAAACTCCCGGCGAAACTTTGATGTCTGCAACAGTTCCTCCCGCTGCCAACTGATCCGGACAAGGAGGGGAGAAAGTTCTTCGTAGGCCCCGCTCCCCAGGGGATCGTCCAAATCCAGTTCATTGAGCGGCTTCACAATTTTCTTTGCCAGGCGGGAGGCAAGGAAAAAAGACAGACAGACAGCGGCCGCAAAAATCAGACAGAGCGGCCGGAGCATTCCAAAAAACAGTGCCGGAAGGGAATCCTGCGCAGCGGAAAGCCGGAGCACCGTTCCGTCCTCCAGCCTTTTCGCACTATATAAATAACGTTCCGCCAGAGTAAAAGAAGAGCGGGCGGCCGTCCCGTAGCCCTTCTCCATAGCCTCCCTCACCTCCTCCCGCTCCAGATGATTTTCCATCTCTCCAGCGTAAGACCTGCTGTCATAGAGGACATTTCCATCCGCATCGATCCAGGTAATGCGGCAGTTCAGATTTCCCAAATCCTTTAAATACAGAAGCCCCTCAAGCTGAACCCCCTGTGCGGCCAACTCTGTCTGTACCTTAAGCTCCTCCCGCCGCACAACGGAAAAATAATCATAGAGAACCGTCATAAAAAGAACCACCGAAGCCAGAAACATACTGATCGCCACAAAAAAAACCGTGCGGAAAATTCTTCTTGTCATTCCATCCTCTCCATCCGGTACCCGACACCCCGAACCGTCTCAATATAGCCGCCGCATCCCCCAAGCTTTGTGCGGAGGGTTCCGATATGGACATCCACCGTCCTTGTCTCCCCTTCGTAGCCAAATCCCCAGACCTGTTCAAGAAGCTGATCCCTGGTAAAAACCCTTCCCGGATGCTCCATAAAAAGCTTCAAAAGTTCATATTCTTTCAGAGTAAGGGCGATCCTTTCCCCGCACACGGACACTTGATGTCCGGCCCGGTCCATCATGAGCTCTCTCATCCGGCAAACCTCCTTGCCTGCGCTGCCCTCCCCTTGTCCCCTCCCGGCCGTCCTCCTGAGGACCGCCCTCACCCGAGAGACCATCTCCATCATGCCGAAGGGCTTCGCCAGGTAATCGTCTGCCCCCAAATCCAGGCCGATCACCTTATCATACTCCGTTCCCCTGGCCGTAGCCATAATGACCGGCACCTCCGCCGCCAACTCCCCGCCCCTTAAACGTTTCAGGATCGAAATGCCGTCCTCTCCGGGAAGCATGATGTCCAAAAGGACAAGCTCCGGTATCTCTTCTTCCAGGGCAGAGAAAAAGGAAACGCCGTCCGCGAACCCCTTCGCCGAAAAACCGGCAGAACCCAGCGCATAAATCATCAGTTCCCGGATCCCGTCGTCGTCTTCCACACAAAAAATCATGTCTGTCTCCCTCCCGAGTAATTTATCAGGCTGTGCCGGCGAAACCGCTTGGATCATACTTCCTGCGATATTCCTCGAACCGCTCACGGAACTCTCCGTTTCCGTCCCTGAAATCACGCAGAGATTCATGGAGATTCAGGTTCCTGTCCTCCATATCCGTCACGCACCCGGCAATATTGGAACAATGGTCTGCCGTCCGTTCCAGATTGGTGAGGATATCCGACCAGATAAATCCGGCCGCAATGGAACAGCTCCCATCCTGAAGCCTTAAAATATGGCTGGATCGAAATTTCTCCTTGAGAAGATCGATAACCTGCTCCAAAGGCTCCACCCGCTTAGCCGCCTCCAGATCGCTTTTCAGAAAGGCCTGCAGGGAAAGCCCCAGAATCTCCTCCACCGCCGCCGACAAAAGCCCGTACTCTGCCTGCGCTTCTCTGGTGAAGGCAAGTCCCTTATCCTTCAGCTCCTCCGCAGACTCCAAAAGATTAGCCCCATGGTCGGCAATCCGTTCAAAATCCCCGATGACTTTGAGAAGCTTGGCCGCCTCCGCATGATCCGACTCCGTGACCTGCCTGTTGCTCAAATGGACCAGATAAGTGCCAAGGAGGTCCTCATATCGGTCCGTCAGCTCTTCTTTCTCACGGACCAAGTGCGCAAGCTCCTCCGAATATTCCCTCAAAGAGGACAGTCCGTCTGTAAGCGCGTCTGCCGCCGCCACAGCCAGTCCCGCCGCCACCTCATGACATCGCTCCAGAGCGATGGACGGCGTATTTAAAAAGCGTTCGTCGAGCTCCGCCACAGCCTCTGGCTTCCGGTCGTCCCGAATCAGCCTGTTGGCCAGCCGCTCCAGCAAAGAAGCCATGGGCAGCATCAGGAGCGTACACAAGAGATTGAACACCGAGTGGACCGCCGCGATGCCGAAAAGAGAGACGGGGCGGTCAAGCGCCGCCGGTGCCAGAAGCGCCTTGACCAGGCAGAATACCGTAAGCCACACCGCAGTCCCAAGTACATTGAACAGAAGGTGGACCATGGCCGCCCTTTTTGCATTCCTGTTGGCCCCCACCGAGGACAACATCGCCGTCACGCAGGTTCCGATATTCTGTCCCATGATAATGGGAACCGCCGCGCCGTAGGAGACCTGCCCGGTGGAAGCTAATGCCTGCAAAATTCCGACAGAGGCAGAGCTTGACTGGATGACCGCCGTAAGGATGGCGCCTGCAAGAACTCCCAGCACGGGATTCTTAAAAAGCAAAAACAGATTCTGAAAGGCAGGAATACCGCTCAGGCCGGCGACTGCCCCCGACATGGTTTCCATACCGAACATTAAGGTCGCAAAGCCTAAAAAGATCATACCGGTATCTTTTTTCTTTGAACCTTTGCAAAACAGGTAAAGGATAATTCCAGCCAGAGCTAAAACAGGCGTAAAGGAAGACGGTTTTAACAGACGGATAAACAGATTCCCGCTCTCAATGCCGGCAAGACTTAAAAGCCAGGCGGTCACCGTCGTCCCGATATTGGCTCCCATGATCACATGGATCGCCTGCCCAAGGGTCATCAGCCCGGAATTGACGAAACCAATCACCATGACCGTGGTGGCCGAAGAGCTCTGAATCACTGCCGTCACCAAAAGCCCTGTCAACAGCCCGGCCATCTTTCCCGTGGTAAGCCTCCCAAGAACCGTGCGGAGCCTGTCGCCCGCCCTTCTCTCCAAAGCCTGTCCCATGACACTCATTCCAAATAGAAAGAGACTTAAACCTCCAATCATCGTCAAACCGTCAAAAATATCCATGACCACAGCTCCTCTCACTGGTTTTTCTACAAAATCATCGTAACAGATCTATGTCAAATCCATGACCCTGGTTTTGTAAAATCCACGTAAACTTCAAGTATACCCAAAGGGCACCCCTTAATGCATGCGCTTTGCGCTGTAAAACTAAGGTATACCCAAAGGGCACATCTTAATGCATGCGCCTTGCGCTGTAAAACTAAGGTATATCTTTTTCTATCCCTGTCACTAGTATTCCACCAGAAACTGTGATTACTCCTTTCTGTGTTCCCATCTTACCATGTGTCATCTGCTTCCGCAAGTCTTCCCGCCCTGCCGCTCCCGCGCCCTCACAACAGCCGCCCCGCCCTTTGCCCTTTTGGGCCAAATTTTTTGTCCCGGTCCTGAAACTGTGCTATAATGGTCCTATAAAAAAACGGAGGCCCGCCATGTCACAGAAACCACTGATTTTCCATATTGATGTCAATTCTGCTTATTTAAGTTGGACAGCCGTAAACGAACTGAAAAAAGGGCGGGAGGAAGATCTGCGCCTTACTGCCTCTGCCATCGGAGGAAACCGAGAAAAACGCCACGGCATCATTCTGGCCAAATCCTCCATTGCCAAATCCTACGGCGTGCAGACTGGCGAACCGGTAGCAGCAGCCTTAAAAAAATGTCCGGGGCTTTCTCTTTTTCCGCCCGATTTTGAGCTCTATGACCAAAACTCCAGGGCTTTTATCGAAATCCTTGGCCGCTACAGTCCCCTCGTAGAACAGTTTTCCATCGATGAGGCCTTCATGGACATGACCGGCACGGAGCTTTTGTTTGGACCTCCCCTTAAGGCGGCCGCCTCCATTCAGCATTCCATTTCCGAAGAGCTGGGCTTCACCGTCAACATAGGGATTTCTGAAAACCGGTTTCTGGCAAAAATGGCCAGCGACTTTGAGAAGCCAAACAAAATCCACACCCTTTTCCCGAAGGAAGTTCCTGAAAAAATGTGGCCCCTCGACATCAGGGAGCTTTTCATGGTAGGGCATTCCGCGGAAAACACGCTCCGCAGCCTCGGCATTCACACCATCGGCGACCTGGCAAAATGCAATCCCGCCACCATCAAAGCCCACTTAAAAAAGCATGGAGAGCTGCTCCATCGCTATGCATGCGGCGAGGATGACGGAGCGTTCCTCTCCCATGAGGCAAAAGAAAAAGGGGTGGGGAATTCCACCACCCTCCCCTACGATGTGGACTCGGCCGATGTCGCCAGAAACGTACTGTTATCTCTATGCGAGACCGTCTGCACCAGGCTCCGCCATGAAAATCTGAAAGCGTCTCTGGTTTCCGTCCGCATCACGGATTGGAATTTTGTAAATCACACCCACCAGCGCATTCTTCCTGTCCTCACCAACATAACAGGAGAAATTTTCACTGCGGCCGCCGCCCTCTTCGACGAAATGTGGGACGGCACTCCAATCAGGCTCCTCGGCATACAGACCGGCAGGCTTTCCGGGAAAAGCTATCGCCAGTATCATCTGTTTGACACGGAAAAATTTGACAAACTAGAAAAGCTGGACTCCTGCGTCGATGAGATCCGCCAAAAATTCGGAGAGGATTCCATCAAAAGAGCCAGCTTCTTAAATAGCGATACTTATCGTTTAGTCGGAGGAATCTCCAAAGACAGACGGAGATAACGTTCCTTCGGATCTTAAGAACTCAGATAGTTCCGCATGCTCCTGAGGGCATTTTTCTCCAGGCGGCTTACCTGGGCCTGAGAGATCGCAATCTCCTTTGCCACCTCCATCTGAGTTTTGCCCTCGTAAAACCGCAGACGGATGATATGCCGTTCCCGCTCCGGGAGCCTTGCAAGTGCTTCATTCAGGGAAATCTCCTCCACCCACCGCTCTTCCTTATTTTTCTTGTCGCTGATCTGATCCATCACATACAGCGTATCGCCGCCGTCTGTATAAATGGGCTCATAAAGGCTCACCGGGCTCTGGATTGCATCCAGAGCATAGACGACCTCCTCCCTGGTCATACCCACTTCCTCAGCGATCTCCATGATGGTCGGCTCCCTTGAGTTTCTCTTCATCAGGGATTCCTTCGCATAAATGGCTTTGTACGCCGTATCCCTGAGGGAACGGCTGACCCGGATCGGGCTTCCCGAATCCCGCAAGTAGCGCCGGACCTCGCCGACGATCATCGGAACGGCATAAGTAGAAAACTTTACCATCAGATCCGGGTTAAAGTTATCGATGGCTTTCATGAGGCCAATGCAGCCAATCTGAAACAGATCGTCATTATTCTCATTGTTTCCGGAAAATCTCTGAATCACACTTAAAACCAACCGAAGATTTCCTTTAATGTAGCGCTCCCTGGCCTCCTTGTCCCCCGCCTTGATCTTCTCCCATAAAGATTCCTTTTCCTCTGCAGAAAGAAGCGGGAGTCTGGATGTATTTACCCCGCAGATCTCCACCTTGTACACAGCCATACTCTTACCTCCGCATCATCATTCTATATAAAATGATGCACGGATTTAAACGGATTTATACGGGAAGTTTTCCGTAAAAAAAAGGAAAAAAGCTTCTAGCGGGCGATATTTACCACCTGGTTATCCAAGGCTTCCATCTCCTCGTCACTGATAAAATAAATATTGTTTTCTTTATCATAATCCAAGACCACCTTCACAGCCGTCTTATCTTGATAAACCATCTCATTCACATTCGATCCCAGGGCAGCTGCCACCGCCTGTCCATAGGCTTCCTCATACTCCTGATCCGTATATCCGTCAAAATCGCCGTTTTTTGCCTGTTCGTTGAAAGTATCCACTGCCGACTGGAATGGCTCCCGGACTGTCTCCCTGAAATCAATGGGTTCCACCTCCAAAGATACCGTGTATATATCGCCCTCTCTAACCACATCCACCGGCTGGTACTTCACCTGTCCATATATCTTTCCCGCCAGGACAATGAACTGTTCCGTCACTCCTTTGGTGACCACATCCGTTTTCACGGAAAGAGCCTCGGCCATCTCCAACGCAAATGTCTGAACATTGGCCTCATAGATCCTCTCCGCCTCTGCCTGGGCGGAGCCGGTGATCTCCATATATTTCTCATACTGCCCCAGATAGTTGGCATCCATGATGCCGACCACATACTCCTGATATGCCTCCGTCCCGCCGGAGCCGTCGCTCCGTGAACCGCAACCTGCCAAGGCCAAAACCGTTACCATGCAGGATACCACTGCCAGTGCTGCCGCCATTTGTTTATATATGCCGAATTTCTTCATAATAAACTGCTTCCTCCTGGTTTTTTTTCCCACACAGTATATCACATTTATTCAAATCGTACAATTTCTTTTTTTAGCTGATGGATAATCTTTTTCTCCAATCTGGAAATATAGGACTGGGAAATACCGAGGAGATCCGCCACCTCTTTCTGCGTCATTTCATTCCCGTCCTCCCTGTCCAGTCCAAAGCGAAGGCAGACAATTTTCCTCTCCCTCTCTCCCAGCTTCTCAATGGCCAGCTTCAGCAAAGACTTTTCCACTTCATCCTCGATATCTTTGGAAATCACATCCTCCTCCGTTCCCAGAATATCGGAAAGCAGGAGTTCATTTCCATCCCAATCCACGTTCAGCGGCTCATCAATGGATATCTCCAGTCTGGTCTTACTGTTGCGCCTTAAATACATCAGGATTTCATTTTCAATACAGCGGGATGCATAAGTAGCCAATTTGATATTCTTTTCACTGTTAAAGGTATTGATCGCCTTGATCAGCCCAATTGTTCCGATGGAAATCAGATCTTCCACACCCACGCCGGTATTGTCAAACTTCTTTGCTATGTACACCACCAGCCTCAGATTATGTTCAATTAAGGCCGCCTTAGCCTCTTTCTCCTCCGGTGTCCCAAGCCTCCCGATCATGGCAGATTCCGTCTCCGGCGAAAGAGGCGCCGGAAGCACATCGCTTCCTCCTATATAGTGAATCTCATTTTTCTTCGAAAACAGAAGTCCCCTCATATTAGAAATGATCTTTAACTGAAACCTGCTGGGAACCGCTACTCTGATAACCATGGTGTTTCCTCCTTCTTGTGAGCCTTTTTTACAGACGTCTCGTATCCGGCAAAATCACCGTGCAGAATCAGCTGATAGCTTCCGTCCCCGGAAAGCCTGCCTTCCTTAAGTGCCACCAGGAAAGGTTCTCCCGGAAACGGCGCCTCGCTCCCATCCTCCCTCAATAAGGACATTCGGGGAATAAGCCTCCCCTTCAGAAAGCCGTCGCCGCCGACGGAACGGTATGGGATCAGGAAAAAACCCTCCTGCTCTTCTTCCTCCTCCGGAAACAGCAGGCGCAAGGCTTCCTTTTCCCCGATGGACACAGGCTTTTTCGTGGCCGGATCATAGAGGCGGTTTCCCGTATCCAAAAGCGCTGTCACCGTGAGCACTCTCTCCCCCTTTCCCAGTACCACCGGAAGAAGAATTTCCCGGCTTCTTTTCGCTGTCCCAAAAAGAAAAAGAAGCTCCTTACCCAGGAAAAAAGAAGCCGCCGCCAGTAAAAGAAGTACCGGCAGGCCGCCGCCCCCTGTGCTTTTTCCTCCAAGCAATTCCCGCATGACATATCCGGCTCTTGTATGGAAATACAGCTGATTCAAAAGCCCTCCCGCAAAGACGGATACTCCTGTCAGGGAATACAGTTCTCGAAACAGCGCCTTCCTCCCCCGCTTTCCAAAAGCAACCCGACACATAAGCGGTCCTGCCAAAGTATAAGTGAGCAAAAGCTCGGCCCATCTCGGAAAAACAGGAAACACCGCCAGAAGGCAGGAAACACTTCCGCCCACGGAAGCTCCAAGAAGCAAACGGCCTGTACGCCTTGTGTATTTGAGCCAGAACCCGGTGAGCATCAACAACCCCGTATTCATCCAGACATTGACTGCAAACAATACGTCTATGTACAAATTCATTTTCACAAAACATATTATAGAGGATTTCTTTTGCAGAATCTGTCAAAAGGACAGAGAGAAACCTGAGATTTTATCGACTTTTTTTGCAGAAAATTTCAGAGAGGAAATGAAAAGAGGACCCTTTCTCAGAGTCCTCCAGAAAATCCTTATACCCACGGATATATGTAAGTCTCAGCGCTTTTTATCCCGAAGGAAGGAAGGAATCTCAATACTTGCCTTTTTCTCCGGAGCCCGATAATTAGAAGAACCTCCGGACGCGGCAGTACTTCCCGAACCGCTGAAATTAGGCATCACCGCACGGGGAGGAACCGGCTTCGCAACAGTCTGCGGCTTTCCCGTCTGGGTCTGTGCCATATAAGAGGGAACCGTCTTCGGCGCAGGCTTATAACCGCCGAATCCCGACGAAGCGGAGGAGGAGCCGGAAGAGCCAAAGGCCGAACCTGAGGAGGCAGACCCCAGACCTGAGGAAGTCTCCAAGCCGGTAGCGATCACCGTAATACTGGCTTCATCCTGTACCGTATCGTCATACATCGCGCCAAAAATAATATTGGCATTGTCTCCGGCCAGATCCTGAACATAACTTGCCGCCTCATTGGCCTCCATTAACCCAATATCACCGGAAATATTGATAATCACGTGGGAAGCGCCCTCGATGCTTGTCTCCAGAAGCGGACTGGAAACAGCCTCCTTCACCGCATCAATAGCCTTGTCATCCCCTCTGCCATGGCCGATTCCGATATGGGCAATACCCTTGTCAATCATAACTGTCTGAATATCCGCAAAATCCAGGTTGATCAAAGCAGGGACATTAATCAAATCAGTAATGCCCTGAACTGCCTGCTGCAGAACCTCATCGGCCCGCCGCAAAGCCTCCGGCATCGTTGTTCTTCTGTCTACAATCTCTAAAAGTCTGTCATTGGGAATGACAATCAGCGTATCCACGCTTGATTTCAAACTTTCTATACCGTTTAATGCATTGGTCATGCGGGTGCGGCCCTCAAACTTGAAAGGCTTGGTCACTACGCCTACAGTCAGAATCCCCATCTCCTTGGCTAATCTGGCCACCACAGGAGCGGCACCGGTTCCCGTTCCGCCGCCCATGCCGCAGGTGACAAACACCATATCCGCGCCCTTGATGGCGGCGGCAATATCCTCGGAGCTTTCCTCCGCCGCTTTCTGTCCCACCTCCGGCTTCGCGCCTGCACCGAGGCCTTTCGTCAGCTTCTCTCCGATCTGAATAGTATCGGGAGCCTTACAAAGCTGAAGCGCCTGTCTGTCGGTATTCAAACCAATAAACTCCACACCGCCGATATTCTCATCAATCATTCGATTCACAGCATTATTGCCGGCACCGCCTACGCCGATGACAATAATTTTCGCTGAGCTCTCAGATTCGTTCATCCTGATTTCTAACAACGCATTATCCTCCCTCAACCTGTCGTTTCAGAGACAGACACCGTAAAGCATGGTATCGCCACTTATATAGCATAAGGCATTTTTTCAAATTAATCAACCGTTACTTTCACAAAAATCTACTAATTTTTATGGGACGCCCTCTCCATCCGGCACAAACGAATACGAAGGTTTTTTTACATCCGGCCGGTATTCGTTCAGATACACAGTGCCGGAGCGGCCGGAAAGCTCCGAATACATATCAGAAAGCTCCGATATCTTCTCAGCCAGATACCTGTCGTCTCCAAGTACTGCCTTGATAGACCCCATAGTCAAAGTCACCTGCCGGTTTTTGTCAAAGGCCATCTGCTCCGAAAAGAGCCCGTACTGCTCCAAAAGCTGAGAAAGACTTAAGATCTCGGCAAAAACAGTTTCATCCCCCACCTCCAGTCTCTCATGCATGACGATATGCTGAAACTGAATCCCCGTCACCAGAGGAACTTTTTCAAAAAGCTCCCTGGAGCTTTCCACAATAACGCCTTCCCTGTCAAAATACATATAGGAGCCCATATATTCAATACAGCCCGCCACGCTTTTTTCGTAGACGGTAATCTGCGCAGAGTGAAGCCCCGTCACCTTTACCCGATATTTCTCCACAAAAGGGATATCTCTCTGCTCCCCGAACCGGCTTTGGTAGAGGGCATAAAAAGTATTCAAATCGCTGTCCCTTGTAAAAATCAGCGAAATCAGCTCGTCCTCTGTGTAACGGGTATTTCCCACCACAGTCAGCTCCGTCAGCCTGGTATTGATTCCAAACAAAAAAAGAAGCAGGAGGAGCAATGCCGAAAAGCCAAAGATCCGTAAACGCTTCCGGCGTCTTTTCACCCTCCTCCCCGTTTTTTCTTCCATATAACGGTCCAAATGCTCCGTCTGCCGGCTTTCTCTTCTGACGCCCATATCCGCCGCCTCCCCTATCGCTCGAATTTGATACGGGCAGACACACTTAAAGCCGCCCCCATCTCCACCATCAAAAATACGACAGAGGTGCCGCCGTAGCTGATAAAAGGCAGGGTAATTCCCGTATTCGGAATGGTATTGGTCACCACCGCCACATTCAAAATCACCTGCAGGGCAATGTGGGCCATCACCCCCACCACCAGCATCGCCCCAAACAGATCCGGCGCATTATTTGCAATGACCACAAAACGCCAGATCATAAATAAGAATAAGGCGATGACACAGACGGCTCCGAAAAGGCCCAACTCCTCGCAAATAATAGAAAAGATCATGTCATTCTGGGATTCCGGCACGAATCCAAGCTTCTGCATGCTCTTTCCGAGACCCTTACCGAACAGTCCTCCGGATCCAATGGCATAGAGACCCTGAAGTACCTGATGGCCGCCTTCAAGGGCGTACTGTGTCGGATCCTTCCAAACCAGAATCCGTTCCATCTGGTATTCCTCCAAAATATTCAGCTTAATGATCTGGTCAGAAAAAATCGTCACCACGGCGGCAATACCGGCCACCAAAGCCACTGCCATAAAAAACCGAAGCTTCTTCCTGCTGGCCACAAAAAGCATTAAAAATACAATCCCGAGCAGGATAATCCCGCTGCTTAAGTTATTTGCCATCACCAGAAAGATCAGCGGCGCCTCTATGACAACCAGAAGAATCTGAAGCCTCCAAAGATCAATCTTTTTGGAGAAGCGGTTGACGAGGCTCGCCATGGAAAGAATCAAGGCCACCTTGACCGGCTCTGCCGCCTGAAAAAAAGAAGTCGTTCCAATGCCGAACCAGCGCTTCTGGCCGTTGTACTCAATGCCAAGGGGCGTAAAATTGACCAAAACCATCAAAATCACTGCCAGCAGATATCCCAAAACCGCCACCTTGGCATACTTGTGGTAATCAACACAGGCGACCGCTATCATGACAGCGATTCCCACCAGAAAGGCTCCGCCCTGCTTTTTCAGATAAAACAGGGAATCTCCGCTCTTCAGCTGAGCCGCATAGGAGCTGGAGCTGTAAACCATAACCAGGCCGAAACAACACAAAAACAGGATCACGGCCAACAGGCTGTAATCAAAGTATGTCATCTGCCGCTGTTTCCTTTTTTTCTGTTCTGACATTCTGACCAACTCGTTTTATTCCCTTCTAACCAGCTCTTTGAATATCCGTCCACGTTCCTCATAATTCCGAAACATTCCCCAACTGGCACAGGCCGGAGAAAGAAGCACCGCGTCTCCCGGCTCTGTCCCCGCCTTCGCAAGCTCCACCGCCTCTTCCATAGAAGGGGCAAAGCTTATATTTGTAAAGCCCAGACTTTTCGCCTCCTCTGCGATCTTCTCCGCCGTATCCCCAAGGAGGATCAGCTTTTTTACCCGGCCTTTGCAGGCCAGAAGCCATTCCCTGTAAACAGAACCTTTGTCATACCCCCCTGCGATAAGCACCGTCGGCCGTACCATAGCCCGTATTCCCTGAATGGCCGCATCCGGATTGGTTCCCTTCGAGTCATTATAGTAGACTACATGGTTCCTCTCCAGCACAAACTCAATCCGATGCTCCACGGCCTTAAATTCCCGCAGGGTCCTTCGGATCACTTCCATGGGAACTCCCATGGCGCAGGAGACCGCAACCGCCGCCATGGCATTTTCATAATTGTGTACGCCCAAAATTTTAAGCTCCCCGGTCTTTGCCACAGGCTCCCGTTTTCCGGAGAACTCACTGATGATGGTATTTCCCTCCAGATAGATTCCTCCGGGCATCCTTCGCTTACTGCTAAACCAGAGAACCCGGACAGGAAGCCTCTCGCCAAAAACCCTCAGCACCTCATCTTCGTAATTTAATACGCAGACATCCCTGTCTGTCTGGTTTTTCGTCACCAGCTCTTTCACACGGATATATTCCTCCATGGTGCCATGCCGGTCTAAATGATCCGGAGTAATATTCAAAATGGCACTAACCTCGGGGTGAAAGGTATCGATGGTCTCCAATTGAAAGCTGGAAACCTCCGCCACCGTGACAGAATTTTCCGTTGTCTTAAGAGCCTCCTGTGTATAAGCTGTTCCGATATTTCCCACCACAAAACTGCTCTCATAGTAATTCCCGAAAATCTGACCCACAAGTGCCGTCGTGGTCGTCTTCCCGTTGGTACCCGTAATGGCCGAAAGCCGCCCCTTCCCGTGGCGGAAAGCCGCCTCGATCTCACTCCAAATGGGAACCCCCGCCTCCTTAAGCCTCCCCACGAAAGGCGCCCTCATGGGAATCCCCGGGCTGATGACGCAGGAGGTCACCCGGCCGATCACCTCGTCCGGAAGCTCCCCAAGCACAATCTCTAACTCATGCCCCGGAAATTTTGCCCTCAATGCCTCCTCCTCTAAAGCTTCATTGCCGTCATATAAAATCACGGAGGCTCCTGTCTCAAGAAGCATTCTGGCAGCGCCCTCTCCGCTCACGCCGCCTCCCGCCACAAGAATTGTTCGTTCCATCCTGCTCTCCTTTCCGAGTCTACAGGGCCATATAAGCAATCAGACAGCAGATCGCCGTCACTGTAGAAAACACTGTCACTACCCTCGTCTCCGACCATCCGCCCAGCTCGAAATGGTGATGGATGGGAGCCATGCGAAACAGCCGCTTCCCATGGGTGGCCTTAAAATAAGTCACCTGCAGCATGACAGAAAGTGTTTCCGCGAAATAGACAAAGCCCACCAGCAAAATAAAAATCGGAAGCTGCAGCATAAAAGCGCTGGATACCACAAATCCTCCCAACGCCAGGGAACCGGTGTCCCCCATAAAGACTTTGGCCGGATAGGCGTTAAACACAAGAAACCCCAGCAGGCTTCCCACGACCGCCCCGGTTGCCGGCTCAATACCGCCGCCTTCCCCGGTTGACACCACAGAAAAGAATACCGCCACCAGAATCGTCACACTGGTACAAAGCCCGTCAAGGCCATCCGTCAGATTGACTCCGTTATCCGTGCCCAGCACAATGATAAAGAAGGCCGGAATAAAAAACCACCCCAGATCCAGAGTTCTCCCCCCCGTAAAGGGAATCACCATGGCCGTGGACACCACGTCGGAGGTCATCAGATAGTAGCAGAGAATCCCAGCGATGACCAGCTGGCCAGCCAGCTTCTGCCAGGGCTTCAGCCCCTCGGAGCGCTTTAAGACCACCTTAATGAAGTCATCCAAAAGCCCCACAATCCCAAATCCCACCGTGGTAAAAAGTACGGGGATGATCTTCGGATAATCTTTCAGGAAAATCAGGCTGGTCACTGCGATGCTGATTAAAATCGCCAGCCCTCCCATGGTCGGCGTCCCCGATTTTTTGGCATGCCCCTTGGGGCCCTCCTCTCTGATGGTCTGGCCGAATTTCAGCTTCTTGAGAAAGGGAATCAGGACCGGACAGAGCAGGGCGCTGATGGCAAATGAGATCAACACGGAAATAATCACTGCATATTTCATATGGACACTCCTGTATTTCATCCGGGGCATTTCCATGCCCCTCATAGTTTCTTTAACTGTTTCAGTATAAGACTTTTTAAAAGAAGAATCAACTGTTATTCTGTTTCCTGCACGGTCTCTTCCCGTTCAATCCCGAGATAAGGAAGGATATTGTCAAATATCCCCGCTACCACCGGGGCGGCGATGGTTCCGCCATAGTAGATCCCCTCCGGCTCATCGATGGTAATCAGGGCAATCACCTGCGGATCGTTTGCCGGTGCAAACCCCAGAAAAGAGGAGATATACCGGTTCTCGCTTCTCGGAAGCTTCTCGGAGGTAGCCGTCTTGCCGCCTATCCGATACCCTTCCAGATAAGCCTTATGTCCGGTTCCCTCGGCCACCACCTGTTCCAGCACATAACGCATCGTCTCACTGGTCTCCTCCGAGAGAATCCGCTCTCCTTTATCCCAGTCGAGCCTCCTGATTGCCGTGCCGTCGCTGCTTCTCACCTCCACGGCAAAATGCGGCGTAACCCGGATTCCCCCGTTTATGATCGAGCTGGCCGTGGTAATGAGCTGGATCGGTGTAATCTGAAAGGACTGCCCGAAGGAGACGGTGGCCAGCTCTACTTCCCCCATGTTTTCTTCCTTGTGCATGATGGTGGAAGCCTCCCCGGGCAGGTCAATCCCCGTCCGTGAAAGAAGGCCGAACCTGCGAAAATATTTGCACATATTCGCGGTCCCAAGCCTCAGGCCCACCTCGATAAACACTGGATTGCAAGAATTCATGACCCCCTCGAGGAAAGTCTCCGCCCCATGTCCCGCCACCTTGTGGCAATGGATCCTCCGATCCTCCACCACCCGGTAACCAGGGCAGCTGAAGGTATCGGTGAGGGACACCGCCCCCTCCTCCAGGCCAGCCGCAGCGGTAATGATTTTGAAGGTGGAGCCGGGCTCATAAGTATCATTGATGCAGGAATTCCGCCACATCCGGTTTCTCAGATCCTGGAGCTCTTCTTCACTTAGGCCTGCCGTATCCACATCGGTATTTAAGGTAAAGGGATCGTTTAAGTCAAATTCCGGCACATTCACCATGGCCATAATCTCTCCGTTTTTGGGATTCATCACAATCACCGACACCTGCTTCGCCTGCTTTTGCTCCATCACCTTTTTTGCTTCCTGCTCCACAAATTTCTGAATATTCACATCCAGACTCAGGTACAGGCCGTTTCCCTCCACAGGCTCGATGCGCCCCTCTGCCGCCGAATCAATCTCCACGCCTCTGGCATCCGTCTGAGTGAGGATCATCCCATCCTGCCCCTTTAGATATTCTTCATAGATCACTTCCAGGCCGATGATCCCCTGGTTATCCCCTCCGGTAAAGCCGAGAACCTTGGAGGCCAGGCTCCCAAAGGGATAGTACCGCTTATAATCCTCGTCCACCTTGACACCGCTAAGGTCAAGGGCCCTGATAGCGTCGCCGACGGACTTATCCACATTGGATTTGATAATCTCCCTGGAGCTTACCTTCTCCACCTTTTTTTGGACTGTCTCCTTGTCAAGCCCCAGCTTTTCGGAAAGCATGGCGGTCACTTCGTCCACATCCTCCACCTGACTGTGGATGACCGATACGGTACATACCGTCCGGTTATCGGCAATCACCACTCCGTTGGCATCATAGATTTTTCCCCTGGCCGCTTTGATTGAACGCTCTCTCTCATGAAGTTCCTCCGCCATAGCTGTATAATGGGCAGACTGAAACAGCATCAGATATCCCAGCCTGCCCGCCAAAACTCCAAACCCTGCCAAAAATACGACAAAGGTCAGTAATATTTTAAACCGATGATAGGTATAATTGGGAACCATAGTTCCCTCCGGAATCGCTTTTAGTAAAGCTTATTCCAATTACTCCTGAAAAATTCCATTGCTGTATGCGCCTTCTTCTATATTCTCCGCCTCTCCCGGATTCTCTCCGCTCGCGGGGCTTTCCCCGCCCTCCGGATTTTCTCCGTTTGCGGGATTTCCCCCGCCCTCCGGGCTCTCTCCTTCAGGATTCTCTCCGTTCGCGGGGTTTTCCCCGCCCTCCGGACTCTCTCCGTTTGCAGGGTTCTCCGCTCCCTGCGGCTCCGTCTCCTGCGCGGGAGTCTCTCCCGTATCCCTGGTGGGAAACAGGTTCAGATAAGGGATGATAGCTTCCCACAGGGATTTGGTCAGATTGGTCGCATATCCGCCGGTAGACTGATCCTCCACGTTGGGCTCATCGATCACCACCATCATATAATATTCCGGGTTGCTGGCCGGCACAAAACTGGCAAAAGACACGACATATTTCCGGTCGGCCCGGGGAAGTTTTTCCGCCGTCCCCGTCTTTCCGCCTATCTCGTAGCCGGGGATCGCCGTGGACCAAGGGCTCTGCTCATCCACCATGGCCGTCATGGCCGTCTTCAAAAACTCGGAGGTACTCTCGCTGATCGTCTCCCGCACCAGGGTCTTATCTATGGTCTCCACCACGGAGCCGTCCGGACGGACAATCTCCTTCACCACATGGGGCGTATAATAATGTCCGCCATTGATCAGGGAACAATGGGCTGCCGCCATCTGAATCACCGTGGCGTTAAAATTTTGCCCAAATGCGTTGGTTACCAGGTCGATCTCCGACATATCCTCCTCATTTTTTAAAATACCGTTTTCCTCTCCGGGCAGGTCGATTCCCGTCCTGCTCCCCAGCCCGAAAATCGGTTGGTATTTGCAGAATGTCTCTTTACCAATCTGCTGCCCGATCTGAATCAGCGCATCGTTGCAGGACTCTACAATGGCCCCCTCCAGGTCCAAAGTACCGTGGCCGCTCAACTTGTGGCAATTGATCCGCTTCCCCTCTGCGTAGTCCCATCCCCCGTCGCAGACATAGCTGTTGGACGGGGACAGCATCCCCTCCTCTAATCCGGCCGCGATGGTTAAGGGCTTGGCCGTGGAGCCCGGCTCATAGAGAGCCTGGGTCACATAATTGGACCAGATTCCGGCCAAAGCCTCCTGCGTCTCCTCCTCGCTCATGGCGGCGATCTCCTCCGCCGTATAATATCCGCTGACCGACAGATCCGACGGGTTATTCAGATCAAAATAAGGGTACGAAGCCATGGCCAGAATTTCCCCGTTGTTGGGATTCATAATTATCACTGCCGTATTTTTTGAGCCTATTTCTTCATTAAATTTTTTAATCTGCTCTTCCGCGATGGACTGCAGATTGACATCAATGGTAGACACAACGGTATTTCCGTCCACAGCATCCTTAAGCACCTGCTCCGCTTCCGAGTTCTCATTGATATAGCGATACGTTCTGCCGGTAGTTCCGGCCAGTCTGTCGTTGTAATACTGTTCAATCCCATAGCTCCCGAAGGCGCCGTCTTTAGAGGCAAAACCGATTAAATCACAGGCCAGAGTGGAATAAGGATAAATCCGCTTGTACTCTGTCTCAAACCAGACCCCTTCGATCTTATCCTTAATCTCCATATTGTCATTGATCTGGGTCTGTCTTTCCAAAAACTTATCCCGGTCTGCCTCACTCATCCGCAGCTCATAGCGGATATACCGGCTGGACGGCTGATCCGCCACCAGTTTTTCCAATTCCGCCCTGTCATAGCCATAGCATTCCGTCAAAAGATCCAAGGTCGGTCCTTTGATATTCTCATTGGAGCCGATCACGGAAGGATCCAAAATCAGATTGTAAACGGCCTCATTGGTTGCCAGCAGTGTGCCGTTCCGGTCTGTAATCTCTCCCCTCCGAAACGGGATCACACCAGAAGAAGCTGTCTGCTGGGAAAGCACCCTCTGTCCGTATTCCTCCTCTTTTTCCCTGCTGATAAATCCCACTGCCACTGCCAGCCCAATCAAAACCAGCGCCACCAAGAAAAAGGTGAACGCCAGCTTTTTTTTCATATATTTGAGAAAATGCCTGGATGGCTTCTCGTTCTGCCCCTTCTCTTCTCTGGGATCGTTTCTATTCCTCTGGGATTTTTTCATATTGCTGTACATACTCGCTTTCTGTCCTGTCGTAACGGATGATCTGGCTGTCCTCCGGATATACCATGCCCAGTTCCTCCGTGGCAGTCTTATAGATCTGCTTGATATCGGAAGCCGCCTCAATCCTGGAACGCGCCGCCTCATTGGCGTCCTTTAACTCTTTCAGTTCCTGCTCCATTGTCTGGATGTTTCCCGTCCTCCCATAAATGGATACCCGCACTTGCAGATAATAGACACACACGGCCAGCATGAGTGCCGAGGCAAAAGCCAAAAGCATCACAAAGGTCGGACTCATAGGCATAACACGTTCTCTGGTTTTCGGCCGCCTCCTGACCTGTTCCTCCCACTGTTCCTCCGGTGTGGGGAGCTCCCTTGGCGCCAGTTCTCTTGCCGTATTTCCTTCTATCACATACAAATGCCGTCTCTCGTAGTCTTCCCCTGATCTGCGTCCCGTCAATTTCCTTTTTGCTGTCATATTCCGTCCTCCCTGGGGTGCGGACACGAAATGTGGCCTACACCCGTTCAAAAACCCGAAGCTTGGCACTCTTCGCCCGCTTGTTATCGGAAAGCTCCTCCGCCGAGGGAAGAACCGGTTTTCTTGTGACTACTTTTCCTCTGCTCACCTTCCCACACATACACACGGGAAATTCCGGCGGACATGTGCAGGGATTTTCGTTCCTTCGGAAGCTTGTCTTCACCATGCGGTCCTCCAGAGAATGGAAGGTAATGATGCAAAACCTTCCGCCCGGCTTCAAAAGTCCGATCATCTGATCCAGAGACGCCTCCAGAACCTCCAGCTCCCGGTTGAGCTCAATCCGGATCGCCTGAAAGGTTCTCTTCGCCGGATGGCCGCCGGTCGCCCGTACCTTTGCGGGGATAGCCGCCTTGATAATCCCCACCAGCTGCCCCGTAGTCCGTATCTCCTCCCGTTTCCTGGCTGCCACGATATGCTTTGCAATATTTCTGGCGAACTTGTCCTCCCCGTAATCGCGGATCATGTAAAACAGCTCTGATTCCGTATAGCCATTCACAATATCCTTCGCCGTCATCTCCTGTCTCTGATCCATACGCATATCAAGAGCCACATCCTCTTTATAAGAAAACCCCCGCTCCGGGGTATCCAGCTGATAGGAGGACACACCCAGATCCAGGAGAATTCCGTCCACCGCCTCGATTCCGAGAGAAGCGAGGATTTCCCCCATATGCTTATAATTACTCCTGACAATCGTCACCTGCCTCTGAAAAGAATCCAGCCGCCTCGCAGCAGCATCGATGGCAGCCTCATCCTGGTCAATCCCTATGTATCTTCCCGAACCGGAAAGCTTTTTACATACAGCCTCCGCGTGGCCGCCTCCTCCCAGAGTACCGTCCACGTAAACACCATCCGGCTTTAAATTCAAGTATTTCACCGTCTCTGCAAGGAGCACGGACTTATGTTCAAATTCCATGGTTAAAATCGTAATTCCTCCAGTCCCTCGGCAATTTCTTCAATTCCGTCATAATCACTGGCATCTTCCCAGGCTTCCCTGTTCCAAATCTCCACCCGGCTTCCGACACCTACCAAAACCACTTCTTTTTCCAATCCTGCATAAGTCCTGAGACTCGCGGGAACCAGGATCCGTCCCTGCTTGTCCACCTCACACTCCCCGGCGCTTCCAATAAAAAAGCGAGAAAATTTTCTGGCATTTCCGCTTGTCAATGACATTTGGCTGACACTGGCGACTACAGCAGTCCATTTTTCCTGTGTGAATACAAAAAGGCACTTGTCCAATCCCTTTGTCACGATAAATTTGTCCCCACCAGCTTCTCTGAATTTGGCGGGAACAATAAGACGCCCTTTGGCGTCCATCGTATGATTGTATTCACCCATAAACTGATTTGTCATCTGTGCCACCCAACTGCTTACCACTTTGCACCATTTTAACCCACTTTTTAACCACTTGATATCATTTTACGGTATCTGCATGGAAATAGCAAGGGAATTTCCATGATTTTCCCCAAAAAATTTTCGACAACAGAAAAACTCCTTTTTTGCAAATTTCCGCTGTACGCAAAAAAAAACAGAACACACAGGGCAATCACTCACCCTATATGTTCTGTTTTTCATGTTCTGGAATTTCCCCATCTGTTACCTGACGCTTTTGTTGCCTGACACCGTGAAACCTCTATTTTTCGATCTGTTCCAGATACTGTTCAACTAAGAAATCAAGCTCCCGACTCAGCTCTAGAACCTTTTCCGATGATACATGTTCTTCAATGGCTTCATTTAATCTTTGTCTTGTTTCTTCAATTTTCTTTTTCAACTTCCGCACCCTCTGACCTTTTTCGTAGTTTTTTTACCGTCTCCTTTCTACTAGCCATTCTAAGTCATTTTTCGGCAAAAGGCAAATGGATTCCGTCGCATTTTCTTGTATATTTCGACATCCCCAAGGGAAGTTTTGTCATCTACACTTTTTTTTTGGTGATTGCAAGATAGAACAATTCTTTATATAATGGAAGATGCCACATAGACCGACAATTATTAACGGAGGATGCATTTTGAAAAAGTATTGTTTAAAAACATTGCGTTTAAAAAAGAATACCGTGACAATGCTGGGCTTTTGGATTGCCATTGCCGTGCTGGTGATATCGATTCGGGCAGAAGCCTTCTCGGGAGATTTTTCTGATGTCAAATTACAAACCGACGAGTCGGAAACCATTTCCGGTACGGAAGACGCTGCCACAGCAGGAGAAACTGAATATACAGAAGAAACTGTTTCACCTGATACGGAAGAATCACTGTCTCCTTCTAGGGAAGCGGCGGCAGAACAGGAGACGATGGAGGAAGAGACCATGCCGGCCACTATACAGCAAAAGGCTGCCTCTTATCAGACGGCTGCCCCTCACGTCTTCTATTGCACCCATGTCCAATCATATGGTTGGCTGAATGAGGTGAGCGACGCGGCAGAAAGCGGAACGACTGGCCTCTCCAAACGGTTAGAGTCGATTAAAATCCACCTTGATCCCACCTCCGCCCTTTCCGGAAGCATTGAATACCGGACCCATGTACAGACCTATGGCTGGCTGGAATGGGTGAAAGACGGAGTCGAAAGCGGGACAACCGGACAGAAAAAACGGTTGGAAGCCATTCAGATTCGCTTAACGGGAACCATCGCAGAGCGGTACGACATTTATTATCGGGTTCACTGCCAGTCCTTCGGCTGGAGCGGATGGGCCAAAAACGGTACCCCCGCCGGAAGCATGGGGTATGCCAAACGGCTGGAAGCCATTCAGATTACGCTGACAGAAAAGGATGGAGCCGCCCCCGGCGATACGGAAAATTCCTACCGTGAAAACCTCAAGGTCACTTATCAGACCCATGTGCAGACCTATGGCTGGCAGAACGAGTCCTCCAATGGACAGGCGAACGGAACAACAGGAAAGGCCAAACGGCTGGAAGGGATACGGATCCGCCTGGAAAACCATTCCATGGTGGAGGGCGGTGTGGAGTACTGTACTCATGTCCAGTCCTATGGATGGCAGGAATGGGTGAGCGACGGGGCCACCTCCGGGACCACAGGAAAGGCCAAGCGGCTGGAAGCCATCCGGATCCGTTTGACCGGCGCTATGGAGAAACAGTTCGACATTTATTACCGGGTCCACTGTCAGTCCTTCGGATGGACCGACTGGGCGAAAAACGGCGCTCCTTGCGGAAGCGCCGGGTATGCGAAACGGCTAGAGGCCATTGAGATCCGTCTGGTAAAAAAAGGGGAAAGCGCCCCCGGTTCCACCAACCGCACCTATTTTAACAAGGCAGACGCCGTGACAATCACCCGATATGGCAATGCCTCCGGCGGACAGCTCATGTGTTATACCATCGAAGACCAAAACGGCAATCTGGCCATCATCGACGGCGGCTACAAAAGCGATGCCGCCATGCTGCGGGAAATCATCCGGAAGCATAACGACCATGTCAGTGCCTGGATTATCACCCATCCCCATCCGGACCATGTGGGAGCCCTCAATGCCATCCTGTCGGCACCGGGAAACATTCGGATTGACCAAATCTATACCGTGCCGGTCAATGATGAGCGCTACCGGGAGACGGCACAGAGCTATGACAGATTTGATGTCTACGAAACATTTCGTAATTTGACAAAAAATGTGGACAACATTTCTTATGTCTCTGAAAATGAAGAATTTGACCTGCTTGGGCTCCATATGAAGGTTCTCCACGCCTGGGATGAGACCACTGATGAGTTGAGTGTAGATCTGTGCAACAACGGCTCCATGGTCTTCGTCCTTGAGGGGAAACAGGAAAAAATGCTCTTTCTCTCCGATATGCAGAGTGAGGCGGAGGGTTATCTCCTGGAGCGGCACAAAGATGAGCTTCAGACGGACTATGTACAGGCCTCTCATCATGGCAACTGGGGTGCGACTCTCAGCTTTTACGGCGCCCTCTCGCCGAGAACTGTCTTCATGGATGCACCTGATTGGCTGCTTCGGGAGAATGCGGGATATGATGCCCATATCTTAAAAGGCTTTTTTGAAAGCAGAGGAATTCCGGTACTCACCTTCTCCTCCGCCCCAAATGTGATCCGTCTGCATTGACAGGGAAAATTTCTTACTAAAAGACTTTACGACCAACCATTTTGACTAAATTTATTTCCGTGATAATAAGGAGGTTTTTATGAAATTAGGCATCGTAGGCCTGCCGAACGTAGGCAAGAGCACCTTATTTAATTCTTTGACAAAGGCCGGCGCGGAATCGGCCAACTACCCGTTTTGTACCATCGACCCCAATGTGGGCGTGGTGGCTGTCCCGGATTTCCGCCTGGGACTTCTGGCCGACATGTATGCATCCAAAAAAGTCACTCCCGCTGTCATCGAGTTTGTGGACATTGCCGGACTGGTGAAAGGCGCATCCAAGGGCGAAGGGCTCGGCAACCAATTTCTGGCCAACATCCGCGAGGTGGATGCCATTGTCCATGTGGTCCGCTGCTTTGCGAATGACAACATCGTCCATGTAGACGGAAGCATTGATCCGCTCCGCGACATCGAAACCATCAATTTGGAACTTATTTTTTCTGACCTGGAGATTTTGGAGCGGCGAATCTCCAAGACAGCCAGAGGCGCTTTTAACGACAAGGCTCTTGCAAAAGAAGTGAACAGCTTAAAGGCCTTAAAAACCTGGCTGGAGGACGGAAACCTGGCCATCACCTATGAGCCTGCCGACGAGGAAGAAGAGGCTTTCCTCCACTCCTTAAATCTTCTCACAGGAAAACCTGTCATTTTTGCCGCCAACGTCTCCGAGGACGATCTGGCCGACGACGGCGCATCCAACCCTTTTGTCTCCAGTGTACGGACATTCGCCGCGGAACAAAACAGTGAGGTATTCGTGATCTGCGCCCAGATCGAGCAGGAGATCGCCGAGCTGGAAGACGACGAGAAAAAAATGTTCCTGGAGGATCTCGGCCTTTCCGAATCCGGCCTCGACAAATTAATAAAAGCCAGCTACCGGCTTTTAGGGCTGATCAGCTACCTGACTGCCGGCGAACAGGAAACCAGGGCGTGGACCATCAAAAAAGGCACCAAAGCCCCTGCCGCCGCCGGAAAAATCCACAGCGACTTTGAGCGCGGCTTTATTCGGGCTGAAGTGGTGAACTACCAGGCGCTTTTAGATGCAGGAACTTATGCTGCCGCCAAGGAAAAAGGCCTTGTGGGCCTGGAAGGCAAGGAATACGTGGTAAAAGACGGGGACGTGATTCTGTTCCGGTTTAATGTATAAGCACTGTGCAGAGAAAGGAGTTGTCTATGATGTCAAATATGTGAGGAGGTATCGGAGCTGTTTGGCCATATCGGGACCGTCCTTCCTCTCGAAGAACGATTCCAGGCCGCCGTCCCGGCTTCCATTACCGGCTGTGTCATGCCCATATATGCCGTTATGGAAGCTTTGATTCAGTGGGCCGACTCCGGGATACGTTCCGAAGGAACTGGCCGCCCGCTACATAACCGGATTTTTTGAAGCTGTATGCAAAGAAGCCGGAAGCAAAATGGATTTGTTTCCGGCTTTTGAGTATATTATGTTTCTAAAAATCCACGGAAATCGGGCTTCCCGCTATAAAGAATCCGATTCCTCCATCTCCTCTTCCACCAGCTCATCAAACTCCGCCGCATCAAGGATCTCGTCGAAAGCATCTGCCACCGCCTCATACTCTTCGTCATCCTCAATATTCTGAAGATCCGGTTCCCCGTTGGGTCCGGTCACAAAGCGGTACAGGTAAACCTCCCCTTCCTCGCCCTCCGGCGGATTGGTGGGAAGCAGCGCAATATAATTCCGCCCGGCGGCCTCGAAGGTGGTCAAAACGATGCACTCCAAACTGGAATCATCATCCAAAGTCAGGGTCACGGTCATGTGGCCGTCCTCACCCTCGTTCAAAAGGCCGCTTCCGCAATCGCAGCCACAGGAGCTGCAGTCACTGGTACAGCCCGCACTGCTGCAGTCATTCTCAAATTCTTTTGCCATAATCAAAAATCCTCTCTTTTTCTACCTGCCGGTATCATCCTCGTTCACTGGAAGCAAGGAGCCTCCCACTCAAGGTATTACCACTGTAGCAAAAATGGAAGGAAATTGCAAGGTCTCTCCGGTGTTTTTAAAAATAAATACGAAAGAAAGCCTGTTCTTTGCCTCCTAAATATCTCAGGACAAAGAACCGTTTTTCTTTCTGGCCTCCTCCAGCGCTTTTGCCATCCCGTCCGCCTTGGAGAGCCCTGTCTGAATATATTCGCTTTCCATGCGCCATCGTTTATTGGAGGTAAAAGTATCGACCCGGATTTTCACGCCGTCCACCACGAAGAGAAAGCTCACCCGGCTGCTCCCCTCCAAAAATCCTTTTCCTCCCCGGCCGTCATCCACCCAGATCCTGCTGATCCTGCTTGCCGGCAGCACATAACTCTCCGACGGATTCCAGAAAAACTGCAGGGCTATGGAGCCGTGGACCACATCCGCCACCACCATACATCCGGTGCTGTGGAAGGTATGGCTGCGGGAAAATCCCGCCTCGTCCAACTCCCGTTCCAGCTTCTTTTTCTTCACCTTAAAGATCATCCTGCCGCCGAAAATCCACCACAGGGCGGAAAGGGTACTTGGCCCCATAATCAGGAGCACCGCCATAATCCCCACCGCGGATGTCAGATAAGCGGTCAGAAAGCAAACTCCTGTAACAAAAGCCGGTATGCATATGTAGGCCAGCAGATAGACCCCATTATAGCGTTTCACTTTTTTTGTTTCCATTTTTTTATCTCCTATTCTATTTTGAATTTTTCTTATTTGTCATCTGATTTTACCCAGCAACAGACATACTCCCATGCACACCGGCTGATGAATCAGATAAATCCAAATACTCTTCTGCCCGATCGCACAGAGCAGCGGAATCCGTCTTCTTGCAGTTCTTCTCCACGCCTCCCGCCTTTCCAGCAGCGGATACAGAAAATATCCTGCCAGAAACAAAAACATCCAGGGAAGGATTGGAAAATAATCACCGGAGGAAAAGTCCGGAGAAGGAAAACCAAAAGGGGCCAGGACCTTCATCTGGTAAAGAGCCTTTGGTATCTCCCAAAGCATCCGCCCTCCAATACTCACAACTCCATACTGCACGTTCCTCAAAAGGGCAAAACAGGCCACACTTGCCGAAAGCCCGGCCCAGGCCGGAATCCTCTGGAAGCATTTGTGCAGGAGAATCATCAAAAGTACCGCCGAACCCATAAAGCTTAAAATCCCGAACCGAATCGCCTCTTTAGGGAGCGCTGCCCAGGTGACAAAAGACACCAGTGCGCCGCACAGATGAAAAAACAATCCCCTCCTCAAACTATTCTTCTCTCCGAATCTCCAGACAAAGCCTGCCACCAGGATAAAGGTATGGCAGATGGCTTGCTGCCAGATCCGGATCCCAGGTAGAAAATACCATCCCGGATCCCGGCCGGACACCACATAGACGTCATATAGAAAATGAAACACGACCATGTTGACGATCGCCAGCCCACGAAGCCCGTCTATAAACAGATACCTGTTTTCTCCGTTTTTCTCCATTTCTCCTCTCCTTCTTCCGTTTCCCTTTCGCATGCGGGAATTTACTCCCAAAAAGGATAGCAAAAAAAGAAACGGAATGCCGTACAGGGGAAAAACTGTAGGGTTTCAGGGAAGAAACAACAACACGTCTGCCTGAAACCATCCGTCTTCCTTTGAGATTGTCAGGCTCCCGTGGTAACGCGCTGCGATCGTCCGCACATTGGCCAGCCCGAATCCATGGCCCTCCCTCTGCTCTGGAATCCTGCCCCGGAAAGAACAACTGTTCCTGATCCGGATACAGAGCACATTCCGGTCATAGGTAAACCGGATCGACAGAACAGGCTGCTCCGCCTCCGAGATGGCCTGAAGGGCATTTTCCAACAGATTGCTGAGGATTACATTGATATCGAAGGGCAAAACCGGAAGCTTGGCCGGAATACAGACCTTCCAATCCACGGAGACATGCATGGCCTTCGCCCTGGAAATCATGTAATTCAAAATACTGTCAATCTTTTCATTGCCGGAGTCCACATATTCTTCCTCCGGTTTCATAAATTTCTCCATGGAAGACAGATAGGCAAGAGCATCCTCTCTTTCTCCTGCCGCAATCATATCAGAAAGCATCCTGACATGATGCTTCAAATCATGCTTTAAGGCTCGCGCCGACTGCCTGGAGCTTTGGATCAATTCAAACTGTCTCTCATACATGTACAATTCCGCCTGCAGCCGTTCCTGCTCCCGCTCTCTTCTGGACTTCCTCACCTTTCCCAAAAACACTGTCATCAGAAAAAGAAACAAAACTGCGGCCGCTGTCGCCCCGAAATACCTGCAGCCGGTAACCTCCTGGCCCTGAAAAGACACTGCCATGACTGTCCATTTTAAACCCCAGTAAAGAGTCGGGAGAAACAGCACCGTCCCTAGGCGGCCGGCAATTTTGCCCTTAAAGCAAAAAGACAGGAGAAACAAGGCAGGAGGCTCTGCCATAAAAAAGAACAGATCCGTAAGCCTGGTCTCCCGCCATGAAAGGGACATACTCCCCAGAAATCCCTCCACTGTCCATAAAGTAAAAAAAGCCGCCGTCGTCGTTCCCCGCCTTCCCCGGTACTCTCCCACGCAAAGATGCATAAAGCGCAGATACAGACAGATCCGAGCCGCTTCCAAAAGCAAAACCAAAAATTTTGTCATCGCCCGCCTCCGTACCGCTCCGTCAGATATTCCCGGAGAATCTTCCGGTATCTCTGGCTGACAGGGAGGACAACGCCGTCGGAAAGCTCCACGCTGTCATAGCGATAGACCGAGACGTAAGCCGT
Organism: uncultured Lachnospiraceae bacterium; assembly: GCA_910588815.1. Classification (GTDB taxonomy): domain Bacteria; phylum Bacillota; class Clostridia; order Lachnospirales; family Lachnospiraceae; genus Lientehia. The sequence continues at coordinate 18,984 of CAJUQY010000012.1, read as the reverse complement.
ATTAACCACATAGGACTTGTGGATGGCCAAAAAGCCTTTTCCCTCTACCTGGCTCCATACCTCTCTCATGTTTCCATAAAACTCCCGCCCCCCCCCCAAAGAGGCATGGATCTCGACCTTTTTCCCATTGCAGGCAAAATATAAAATCTGATCCAGATACAGCCTGCCGAGAGACTTTCCCGCCTTATAGAGAAACTCGCCGGCCCCGTTTTCCCTAAGCCGCAGGAAGGTGTCCAGTGTCCCATAGAGCCTCTCCCTTATCACAGGCTTTATGAGAAAATCCAGGGGCCGCACGGAAAACAGGCTCATAGCATAACTCTCCCTGGAGGAAATGTAGACAATACTGATCCGTTCATTCCCAAGCTCTTCCCGGATCTTCCGCCCCAGCCTGACACCGTCCATCTCCAGAAGCATAATATCCAAAAAAACCAAGTCATATTCCGAAACAAACGGATAGAGCCCCTCCCCGGAATAAAATACTTCCGTCTCCACCTGGAAGCCCCGCCCCTTCGCGAAATCCAGGATGGCTTTCTCGATCTTTGAACAAGTGGATACCTCGTCGTCACAAACTGCAATCCGTATCATTCCTCCCGTCCCTCCCGGACATCTGCCTCATATCCTTTCCAAAGTCTCCCTTACCCTGTCAGCATAACAGGCAGGCGGCGCCTATAAGCCCGGAATCCTCCCCAAGCTCTGTAAACTTAAATTCCACGGGAAAACCGTTGGTATGGTAAGATTCAAACTCCTCCCTCATCTTCCCGAAAAGCTTCTCCCCCATGGCCAAAAGACCGCCGGAAAAAACAATGCAGTCCACATTTAACAGCATATAGACATTAAAGATCCACATTGCCATATAGTGGGCCATTTGGTCGACGGCACGGATGGCCAGCGCATCTCCCTTCTCACAGGCCTCATTGATCTGCCTGGCGGTGATCCGGTCTGTTCCTCCGGCAAGCTCCGGCAGAATACTCTTCTCCCCTGCGTCCAGCCACCGCCTCACATGGCTCACGATGGCCTTTCCGGAACAGAGAGAGTTAAAACAGCCGGAATTTCCGCACATACAGGAGAGCCGCTCCTTTCCGGAGACTGCCGCCAGCATATGTCCGCTCTCCCCGGAAGCCCCGTTGCTGCCCCGGAAGAGCTTCCCATCCAGAATCATCCCCGTGGAGATCCCGGTGCTCACAGGGCAGTACAGCATATTCCGCTTTCCCCGCCCCGCTCCCTGCCGATACTCCGCCAGCGCCCCGCAATGGCCGTCGTTGTCCACCAAAATCGGAAACGCCCCGCCAAGCCGTCCTCTAAGGAAATCGGCCACGGCAAAGCCGTCCAGCTTCGGAAGACTGGGGATCCTTCCCACCTTGCCCCGGTCAAAATCCACAAAGCCGGGGACACCGATCCCGACACCGCAAAAAGTCCCCCCAAGGCTGTCCGCCCGCGCTGCAAACCTCCGGATTTGTTCTTCTGCCCGGCCGAAAAACTCCTCACCGGAAAGCGTCTCGTCTGAGGGAAGCGTTTCTTTGTAAATCAGCTGCATCTCCTCATCAAAAAGGCCATAGGCCGACTTGGTTCCGCCGATGTCGATTCCCATATAATAATTCATCTTCATAGCCCCTCCCCGGAAAATCACAGTCCTTTCTCAATCAGACTCCGAACCACCTCGTCGTCTGTTTCGATCCCTTCTGCCTTAAGTTGTGCAATCTTTTCTTTAAACCGGGGCAGATATCCTTCGTGGGCCACCAGAAGCTCGTCAAGCACCCGCTTCCCTTCTCTTCCGCTCCGGATTAACGGATTCAAGGTGAAGGCATTAAGCGCCAGCCCGTAATCTCCGGTAACGGCCGCCTCAATCACGCATTCCTCCATAGCCTTCATCATCTGAAGCCACCCCCGCTGCGCCGGAGGGAAGGTTCCCCAGGCCACCGGCTCCGCCCCGCGGGCCGAAATCAGGCAGGTCACCTCCACAATGGCCTCCGGGGGCAGACAGGCGATGGCGCCTCTATTCTCCGTGCTCACTGTCATCCGGCTCTGCTTATTGTTATAGATGGCGCTGATGCATTCACAGGCCGTATCGCTGTAATAGGCTCCGCCCCGTTTTCCAAGCTGCTCCGGCTTCTCCTTAAGCTCCGTGTTCTGATAGAGGGCAAACAATTGTTTCTCCACTTCAAGCATCTGCTCCGCCCTGGTACCGCCCGCCTGAAATTCTTCCATACTGTGGGCAAGCATCTCCTCCTCCATGTAATAATAACGGTGATAACCGCAGGGAACCATTTCCATGGAAGCGAGAAGCTCCTTCGGAAAAGGCGTCTGGAAGATATTTACCGGTGTCCCGCCGTTCTCCTCGTTGATATACTCTAAAAGTTCTTTCGTCACCTCGCGGCCGTCCGGCGCAAACACTCTGTGCCAGTGGAAATGATTGAGGCCCGCAAACTGGTACGTCAGTTCCCCGGGGCGATAGCCCAGATTTTCCGGCTCCCGCATTTCGGCAATGCCCGGCACATTACAAAGTCCAATGGTCTTTTTCCAGCCGAATTTCCGGATAGCCGCCTCCGTCACCATGCCGCTGGGATTGGTAAAATTGATGAGCCAGGCATCCGGACAAAGCTCCCGCATATCCGAAATGATCTCACCGATCACCGGAATGGTGCGGAACGCTTTCAGAATCCCTCCGGCTCCGTTGGTCTCCTGTCCCAGCATTCCGTGAAGATCCGGGATCCTCTCGTCCTTGATCCTGGCCGACAGCTGCCCCACCCGGAACTGGGTCGTAACAAAATCGGCGCCGGGAAGGGCCTCCCTTCTGTCAAGGGTCGTGTGAATCCGAACCGGATAACCTGCCTTCTCCCACATGCGCCCTGCAAAATCCCCCACGATCTTAAGCTTCTCCCTCCCGGGCTCCACATCCACCAGCCAGATCTCCCGGACAGGCAGCTCCCCATACCGCTTGATAAAGCCCTCCATCAGCTCCGGCGTATAGCTGCTCCCGCCGCCGATGGTCACGATCTTGATTCCTTTTTTCATGACAATTCCTCCCCTCAAAAATCTTAATAATGAATCTCCTTTACGATTTATTATAGGACAACATTTCAGGTAAAACAATGAAAATGTAAAAAAGGACACCGCCCAAATCCCCCGCAGTGTCCTCTGTTCTCCTGTTGTGTTCTATCTTTTTACAGTCTTTCGAAAACCATAGTCGCCTGAATCCGGTCTCCGCCCATCAAGCCCTTGCTTCCGCCATTGGAGGTCGTAATCGTGTGCAGGCGGTAGCCCTTCGCCGCCTGATCATTGATCACCGCCTCCAGCTCCGTCAGGTTTCCCGAACCGGTGCCCATGAACTTTTCCTTCAACGTCACCTGCAGCGCCACATAGTGCAGAGCCCGCCCCGAAGCAGTAGAAACTGTAGAGCCGTCGCTGTAATCAACCATTTGATAATCCCCCTCTTCTTCTGACATGTAATCCTTTGTCCTACAAAACTTTTGATAAAAATTCCTGTAACCTTGCGTCTCTCGGATGGTCAAAGAACTCTTTCGGCTTATTTTGCTCCACGATGCGTCCCTCGTCCATGAAAAGGACTCTGGACCCCACCTCCTTGGCAAATCCCATCTCGTGGGTCACCACAACCATAGTCATCCCGTCCGCTGCCAGCTGCTTCATAAAATCCAGGACTTCTCTTACCATCTCCGGATCCAGAGCCGAAGTAGGCTCGTCAAAAAGCATCACGTCCGGATTCATGGCCAGGGATCTGACAATAGCAATCCTCTGCTTCTGCCCGCCGGAAAGCTGAGCCGGATACTGGTTCGCCTTCTCTGAAAGCCCTACCCGCGAAAGAAGCTCCTCCGCCTTTTGGTCCGCCTCTGCCTGAGTCATAAGGCCCAGCTTCACCGGGGAAAGGGTAATGTTCTTCCGGATGGTCAGATGGGGGAACAGGTTGAAATGCTGGAACACCATCCCCATCTTCTGGCGGATCTTATTGAGCTCCCTGCCGGAAGCCTTCGTGATGTCGTTCCCCTCAAAGACAACGGAACCTTCCGTGGGCTTTTCCAGGAGGTTCAGGCACCGGAGAAAGGTGCTCTTTCCGGAACCGGAGGGGCCGATAACCACCACCTTCTCCCCCTTTTCGATATGCTCGTCGATGCCGCAGAGCACCTGCTTATCCCCGAAAGACTTATGTAAATTCCTAACGTCGATCACTCTTCGCCAGCCTCCTTTCAAGCATACCGAGAAATTTTGTCAAGATAATCACCACCGCCAGGTACATGACCGCGGCGATCAAAAGCGGCGGCAGATATCTGTAATTCCCGTTTCCGATGTTCCGCGCCACCTGCGTCACGTCCAGGACAGCGATGGAGCCGATGACGGCCGTCTCCTTGATCAGCACAATAAACTCATTGCCAAGGGCCGGCAAAATATTCCGCACCGCCTGGGGCATGATGATCTGAATCATGGTCTGCATCTCCGAAAGGCCCAGAGAACGTCCCGCCTCCATCTGTCCCCGGTCCACAGCCTCAATCCCCGCCCGGATAATCTCCGCCACGTAGGCGCTGGAATTGATTCCGAAGCAGAGGACGCCGGCGAAAACGGCCGAGGTATCCCTGGAAGTCATAATGATGTAGTAAATGATCAACATCTGTACATAGACCGGCGTTCCCCGGATGATGGTGATATAAATATTTGCAATCCATCCAAGAGGCCGAAATCTTTTATGGTTGGCCGCCATATATTTGGCAATGGCCAAAATCAGGCCAAGGGCTACGCCCAGAAGCACTGCAAAGAGGGAAACCTCCAGCGTCGTACCAAACCCTCTTAAATAAGCCTCATACCGGTCCTTTTCCAGGAACGCCAGGCGAAACTGTTCCCAGGCATTTGCAAACCAGTTCATACTCTACCCCCGCATTTCTTATTTTGTGGTATGGTTGATGGTAAATTCTTCAATCTTACCCTCGTCGATCAGCTTCTGGAGAACCTCATTGATCTGCTCAAGCATCTCCGCATTGCCCTTCTGCACGGCGATGGCATATCTATCTGTAAGTACCTCTCCGTCCAGAATCTCCAGATCATCATTGGCCCTTACCATCTCCTCGGCAGGAAGAGCATCCATGATCACGCAGTCAATCCGGTCATTTTTCAGATCCATGGCCGCTTCCATGAATTTTTTGTACTGCTTCAGGTCCTTTGTGCCAAGGTCGTCCTGGCAGTAGAAATCGGCGACCGTTCCGCCCTGCACGCCCACCACCGTATCTGCCGTCAGGGCATCCACGGAATCCACTCGCTTTGCCTCCTTATTGACCACAACCACCTGTCTGGATGTGGCATACTCAACGGAAAAATCCATCACCGCTTCACGGTCCGGATTCACAGAAATCCCGGCAGCGGCAAAATCCGCTTTCCCCTGCTGCACGGCGATGAGGGTGCTCTCAAAGTCCATGTTCTGGATCTCCAGCTCTTTGCCCATGGCCTTTGCGATCTCATTGGCAATGTCCACATCCACGCCGATCACCGTGGAACCGTCCTCCGTGTACTCATAAGGGGCAAAGCCGGCCTCCGTGGCCATGATGAGCTTTCCGCCGCTCTCGCCCGAAGCCTCTGTCCCGCCGACTTCCGTTCCTGCCTCTGTAGTATCCTCTGTCTTGGCATCCGTCCCCAAAGCCTTGGTGTCCTCTGCCGCCTCCGTGGCCTTTGTCTCCGGCGCATCAGTCTCCTTCTTATCGTCTCCTCCACAGGCCGCCAAAGAACAGACCATGGCTGCTGCCAGAAGAACTGCTGCAAATTTCTTCATCCTGTTTCTCCTCTCTTTTTTGCATTTCTGATGTTTTTGCATTTATATACACTTCAGTGCATAGCCCTGGGCATAAAAACATCACCCCCGCTGTTACACCGAAGATGTACTCTTACTCTATTTTTCTCTGGGGTTCGTCTACACAAAACAGGCCGGGACGGATATACCCAAAGGGCACACCTTAATGCATGCGCTCCGCGCTGTAAAACCAAAGTATACCACACTGCTATGGCATATCCGCGTTCCCGGAATATCTGTTTAGGCATCCGTGTCCGGCCAGACTCAGAAATCAAACTTATCCGCGAAATAAGCGTCCAGCTCTGCAATCGGCACCCGGACCTGATCCATGGTATCTCGGTCGCGGACCGTCACCGCCCCGTCGGTCTCCGAATCAAAATCGTAAGTCACACAGAAAGGCGTCCCGATCTCGTCCTGCCTCCGGTAACGCTTGCCGATATTTCCCCTGTCGTCGAACTCACAGTTATATTTTTTGCAGAGCTTCTCATAAACCTTGACGGCCCCGTCGTTTAACTTCTTGGAAAGAGGCAGCACCCCCACCTTCACGGGCGCCAGCGCCGGATGGAAATGAAGTACCGTACGGACGTCTCCGCCCTCCAGAGTTTCCTCATCGTAGGCGCTGCATAAAAATGCAAGGGTCACCCGATCCGCCCCCAAAGAGGGCTCGATCACATAGGGAATGTATTTTTCCTTCTTCTCATCGTCAAAATACCCCATGTCCTCACCGGAGGTCTCCTGATGTCTGCCGAGATCGTAATCCGTCCGATCGGCAATGCCCCACAGTTCGCCCCAGCCGAAGGGGAACAAAAATTCAATGTCGGTGGTCGCCTTAGAATAGAAGGAGAGTTCCTCCTTCTCATGGTCTCTGGCCCGCATCTCCTCATCCTTCATGCCGAGGGCCTTTAACCAATTGATGCAGAACTGCTTCCAGTAGGCGAACCATTCCAGATCCGTATCCGGCACACAGAAAAACTCCAGCTCCATCTGCTCAAATTCCCTGGTGCGGAAAGTAAAGTTCCCCGGCGTAATCTCATTGCGGAAGGACTTCCCGATCTGTCCGATGCCGAAGGGCACCTTCTTCCTGGAGGTCCGCTGTACATTCTTGAAATTTACAAAAATGCCCTGGGCCGTCTCCGGCCTCAAATACACTGTATTCTTTGCATCCTCCGTCACACCCTGAAAGGTCTTGAACATCAGATTGAACTGACGGATATCTGTAAAATCATGCTTGCCGCAGCTGGGGCAGGGAATCTCACGGTCTTTGATATAGGCCATCATCATCTCCTGGCTCCAGGCATCCACACTGCCCTCGAGGGTGATCCCGTTCTCCTCGGCATAGTCCTCGATCAGCTTGTCGGCGCGGAACCGCTCCTTACAGCTTTTGCAGTCCATGAGCGGATCGCTGAAGCCGCCCAGATGTCCGGAAGCCACCCAGGTCTGGGAATTCATCAGGATTGCACAGTCCACCCCCACATTGTAAGGGTTCTCCTGGATAAACTTCTGCCACCAGGCCCGTTTCACATTATTCTTAAGCTCCACACCCAGGTTGCCGTAATCCCAGGTGTTGGCAAGGCCGCCGTAGATCTCCGAACCGGGATATACAAACCCGCGGGATTTCGCCAGAGCTACGATCTTTTCCATTGTCTTTTCCATATGTTTAAAGTCCTCTCCATTTTATACTTACATCTGTTTTATTTAAACACAATATATGTCACACTGCCCGCCTGCGTCGTCACCGTGTGCTTATCTACCAGTGCAGCGCCTGCGCTCACATACTGTATGTTTCCTTCCACCTGGACGGTGACGGCCCCCTCAATGATCACCACGGAATTTTTTTCCTTCTTCGTCACACCTTCCTGAGTCACGTCCTCTCCCTTGGCATTTTGAAAGTTTCCCGAAAAGCTCGTCTCTCCCACAGTGGAAAGTTCCAGTCTGCTCACGCCGCCCTCCGTGCCCGAGGTCCCGGTAAACTCCAGGTAATCACTGCACTTTTCATATTCTAAAAACAGGGAAGCTATCCCCTCCTCCACTGTCAGGGAAGTGATCTGCACCGGAAGGGAAGCGTCCTCGTCCTCCTCGTCCACATAAGCTTCCGCCCCTGCCCCATGCTCCGAATTATACTCCTTCACGGCATCCTCCACATAGGTTTTAAGCTCAGCCTCGCTGTAGTTGTTCCCAACAAAATCCTCTATGTCTGCACTGACGACTGTACCGTCCTTCTTCACATAAATACTGCTGGCTTTCGGCTCAAACTTCACCTTTCCTCCACAGCCTGCAAGAGCTGCCACCGCCAGGACTGCCGCCATCATAAGACCTGCTGTTCTTCTCTTCATGAATCTTCCTCCTCATAACAGACTTTTATCATTGTACCTTGTTTCGAGGATATTTTCAATACGTTTTCTCCACGGAAAACATAAGATTTTATTACGAAAATGTTATATTTATGCTGTTCAGCACCTCTTCTGATTTCAAGGGCCTGTTTATGTACCGAATCCGGTTCTCTTCTGTCGCCGCCGAAAGCTCGGCCAGCACTTCCTCAGAAAGGGCAAAGGTAAACAGCCGCTCCACCGGCGTATTCACAATAAAATCCAGGGCATAAGCCCCCGTGCTTCCCAGATTCTGGAAACAGGCCCCGTCAAAATCTCCGTTCATGGCCATCATGCGAAGCTCAAAGACCAGACGTACCAGCCGATTGTCCAGGCTGTCCCTGGAAAGGGCCCGAAGGGCCTGGTAGAGAAGCTTCAAAGTCGAAAACTCGTCTCCGTATTCCCTGGAATAATAATCGGCAAATTCCAGAAAATAGTAACCAAGGTATACATACTCCACCCTGGATGTAACCTCTTCAAAATCCTTCACAATCGAAAGCTGTTTCACCGTGTAGGAGCTGCGGCCCTCATAAAGAGTAAAAGTTCCGAAGCAAAAGGGCCTGATCCCGCCGATCAGGGGACTGTTCGGCCTCCTTGCCCCCTTGGCAAAGGCATGGAGCTTTCCCCTCTCACGGGTTAAAATCACCACCCGCTTGTCATATTCCCCCACAGGCGATGCCGAAAGCACCAGGCCTGTCACCTCAATGAGATTATCCCCTATCTCCCCGGCCGTCCTCCCCGGCATGTGAGCGCCTCCTTACATATCTTTGTGATACCCATAGTTCTTCAGATACAGGTCGTTGTCCCTCCATTCCTTCCGGACCTTGACCCACAGCTTCAGGTTGACCTTGCTCTCTGTCATCTTCTCGATGTCATGGCGGGCGCTGCTTCCGATCTTCTTAAGCATATCTCCGCCCTTTCCGATGACAATTCCCTTGTGGGAATCTTTTTCACAGACAATCTCCGCCTCAATGTCAAACATCCCGTTTTTCCGCTCTGTCATCTTTTCCACCGTCACCGCGATACCGTGGGGAATCTCTTCCTTCAGGCACCGGAGGGCCTTCTCCCGGATTATCTCCGCCGCAATCTGCCGCATGGGCTGATCCGTCACAGTATCCTCATCATAAAACGGATGCCCGTATGGCAGATACTTCATCAGAATGTCCAGAACCGTATCCAGATTCCGCCCCTTAAGGGCCGACACCGGAATGATTTCCGCAAAAGAATACAGCTTTTCGTAAGCCGCAATATAGGTGAGCACCTGCGTCTTTTCCACCATATCCACCTTGTTGATGATAAGCACCACCGGTGTCTTCACCTGTTTTAAAATCTCCAAAATATGCTGCTCTCCGGCGCCCACATATGTGGAGGGCTCCACCAGCCACAGAATCACATCTACCTCTTTTAAGGTTCGTTCCGCCGCCGACACCATGTACTCCCCCAGCCTGTTTTTTGCCTTGTGGATACCGGGAGTATCCAAAAACACAATCTGTCCCCGTGAATCCGTATAGACCGTTCGGATCCGGTTCCTGGTGGTCTGCGGCCGGTCCGAGGTGATGGCGATCTTCTGGCCGATCAGATGATTCATCAAGGTGGACTTCCCCACATTGGGCCGCCCGATCAGGGCCACAAAGCCCGATTTCTTCCTCTCTTCCATAAAATATCCCCCTGCAGCCTTCCTAAGCTTCCGCACTGCCGTTTCCTCAAAAATCGCAAGAGAACCTCTGTTCGTCAAAGACTGATCTTCCTCCTGACTTTTGATAGTAATGCGAAAACCTAGACAAGCCGCTTCAGTTCTCTGAATAACTCCTGCTCTTCCTCGATCTTTACATCGCCGCCGATCACGCAGAGGTTCTCTCCGGCAAGGACGGCGCGCACCGGCCCGGCGAGGGCGCGGATGTCTTCCGGAGAAGCCTCCAGGATCTGAGCCCTCTCTTCTCTCAGCATTGCATCCGTCACACCGCACAGATACATGGCCATATTCCTGTTCCCCCTCACGCGGGGGGTAAGGGGCGCATCCATATTGCTGATGGTTCCGATAATATATTTTGTCATTTCCCGCTCATCTGCCTCAAACTGCTCCAAATACCCCGGAACAGTTTCAAACACCTCATTGGTTTTCCTGAGGTTCGGATCCCGGTAGGAGACAAAATAGCCGTCCCCGTTGCGGCCGAGCCCGCTCATGACGCCGTAGGCGCCGCCTTTGACCCGAATCTGAATCCACAGATAGTCGTAGCTGAGAATCATCTGGAGGATCCGCATGGCTCCGGTGTAGAGATAACCACTCTCCAGGAAATTACCGCTCCTGGCCACATACTGAACCTGGGAAGACGTCATGAAGCCCTCGTTCTTTCCGGAAAGGGGCAACCGCCCCTTCAAAATCCGCGCCAGAGGAAATTCCTTTTTCCCTCCGCCTTCCCCAAAGCCGCAGATGAGGCGCCTGAGGGCGGGGGCGAAATCTTCATAGCCCTCCTGTTCCCCCGTATACCCCACAAAAAGATTCTCTTTGCGGAAAATGATATCGGCAAGCTCCCGGAGTTTTCCCCATAACTTCTCCTTCTCCCCGCAAAAATCCATTTCCAGTCTTTTCAAGAACTCATAATACTCCATTCCGGCCGTGGCATCTCCAAAGGCGGATGCCGGCGAGTGATAGGATCCGGCCCTGAGCACTGCCGCCGAATGCCCGGCACTCCCAATCCACTCCCGGATTCTGGATCTGGCCCTGGCCGCCAGCTCATACAGACGCTTTTCATCTGCAAAAACAGAACCGTGGATGATCTCGCCCATGAACTCCACCGCCTTATCCTGCTTTCCGTAAAAAGCTTTGGAAGAAAGCTCCAGGGCGGCAAGAAAGTCTCCCGCTTCTGCAATCACCGGATAGCTGCCCAGGGTCGCCTGGATACCGCCGGTAACTGCGTTGACCTCGTTGGAAAACTCCTGGTAGCTGTAATGCTCCGTATTTAAAAGGCCGAGCACATACCGCAGAAAACCCAGATAGGCCCAGTCCTCCCTGGGGACGCCGCTCACGTCAAAGGCCAGCTTCAAATAGCCGATGCCGTTGGTGGCAAGCTCCGAATATAGGACGGGAACCCCCTCCTCCATCCGCTTCACCCCTCCGAGAGGCAGCGGATCCTTCCCGATATCCTCCCTCGTGAGGGTGGGGATGGTGAGGAGCGCCTCCTTCGTGGAGGGCTCCTGCTGGTACTCCCTAAGTTCCCTCGTCTTCCGTATCAATTCCTGCTTCTCCTCCGTGCTCATGGCCGAAAGCTTCCCGGACAGCATCTTCGAGAGAGCTGCCTGCCGCTCCCGCTCCATGCCTTTCTTCGGCGAGAGAATCACCACTGCCTGGTGGAGGCTGTCCAACAGATATTCCTTAATCAGATTTTCAAAAAAGCCTTCCTCCAGTTTTTCTCTGAGATACGAAAAAACCTCCTCATACTGCAGATGCATAAAAGGATCGTTTTCCTCGTAAAGCCAGCTGTCAAAACACTGGAGGCCATACATCAGTCCCTTGGGATAAGAGCCAAAATCCGCCTCCCGGTACTTAAATTCGAAATGGTTGAGTCCTGCCTCCAGAGCCTGTTTTCCGATCCCCTCCGCAGAAAGCCTCTCCAGGGTTTCCCGGACGACTGCAAGAAACTGATCCTTCTTTTCCTTGTCCGTATTCTTTGCCACCACAGAAAAGACCGGCTGAAGGATTCCCGGATCATAACCGCCGTAAACGTCTGTCCCGATCCCCGCATCAACCAGCGCCTGCTTGAGGGGGGCTCCCGATGCGGTGAGAAGCACATACCCCAAAATCTGGAATGCCACATAAAGCCTCGGATTCAGATCGGTCCCCACCACCATATTGACAGAAAGATAGGAGGCTCCAGCCTCTTCCTCCTCCTCGGAGATCGGATAAAACCGTTCATATTCCTTCTCCGGCAAAAAGCCTTTCTGGACGGTAAGCGCCGAATCCACGGAAATTTTCTCGTAGCGGCTCAAATATTCCCGATCCAAAAACGCAAGCTTCTCCTCCATATTGACGTTTCCGTAAAGATAAATGTAGCTGTTGGAAGGGTGGTAATAGGTCCGGTGGAACTCCAAAAACTGCTCATAGGTGAGAGAAGGGATTTCCTCCGGATCCCCGCCGGACTCAGCCCGATAAGGCGTATCCGGAAACAACGCCTCTCTGGTATAGCGGTCCAAGAGACGATCCGGCGAAGAAAACGCCCCCTTCATCTCATTGTATACCACACCGTTGACAGTGAGAGGGCCCTCCTCCTGTTCCAGTTCATAGTGCCAGCCCTCCTGCAGGAAAATCATTTCATTTTTATAGATATTGGGATGAAAAACAGCGTCCAGATACACATCCATCAGGTTCTGGAAATCCTTGTCGTTGACACTTGCCACCGGATAGACCGTTTTGTCTGAGTAAGTCATCGCATTGAGAAAGGTATTCAGAGAGCCTTTCACCAGCTCCACAAAGGGATCCTTGGCCGGAAACTTCTCTGAACCGCAGAGCACGGAATGCTCCATAATATGGGGAACCCCCGTACTGTTTTCCACCGGAGTCCGAAATCCGGCAATAAACACCTTGTTTGTATCTTCATTGGAGACCAGGAACAGCCTGGCGCCGCTCTTTTTATGACGGAGCAAGGTTCCGGTCCCGTGAAGCTCTTTTATCTCCCGCTCCTCAATTTTCTCATAAGCCTCAGGAATCATATGCAAGCCACCTCTTCTTTCTCACTATTCTGCGCATTCATTTTTACATATTCCCCATAAACTTGTCCTTAAGCACGGCAAAAAACTCCCGAACCATCATGTTTGGCAAAAGTCCCGCCACCGACGGGGCCGCGACTCCCGTCACCTGCTCAAAACCTGCCTTCCTTGCCAGAGAGACGGCCCGGAACACATGAAAACTGTTGGTGACAATCCCTACGGTTTTTCCCCCGTCCCCGATCAGAGATTTGCTGTAGGAAAGGTTCTGCTCCGTGTTGGTCGCGTGGCGCTCCATAATGATCCGTTCCCGGCCGATCCCCGCATCCACCAGGTAGTCACGCATGGCAACCGCTTCGGCCACATCCTCGCCCGGCCCCTTTCCACCGGTGACCACCACCTTAGTCTCCCGGTTTTCCTCCAGATAATCCACCGCCGCGTCCAGCCGGTAGCGAAGAGATTTGGAAACAGTCTCCCCCCGCACCTGGGCGCCCAGCACCACCAGATAATCCAGATCCTTTTCCGGCTGTTCAAACATATGGTAGATAACAAAACTTTCCACCACAACAAACAGAAGAACTCCCAGGGCGATCGTCGTGCGCACCGGAATTTTCACCCACAGGGGAAGTCCCTTCAAAAACAGCCGGAACCGGCGCAGGGAAAAAAGAAGGCCAAGGCCCGCAAAAACCGCAAATAACGCCAGCCAGAACAAAGAAAAGGAAGCCTTAATCCCCGTATAAACGACAATTACCACGTAATAGATCAGTGAAAGTAACGCAAGCACTCCAAATAGTATGTTCACCCTTACCCCTTCCTATGCGGAAACACCCTTTTTCCTCAGTATATCATATCGCTCCGGCCTTTCGGAAAGCTTTACCGAAAGACTCTGTCTGGCATGGGGGGCGCTCTCCTGCTCCCGCCCCTCTGAATCAGAAATGCCCTCCACCACCGCAGACACATTTTCCCCCGACGGTTTCATGATCTCGACGGTCTCTCCCACGGAAAATTTATTTTTCTGTTCCAGGAAAAACCTCCCGCCCGGAAGCGCTTCCCCCGCCGTTCCCAGATAAATGTATTCCTGTCTGTAAGTACTGCTGTCATAAATCTGCGTATCTGAACCCGGCTTCCCGAAAAAGAAGCCGGTGGTAAAAGGTCTGGTGGTACATTTCCCGATCTCCTCCTTATACCATTCCATCCGGCTTTTGTAAAGCGCCTCCGATTTCAGGCAGTCGTCGATGGCCCTCCGATAGGTCCGCACCACCGCCGCCACATAGAGAGCCGTCTTCATCCTTCCCTCAATCTTAAAGCTGTCAATCCCCGTCTTTAAAAGCTCCGGAATATGTCCGATCATGCACAAATCCCTGGAATTAAACAGAAAGGTTCCGCGTTCCGTCTCATAGACCGGCAGGTATTCCCCCGGCCGGCTCTCCTCCATAACCGCATAATTCCAGCGGCACGGATGCGTACAGGCCCCTCGGTTGGCATCCCGCCCCGTAAAAAAATTGCTGAGCAGGCATCGGCCGGAATAGGAGATGCACATGGCCCCGTGAATGAAGGTCTCCATTTCCAGCTCTTTTGGTATGCTTTGCCGAATCTCCGAAAGCTCCTGCAGAGAAAGCTCTCTGGCAGAAACCACCCGCTTCGCCCCAAGCCCGTGCCAAAACCGGTAAGTCCCGTAATTGGTATTGTTGGCCTGCGTACTGATATGGATCTCCATATCCGGAAGAGTCTCTTTTGCAATGGAAAAAATCCCCGGATCGGAAATAATCAGAGCGTCGGGTCCGATCTTCCCAAGCTCCTCGAAATACTGTCTCGCCAAAGGAAGATCCTCATTGTGGGCTAAAATATTGGCCGTTACATAGACCTTTTTCCCCCGCGCATGGGCAAATCGAATGCCCTCTGCCATCTCCTCCGGAGAAAAATTCTTTGCCTTAGCCCGAAGCCCGAAAGCCTCCCCTCCGACATACACGGCATCCGCCCCATAGCGGACGGCTGTCCGAAGGACCTCCAGACTTCCCGCCGGTGCCAAAAGCTCCGGTTTCCCGCGCCCCGCATATGGTATTGTTTGTTTTCCTGCTTCCGTCTCTCTCATAGGCTCTCTCTGCCTTCCGCTCCCCGGCCTTCTGCCGTCTTCCCGGCGGCTCTCCCCTGTCCGCCTGCCATCTTTCCGTCCAGTTTTACGCTGATGCTTACCCCGTCCCCCACCGGAACAACCGCTGTCTGCAGGCAGTCCATGTGCTTTAACCGATACAAATATTCCCTCACCCTGGCATGGATGGTCCGGTTTCTCCTCTCCACCGCAAACCGGGATTCCAGAATGTCTCCTCCCTGGAGCACATTGTCGGAAACCAGCACCCCGCCGACGGGAAGGAGCCGAAGCACTTCCGGCAGAAAGGTAAGGTACTGTCCCTTGGCCGCATCCATAAAGACAAAGTCAAAGGGCGGCGTCAAGGTCTTCAGGCCTTCCGCGGCATCCCCCGCCAGAAGGGTGATCACATCCTCCTTCCCCGCCCGCCTGAAATTTTCTCTGGCGACGGGAATCCGCTTCTCATATTTTTCCATGGTGGTAATGACACATCCCTCCGGCATAACACTGCTCATGAGAAGCGCAGAATAGCCGGTTGCCGTCCCGATCTCCAAAATCCGCCTCGGCTGTTTTAATGCAATCAGCGTCTTTAAGAGGCTCCCTGTCTCCTTGCGGATAATCGGAACAAAGGAGGCCGCTGCCTCCTTTGCAATATCCTGTAGCAGTCCGTCCTCCTCCCGCTCCAGAGAGTGAAGATAAACAGCCAACCTCTCCCCATCCATCAGGAAGCCTCCTCGGTCTCCACGGCAGCTCCCGACAAAATGTCCAGAATCATCTTTCCCGTCATATTGGTATTCAGCCGGTACTCTCCCGGCACCAGCTCGCAGTTATAAAAATATTTCTGCACAATAAACACCAGGCTGTTGTCAATAAAACCCTCTTTCTCCAAAACATTGGCCACCTGCTTGACGGTATTTCCCTCTTTCAGCACAAACCGCACGGTACGGGGACTCTTTGCCGTTCCCGCGCGTTCGTCAAAAACCGCCTTTCCAAAATCATAAGCCCGGACCGCCAGCAAAAGCATGCAGGATACGAGCGCCGCTATTACGACCATATGGAAAAATGTCTTAAAAATACGTGTGCTCATATGCGCGCGCCCCTCCTCTTTTTTATTCAGATCTCCATAATAATTGGTAAAATCATGGGATTCCTCTTCATTTTCTTCCAGATATAATCGCTCAAGCTGTCACGAATGACCGCCTTGATCTTGCCCCAGTCATTAACCCGCCGATCCAGGCACTTCCTGACCGCATCCTCCACCACAGAGTGGGCTTCCTCCATAAGGTTTTCTGACTCTCTGACATAGACAAAGCCTCTCGATACGATATCCGGCCCCGCCATCAGCTGGTTGCCGCGGCGGTCCAGGGTGAGGACCACAATGATGATACCGTTCTGGGCCAGGTTCTGACGGTCCCTGAGAACGATATTCCCCACATCGCCGACGCCTAATCCATCCACAAGGACCGGCCCCGCCGTCACGTTTCCCGTCACCTGGGCTCCATCCTCCGTAAGCTCCATCACATTGCCGGAACGCATGATAAAAATATTGTCCTCGGACACCCCCATCTCGTGGGCGATCTCTGCCTGCGCCATCAGGTGGCGGTACTCCCCGTGAACCGGAAGGGCAAACTTCGGTTTCACCAAAGAATAAATTAACTTCAAATCCTCCTTGCAGGCATGTCCCGACACATGGGTATCCTGGAAAATCACCTTGGCGCCCTTGGCCGAGAGCTCATTGATCACCTGCGCTACCGCCTTCTCATTGCCCGGGATAGGCGTGGAGCTGAAGATAATCGCATCGTTGGCGCTGATGGAAACCTTTTTGTGAATGTCCGCCGCCATCCGGGACAGGGCCGCCATGGATTCCCCCTGGCTCCCAGTGGTGATGAGCACCGTCTTCTCCGGCGGATAATTGCCCAGCTGCGAAATATCCACCAAGGTTCCCTCCGGAATCCGGATATAGCCCAGTTCTGTGGCAATGCCGATAATATTCACCATGCTCCGGCCTTCCACGACCACCTTTCTTCCGTACTTATAAGAGGAATTGATGATCTGCTGAACCCGGTCCACGTTGGAGGCAAAGGTAGCAACAATGATCCGTCTCTCCTTATTCTCCTCAAACAGCCGGTCAAAAGTCCTCCCCACGGTCCGTTCCGACATCGTATAACCGTCCCTGACGGCATTGGTGCTGTCAGCCATCAGGGCCAAAACTCCCTTTTTCCCCAGTTCTGCAAACCTCGGCAGATCCACCGGGTCACCGAAAATCGGCGTATAGTCAATCTTAAAGTCCCCCGTGTGGACAATCGTGCCCACCGGCGTAAAAATGGCAAATGCCGCCGCATCGGCAATGCTGTGGTTCGTCCGGATAAACTCCACCCGGAAGCATCCCAGATTCACCGACTGCCCGTACTTCATCACCTTCCGTTTGGTGGAACGGGTCATCCCCCGCTCTTTCAGCTTATGCTCAATAATCCCCATCGTCAGCTTTGTGGCATAAACGGGCACGTTTAACTCTGAAAGCACATAGGGTAACGCCCCGATATGGTCCTCATGGCCGTGAGTAATCACAAACCCCTTGACCTTCTGAATGTTTTCTTTTAAATAGGAAATATCCGGGATCACCAAATCGATCCCCAGCATATCGTCACTGGGAAAGGCCAGCCCGCAGTCCACCACAATTATGCTGTCCTCATACTCAAATACCGTCATGTTCATCCCGATCTGCTCAAGTCCTCCCAAAGGAATGATCTTAAGCCCCGGTGTCACCGGATGTCTGCCGCCCTGCTTTCCCGTCTGTCTTCCTGTCTGTTTTGATGTTTGTCTCAAATATTACACCTCTCACTTTCTTTTTCTCGTTCCAACAATCACATTTCCGATCCTTACCGGATATCCACATCCTCCAGAAGCTCATTGAAAATCCGTGCCAGGTACTGCTGTTCCTTCTCATCCTCCACGATCTCATATACGGCCTCCGTATCTGTTTCCTCCGATCTATCCTTTAAAATATAACACTCTCCGTCTTCCTCTTCGGAATCCGTCACAAGCACATAATTACACCCCGCCACTCTGGTCTCCTCCAACAAGTAACAAGGAAATTCCTCTCCGTCCTCTGAAATCAAAAAAATCTTCTCATCCATAAATCCTTTTCTCGCTCTCTCACCAGTTTTCCCAAAATCTGCACAACAAAATCACAGGGAATCCAAATATCCCTGCAAAATAAACACTGCCGCTATTTTATCCACATAGTCCTTCCGGCGTTCCCTGCGGACTCCCGCCTCCGAAAGCACCCGCTCTGCCGCCACCGTGGTCAGCCGCTCATCCCAAAGTACAACGGGAAGACCTGTCCGTGCGCTCAGCTTTTCGGCGAACGCCTTCGACTTTTCCGCCCGCTCCCCGAAATCTCCGTTCATATGCCTCGGGCAGCCCACCACGACCTTCTCTACCTGGTATTCCTCAATCAGCTCCTCCAGACGGGCAAAGGTCCTTCTCAGCTTGTTCTCCTGCGGCCGCTCTACAGTTTCCACGCCCTGGGCCGTAATACCAAGAGAATCGCTGATCGCCACACCTACCGTCCTGGAGCCGAAGTCCAGTCCCATGATACGCATATCCGGCGCTTAACCTTTCAGCTTGCTTTCAATATATACCTGTACCAGTTCCTCCAGGATCTCGTCCCGCTCAAGCTTCGTAATCAGACTTCTGGCGCTCTGATGGCTGGTAATATAAGTGGGATCCCCCGACATGATATAACCAACGATCTGACTAATCGGATTGTAGCCCTTCTCCGTCAAAGCCGCATAGACTTTCGCCAGAATATCTCCCGCCTCCATCTTACTCTCCTGGGAAGGGTTAAAAAATTGTGTTCTGTGTATTTCTCCCATTTTTTCACGTCCTTACATGCTTGTTCTTTTATTCTAATACAAATTTACCGGACTGTCGAGGGGTTTTCTTCCAGTTTCTTCATTTTTTCCTCTGCACGGCAGGTCTTGCACCTGCCATAAAGGTAGATATGAAAGCTTGCTTTCATAATTCCGTGAGCTTTTCAGCCA
>CAJUQY010000011.1 GCA_910588815.1 uncultured Lachnospiraceae bacterium | reverse complement strand
GCAAAAAGGAAGCTGCCGCTTCACGATTATTCAATCGTTAAAGCGACAGTTCCATGTGCATGATTATATGACCAGTATGTTTGCCGGCATTTCAGAGGAGAAATTAAAAAATTTTAAATCTGTGGGATGCTGGACTGCCGTATGCATTTCGGATCACGGCCATTGATCAGATTCATCCCAAGGGAGTTTATAGAATCAGCGGCGGAAGATTCGGCAGCAAACTACAGCCTGTTATTCAACATGGCTGTCAATCGTTCCCTTCAGCTTAGAAATGAACCAACACCGGCCGATACGTTTTTTTGCCCAAATGAAAATTGTCCAGAATATAGCGGAACAAAAAGAACGAAAAGTACGAAAAGTACAAAAACGATTCTTCGACATTCTGAATTTAGTTCCTTTTCTTTTGACTTAACATTTGTGCCGATTTAGGGTATAATGGCATCGAAAGCTGTGGGAGAAGCTGCGATGTAACCAAAAAGAAGTGATTATGGTAACATGGAGTGCCTTACGGAAAGGGGAGTCATGAGAATGAGAAGCAACCGGAAAAGAGTGTTGGCCGCATTTCTTGCATGCAGTTTGTGTCTGGGGCCGGTGGCCGCAGCGCGGGCGGAGGAGATGCCGCCGCAATCAGAAACATCAGAGATACCGGCATCAGAGCCGGAGTCAGAAGCACCAGGGACAGAGGAATTTTCGGCGGAGGCATTGGTGACAGAAGATCTTCCTTCGGAATCGCCGGAAACAGAAGGGCTTCCGCCGGAATTGTCAGCCGCGGAAAGCTTCACGTCAGAACCGCCGGTTCCGGAAACCGCCGCAGTGGGAGAGGATGTCCCGGAGTATTTTGAGACTACAGATCCGCTATTGGCCGCTCCACCGGAAGAGATTTCTGGCTCGGCGGACAGGTCTGTACAGGAAGAGATTCCGGTTTACGGGGCAACCATCCTTTGTTCGGCAGAAGAGTGGGAGGTTCTGCGCCTGACCAATAAAGAGCGGATGAAGTATGGGCTGCAGCCGGCGGCCACCTATCCTGCCCTGCAAAGAGCGTGTGACATTCGGAAAAACGAGATTATATCCAAGATGGCCCATGAGAGGCCGGACGGCACAATGTGTTTTACGGCTTTTGAAGAGGCGGGAGTGTTCTGTAATGCGGCAGGAGAAAATATTGCGGGCGGCCAGAGAAATCCCGCGGAGGTGGTAGAGGGATGGATGAACAGTCCCGGCC
This sequence comes from uncultured Lachnospiraceae bacterium, assembly GCA_910588815.1. Taxonomy (GTDB): domain Bacteria; phylum Bacillota; class Clostridia; order Lachnospirales; family Lachnospiraceae; genus Lientehia. Next base: position 71,525 of record CAJUQY010000011.1, on the reverse strand, counting down.
ACAGGGCAAATATCTTAAGCGGGGATTTCACCCATATGGGAGCCGGATATGCAAGGAATAATTCGTCAAAATACCAGCGGCATTGGGTGCAGCTGTTTGCCGGTACCTGCCGCCCGTCCGGGATCTCCGTTCAGAATGCCTATGCGGCGCAGATGGCTGCTCCGGGGAGCTCCATTGACGATATGGGGCTGATTCTGGAGGTGACCTGCAGCCATGGAACCGGCTATCTTCCGGTTATGGATGAGATGTGCAGCGGATATACGGTCAATGGGAGCAGCAAGATACAGACAGTACAGGTATCCTATCAGGGAGCAAAGACCAGCTTTCAGGTGGAAAAAAGTATGGCTGTCGCATACCAGACCCATGTACAGAGCATCGGCTGGCAGGAGCCTTGCTATAATGGCGCCATGAGCGGAACGCAGGGACAGTCCAAGCGTCTGGAGGCCGTCCGGATCAGCCTGGAGGGACAGGATGCGGGCGGAGACATTGAATACAGAACCCATATACAGAGCAGGGGCTGGGAAGAAGAATGGGTGAAAAACGGAGAAGCCAGCGGAACCACCGGGGCATCTAAACGTCTGGAGGCGATTCAGATTCGCCTGACCGGAGAAATGGCCCGAAAATATGACATTTATTACCATGTCCATGCCCAAAGCTACGGGTGGCTCGGCTGGGCGAAGAACGGGGAGCCTGCAGGGACGGCCGGCTATGGCAAGCGCCTGGAGGGAATTGAAATCGTTCTTCGGAAAAAGGGTGAGGCGGCGCCGGGGAGTACCGCCGGGGCTTATCGGTGTCCCTTGATTCAGTATTCCACCCACGTGCAGAGCTATGGCTGGCAGGGAAATGTTCAGGACGGAAATATCAGTGGAACCGCCGGGCAGTCCAAGCGTCTGGAGGGAATAAAAATCTGGCTTTCCAATCAGCAGTATACAGGGGGTGTCCGGTATCAGACTCACGTGCAGAGCTACGGATGGGAATCCGGCTGGAAAGAAAGCGGAGCGGTGAGCGGAACGATCGGAAAGGCGAAGCGCCTGGAAGCTATTCGGATCCAGTTGACTGGGGCGATGGCAGAACATTATGATGTTTATTATCAGGTCCATGCCCAAAGCTACGGGTGGCTTGGCTGGGCGAAGAATGGGGAGCCTGCGGGAACGGCCGGCTATGGCAAGCGCCTGGAGGGCATCCGGATCCAGCTGGTACCAAAGGGCGGGAGCGCGCCGGGCGGCACAGCAAATGCTTATATAAGCAGGAGCGGCGTCTAGGAGGAAAGGGTTTTCCGTTCAGATGCAGAGAAGGCAAAATAGAAATGAGAATAGTGACAGAAGCGAAAGGAGTACATTATGAGAGCATTGATCAGCGTATCGGATAAGACCGGCATCACAGAGCTTGCGAAAGAGCTTGCGGCGCTTGGGGTGGAGATCATTTCCACCGGGGGAACCTACAAGAAACTGAAGGAAGACGGGCTGCCGGCCATCGAAATCTCTGAGCTGACCGGATTCCCGGAGTGTTTGGACGGCCGGGTGAAGACCCTGCATCCCATCGTCCATGCGGGGCTTCTGGCCATGCGTTCCAACCCGGATCATATGAAGCAGCTTAAGGAGCTTGACATCGAGCCCATCGACATGGTTATCGTAAATCTTTATCCCTTTAAGGCGACAATCATGAAGGAGAATGTGACAAGGGAGGATGCGGTGGAAAACATCGATATCGGCGGTCCGACCATGCTGCGGGCGGCGGCGAAGAATTATCAGGACGTGGCCGTGGTGGTGGATCCGGCCGATTACGGTACGGTTTTAAAAGAACTTAAGGAAAAAGGAAGTGTTTCTCTGGATACGAAGTTCTATCTGATGCAGAAGGTGTTCATGCACACCGCAGGTTATGACACCATGATCGCCGATTATCTGAAGGCGGAGCGGAAGGATTACAGCCTGCCGGAGACCTTGACCATGACATTTGAGAAAGTGCAGGATATGCGTTACGGCGAGAATCCCCATCAGCAGGCGGCCTTCTACCGGGAGGTGGGCAAAAAGCGGGGGACACTTGACATGGCGGAGCAGTTAAACGGCAAGGAGCTGTCCTTCAATAATATCAACGATGCCAACGGAGCCCTGGAGCTTTGCAAGGAGTTTGAAGAGCCGACGGTGGTGGCCAGCAAGCATGGCAATCCCTGCGGCGTGGGAAGCGGAGCGACCATCGAGGAAGCCTGGGACAAGGCCTACGGCGCCGACGAGGTCTCCATTTTCGGAGGCATCGTGGCGGTGAACCGGGAGGTGACGGCGTCCATGGCGGCCAAGATGAAGGATGTGTTCCTGGAGGTTATCATGGCGCCCTCCTACGAGAAGGAGGCGCTGGAGATTCTCTGTGAGAAGAAAAATGTCCGCGTCCTGAGAATCCCGGATATCACGGTTTCCCAGAGGGAGCACGCGCTGGACCTGAAAAAGGTCAACGGCGGCCTCATCGTCCAGGGGATTGACAACAAGCTGATGGGGGAGGAACTCCAGGTGGTGACGGAGCGCAGGCCCACGGAAGGGGAGATGGAAGACCTGAAATTTGCCTGGAAGGTGGTAAAATACGTGAAATCCAACGGCATTGCCCTGGCGAAGGACAAACAGTCGGTGGGCATCGGACCTGGCCAGGTGAACCGGATCTGGGCGGCAAAACAGTCGGCGGAACATGCGGCGGAGCTGATCGGGCCGGAAGCCACGAAGGGAGCGGTCATGGCGTCGGATGCGTTCTTCCCCTTCCCGGACTGTGTGGAGGCGGCCCATGAGGCGGGCATTACGGCCATTATCCAGCCGGGCGGAGCCATGAGGGACCAGCTTTCCATCGACAAGTGCAACGAGTACGGCATTGCCATGGTGTTTACGGGCATGCGGCATTTCCGCCACTAAATAATTTTTGCTGCCATCTAAGGAGGAGTTTTTTGTACCGGGTATTGATTGTGGAGGATGACGAGGTCATTGCCTCCCAGGTGAAGAAGCATCTGGAGTCCTGGGGCATGGAGGTGTCCCTCGCCCGGGATTTCCGGAATGTGACGGGGGAGTTTTTCTCCTGTAAGCCGGAGTTGGTGCTCCTTGACATCAGCCTGCCGTTTTACAACGGCTATCACTGGTGCCAGGAAATACGAAAGATCTCCAAAGTGCCGATTCTCTTTCTTTCCTCTGCCGCCGACAACATGAATATCGTCATGGCCATGAACATGGGCGGGGACGATTTTGTGGCGAAACCCTTCAGTCTGGAGGTGCTGACGGCCAAGGTGCAGGCGGTTTTGAGAAGAGCCTATGACTTTGGCCCTCAGACGGAACTTCTGGAGCACAGGGGGGCGGTTCTCGACCTGGATGCGGCCGCACTGACCGTGGGAGGAGAGCGGGTGGACCTGACAAAGAACGAATACCGGATTCTGAAGACGCTGCTGGAGAACAGGGGACGGATCGTAAGCCGGGAGCTTCTGATGAACCGGCTGTGGGAGACAGACTGCTATGTGGACGACAACACGCTGACGGTCAATGTCACCAGGCTCAGGCGGAAGCTTGCAGGCGCCGGGCTTACGGACTTCATCGTGACAAAAAAAGGGATCGGGTATCTGGTTGAGGGGTGAGACGGAAGAAAATCGATTCTTTTTCTCTTGTGGGGATCCTGAAGGGAAGCCGCCCGCCGGCTTTTCCACGCAGACACGTCGATTTGACTGATTTTGCTGCGCCGCCTATGGCAGGCAATTTTGCCTCCATCAAACCGGGTCGGCGAAAATCGCCTGCGCTAGCCGCAGCAAAATCAGCCAAATCTTCCTATCGTCTGCTTAGGAAAAGCCGGCGGGCGGTTTCCCGCAAGGCTGTTCGCGAAAAAGAATTGCTTTTCTTCCTGGTTTTGAGAACAATAGGGGACTTAAGAGGTTTGGAGGAGGTTGACGATGATTCTTTCTTATATCAGGGATCGGCGGAGGGGGGCGGCTTTGCTCCTCTTTTGTACCGGGATTTTTCTGCTGGTATTCTGGCTGGAGCGGCTTTCTTTCCGGGCCGTAGGGTATGCGTTTTTACTGTGTAGTGTTTTCCTGGGGTGCGTGATCCTTGGGGATTTTTTTTATTACCGGAAACGGCATAGGGAGCTTCGGTGGCTTTTGGAGCGGCCCCTTGCGGAGCTCTCGCTTCTCCCCGAGGCGGGAAGCGGGGAGGCGGCCCTGTGGCGGGCGCTGGTAAAGCAGGAATGGGAAGCGGGGAGGCGGCTTTCGGAGGAGGTGCAGGCAGAACGGCGGGATCAGCTGGACTATTATACCATGTGGGTCCATCAGGTGAAGACACCCATTGCCGCCATGAAGCTTTTGCTGGATGAAAATGAGGCCGGGGACCGGACGCTTCTCGCGGAGCTCTTTGCCGTGGAGCAGTATGTGGGCATGGTGCTTTCTTATCTGCGGCTTTCCGGAGACGGGACCGATTTTGTGATCCGGAGGATTCCGCTTTTGCCGCTCGTCAGGCAGACCGTGCGGAAATTTGCTCCGCTTTTTATCCGGAAAAAGCTCTCCTTCTCTCTGGAGGATGTGGACGGCGAGGCGCTCACCGATGAAAAATGGCTTTCCTTCGCTCTGGAACAGCTTCTTTCCAATGCCCTCAAATACACCAGGGAGGGCGGGATCCGGATCTACATGGAACCGGGAAAAACCTTGGTTATCGAGGACACCGGCATCGGCATCGACCCGGCGGATCTGCCCCGCATCTGGGAGAGGGGCTTCACCGGGACGAATGGGCGGACGGTGGAAAGCTCCACCGGCATCGGTCTTTATCTGTGTCGGGAAATTTGTAAAAAGCTTTCCCACGAGATCACCATCGAGTCGGAGCCCGGAGCCGGGACGAAAGTGTGCATCCGGATGGACGAGGCGAAGGTGCGGCCCGAGTAGACGCGCCCGACACTCCCGCCCTGCATTTCGTATTCGAAGACCTTGCGGAGAGAGCGCCGGTTTCTTTCCAGGGAGAAACCGGCGTTCTCCCCTTATAGAACACAAAATGTGAAATGCAGGGCAGGAGTGTCAAAGCTTTCAATTTTGTAAGGCTGCGGGGAGAATTGTAAGGCGGATGCATGGCAAGGACTCTTCCCTTTTTGTATACTGGATGCAGGCGGCGGGAGAACGGATATACCGTGTGTCCGGATAGTGGAGGAGGATCTCTGCAGGGCGGACACACGGTGCGGGGCCGCGGCTACAACATGCAAGGAGGTAGAGGAGCTATGGCGATGCTGGATGTGAGACAGCTCAACAAAATTTATACCACCAGATTCGGCGGGAATCAGGTGGAGGCATTGAAAAGCGTGAGTTTTTCCGTGGAGAAAGGAGAATATACGGCGATTATGGGAGAATCCGGTTCGGGGAAGACCACGCTCTTAAATATTCTGGCGGCTCTGGATAAGCCCACGGGAGGAAAAGTGTTTTTGAACGGGAAGGACCTTGCGGGGGTGCCGGACCGGGAACTGGCGGCTTTCAGACGGGAGAACCTGGGCTTTGTCTTTCAGGATTTCAACCTGTTGGATAATTTTTCTATCCGGGACAATATTTTCCTTCCTCTGGTGCTGGCGGGGAAACGGTACGGGGAGATGGAGCAAAAGCTTCAGGAGATCGCCGGACGGCTTGGAATTGCCCCGATTCTTTCCAAGTTTCCCTATGAGGTGTCCGGGGGGCAGAAGCAGAGGGCGGCGGTGGCCAGAGCTGTCATCACCGAGCCGGAGCTTTTGCTGGCGGACGAACCCACGGGGGCGCTGGATTCCAGGGCTTCGGAAAATCTGCTGGAGCTCTTCGGACTTTTAAATGACAGCGGGCAGACCATCGTCATGGTGACCCACAGCGTCCGGGCGGCCAGCAAGGCGAAGCGGGTGCTGTTCATCAAGGACGGCGAGGTATTCCACCAGATTTATAAAGGAAGGGACACTTCGGAACAGCTGTACCAGAAAATATCTGATACACTGACCATGATTGCGACAGGAGGCGGACGTCATGAATAATCAGATGTTTTTTTATCCGAAGCTGGCCGCTTCCAACCTCCGGAAGAACGGCAGAGTGTACTTCCCTTATCTTTTAACCTGCGTCATTACGGCGGCCATGTATTTTATCATCTGTTCTCTGGCGGACAATCCGGGCATCAGCCAGGTGATCGGCGGGAACAGCGTCCGGGCGGCTCTTAATATGGCCAGCGGCGTGGTAGCGTTGTTTGCAGTGATTTTTTTGTTTTACACCAACAGCTTTCTGATGAAGCAGAGGCGGCGGGAGATTGCTCTTTACAACATTCTCGGGATGGAGAAGAGGCACCTGGCCCGGATGCTGTTCTGGGAGACTGCCGGCACCGGATTTTTGACGCTGGTTCTGGGCCTGGGATTTGGAATGCTTTTCGATAAGCTCATGTTTTTACTGATTCTGCGCATGTTTGGAGGCGGGGTTCCCCTTGATTTCTATCTTTCGGGAAAGGCATTCCGGAATACCGGAGTCCTGTTTCCGGTGATTTTTCTGTTCATCTTTTTAAACAGTGTGCGTCTGATCCAGTTTAAGAGTCCCATGGAGCTTTTGCAGGAGAGCAGGGCGGGGGAGCGGGAACCGAAGACCAAATGGATTACGGCCCTTCTCGGAATCATCTGCCTTGGGGTCGGGTATGCCATGGCGGTTTCCATCAAAAATCCTGTGGCGGCCCTGGCGCTGTTTTTCGTGGCGGTGACTTTTGTGATTATCGGGACCTATTTCATTTTTACGGCCGGGAGTATTGCTTTTCTCAAAATCCTCCGGAGCCGCAAGGGGTATTATTACAAGGCGAATCATTTTATTTCCGTGTCCGGCATGTTGTACCGGATGCGGCAGAATGCGGTGGGGCTTGCCAATATTTGCGTGCTGTCCACCATGGTGCTTGTCATGGTGTCTTCCAGCCTGAGCCTGTATATGGGCATCGACGACATTGCCCGGGCGGAGAATTTCCGGGAGATCCAGCTGACTTCGGTGGATTGCTCGGAAGAGGCAGGCGCGCGGCTTAGGGAGCTTGCGGGGCAGATTCTTGCGGAGGAAGGGCTTTCGCCCTCGGAGGAAACCTCTTATGTGCTTCTGGGTTTTTCCACGTTGGAGCGGGGAAACAGCCTGGAGGCGGGGGCGGAAGATGCCTCGATTCTGGAAATGAATGCGCTGAGGACTCTCTATGTCATGACGGCGGAAGATTATGGGAGGCTTACGGGGGATGCGGTTTCACTGGCGGAGGGAGAGGTTTACCTGGCCGGCGTTTCGGGGAATGCTTTCCGGGATGGTGTTCTTTCTGTCATGGGACGGGAATACCACATCAGGGGGACGCAAAAAAAGCTCCCGGGCGGAGTGGCGAGGACAGCCGGAAGCAATACCTACAGTTATTTGCTGGTGGTAGACGGAAAGGAAGAATTTGAAACGCTGAACCGAATGCAGAGGGAGATTTACGGAGAACATGCCTCCGCACCGGAGCGAATCTATGGTTTCCAGGTGGGCGGCAGTGAAGAGCTCCAGTCGCGGACGGCAGATCTGTTATATCACAGGCTGGCCGGAAAGGCGGAGGACGGCGGGGCAGAGCTTCCGGTCTCCGTGAGCAGCATTGCAGGATCGAAGGAGGGAAGCCTTGGAATCTTCGGCGGCCTGTTTTTCATCGGCGTGTTCTTGGGGCTCCTGTTTTTGATGGCCACGGTGTTGATCATTTATTACAAGCAGCTCTCGGAGGGATATGACGATGCGGCCCGTTTTTCCATCATGAAAAAAGTGGGAATGAGCGGCAGGGAGATCCGCCGTTCCATCCATTCCCAGGTACTCACAGTGTTCCTGCTGCCCCTTGCCGGCGCGGGCATCCACGTTGCCGTCGCCTTCCCCTTCCTGACCAGGGTGCTGTCTCTCTTTAACATGCAGAACGTGACTCTGTTTGCGGTCTGTACCGCCTGCACCATCGCCGCCTTCGGCCTCTTTTACCTGGTTGTTTACCGGCTCACGGCCAGAGTGTATTACAGGATTGTGCGGTGAGTGCGCGGTAAAGTTTACAAAGCAATTCAAAAGAATTTTAAGCTGGCGAAGAAATAGAACAAAGAGCTGGATAAGCTGTTTGAGGTCGTGAATATTCTTGCCAATGGAGGCACACTTGATGCAAGAATGCCCGCCGGCCGATTGGATGTCATCTTCCAATCCACGCAGGAAAACCAGATGCTTATTCGGCTGCCAGCCGTCCGGGGGCTCTCCTTCCCGGCGAAGACGATAGGAAAGATTTTGCAATGACGCGAGCATAGCTGCTGCCGTCTTTTGCCCCGTTTCATTAGGCAAAACGGCGGCAGCTGACAGGCGGCGGAGCGTCATTGCGAAATCCGACGTGTCTTGCCGGGACGGAGAGCCCCCGGACGGCGTGTATGCCCGAACTCTCCGGCGTATATTACCGGACATCCCCGCATATATTGTTGCATGAACGGATTAAAATCTTTCCTGGACAATTTAAACGGTATCGTGTGGGGACTGCCGATGATGCTTCTTCTCATGGGAGTCCACCTGCTCCTGACCCTGCGGCTTAGGTGGCCACAGCGCAAAATCTTAAAAGCCCTCCGGCTTTCCGTGACGGAGGAGGACGGGGCGGAGGGCGGAATGAGCCCCTTTGCGGCCCTGGCCACGGCTCTGGCGGCCACCCTCGGCACGGGCAACATCATCGGGGTCTCCATGGCGGTGGCCCTCGGCGGCCCGGGGGCCGTGTTCTGGTGCTGGCTGACAGGTGTCTTCGGCATGGCGACCAAATACGGGGAATCTTTACTGTCGGTCAAATACCGGAGGCGCTCCGGATCCGGCGGCTATCTTGGCGGCCCCATGTATGTGATGGAGACAGCGCTTCATTCCAGACCGCTTGCCCTTATTTTTTCGGCGCTGGCGGCATTTGCGGCCTTTGGGACCGGGTGCAGCGTTCAGGCCAATGCCATCGGAAGCGTCATGGAGACGGCGTTTCAGGTGAAACCGGCCGTCACGGGAGTCCTGATCTGCGCGCTGGCGGCGGTGGTTATCCTGGGAGGGGCGAAAAAAATAGCGGGGGTTTGTGAGAAGCTGATCCCGTTTATGGCTGTCTTTTATCTGGGAGGCTGCGCCGCTCTCTTATATATCAACCGGGCCTTTGTGCTGCCGGCCATCCGGCTGATTGTGACGGCGGCTTTCACTCCCCGGGCGGCAGCGGGGGGCTTTGTGGGAAGCACTGTCCTTCAGGCGGCCAGGCAGGGGATCGCCAGAGGGCTTTTTTCCGACGAGTCCGGACTGGGGACCGCACCCATGGCGGCGGCGGGAGCCCGGGCGAAGAATTCCGTGCGGCAGGCCCTGGTTTCCATGACGGGAACCTTCTGGGACACAGTGGTGTTCTGCGCCGTGACGGGGATCGTCATCGTCTCCTCCATGCTCCATCGGCCGGAAGCTTTTGCGGGGATTTCCGGCGGGGATCTGGCGGAGGCGGCTTTCGGTCTGATGAACGGTTTCGGCCATGTGATCTTTGCCGTATCCCTGGTGATTTTCGCCTTCGCCACCATCCTGGGCTGGAGCTTTTACGGGGAGCAGGCCGTTTCTTATTTATTTGGGGAGAGGGCGCTTAAATACTACCGTCTGCTTTACTTGGCGTCTGTCTTTGCCGGGGCCGTTACTTCTATGGGAGTCGTCTGGGCCCTTTCCGACCTTTTAAACGGCCTGATGGCCCTCCCGAACCTGATCTGTCTTCTGCTCTTGCAAAAGGTGATTGTGAAAGAGACAGACCATTATCTCTGGAGCGGCAGTTTGGACGAACGGGACGATACGCTAGCCCTTTAGGGTATGTCCGCCTGGCTGAGTACCCTTTGGGTGCATTGCCGGCCAATGAATAAAGGGATTGCCAAAGGAAAATAATCATAGTATGATGTTCATAGAAAAATGAGAGTGTGGGAAAGAAGGACACGGCTATGAAAATTGAAACAATAAAAATCAGGAACTATCGGGTGTTTCAGGATGTTACAGTAGAAGACATTCCCAATATGGCTGTGTTTCTTGGCATGAATGGCGCTGGCAAGACTACTTTTTTTGACGTGTTTGGATTTTTGCATGATGCGCTGCAGACGAATATAAGGGCGGCATTGGCAAGGCGCGGCGGATTTTCGGAGGTCATTTCCAGAGGGCAGACTGGGGATATTGAATTCGAGATTAAATTCCGCCCTTCTCTTGACGAACCGATTATTACTTATCAGATGGTCATTTGCCTTTTACCGGATAAAAAGCCGGCAATAAAAAAAGAAGTTATGCGCTTTCGGCGCGGGCAGACCGGAGCGCCTTGGAAAGTACTGGATTTTTCATATGGAGAGGGCGTTGCTGCCGATGGAGAGCTGACAGAATATAAAGACGTACGGCTGGCAGAGCGCAGCCCACAAAAGCTGGATTCTCCGGATATTCTCGCTATAAAAGGATTGGGACAATTTAAGGAGTTTATTGCAGTTTCCCAGCTTCGCAGGTTAATTGAGGATTGGTATGTATCTGATTTTCACATTGAAGAGGCAAGAGGCGTAAAAGATGCGGGTTATAGTGAACGTGTGTCTACGTCGGGAGACAATCTTGCGTTGGTTGCAAAATATATGTATGATAACCATAAAGAAGTGTTCGGGGAAATTTTAAAAGCTATGGAAAAGCGGGTTCCCGGCGTTTCAAAAGTGGAGGCACAGGAGACAGAAGACGGACGGATCGTGCTCCGTTTCCAGGATGGGAATTTTAAAGACCCCTTTGTGTCCCGGTTTGTGTCTGACGGAACCATCAAGATGTTTACTTATCTTCTTCTTTTGAAGGATCCGGAGAAGCATGCGCTGCTCTGTGTTGAAGAACCGGAAAACCAATTGTATCCGCAGCTTTTGTTTGAACTGGCAGAGGAATTCCGGATGTATTCAGAAGAGGGGGGACAAGTCTTTATTTCTACTCATTCGCCGGATTTCCTCAATGCAGTCCGTCTGGAAGAGCTGTATTTCCTGATTAAAAAAGACGGTTATACAAAAATCCACAGAGCGTCAGAATGCAAAGTGGTCAGGGAACTATATGAGGCCGGAGATTTGTTGGGACAATTATGGCGGCAGGGGCTTTTGCTGGATAACCGTTCAGAGAGTTTCCGGCAGTTTGTCTCAGGTGTCCGGCGGTTTGTACATACCCGGGTCTGATACCATTTTCCGGTATTTGAAAGATACCGGCTATTCTGATACAATAGAATCCGGTCAACATTTGAAAATGAGTACGGAAACGGAGAAAAACGATGATAAAAAACAAATTCCGACAGGTAATCGGCCTGATCCTGTTGATATTTTTACTCACGGCCTGCGGACAGTCACAGAAAGCCGCTACCATGTATTTAATGAAAACGGAAGGCAGCGTTTCGGTTGCTGATTCGGAAGGAAAGAGTATGGATTTGGTCAGCCGGATGGGTTTATATTCCGGTTACCGTCTGGCTACAGAGATTGAAAGCTATGCCTGGATTGATCTGGACAGTACCAAACTGGCCAAAATGGACGCCGCAACCAATGTCGAAATTCAGAAAGAAGACGGCATGCTTGAGATCCTCGTCGGCCGCGGCAGCGTTTTCTTTCATGTGACAGAGCCTCTTTCCGACGATGAAACCATGAATATCCGCACGTCTACCTTAACGGTCGGGATCCGTGGCACCTGCGGGTGGATCACCATCATGGACGAAGGGCATATCCAGGTATGTCTTTTAGAGGGAACCGTGGAATGCGTTTCTACACTGGGGAAAAGCTTTGGGCAGGTCACCGCCGGCGAAAAAGCCGATTTTATGCTGCAGAGCGGTCAGGGGCAGGTAGAGAAGGAACCACTGACTGCAGAGGACATTCCTGCTTATGCTGTCCCGGAATTGTCCCAGGAGCTCACCCAGACAGTTGAAACTGCGCAGGAGGAAGAAACGCAGCAGATAGAAGAAACGGATTCAGAAACCGATTCGGAAAGCGCTTCTGCGGAAAGCTCTGACGAAGAGACGCCTGACGAAGCTCAGGAAATGAAGATTGCTCCGGAACGGGTCGAATATTTAGAGCTGAGCGGAGGATATACCTCATCCTCCGGTCAATCCGCCATGGATCTTCTCATGTATACGTGGACGGAAAACGAGGAGCTTGGAACGGCGGCCGTATATGCCGCGTCGGATGGGACAGACGGAGCTTATCATGAAACCTATGAAGAGATCTATTATGAAGGTACGATCGTCGAATCAGAGCAAAATCTTTACAGAGTCGTCACAAATACTGAGGACGAGGTTTTGCTGGCGGTATCCGAGTCAGACAGTGATGTGGAGATTCCGGTGTATGTCGGTGATGAGCTTCTGGAGACCAGGACAGGGAAGGGTATCGTCATACAGCTGTTTGTAAACGGGCAGTATGTGGATGAATATTCGCAGGTGACAAGGTGGACCTCTTAATAAAACTTTTTGTCGTCCACTGTGACATGCCAATCCTGCAAAAAGACTTGAAATTCCAAAAACTATATATTATAATGGTAATGTTTGTAAATTCTGACCGAGTTACAAATAACTCCAATGCCGTTGAGGCTTAAAAAGGAACAGTGTGGAATTCACTGGCAGCTTACACCTGAGGTAAGGCGGACAAGGTCCCGGAAGGCCATTGCAGGATGCGTTTCTGTGAGAAGGCGGGATTGCGGTTGATGCCAAGTCCTAAGACTTGTTGGAGTTATCTTGCAAATTCCCGGTAAGGGGAAGGAGAAAGGGGACGAGGGTTTGAATTCTTCTTAAAGTTCTGAAAAATCCAGTTATATCTCAAAGATTATCTCGAAGTAATGATCCCAAAAGCGTACAAAAGGAGAATATATTATGAAAAAGAAATTACTCGCAGCCGTATTGTGCTGCGCAATGCTTGCTGTCCTCCTTGCAGGGTGCGGGAACAGCGAAAATAAGGGAGTCACGGGAACGACAGAAAACGCTGAAAATGAGAAAAATACTAAGTTAAACACAGAAGGGAACGCAGAAGAAGCTTCTGATACCCAGGAAGAAACAAAAGGGGCGGAAACAACGGAAGCTGTCGGTGAAGGAGATTATGAACCGGTGACGATCACACTGAACCTAGAGCGCTCCGGCCTGGGAGAGAACGTGGAGTATACCTTCACGAAAATGCCTTCCCACATCGTGGCCTCGGGGGATCAGATGGCGGATCTTTTCTTTGACCTGGGTCTGGAAGGACAGATGGCGGGCTTTACCAGGGGCTCCTGCTGGAGCCTGGTGTCGGAATATCCTGCCAGAGACTCGGTGCCCCAGCTTTTGGAGGCGGGGAAAAACCTTTCTTCCATGTCAAAGGAAGAGCTTTTGGCGACCAACTGTGATTTCCTGATCGGCTGGGATTCCGTATTTTCGGATAAGAATTTCAGCTCTGAATTTTGTAATGATAATGGAATCGCCATGTATTTTCCTTATGTTTGCTCCGACCATGCCACTTTTGAGGACCTTTACAAGGATTACGAAGTGCTGGGGCAGATCTTCAAGGTAGAAGCTCTGGCGGCAGAGAAGGTACAGGCCATGAAGGATACCCTGCAGAAGGTGAATGACACTCTGGGAGAAGAAGCATATGAGAATCCGATCACAGTCTTTGCCTACGATTCCGGAGAAGAGGCGCCCTTTACCGCCTGCCAGGGAATGCCGGGAGATATCCTGAAGCTGGCCGGAGGCATTTCCATTTTTGATGATATTGAGGCCGGCTGGGCGACGCCTTCCTGGGAAGAGGTGGTGGAGCGGGATCCCGATGTGATCCTGATCCTGGATTACGACGGCGATGTGGAAGAGAAGACAGAATTTCTCCGAAACAACGATGCGACAAAAGATTTGAAAGCGGTAAAAGAAGGAAAGATCATTTCGGCCTGCTGCGCGGACATGCAGGGCTCGGCGGGCTCCGCGAAGCTGGTGGAGACCATTGCCGCACAGCTTTACCCGGAGCTGTTTCAGAATTGAGAGTGAACAAGACGCGAAAGAAGAGGTTCCGTCCCTGCGGCGGGGCCTCTGTTTGAGACAAAGGTGAAGGAGAAGCAAATGGCAAGCCAACATAAAATCCGAAGCCGGACACAGTATCTGACACTGATCGCAGGCATCTGTGTCCTGATCGTAATTGCTGCCTGTCTTTCTATTCTGATCGGAGCGGTGGAGATCAATCCCGGGGAGATTGGAAAGATCATTGTAAACAGGGCCACAGGGCGGGAATTATTTGCCCGCACCTGGGAGGATAATGTGGAGACCATCATCTGGAATATCCGTTTTCCCCGCGTCCTGATGGCTTGTATCGTCGGGGCAGGACTGTCTGTCTGCGGCGTGCTGATGCAGGCGTTGACAAAAAATTCTCTGGCAGATCCTTACGTGCTGGGAATTTCCTCCGGAGCTTCCGCGGGAGCCGTCTGCGCCATCATACTCGGAGTTTTCCGCTTTGCGGGCGGGTATTCTACCATATTCGGCGCGACGGCCGGCGCCGCCGTTTCCATTACCCTTTCTTTGAAGATAGCATCCATGAAGGGCCGGATCACGTCCACCCGGCTTGTGCTGGCGGGAATCGCGACTTCTGCGCTGTTTACGGCCCTGACAAATCTGATGATCTATGGATTTCACACCGGATCGGACAAAACGAAAACGGCTCAGTACTGGATGGTCGGCTCCTTAAGCGGGGCGAGCTGGGGAAAAACCGGATATGTGGCGATCGTTTTTGCTGTCGCCATTGTCATCATCATGTTGTTTGTGCGGGATTTAGACGTACTGCTTCTGGGAGACGATGTGGCGGAAAATCTGGGCGTCAATACAAAAAGGATCAAGCTGGTCATCATTCTGATGGCGACGGTGCTGACAGGCGTCGTGGTTTCTGTGAGCGGCGTGATCGGCTTTATCGGCCTGGTGGTTCCGCACATGGTGAGGACGGTCGTCGGATCGAAGCATAAACGCCTGATCCCGGCGGTGATCCTGGTGGGAGGACTTTTTACCATGATGGCCGATGTGGTGTCAAGGGTCATCGTGGCCCCGGAGGAGTTACCCATCGGGATCATTTCCGCCCTGATCGGGGCGCCCTTCTTTTTGTATCTGATCCGCAGCAGCAAAGCCAGATAGGAGGAGCGTATGCGTTTACATGTCAAACAACTGAATTACCAGATCGACAAAACTCCTATCCTCAAGGACATTTCCCTGGAGATCGGGGAAGGAGAATTTGTCGGGCTGGTCGGACCAAATGGATGTGGGAAATCTACTCTGTTAAAGGCGATCTACAGGACATATAAGCCGGAACGGGATACCGTGTTTGTGGACGGAAAGGACGTCTGCGGATTAGCGGCTCGGGAGATGGCGAAGGAGATCGCCGTCATGGCCCAGGAAAACAGCGTGGAATTTGACCTGGAAGTGATGGATATGGTCATGTACGGGAGATACTCCCACAGGAAATTTTTGGAGGGTGAGAAGAAGGAGGACCGGGAGATCTGCCTGCGTTTCATCAGAGAGGTGGGGCTTGAGGGCTATGAGCACCGTTCCTACCTGAGTCTCTCCGGCGGGGAAAAGCAGCGGGTGCTCTTAGCCAGGGCGCTGGTCCAGGAAAGCCGTCTGATCGTGCTCGATGAGCCGACCAATCATCTGGACATCCGCTTCCAGTATCAGATCATGCAGACCTTAAAAAAGCAGGGCATTACAATCTTTGCATCAATCCACGACCTGAATCTGGCGGCCATGTACTGCGACAGGATCCTTCTGATGGAACAGGGACAGATCATCCGGTCGGGAACGCCGGCAGAAGTGATCACAGAAGAGAACATCGAGCGGATCTTCGGCGTGCGCGCCCAGATCACGGTCAACGGGCTTACGGGCAAGCTCCAGGTTTATTATCTGCCCGTCGAATGAGGTGAAAAGCTTCGGAAAGCGAAAATTTCTGGTGAGACTTCCGTCTATTTACTTTCTCTGTCAAGTCGTCTACAATGGAAACAGATCGGGGAGGTGGCAGATTTGGAACAGAAGGAGAAGCAGAACGACTTTTCAGCAGGAAGTGTATACAGACATATCATCGCACTGGCGGTCCCCATGACCGTTGCCCAACTGGTCCAGATGCTTTATAACATCGTGGACCGCATTTACATCGGGCATCTGCCGGGGGGATCGGCCATGGCACTGACCGGACTGGGGCTGACCTTTCCGGTCATCACGTTGATTATGGCATTTACCAACCTGTTTGGTATGGGCGGGGCGCCGCTGTTTTCCATTGCGAGAGGAAGACAGGACGGGGTGAGAGCCGGGAAGATCATGGGGAATACCTTTTCCATGCTCTGTATCTGCAGCATGCTTCTGATGGCGGCCTGTTATCTGTTTCTGAAGCCGGTGCTGTATTTGTTCGGCGCCAGCGATGCCAGCTATCCCTATGCGGCCGAGTACCTGCGGCTCTATCTGATGGGGACGCCCTTTGCCATGATCGGCACGGGAATGAACGGCTTCATCAATGCCCAGGGCTTTTCCGGAACCGGCATGGCGACGGTCCTGATCGGAGCTGCGGTCAATATTGCCCTGGATCCACTCTTTATTTTCGTGTTTGGTATGGGGGTGTCGGGGGCGGCGCTGGCTACGATCCTTTCCCAGCTTTTGTCGGCGACCTGGGTGTTAAAATTTCTTCTGGGAAAAAAGACGCTCTTTCGCCTTCAGAAAACCGGAATGCGGCCGGAGGGCAGGCTGCTAAAAGAGATCATAAGCTTGGGAATGGCGGGATTTGTGGTATATGCCTCCAACGGGGCGGTGCAGATCGCCTGCAACGCCACGCTCCGGGATTTCGGCGGCGATGTTTACGTGGGGGTGATGACCATCTTAAACTCTGTGCGGGATGTAGTGTCCATGCCTATGCAGGGACTTACCAATGCGTCCCAGCCAGTGCTGGGCTTCAATCTGGGAGCCGGAGCCTATGATCGGATCAAAAAAAGCATTGCCTTTGTGACGGCGATGGGAGTCTCTTATATGCTTCTCGCCTGGGGAATCCTGTTCCTGTTTCCGGAACCGCTGATGCGGATCTTCAATTCCGATACGGAGCTGCTTGCCAAAGGCGTACCAGCCCTTCATATCTACTTCTTCGGCTTCTTTATGATGGCTTTCCAGTTTGTGGGCCAGTCCACCTTTGTGGGACTTGGCATGGCAAAACAGTCCGTGTTCTTTTCCTTGCTGCGGAAAATCATCATCGTGGTTCCTTTGACACTGATTCTGCCCCATGTGGCAGGGCTCGGCGTGATGGGAGTATTTCTGGCAGAGCCGATCTCCAATTTTATCGGCGGGACGGCCAGCTTTACCACTATGCTGGCGCTCACCGGGCGGCTGTTTCGGAGGAATAAAGGGATTACGAAAGGGAAATAAAGATTTCCTTTGCAAATTTTTTGATATCGGGTAAAATAAAGGGAAAAGGCCGGGATGTGAAAACGGCTTTATGAAGACGGAGGAGAAATGTATGAGCAGAATTTATGCAGGTGTGGATTTGGGGGGAACGACGGCAAAGCTGGGGCTGTTTAAAGAGGACGGCGCCCTGGTCACGAAATGGGAGATTCCCACCAGGAAGGAAGACGCCGGGCGGCATGTGTGTCCGGATATTGCAGAATCCATTAAGAAAAATATGAAAGAGGCGGGCCTTGTCCTTTCGGATCTTGCCGGGGCCGGGATCGGTGTGCCGGGGCCCATCCGCCCAGACGGATACGTGGAAGTGATCGTCAATATCGGCATCCATGACTGGAATCCGGTGAAGGAGCTTTCGGAGCTTTTAGGCGGAATTCCCGTAAAGGGCGGGAATGACGCCAACGTGGCGGCCCTCGGCGAGATGTGGCAGGGGGGCGGCAAGGGTTACCGGGATGTGGTGGCCGTGACCCTGGGCACCGGTGTGGGAGGAGGCGTGATCCTGGACGGCCATATCGTGGCGGGCAGCAAAGGCATGGGCGGGGAGATCGGCCACATGGTCATGGACTGGAACTGGCCGGAGCCGGAAGCCTGCAACTGCGGGAACAGGGGATGTCTGGAGCAGATTGCCTCGGCGACGGGGGTGGCCCGGATCGCAAGGCGTTTTATGCGGGAGTCGGACAGGCCTTCCGTACTCAGAGACAAGGCGGACGTGACGGCGAAGGATGTGTTCGACGCGGCGAAGGCGGGAGACAGCCTGGCGGAAGAAGTGGCCGATTACTGCATGATGTACCTGGGCCGGGCGCTGGCCTACGTTTCCCAGGTGGTCGATCCGCAGGTGTTCGTCATCGGCGGCGGCGTGTCCAAGGCCGGGCAGTATCTGCTTGACCTTTTGCAGAAGCATTATGATCCCCTGATTGTACTGACAAAGGAGAAGGCGAAGCTTGCCCTGGCGACACTCGGAAACGATGCCGGCATTTATGGCTCCGCCAAAATGATCATCGATGAAAACTGAAAAGAGAAAAAGCTTTCTTTCCTATTACAGACCTTATCTGGGCCTGTTCTTGAGCGATATGTTTTTTGCCTGCCTGGGGGCGGCGGTGACGCTGGTGATCCCGCTGATCATCCGCCACATTACGGGGACGGTCATCTATTACGAGACAAAAGAGGCGGCGGAAACGATCCTCAGGCTGGCTCTTTTGATGGCCGGGCTTGTGGTTCTGGAATTTGGCTGCAACTATTATATCGGCTATTTCGGCCACATCATGGGGGCAAAGATGGAGCGGGATATGCGCCACGAGCTTTTTGCCCATTATCAGAAGCTGTCCTTTGCCTTTTACGACGAACAGAAAATCGGCCAGCTCATGTCCCGTGTGACCAATGATCTTTTTGATATCAGCGAGCTGTGGCACCACGGGCCGGAGGATCTGATCATTTCCCTGATCCGCATGGCCGGCTCCCTGGTGATCCTTCTGTTTATCAATGCGCCTCTGGCTCTGTCGGCGGCCGCCCTCCTTCCCTTCATGCTTTTTTATGCGGTTTTTCTCAACAAGAAGATGAAGCGGGCCTTCAGGCGGAACCGGGAGCGGATTGCCGATGTCAATGCCCAGATTGAGGACAGCCTTTCGGGCATCCGGGTGGTGAAATCCTTCGGCAATGAAGATGCGGAGATGGAAAAGTTTGACGTAGGAAACCAGAGGTTTCTGGAGAGCAAGAGGAACAGCTACCGGTACATGGGAGCCTACAATGCGGGCCTGGGGGCGTTTGCCACCCTGATGACGGTGGTGGTGATCTCCGTGGGAGCCCTGCTCCTGTCCAGAGGAGAGCTGAATCCGGCGGACTTGGTGGCCTTTCTCTTGATGGTCGGCAATTTTACCGATCCCATCAAGCGGCTGGTCAGCTTTACGGAGCAGTTCCAGAACGGCATGTCGGGCTATGGGAGGTTCCGGGAGATCCTCGCGGTTCAGCCGGATATTGAAGACGCGCCGGATGCCAGAGAGATCGGCCAGGTAAAAGGTGAAATTCGGTTTGAACAGGTGGATTTCCGATATACCTCCTCGAAAGGAGACGTGCTCCATCATCTGGACATGGAGGTGAGGCCGGGCGAATATATTGCCCTGGTGGGGTCCTCCGGTGTGGGAAAATCGACTCTGTGCAGCCTGATCCCGCGGTTTTACGAGGTGAGCGGCGGCAGGATTACCCTGGACGGGACAGATATCCGGGGGATCACTTTGAAAAGCCTGCGGAGCAACATCGGTATCGTCCAGCAGGATGTCTACCTTTTTGCCGGGACAGTCTATGAGAATATCTGTTACGGGAAAAAGGACGCCTCTGAGGAGGAGGTTGTCGCGGCGGCGAAGGCCGCCGGCGCCCATTCCTTTATCCTGGAGCTTCCAGACGGATATCACACGGATATCGGCCAGAGGGGGGTGAAGCTCTCCGGCGGCCAGAAGCAGCGGCTTTCCCTGGCAAGGGTATTTTTGAAAAACCCTGCGATTCTGATTTTTGACGAGGCTACCAGCGCCCTGGACAATGAGAGCGAACGCATGGTGCAGGAGGCCCTGGAACGGCTGGCGAGGGGGCGGACCACCTTTGTGATTGCCCACCGGCTCTCCACCATCCGCAACGCGGAAAAAATCCTGGTCATGACCGACGACGGCATTGCCGAGCAGGGAACCCATGAGGAGCTTCTTAGGCGGGACGGGATTTATGCCGGTTTTTATAAAGCTGCAAATACTGGATAACGATAGAGGATGCATATTCTGAGAAATCTTTTATATTTAGATAAAGAACCGAAAGATACGTTCAAGGTTACCTTTTATTATGAAAATCCTATCAAATGGACGATGTACGGAGAGGGATCGGGCAGGGAAATACGGGCCAATACCTATACCTTTTTTCCCTTCGATCAGGAACATTCTGGTCATGCAATTATTTCTGAGGATGAATCTTATTTGAGAGATGCCTTTATAATTATGTTTAAATGTACGGAAGAATTAAGGGGATTGTTATCACAATATCAATGAAAGATCAATGAAAGGGTTTGACAGCCGTCACCTATAGAAGAAATAATTTCGACTGCTCAAAATGAAAACATAAAATGCAGACTCTTGAATAATAAAAGGAAATATGCTATGATAACGGAGGACTGGCCGGGGGATATGACCGTGAAGGGCTTCCGGCCGGAATTTGCAGGGAAAGGGATTTTATTGTTATGAGTCAGCGAAAAGTAGATCAGTATAAAGAGCAGAAAGCAAAGCGGAAGGAATTGGTGGAGAAGGAGCGGAAGCAGAGGAAGCGCATGAAGGCGTTCACCATTGCGATTGTAGTCGTGGTGATCGCCGGAGTGGGAACGGGGATCGGCTTCACCATCCGCAACCAGTATATTAAGATCCAGAACGCGAAGCCGGATTATTCCAGCACTTCGCTGGTAGTTCAGGACATGGCAGGTATCCTCACGGAAGAGACGGAGAGCGTTTCGGAAGGCGGAGACGAAACAGAAGCACAGGAGAGCGAGGCTGACCAGACGACGGAGGCGGCACAGGAGACGGAGACTTCCGGAGAAACGGAGGCGGCACAGGAGACGGAGACTTCCGGAGAAACGGAAGCGGCACAGGAGACGGAGACTTCCGGAGAAACGGAAGCGGCACAGGAGACGACGGCCGCCGGGGAGAGCGAGACAGGAAATTAAAAGTAAGCGGAGGGTTATGCCCTCCGTTTTTGTCTACACAGGAAAAAATCAATATTTCTTCACGGTTACAACACAGTTTTATCACATTTGACTGGTATCCTAAAGCCATACAGAAAAAACAAGACCGTTTGAAAACAGGAACCGGATAATTTGAGAAAGGACAGAATCAATATGAACGATTATTATGAAAATAACAGTTTTCAGAATGCAAGTGACCGGGAAAACAATTCCCAATCTTCTGTGTACACGTATATACCGACAGACCCCATTGAGCCGGCATCCATCAAGAAGCCGGAAAAGAAGAAGAGAAAGGGCGGCGGGTTCTTTAAGAAGCTGGGTGTCTTCCTTCTCTGCGGAGCCCTCTTCGGCGGCGCGGGGGCCGGGGCTTTCATCGGCGTCATGAAGGTCAGCGGCTATGAGAGGAAGCTCCAGGATGCTGTAGATGCCGCCAATGCCCCGGAGGAGACAAAGGTGACAAAGATCGAGACGGCGGAGACGACCCCCACCAGCACAGGCGAAAGCAATTCCTCCGGGAATATAGTTGCCGATGTGGCGGAGAATGCCATGCCTTCTATCGTGGCTATTACCAACACCAGAATGTATGAAAGCAACAGCTGGGAAGACTACTTCTTTTACGGATACGGCGGCGGAAACCGGGAAATGTCCGGGAGCGGCTCCGGTATCATTGTCGGACAGAACGAGACAGAGCTTCTGGTCCTCACCAATTACCATGTGATCGACGGGGCGGATTCCCTGACTGTGACATTTGCGGACGGAAATACGGCGGAGGCCCAGGTGAAGGGGACTGCCGAGGATAATGACCTGGCGGTGATTGCGGTTCCTCTGGAGTCCATGAGTGCGGATACCCTTGGGGCGATCAAGATTGCGACCCTTGGAGATTCCAATGCCCTGCGGGTGGGTGATGAAGTGATTGCCATCGGAAATGCTTTGGGATATGGACAGTCGCTGACCTATGGACATGTCAGCGCACTGAGCCGGGAGGTGACCATTGACAATCGGACCCTTACCTTGCTTCAGACAGACGCGGCCATCAATCCCGGAAACAGCGGCGGCGCTTTGTTAAATATGAAAGGAGAGCTGATCGGAATCAATTCGGCCAAATATTCCAGCGAGGACGTGGAAGGTATGGGATTTGCTATCCCTGTGTCGGAGGCCGAGGAGATCATTTACAGCTTGATGACGAAGCAGACCAGACAGGCGGTGGAGGAGGAAGACGCTTCCTGGCTGGGGATCAACGGCGTAGATATGAATGGAAGCAATGCAAAGCAGTATAATATGCCGGAGGGTGTATATGTCTACAGTCTGGTTGAGGACGGCCCGGCGGCATCTTCCGACCTGATGGAGCGGGACATCATCACAGCTGTTGAGGGAAGCAGAGTTTCTTCCATGAACGAATTAAAAACAATGCTTTCCTATTATGCGGGCGGTACGGAAATCGAATTGACCGTACAGCGTCTGGAAAACAACGAATATGTGGAGAAGAAGATTTCGGTTTCCCTGGGTTATCGGAGGGATTATCAGGGGCAGGAGAACCGAACCATTCCGGATCAGAATTGATAGATTCCGACAGGGCATGAGGTACAGCCTGCAGCGTTTCGAAAATGAGCGCTGCAGGCCCTTTGCGTTGCGCAGGCTTCGCATTCATCCCTTTTGCCGGTTCACAAAAAGTTTACTTGTCCCGTCGGTACATCTCATATATAATAAAACAAGAGCGCAAAAAGAGGAGAAATTTATGTCTAATCAATATGATGAAACAAAAGAAGGACTGCAGGATGAGAATGCAGAGGAAGAATATGAGAAAGTCTGCTTTGTGTGCAGGAGGCCGGAGAGCCGAACCAATAAGATGATTACCATGCCGGGGAATATAAGCATCTGCCCGGAATGCATGCAGAAGGCGTTTGACAGTTTTGAGCAGAACGGTTCTATTTCGGGGCTGAATTTCTCGGGGCTGGGCGATCTTTCCGGAAACAGCGTATATGGCGGCAAAAATCCTTCCGGGAACAGCTCGGGGGACGGCAGCCTTAAGGACAGAGATTCCGGGGAAGAAGGGAAGCCGGAGGGAGGCGGCGCCTCCGAGACTGAGGGGGCTTCCGGGGATGGCGATGCCCCCGGCGGGCGGCCCGGCGCCGTTGATCTGTCTGCTCTTGCCAATCTGCCGGGGGTGGGTTTTATCAATCTTTCCGATTTGATGGGCGGAGAGCGGGAAATTCCCCAGAGGCAGCGGCTGAAAAAGAAGAAAAAAGCGAAAAAGGAAAAGGTGCCCTTTGACCGCCGGACAATTCCGGCGCCCCATGAAATTAAACGGATGCTGGATGAGTATGTGGTGGGACAGGATCAGGCGAAGAAGGCCATTTCCGTGGCGGTATACAATCACTATAAACGGGTTGCGGCCGACGGGGAGGACGGCGTGGAAATCGAGAAATCCAACATGCTGCTTCTCGGCCCCACGGGAAGCGGGAAGACCTATCTGGTAAAGACCCTGGCCAGACTTTTGAACGTTCCTCTGGCCATTGCCGATGCCACTTCCCTGACGGAGGCAGGTTATATCGGTGATGACATTGAGAGCGTGGTGTCCAAACTTCTTTCAGCGTCCGGGAATGATGTGGAGAAGGCAGAGCAGGGTATTATCTACATCGACGAGATTGACAAGATCGCGAAAAAGCGCAACACCAACACCAGAGATGTCAGCGGGGAGTCGGTTCAGCAGGAGCTCCTTAAAATGTTAGAGGGCAGCGAGGTGGAGGTGCCGGTGGGCTCCAACAGCAAGAATGCCATGGTGCCGATGACCACGGTAAATACCAGCAATATTCTTTTTATCTGCGGCGGCGCGTTTCCGGATCTGGAGGAGATCATCAAGGAGCGCCTGAACAAGGAATCATCCATCGGATTCCGGGCAGAGCTCAAGGATAAATATGACAAAGAGGAGAATCTTTTGTGTAAGGCAGAGGTGGAGGATTTAAAGAAATTCGGTATGATTCCTGAATTTCTGGGACGGCTTCCGATCATTGTTTCCCTGGAAGCGCTGACCAAGGAGTTTATGGTGCGCATTCTGAAAGAACCGAAAAACGCCATTCTCAGACAATATGAGAAACTTCTTCAGATGGACGAGGTCCAGCTGGTGTTTGAGGATGAGGCTTTAGAGTCCATTGCCGAGAAGGCGCTGGAACGGCATACGGGGGCCAGAGCCCTCCGGGCGATCCTGGAGGAGTATATGCTGGACATCATGTATGAGATCCCGAAGGACGACAATATCGGGAGGGTGACCATCACGAAATCCTACATTGACAAGACGGGCGGGCCTCTGATTGACCTGCGGGGGGTTATGAGGCTGGGAGTTCAGGCATAAACTGATATGATGAAAAGCTGGAAGGCCTGAATCAATGAGGAGAGAGCAGACCGGAGAAATAAAAAGAAAGCAGATTGATAAAGCGCGGGAGAGGCAGGCTCAGAGGGAAGAGAAGAAGGTTTTGTCACAGACGGCCCTGCCGGGAGATGAGGTCTCTGCGGAGACGGCAGAGTGCAGGGAGAGGATTCTGTCAGAGGATTATGAGGATTTCATTTTTCCCTCCGACCTGTACGAGACGGATACGGCTCTGCCGCGGTTGTTTTGCGTGCAGCAGGCATCGGGCAATACGGCGGTCATCCATGTGAGCAAGGAGCTTTTGCCGCCTTTGTCGGTCCAGTTTTATAATTATGCGGCGATCCCAAGGCTCTATGGCCTGATGGATGTGACTAATATGGAAGCCTCGGGCATTCTCCGGGCCAGGAATCAGCCGGTGTTAAACCTTACCGGCGCAGGTGTACTGATTGGCCTGATTGACACGGGGATTGATTACAGGAATCCTGTGTTTATGGACGCGGCCGGAAAGACCAGGATTTTGAGGATCTGGGATCAGACAATCCAGACGGGAAGCCTGCCGGAAGGATTTCAGTACGGCAGCGAGTACACAAAGGAAGAGATAGACGCGGCCGTCGCCTCGTCGGAGGGGCTTTCCCTGGTGCCCACAGTGGATGAGGACGGCCATGGGACCTTTTTGGCCTCCATAGCGGCGGGGAGCGATCTGCCGGAGGAAGAGTTTACGGGGGCGGCTCCGGAGGCATCCCTCGCCATGGTAAAGCTGAAGCCTGCCAAGAAATATCTGAGAGACTATTATCTGATTAAAGAGGGCGCTGTCGCTTATCAGGAGACGGATCTGATGATGGGAGTCCGTTACTTGACAGAGCTGGCCAGAAGACTTTCCATGCCCCTTGTGATACTGGTCGGGGTGGGTACCAACTGGGGAGACCATGCGGGGAGCGCCCCCCTGGGATGCATGCTGAACACGGCGACAAAGCAGATCGGCAGTGCAGTGGTGATTGCGGCGGGGAACGAGGCCAACAGGGCCCACCACTATTTTGGGAAAATTAACGCCGAGGGGGGGAACGACTATATAGAGATCCGCGTTCCACGGAATGAGAACGGCATCACCATGGAGCTTTGGGCCGAGGCCCCTGAAGTCTACAGCGTACAGATTCTTTCTCCCACGGGAGAAAGCACGGCAAGAGTCGTCCCGCGGCTGAATCTGAACAGTGTTTTCCAGTTTACGATGGAAAAAACGGTGATTTATGTGGATTACCAGCTGATTGAGCAGGAATCAGGCAGCACGGTGGTGCGGATACGCATGGCAGATCCGACGCCGGGTATCTGGACCTTGGTGGTCTACAATGAAGTATATACGGACGGGCGCTTTCACGTCTGGCTCCCCATAGAAGGTTTTGTAGAAGAAGACACAGAATTTTTGAGACCCAATCCGGACACGACTCTGACCGTGCCTTCATCGGCGGAAGGCCCCATCACCTTCGGGGCAGATAACCACAGGCAAAACAGTATCTATATTCATTCCGGCAGGGGGTTTACCAGGACGGATCGAATCAAGCCGGATCTGGTGGCGCCGGGGGTGGATATTTACGGGGCGCTGCCGGGAGGACGTTTCGGTGTGAAGAGCGGAACCAGTATAGCTGCGGCCCACGGGGCCGGCGCGGCTGCGCTTCTTCTGGAATGGGGCCTTTTGCAGGGGAATTACAGGGGAATGAGAAATAAGGATATTAAAAGTCTGATGATACGGGGGGCAATCAGGAGCCAGGCCGCTTCCTATCCCAATCGGTCTTCCGGTTATGGGGCGTTAGATGTGTTCCACATTTTTGAGACGATATCCCTGTAGGCCGGAGAGGTCCGTATCGGGCGGAAGCTTATTTTTGGAGAAGACGGCCTTAGGCAGGAAGGGATGAACAGAACGGAAAGTCCTTGTAAAAAGATTGACGATATCCTATAATAAAAAGGAATAAAACGGCTGGATGATTTTGGATGAGGAGAAAGCCGGTCCTGTTTAAGGAGAATCGTATGAAGAATGATATGAAATTAAAGGGGTGGATGCAGGGTTTTTTGGGTTGGCCGCTTTATATGGGACTTCTGGTGCTTGCCATGACGGCGGTGGCTTACGTGTTTGACATGAAAGCCGGTTTTATCTGTACGATCCTGGTTGTGGTCTATCTGGTGATTGCCTTCTGGTTCTATTTTGCCAAAAGGCCCCTTGTGATGCGGGAGCTATTGCTTTTCGCCGTCAATCATGCACAGATTCAGAAACAGCTTCTGTCGGACTTGGACGTACCCTATGCCCTTTTGGACGAGCAGGGGAGGGTACTTTGGATTAACAAGGCTTTTGGCATGGTCGTCCGGAAGGAGAAGAGTCTCAGAAAGCGTATCACGGACTTATTTCCGGAGCTTTCTTCCCATCCTTTTTCTGAGTCTGAGGAGGAAGCCGTCTGGGATGTCGCCTACGAGAATCGTTTTTACCGGCTTCATTTAAAAAATATTTATATGCCTGTGGATGAAGAGAAGGAGCGGGAGGGCGGGTTCCGTGTGGGCCTGATTGCGGCGTACCTGTTTGATGAGACGGAGAAGATCCAGTTCCAGCAGGAAATTGAAAACCAGAAGCTGGTGGCCGGCCTGATTTATCTGGATAATTACGAGGAGGCGCTGGAAAGCATTGAGGAAGTCCGGCGTTCGCTGCTGGTGGCGCTGATTGACCGAAAGATCAACAAGTATTTTGCAAGTATAGGCGGAGTGGTCAAAAAGATCGAGAAAGATAAGTATTTTATCGCGATCAAAAAGCAATATTTGGAGAATTTGACGGCTTCCCGCTTCTCGCTTCTGGAGGATGTGAAAACAGTTAATATCGGAAATGATATGGCTGTGACGCTTTCGATCGGTTTGGGGATGGGAGGCGGAAGCTATATTCAGAATTATGAGTACGCCCGCACGGCCATTGACATGGCCCTTGGCAGGGGCGGCGACCAGGCCGTGGTGAAGGACGGAGAGACCATCAATTATTACGGTGGGAAGTCCCAGTCCCAGGAGAAAAATACCCGCGTAAAGGCCCGTGTGAAAGCCCATGCCCTGCGGGAGCTTTTGGAGACCAGAGAGAAAATCTTTATCATGGGACATAAGATCGGTGATGCGGATTCCCTGGGGGCGGCTATCGGCATTTACCGGGCTTGTGTTACTTTAAATAAAAAAGCGCACATTGTCCTCAACGATATTACCACATCAGTCCGCCCGGTGCTGGAGCGTTTTATGAATAATCCGGATTATCCGGAGGATATGTTTGTCCGGGGAGAGCGGGCTGTCACATTGGCGGATGACAGTGCTCTTCTGGTAGTGGTAGATGTAAACAGGCCAAGCCTTACGGAATGCTCGCCGCTTCTCGGTATGATTCCGACTGTGGTGGTTTTGGATCACCACAGGCAGACCAGCGACAGCATCATGGGAGCGGTGCTCTCCTATGTGGAGCCCTATGCCTCCTCTGCCTGTGAGATGGTGGCGGAGATCCTGCAGTATATCGGGGATAATATCCGAATCCGTCAGGCCGAGGCGGACGCCATGTATTCCGGTATTGTCATTGACACGAATAACTTCATGAACAAGACAGGGGTGCGCACCTTTGAGGCGGCGGCGTTCCTCAGAAGAAACGGGGCCGACGTGACCAGGGTGCGGAAAATTTTCCGGGACAGCATGTCGGATTACAAGGCGAAGGCCGAGGCGGTGCGCCGTGCGGAAATTTTTGAAAATGCCTTCGCCATCAGCGTATGTCCGGCGGAGGGGGTGGAAAGCCCGACAATTATCGGCGCGCAGGCGGCCAATGAGCTTTTGAATATTATCGGAATCAAGGCGTCGATCGTCCTCACGGAGTTTCAGAATAAAATTTATTTAAGCGCCCGTTCCATCGACGAGGTGAATGTACAGATCATTATGGAGAAATTAGGCGGCGGCGGCCATATGAGCGTGGCAGGGGCGCAGCTTAAGAACTGCACGGTGGAAGAGGCGAAAGAGCGGGTCAAAGAGACCATTAAAACGATGTTGGATGGAGGAGAAATTTAAGATGGAAGTTGTATTGTTGGAGGATGTAAAGTCCCTGGGAAAAAAAGGTGAGATCGTAAAGGTAAACGATGGATATGCGAGGAATTATATCCTGCCGAAAAAGCTGGGAGTGGCGGCCAATGCGAAAAATTTGAATGATTTAAAGCTTCAGCAGGCCCATGCGGACAAGGTGGCGGCGGAGCAGCTTGCGGCGGCCAAGGATTTTGCCGGGAAGCTTTCCGAGTGTACAGTGGAACTGGCGGTGAAGTCGGGAGAAGGGGGAAAGGTCTTTGGCTCCGTCTCCACAAAAGAGATTGCGGCGGCGGCGAAGGCGCAGTATGGCATGGAATTGGACAAGAAGAAGCTGCAGCTTGCGGAGCCCATCAAAACTTTGGGAACCCATGAGGTGCTGGTGAAGCTCCACCGGGAGGTGACGGCGAAGCTCAAGGTACATGTGGCAGAGGCATAAAAAAAGACAATAAAAAGAGACAGAGGGAAGGAAAGCCCGCGGAGGGTTGCGTAAGGAGGCATTCATGGAGGAAGTGCTGATCAGGCGGGTACAGCCCCACAATGTGGAAGCAGAACAGTCGGTGGTAGGGGCCATGCTTATGGATCGGGATGCCATTGTGACAGCGGTGGAAATCATCCATGCCGACGATTTTTACGACAGGCGGTTCGGATCCGTATTCGAGGCCATGGTGGAGCTGTATACGGAAGGCAAGGCGGTGGATCTGGTGACTCTTCAGGAGCGCCTCAGGGAGAAGAAGGCGCCGCCGGAGATCAGCAGCGTGGAATTCCTCCGGGATTTGATTGCGGGAGTTGCCACCTCGGTGAATGCCAGGCAGTATGCGGCCATTGTCTATGAGAAGGCCATGCTCCGGAGGCTGATCAAGACCAGTGAAGAGATCGCCGACGAATGCTATATGGCTTCGGAGCCTCTGGATACGATTCTGGAGGAGACGGAGAAACGGGTTTTTGAACTTTTGAAGAACCGCACCGGCGGCGATTTTACGCCGATCCGCCAGATTGTTTTGGATACCCTGGAGCGAATTGAGATGGCCTCGAGGAATAAGAGCGCCATTACGGGCATTCCCACCGGTTTTGCGGATCTGGACTACAAGCTTTCCGGCCTGCAGCCTTCGGATTTGGTGCTGGTGGCGGCCCGCCCCTCTATGGGAAAGACTGCTTTTGTGCTGAACATTGCCCAGCATGTGGCCCTCAGGAAAAATTATACGACGGCAATCTTCAGTCTGGAGATGTCGAAGGAACAGCTGGTGAACCGTCTGTTTTCCATGGAATCCCGGGTGGATTCCCAGGCCCTGAGGACAGGCAATCTGTCGGACTCGGATTGGGAAAAGCTGGTGGAAAGTGTGGGGGTCATCGGAAATTCTAAGCTGATCATCGATGATACGCCGGGAATTTCCGTATCGGAGCTGCGCTCCAAGTGCCGGAAATTTAAGCTGGAGTTTGGTCTGGATTTGATCATTATCGATTATCTGCAGCTTATGTCCGGCAGCAGGCGCAGTTCGGACAACAGACAGCAGGAGATTTCGGAGATTTCCCGTTCCTTAAAGGCCCTTGCCAGAGAGGTGGGGGCGCCGGTCATTGCTCTGTCTCAGCTTTCCCGCGCAGTTGAGAGCCGGAATGACAAACGGCCCATGCTTTCGGATCTTCGGGAATCGGGAGCCATCGAACAGGATGCGGATGTGGTCATGTTTATCTACCGGGATGACTATTATAACAAAGACACAGAGAATCCCAATATTGCGGAGATTATCATCGCGAAGCAGAGGAACGGCCCTACGGGGACGGTGAATCTGGTATGGCTGCCGGATTATACGAAATTTGTCAATATGGAGAAGTAATATGGACCGCTATAGTGAGAAAAACAGGACCGGCCCGGGACGGCAGACGGGAAAGGCCGTCTGGAAGCCGGGGAATTTTATCTACCCGGTTCCTGCAGTGCTGGTAAGCTGCCAGGACAAAGTAGGACGGCGGAATCTGTTCACGGCAGCCTGGACAGGGACGGTCTGCACCAATCCGCCCATGGCTTATATTTCCGTGCGGCCGGAGCGGTATTCCTATCCCATGATCCGGGAGACGGGGGAATTTGTGGTCAATCTTACCACGGAGGCCATGGTTCGGGCGGTGGATTTCTGCGGTGTGAAAAGCGGCAGGGATGTGGACAAATGGAAGGAGACCGGATTGACGCCGGGAGCTGCCTCCGTGGTGGAGGCGCCGATTGTCCTGGAAAGCCCTGTAAATGTGGAATGCCGGGTGACAAAGATTTTGGAGCTTGGTTCCCATCACATGTTCCTGGCCCTTGTGAAGGCGATTCTGGTGGATGAGGCGTTGTTGGATGAGAAGGGCCGCTTTTGCTTTGAGGCGGCAAAGCCTCTGGCCTATTCCCACGGCGAATACCGGGGGCTTTCGGGGGCGATGGGAAGCTTTGGCTACAGTATTCGGAAAAAAACGACAAAGCCGCGAAAAAATCAGAAAAAAACTCGCCAAAAGCCGGATTAAACCCATTGCAAACCGGCATAGTTTTGATATAATGGGCTTATCGCCGGGCGGGATCCGCCCGGGAAGGAATCGGAAAGGAGCTTTCCTGAATTGACTCATTATTTAATTTCCGAGGCTTCGCGGAAGCTTTCCGTGGAAGCCCATGTGTTACGGTATTGGGAGGAAGAATTGAAATTGGAGATACCCAGGAACGAGTTGGGACACCGCTACTACACAGAGAAGCAGCTTGCACTGTTTCAGAGGATAAAAGAATTAAAGGAACTTGGATACCAGCTAAAGGCCATTAAAACCAGTCTGAAGGAAGAGTACGGACCGGTGGAGGCGGACGAGGCTGGATTTTTATTGTCGAATATTCCCGAAAATGCGCCGGGTATGGATTCTTCAGAAGGAGAAGAGCAGGAGGTTTTGGAGGATTTGAAGGATACAGAGAAGCGGTTTCAGGTTTTGGAAGGGCAGACCGGAGATAAATCAGGGATGTCTGCGTTACATAACTGCGGGACCGGGGAAGAGAAAACGGAGAGCCCGGATTCTCTGGCCCGCACGGAGCGTCTGGAGAAGCTTTCCGGACGGCTGTCGGCCAGCGCTTCGGGACCTATGACAGAGGCGGTACTGGAGAAAATGACCGGGAAGCTGGCGGAGGGCATTGGACAGGCCGGAAAGCAGGAAAACCTGGAGGAAAGGGAAGCGGATAGGGAGCCGGAGCAGACCGCCTGCGAACATGCGGAGACGGACAAGCAGGAGGCGAATCAGCCTGAAGGGAATGAGGGAAAGGCAGATCAGAAGGCGGCGAAAAGCGCGGAGACAGCCCTGGATCTGGTGGAAAGCGGCACCTTGACGGCCTCGCCGGAGAAAATGCAGCAGTTCCAGACAATTATGACGGACGTGCTGGCGGAAGCGCTTCGCAGAAATCAGGACATTCTCAGTAAAGAAGTCGGCGGAACGGTCTCCGAAAAGCTGGTAAAGGAAATGAATTACCTGATGAGGGACAGGGAAGAGCGGGAAGAGGAGCGGTACCGCAAGCTGGATGAGACCATACGGGCCTGCCAGCGGGTGCAGAGGCAGAAAAGTGAGGCGGCGGCCACCAGGGTGCCGGTCCGGAGCATGAAAAAGAGCCGGTTTCCCTGGGGGCGGCGGAAGGATTCTTAAAGTCTCGTGCAAAAGGATTAGGGATTTACCACATTTCCGGGGGAGATTTTCCCGGTCTCGTATCCCTTTGCATTGTTTAAAGTGGTATCAGCGATGGCGTCCAGCGCCTCCTGGGTGAAAAATCCCTGATGGGAAGTGATGACGACGTTGGGGAAGGAGAGGAGCCTTGCCGTGACAGAGTGCTCCAGAATTTCGTCGGAACGGTCCTCGAACACGTTTTTTGTCTCTTCCTCGTAGACATCCAGGCCGACTCCAAAGAATTTCCTGGCGCGGATGCCGAGAATCAGATCATCCGTTTTGATCAGGCCTCCGCGGGAGGTGTTGATTAAGATGACCCCGTCCTTCATTTTCTCAATGGTGTCTTTGTTGATCAGATGATAGGTGGAGTCCGTGAGAGGGCAGTGGAGGGAGATCAGGTCGCTGGCAGCCAGGAGATCATCCAGTTCCACATATTCTGCAAAGCCAAGGTCAGGGTGCCGGTGCATGTCGTAGGCCAGCACTCTCATACCAAAACCGTGACAGAGTTTTGCCATGGCGGCGCCGATTTTCCCGGTGCCGATGATGCCTGCAGTTTTTTGATGGAAGTTGAAGCCCATAAGTCCCACCAGGCTGAAGTTGTTTTCTCGCACTTTAATATAGGATTTGTGAAGATGGCGGTTGACGGCCAATGCCAGCGCGATCGCATGCTCGGCAACTGCCTCAGGAGAATAGCCCGGTACCCGCAGAATGGTCATGCCGTATTTTTTTGCTGTTTCCAGGTCGATGTTGTTGAAGCCGGCACAGCGCATGAGGAGCAGGCGGATGTTGCACTCGTGGAGTACATCGAGAGTGGCTGTCCCCAAATTGGAGCTGACAAAGGCGCAGACGGCGTCATAGCCCTTCGCCAGAGGAGCCGTCCTGGGAGAGATGTCTGTTTTCAGAAAATCTATTGTGATACCTGGAAATTTGGGGAGCTGTTCTTCAAAGGTTTCTTTGTCATAGGGCTTGGTGTCATAAAACAGAATGTTCATAAGTCGTCCTCCTATACTTTCTGGGAGCCGCTTTCTGGAGCTCCATGTTAGTAACGCATACTTGTTATATTGAGTGGCAGACTGATCCGGCGCTCAGTATAGTATGCCGTAGAAGGACCCTGGGTATGCAAAAAACCTGCCGTCGGCAGGTTTTCTGTATGTTCGCATGTTGATAATTATTCGGCGGAAATGGCGCCTGTAGGACATACGGCTGCACAGGAACCGCAGTCTACACACTCATCAGCGTTGATCTCATACTTTCCGTCACCCTCGGTGATTGCGGATACGGGACATTCGTCAGCGCAGGTACCGCAAGCTACACATTCGTCAGAAATTACGTGTGCCATAATAAAATCCTCCTTCTCTTAATTTAAAGATAGTATATTATCTGTGAGTATTGTAATACATGGATGATAGAATTGCAAGTGCAAAATTCAGTGCAAATCTGATTCGCGCAGGTCGTTACAGAATCTGGCAGAATTCCAGCTGTTCACCGGTGGGGCTTGCGATTTTGAAATAGCGGACGCCCTTTTCCCAGAAGGTGGACAGCTCTTCGATGCCGTTTGTAGTGATCGTACATCCCTGTTCTACACAGTATTTGTAGTCTGCCTCGATGTCGGCGGAATCGAAGCTGTAATGGTCAATCTTACCGGCGGATTCCGGAGAGAGGGGCGGATCGGCCTGATACATTTCATAGACCACATCGCGGTTTTTCAGGAAGTAGACATTGCTGCCGGAACCATTGGGGAATTTCCCGATCACTTCAAAGCCAAGTACGTCGATATACCATTTTGCATCCTTCTCCACGTCGTTGGTGGCGAGGCCGATATGGCCGTGCTTTCTGTTTTTGATCATAAGAGAAGCCTCCTTACAATTATTTTTTTTATTGTAATGCCTGGAGGAAAATTCTTCAAGTATAAATTGCCAGAAAGCAGAAAGTGTAGTAAACTATAAAAAATGACAACTGTCGTGTGCGTTCCCGGGAGAGGCTGTGGCCAGGGATAAATTATTTTGACACTGATTGTGAGCTGCGGCGAATATGCAGGAGAGTGAAGGTGAATACTGAGAAAAAGCAATGTCAAAACGCAAGGAGGGATTTTTATGTCAGTGGTTACAATTACGAAGGACAATTTTCAGAAAGAGGTTTTGGAGAGCGGGAAACCGGTGCTGCTGGATTTCTGGGCGGCATGGTGCGGCCCTTGCCGTATGGTATCGCCGGTTGTCGACGAGATCGCTGAGGAGCGACCCGATATCCGGGTGGGAAAAGTCAATGTGGACGAGCAGCCGGAGCTGGCTTCCCAGTTTGGCGTTATGAGTATTCCCACACTGGTAGTTATGAAGGATGGGGAGGTGGAGGCTCAGTCCGTCGGGGCCGCGCCTAAAGAAGATATCCTTGCTATGTTGTAGGGGCCAGTTTTCATCCGAGGGTGCCGGAATGATCCGGCATCTTCTTTTGTCGTATAGGGAAGTCCTTTGGATTTCCCATACGATAAAAATCCCTCCGGGGGATTGCATTTATGGTGCACACAGGTGCGGAGAGGGAGAAGAGCCTTCCCTGCCCGAGGCTGCTCGATTCACATTACCGTCTTTTTCCGGCGTGGAAACTGTGATATAATATAAAGACATGAAACAGGGAAGAAAAGGGGCGGGTGGCATGGGGAAAAGAAAAAAGTGGAAGAAGCCGCTGGTTATCCTGTCAATAGTCCTTTTGGCGGCGTATGTGGCTGCGTGCAATATTTTGGTGAATGTGGCGCTGGTGCCGGAGACGATGGAAAGGCTTCAGGCTTTTGAGGATTTGACGGAGGAGGGCATGGAAGCACTGGTGTGGACAGACGGCATTCTGGAAAACCAGGCGGAATCCAGGGACGAGACGAAGGAATGGCTGGAGGAGGCTGATTCGGAACTTCTCACAGTGACGACGGAGGATGGCTACAGGCTGGTAGGACAGGTGTTTTACCAGCCGGAGACGGCGGGACATAAATGGGTGCTGCTGCTTCATGGCTATACCGGGTGGAAAGAAGAGATGTATCCCATTGCATGCCGGTATGCGAAAGAGGGGTATCAGATTCTGGTTCCGGACATGCGCTGTAGCGGAGAGAGCGAGGGGGATTTTATCGGCATGGGCTGGATCGACCGGCTGGACAATCTGCTCTGGCTGGAATGGATCCTGACAGAGGATCCGGAAGCGGAAATTGCCATTCATGGACAGTCTATGGGGGCGGCCTGTGCCTTGATGATGTCCGGCGTGGAGGAACTGCCGGAAGCAGTGAGGGCCATTGTGGCGGACAGCGCTTACACAGATGCCTATGAGATGTTTGCAAAGCAGATGAAAGAGTGGGCCAATTTGCCGGCCTTTCCCCTGCTTCCCGGCGCGTCATTCATGCTGAAGCTTAGGGGCGGATACAGCCTGAAAGAGGCCTCGGCTTTGAGGGCGGTGGAGCAGACGTCTATCCCGCTGTTGTTTATTCATGGGACGGAGGATGTGTTTGTGCCGCCGGAAATGACCAAAGAGCTTTATGGGGCAGCGTCGGGGGAAAAGGAACTCCTGATGGTGGAGGGGGCAGGCCATGTGCAGGTGCAGGATAAAGAGCCGGAACTGTATTATGGGAAGGTGTTTTCCTTTCTGGAAGCCCACGGGTTCCGCTGAGATATTTGCTTTCTTCTCTTTACATTTGGCGTGTTCGGTGTTTATAATGAAAAAGGGCCGGAGACGGCTGGGGGAGAGTGTGGGAAACTGCGGCATGATTGTCCTCAGGGAGATGATTCTGCCGAAATAGAAAAGGAGTGCGGATATGAACGGCGTATCGGAGGAAACATTTGACAATATAGAGGAGATTAAGAGCCAGGCCAGGCAGGTGTTCGACGGGCTTTGGGAGGCTGCAGAGCTTTCGGAGGGGGAGATCCTGGTGGTGGGCTGCTCTTCCAGCGAGGTGGCCGGCCACAGGATCGGTTCCTGGTCCAGCGAGGAGATAGGAAAGGCTCTGTTTGAAACGTTTTATGAGGCGTGCCGGGAGAAAGGGATCTATCTGGCGGCTCAGTGCTGCGAACATTTGAACCGGGCCGTGATTTTGCCGAGGGAGGCGGCCGGAAAATACGGGTTTCCCATGGTCAATGTGGTGCCTCAGCTAAAGGCCGGCGGCTCCTTTGCCACGGCGGCCTATGAAGGGCTTCCACAGGCAGTGGCTGTGGAGGAGGTGAAGGCTCAGGCAGGGATCGACATCGGAGATACACTGATCGGCATGCATCTGCAGGCGGTGGCCGTTCCGGTGCGGATGAAGGTGAAGGCCATTGGCAGCGCCCACGTGGTGTGTGCGAGGACGCGGTTAAAGTATATTGGCGGGCAGAGGGCGGCATATTCGGAGAAGCTTAGAGGATAGGAGCTTTTTGGCTGTCATGCAGGCGAATTATAAGAAACGGCAAAATTACTTGCCGTTTCCAGTAAAATAGGATCAATGATAGTATAACATTCAGGAGGAAAAGGATAATGTACATGGTATGTTTGGATTTGGAAGGCGTGCTGGTGCCGGAGATTTGGATCGCGTTTTCGGAGGCCAGCGGCATTCCGGAGCTTAGGCGCACCACCAGGGATGAGCCGGATTATGATAAGCTGATGAGGTGGCGGCTGGGGATCCTGAAGGAGCATGGGCTGGGGCTTAAGGAGATTCAGGAAACCATTGCGAGGATTGACCCGCTTCCGGGGGCGAAGGAGTTTTTGGACGAGCTTCGTTCCTGTACCCAGGCAGTGATCATCAGCGACACTTTTACGGAGTTTGCCTCTCCTCTGATGAAAAAGCTGGGCTGGCCTACCCTTCTGTGCAACAGCCTGGAGGTGGCCGGGAGCGGCGAGATTACCGGTTTTAACATGCGGATTGCGGATTCTAAGCTGAGCACGGTAAAGGCGTTTCAGTCCGTCGGCTATGAGACGATTGCCGTCGGCGACAGCTATAATGACCTGGCTATGATTAAGGCGGGAAAATCGGGGTTCCTGTTCAGGAGTACCGAGAAGATCAAGGCGGATTATCCGGAACTTCCGGCTTTTGAGACGTATGAGGAGCTGATGGCCGGGATCCGGGAGGCGATGAAACAACCATAAGTTTATAACAAGAAGAGGGAAGGAGAGAAGAGTATGAGAGAACTTGTGAAGAAATGGAACAGCATCAGCCTGATCCTGCGGATCCTGGTGGGGCTGATCATTGGGGCTGTGCTGGGCCTGGCAGTTCCCGAAGCTTCGGTGATTGCCGTTTTAGGAGATGTTTTCGTGGGGGCGCTGAAAGCGATTGCCCCGGTGCTGGTGTTCGTGCTGGTCATGAGCGCTCTGGCCAATGCCAGCGTAGGGATTGGAGGGCGTTTTCGGACGGTCATTATTTTGTACATGTTGAGTACGCTTTTGGCGGCGGTGGTGGCTGTGGCGGGGAGCTTTCTGTTCCCGGTCGCCATTAAGCTGGATGTGGCGGCGGCCTCCAATACTCCGCCGGAGGGGATCGGCGAGGTTTTGACGAATCTGATCAACAATATGGTGGCGAATCCGGTGGCTTCGCTGATGAATGCCAATTACGTGGGGATTTTATTTTGGGCAATTATTTTTGGCCTGGCCCTCAAGAAACTGGCGTCTGCCGAAACGAAAAAGCTGGTGACGGATTTTGCCGATATGGTTTCCCAGGCTGTCCGCTGGGTGATCCAGCTTGCGCCTTTTGGGATTCTGGGTCTGGTGTTCCAGACGGTTTCGGAGAATGGACTCGGTATTTTTACGGATTATGGCAAGCTTCTGCTTTTGCTGGTGGGGTGTATGCTGGCGGTGGCGCTGATTGTCGATCCGCTGATCGCGGCAGTATTCCTCAGGAAGAACCCTTATCCGCTGGTGTTCCGCTGCCTGAAGGAAAGCGGAGTGACGGCGTTTTTCACCAGAAGTTCTGCGGCCAATATTCCGGTCAATATGGCGCTCTGTGAGAAGCTGGGACTGGAACCGGATTTCTATTCTGTGTCTATTCCTCTGGGGGCGACCATCAACATGGACGGTGCGGCCATTACGATCACTGTGATGGCGTTGGCGGTGGCGCACACCATGCAGATTTCGGTGGATGTCCCCTCGGCGGTCATGCTGAGCCTTCTGGCTACCCTGGGCGCCTGCGGAGCTTCCGGCGTGGCTGGCGGCTCTCTGCTTTTGATTCCCATGGCATGTTCCCTCTTCGGAATCGGCAATGACATTGCCATGCAGGCGGTCGCCGTGGGCTTTATTATCGGCGTGGTGCAGGATTCTCTGGAGACGGCCATCAATTCCAGCGGCGACGTAATGTTTGCGGCTGTGGCAGAATTCCACGACCGCATGAAACGAGGAGAAAATGTGAAATTCTAATATTCAGACAGGATATGGACGGACAGCCGCTTGACCGGAAGGGAGCGGCTGTTGTCATGTGCGGGGGAAGATAAACCTTCCCTGCCCCATTGGAGGAGATATGAAGGTTATTGCGCATATATACACGGATTTTGAGGAGAAGTTCGGCATTCCCAGGCAGAGCGGCCTGGTGAAAAGCCTGCGGGGGCGGATCGTGTTTGAAGAGGAGTACCGTTCGGCAGAGGCGGTCCGGGGGCTGGATGGATTCGACTATATCTGGCTGCTCTGGCAATTTCAGGGGGTAGAGGCGGATCACTGGTCGCCTATGGTGAAGCCGCCGAGGCTTGGCGGGAAGACCAGGATGGGAGTGTTTGCCACCCGTTCGCCGTTCAGGCCCAATGCCATCGGCCTTTCCTCGGTGAAACTTGAGGGGATTGAGGCATCGGAGGACGGGCCGGTGCTTCTGGTGTCGGGGGCCGATCTTAAGAACCGGACGCCTATTTACGATATTAAGCCTTATCTGGCCTATACGGACTCCCACCCGGGGGCCAGGGAGGGCTTTGCCCATAAGGGGCGGGAACACACGCTCTCGGTGGAATTTCCGGCGGAGCTTTTGGAACGGTTCCCTTTGGAGAAGCGGGAAACGCTTTTGGAGGTGCTCGGGCAGGATCCCCGTCCAGGCTATCATGACGATGAAAACCGGAGATATGGGGTGGCTTTTGCGGGATATGACGTGCGCTTTTTTGTAAAAGAAAATATTCTGACAGTTTTTGAGGTTGTGCCATATATTCCGGCATGATATAATGGGTGCTGGAATTTGACAGGGTTTGGCCGTGCGGGAATGGGTATCGGCAATATTTATACCGGGATAAAGCGGAGGGAAAGTGTCCGTCGGCGCCGGTGGAAGAAAATGGGAGGGTATAGGAGTGGAAAGCAGAAAGATTATTCAGGTGGAAGAGAAGGTCCCGGTCAGGCTGTTGATCCCATTGAGTATTCAGCACATGTTCGCCATGTTCGGGGCATCGGTGCTGGTGCCGTTTTTGTTTGGGATCAGCCCGGCCATCGTATTGTTTATGAATGGAGTGGGGACATTGATCTTCATCCTGGTCACAAAGGGGAAGTCCCCGGCTTATCTGGGTTCCAGTTTTGCGTTTTTGGCCCCGGCGGGGATCGTGATCAGCGAGATGGGCTATCCCTATGCGCTGGGAGGCTTTGTGGCGGTGGGCTTTCTCGGCTGTGTGCTGGCGCTTATTATTTACAAATTCGGCTCTGGATGGATCGACATTGTCCTGCCTCCGGCGGCCATGGGCCCGGTGGTGGCGCTGATCGGCCTGGAGCTTTCGGGAAATGCCGCTTCCAATGCGGGGCTTCTGGACGAGGCGGTAGACCCTAAGAATGTCATTGTCTTCCTGGTGACTCTGGGGGTGGCTGTTTTTGGAAATATTTTGTTCCGGGGATTTTTGTCTGTGATTCCCATTTTGATCGCCGTGATCGCAGGATATGTGGCGGCCCTATGCAGTGGGATCATTGATTTTGCCAAGGTGGCGGCGGCTCCCCTTTTCGCAATGCCGGATTTTCAGACGCCGAAATTTAATCTGGAGGCGGTCCTTATCATTCTTCCGGTGCTTTTGGTCATCGCTTCGGAGCACATTGGCCATCAGGTGGTCACCGGCAAGATCATCGGCCGGGATCTCTTAAAGGATCCGGGACTCCACCGTTCCCTCTTTGGCGACAATTTCTCCACCATGATCTCCGGTCTGATCGGTTCTGTGCCGACCACCACCTACGGAGAGAATATCGGTGTCATGGCAGTGACGAAGGTATACAGTGTGCGGGTGATCGCCGGGGCGGCGGCGCTTTCCATTGTCTGTTCCTTTGTCGGGAAGCTGTCCATGCTGATCCAGACCATTCCCGGCCCGGTCATCGGCGGCATCTCTTTCCTGCTTTACGGGATGATCGGCGCCTCCGGCCTTCGGATCCTGGTGGATTCCAGGGTGGATTACGGACGTTCCAGAAACCTGACTCTGACCTCGGTAATCTTTGTGACCGGCCTTTCGGGGATTTCCGTGAAGATCGGGCAGATCCAGCTTACGGGAATGGTTCTGGCCTGCGTGGTGGGAATGATTCTGAGCCTGGCCTTCTATGTCCTGGACCGGTTTCAACTGACCAATGACCGGGAAGAGTGAGGGATGCGTGAAGCAGATGTTATTCGGCCCTGGACTCTCCGGTCTGGTAGTCGATGATGACGCCGGGCTGGACGTTGTAGCAGTAGACGCAGAAGGAGATTTCGTCGTCCTCGACGGATTCGGCTTCCAGGAGCACGCCGGAGGCGACCAGGTTGTCCCCCTCAAAGACGGGGGTGACCCGGTAGAGGACATGGTGCTCCGTGAACAGGACGTAGTCGGCGATCTCGTTCTCGAAGGGGAGCATGCCTTCCACGTTCAGATATCTGGTTCCGGTGATCAGGTTCTGCTCATTGGCGTTTTCGCCGGAGAGCTGATAGCCGATCAGATGACAGCGGTTGTAGAGATATTTTCCGCTGATATGATCGTATTTTATGGTGTGCCAGCCGGTGGGGCGGACATTTCCGATGCTGTCCCGCTCCTCGGTGGGCATCAGGTCGATGCCGACACAGGCAAAAGCCGGGCCGCAGCGTCCCAGGTCATCCAGTTCGCTGTAGCTTTCGCAGACACCTCCCGGTTCGGAAGCGGCCAGGGCTTTTTCTTCCTCACTGAAGGCGGGGGTATTGCCGCGGACGGCTATGTATGGCATGCCGGAATATGCCGGCAGAGAACCGGGAAGCAGGGTGTCTGGAGTCTCGTCGGATGCCGGCGGCTCCGACGGAGGAACGGGGGACGCGGCTTCGGAACCGGAGGAGACAGGGGCAGCTTCGGAACCGAGGGAGACAGACTCTGTGGCAGCGGAGGCTTCGGAACCGGAGGAGACCGACTCAGCGGAAGCGGCGTCGGAGCCGGAGAAGACCGACTCGGCGGCGGTGTCGGAGTATGTGGTATCGGCGGCCGGGGCCGGCGATTTGGTGTGGAGGGCGGGATAACCCAGGCCGAAGACCAGGGCGAGCGCCGCACAGATCAGAGTGAAAAAGGGCCCTTTCCGGGGCCGTTTTTTGGTTGCCATATATGTCATCCTTTCTGCAGCCGGGATTGCCCGGAATGATTTTGCGGAGGGGCGGACGGGTTTAGCCGGGAATAGCCATGTCGGGCCAGGTGAGTATCAAGTCTGCGATCTGTGTTTCGTAGTCGCCCAGAATATCTTCACTTCTCCCGGCGCATTTCACATTGGTCTCGACGCCCCAGAGGCCGTCGTCGAAAAATTCCCAGACATGATAGCGCAGTCCCCGGAACTGGAAATCCAGGCTGCCGCAGTCGTCTTCTTCCGCGTAGGTGAAGAGGATGTTTTTTGTTTTCAGGGCTTGCTGTACTTTTAAAAGACGCATGGGAAAACCTCCTTGCATGTTTACTCAAATATAAGACCATTATACACCATAATTTTATTTATGTCCGTTATTTATTTTTCGTTTTGCGGATGGCTTCCCTTTGGGAAAGCTCTTCCGTTCTGCCGATGTATAGCTGTGAAAGTCCCAAATTTCCCTGGGACTATTGCTTATGGATGGGGGCAGTGGCGGTTGTACCAAAGAAAAGGGTCTGTTTTTTATGATTCTTGCTATCTATAAGGTTTTTGTGGTATAATTTCTCTGAATTTATTTGTTAAGAAGGGGAACGGCGCAGAGGGGCTTTGCCCTGCCTGCACCGGACGGGGGGGAGGCTGTGCGGAAACATGAGACAGCAGAAAAAACATGGCAGCAGACGATATATGCGCTTCTTTTTCTGGCTGCTGTACTGATCTTATTTTTGATATACACAACGCAGAATAGAGCACGTATTCAGGAGCAGAACAGAATCTATGCGGAGGACTGCGCCAGACAGATGGCGGAACGCATTGAGAGTGAATTTGACAATGCCCTGCAGCGCATCCAAAACAGCGCCTATCTGGTCAGCGCAGATGAGGGCAGTTTAGAAATCGATGCCGGGTTACTGCGGGAGATGGAGGAAAATACTACATTTGACGCCATCCGCTTTACCAGTGCGGACGGTCTTAACCTGGCCTCCACCGGGGAGACAAACGACAGCTCGGACCGGGATTACTTTGTCCGGGGAATGCGTGGGGAGAGCGGGGCGGAAACCATAGCGGAATCCGGGATTACCGGAAAACCTATGATGGTTTTTTATGCGCCCGTATACCAGGGAAAAGAGATCGCCGGAATGTTTCTGGGGCTGTATTTTGCGGAGAGTTACCTGCAGGATATGGTCTCTGCCAGTTACTTCGGCGAGGCGGCCGATGTCTTTCTCTGCTCACAGGAGGGAAAGGTGATTGCCAGTTCAGGCGGAGGCGGCTATGGAGGGGACCTGATTGATTCTCTGATTAAATCCGGCGTGATCGACAGTGGGACGGCCGAAAAGGCCAGGACGGTGTTTGCGGACGGAGGCGAGGTGGCGCTTTTATGCAGCAAGGGCTGCAAAACGGATAATCTTTGTGTGGTGGATCTGCCCGGGTATGAGTATGTCCTGGTACAGGCATTTCCTCAGACTATCACGCAGGCGATGGTAAAGCGGGCGAACATGGCGGGAGTGAGGCTGGAGATCTGCCTGATCGTCCTGTTTGCGGTCTATATCGCGTTTCTGGCGATCCACGCAGGGAGACAGCGAAAGAAGCTGGAAAGGGAGAACAGGCTGATCAGCGATGTACTCCGGGGGACGAATATCATTTTTTCTTCCCGTTATCTCATGGTAGATCTGGAAGAGGGCTGCTATTCCTATATGGCCGGGATCGGACCTTTGAATACCAATATCCCGATGACCGGTGTTTATGACGAAATGATAAAAACCCATGCTGAGGATATCATTGGTGAAGACGGAAAAAAGCGTTTCTGGACTTCTGTCAGGCCGATACACTCAGGGAGACCTTGTCCACCTGCGACTCGGCCATTCATGAATGCCATGTATCCCGCCAGGGGAAGGAGGACTGGGAGCATCTGATCGCCGTGTGTCTGGAACGAAGGGACGAAATGCCGGTGCGGGTCTTATTCGTCCGCCGGAATGTCACGGAGCAGGTCAGTGAGCAAAGAGAACAGAGACGGGCTCTGCAGGATGCCCTGATGCAGGCACAGCACGCAAATCAGGCGAAGACCACGTTTCTGTCCAATATGAGCCACGATATCCGCACGCCCATGAATGCGATCATC
Organism: uncultured Lachnospiraceae bacterium; assembly: GCA_910588815.1. Lineage (GTDB taxonomy): Bacteria > Bacillota > Clostridia > Lachnospirales > Lachnospiraceae > Lientehia. The sequence continues at coordinate 27,774 of CAJUQY010000011.1, read as the reverse complement.
GGTTTTGCAACCATTGCGGCCAGCCATATGGAGCGCACAGACCAGGTGCGGGATTGCTTAAAGAAGATCCTTTCCTCCAGCAATCATCTGCTGGGTCTGATCAACGATATTTTGGATATGAGCCGTATCGAGAGCGGAAAGCTGCAGATTCATAACCAGGAGTGCAATATCCCGGAGATGATGCACAATTTGGTCAATATCATCCAGCCTCAGGTAAAAGCCAAACAGATGGAGATGTTTATCGACACTTATGAGGTGACAAACGAAGATATCGTTGCCGACCCGCTGAAGCTCAATCAGATATTTATCAATTTGATGGGAAATGCGGTCAAATATACTCCGGCGGGCGGAACCGTGACTTTCCAGATTTCCCAGCGCGCCAACTTCCGGCATGGGTGGGGCGAGTACATTTTTATTGTCAAGGATAATGGAATAGGAATGTCGAAAGAGTTTGTGAAGCATATTTTTGAGCCTTTCGAGCGGGAATCAACGGCCACGAGAAGCGGCATACAGGGCGCCGGGCTCGGCATGCCCATTACCAAGAGTATCGTTGACATGATGGGGGGAGAGATCATCGTGGAGAGTGAGGTCGGCGAAGGCAGCACTTTCACCGTAAAACTTCCTTTACAGCTTCAGGATGTGGAAAAGACCGCGGAGCAGGTCAAGGAACTGGAGGGGCGGCGCTCCCTGGTGGTGGATGACGACCTCAATGTCTGTGACAGCGTAAGCAAGATGCTGAAAAGCATCGGGATGCGCGCTGAGTGGACGACTTCCGGCAGAGAGGCGGCATACCGTGCCAGATCCGCCCACGAGGAAGGGGATCCCTACCATACCTATATCATCGACTGGCAGATGCCGGAGACCAGCGGCATCGAGACCGCAAGAAAGATCCGAAGCGCAGTGGGACAGGACGCGTCCATCATCATTCTCACCGCCTATGACTGGACGGATATCGAGGAGGAGGCGAAGGCGGCGGGTATCACCGCATTCTGTGCAAAACCGTTGTTTATGTCTGATTTAAAGGCGGCGCTTCTGGCGGCAAATCAGATCGGCGATCCGGAGTTCGGTGATGCCGGGGCTGTCTGGACGCAGACGGATTACAGCGGAAAGAGGCTCCTGTTAGTGGAAGATAACGAACTGAACAGGGAGATCGCGGAGGTGATCCTGGAGGAGGCCGGCTTTATGATCGAATCCGTGCCGGACGGGACCGATGCGGTCGCCATGGTGGAAAAATCGGAGGAAGGCTATTATGACGCAATACTGATGGATGTGCAGATGCCGGTTATGAACGGGTATGAGGCCACGAAGGCGATCCGGGCCATGCATCGAAAGGATGTGAAAACCTTGCCCATCATCGCCATGACGGCAAATGCCATGGAGGAAGACCGGGAGACGGCCCTTAAAAGCGGGATGAACGCCCATGTGGCAAAGCCCCTTGATATGGAACTGTTTATGAAGGTGCTGCATCAGTTCCTGCACTGAGCAGGCAGTTTTGAAAAGAGAGGAAGGAGGAATCAACTGTGAAAAAGCTGGGACTGCCTCCAAATTGCGGAAACTCAAAGGAATTATAACTTGTATACCCTGCCGGTCTTGTGGTATACTGTATAAGAATTATTTTGAAGATATGAGGGGGCTGTCATGGAGAAATCGAGAAGGGTGTTACTGAAACTCAGCGGCGAGGCGCTGGCGGGACCGGCGGGCCGGGGCTTTGACGAAGGCGTGGTGAAGGCAGTGGCCGCTCAGGTGGCTCCTTCGGTGAAGGAAGGGATTCAGATCGGCATCGTTATCGGCGGCGGAAATTTCTGGCGGGGCCGGCAGAGCAATGCCATTGACAGGACGAAGGCGGATCAGATCGGGATGCTTGCCACGGTCATGAATTGCATTTATGTATCTGAGATTTTTCGTTCGGCGGGTATGGAGACGGAGATTTTTACGCCCTTTGCCTGTGGGACCATGACGAAGCTTTTTTCCAAGGATGAGGCCAATCGATGCTTCCGGGAGGGTAAGGTGGTGTTTTTTGCCGGCGGGACGGGACATCCCTATTTTTCCACCGACACGGGAATCGTGCTTCGGGCCATTGAGATGGAGGCGGACGTGATTCTTTTAGCAAAGGCCGTGGACGGTGTTTACGACAGCGACCCCAGGAAAAACCCTCAGGCAAAAAAGTACGATACGGTTTCCATTGAGGAGGTCATTGAAAAGAAACTGGCGGTGGTGGATCTTACGGCTTCCATCATGTGTATGGAGCATAGGATGCCCATGGCAGTGTTCGGGCTGGGAGAGAAGGACGGTATCGGGAATGCGTTAAAGGGCAGGATTACCGGAACCATGGTGACTGTGGAGTAACGCGGGAGGCCTGCATTTGGCAGGGATGTGTCTGACTGTTTTGGAGAGGCGGATGGCTTCAGCGATGGATGGGGGATGCGCACGATTTTGGTAAGGTAAATCCTGCGCTTTGGCGCAGCAAAAATCGGCGCAGTGAACGCTAAAAATAACATTTTTGGCATTCACAATATAACTGAAAAGGGAGGATATAATCATGGAAGACAGATTAAAAATGTATGAGGATAAGATGGAGAAGACCGTGAACGTGCTTCGGAGCGATTATGCGACCATCCGGGCGGGCCGGGCCAATCCCCATGTACTGGATCAGATCACAGTGGATTATTACGGAGTACCCAGCGGCATTCAGCAGGTGGCTAACGTATCTGTGCCGGAGCCCCGGATGCTGCTCATCCAGCCTTGGGAAAAGAGTCTGATCAAGGCGATCGAGAAAGCGATTCTGACTTCGGATTTGGGAATCAATCCCAGCAACGACGGGAATGTGATCCGGCTGGTATTCCCGGAGATGACGGAGGAGCGCAGAAAGGATCTCTCCAAGGACGTGAAGAAGAAGGGGGAGAATGCGAAGGTCGCCATTCGGAATATCCGCAGGGATGCCAATGACGCCATCAAGAAGCTGCAGAAGGGCGGCGAGATTTCCGAGGACGAGCAGAAGCAGTATGAGGACAAGATCCAGAAGCTGACGGACAAGTTCATTGAGAAGGTGGAAGAGGAGAGCGAAGTCAAGACGAAGGAGATCATGACCGTATAATACGGCGGGACGCCGGAAAAAGAAAATAAATGGAAATCAGGGGGGCAGGCGTGTAAGACAATTCTGCCTCCTTTTCTGCACAAGGGCCCCGGGAGGGGGATTGCCGGCAGAGTTGACGGGACCCTGCGCAGCGGGCAGGGGCGTCCTGCCTGCCAGATCACACAGGTGCCCAGAGGAAGGATGAGGAGGTTTTATGGCAGAGGAAAAATGTTTGAATATACCCGGGCATGTGGCCATTATCCTGGACGGGAACGGCCGCTGGGCGAAGAAGCGGGGGCTGCCCCGGAACATGGGCCATGTAGAGGGATGCAAGGTGGTGGAGCGGACTGTGGAGGATGCGGCCAGGCTGGGCATCAAATACCTGACCGTCTATGGTTTTTCCACGGAGAACTGGAAGCGCTCCGCCGAGGAAGTGGGAGCGCTCATGCAGCTGTTCCGCTATTATATGAAACGGCTTTTAAAGGTGGCGAAGAAAAATAATGTGCGGGTTATCATGATCGGAGAGCGGAGCCGGTTTGACGAGGATATCATTGAGGGGTTAAAGCGGCTGGAAAACGAGACGAAGGACAATACCCGCATGACTTTTACCATTGCCGTCAATTATGGGAGCAGGGATGAGATCACGAGGGCAGTCCGGCGGATGATGGAGGACTGTGCGGCGGGGAAGCTTTCGCCGCAGGATGTGAGCGAGGAGATGATCGGGGAGTATCTGGATACAAGGGAGCTCCCGGATCCGGATCTTCTGATCCGCACCAGCGGTGAGGAGCGGCTTTCCAACTATCTGCTCTGGCAGCTGGCGTACACGGAGTTCTATTTTACGGATGTTTTGTGGCCGGATTTTAATAAAGAGGAATTGGTCAAAGCCATTGAGAAATACAATGGTAGAGAACGAAGGTTTGGAGGGGTGTGAGAATGTTTAAGACAAGACTGTTAAGTGGGATTGTCCTGGTGGCGGTGATCATTGCTCTTCTGCTCCTGGGCGGGAGTGTGCTGGCGGCCGCCCTTGCGCTTATTTCCCTCACAGGCATGTATGAACTCTACAGAACTGTCGGGGCGGAAAAGTCGCTGCTTGGGGCGGCCGGATATCTGGCCGGGCTTTCTTATTATCTGCTTTTGGCCTTTTCCAAAAATCCGGCAGCGGATTCCATGCCGGTTCTGTTTTTCGTAGCGTTTCTGATTCTGCTCATGGCGGTCTATGTGTTCACCTTCCCCCAATATTCGGCGGGACAGGTGATGACGGTATTTTTCGGGCTGCTCTATGTGGCGGTCATGCTGTCCTATATTTACCGAACCAGAGTCATGGCGGGAGGTAAGCTTCTTGTCTGGCTGGTATTCTTAAGCTCCTGGGGATGCGATACCTGCGCTTACTGTGTGGGAATGCTGATCGGGAAGCATAAGATGGCGCCGCGTTTAAGTCCGAAAAAGTCAGTGGAGGGAGGAATCGGCGGAATCCTCGGCGCGGGCATTCTCGGCGGGATTTTCGGGGCTGCATGCGCGGGGAAGCTTTCTGGAGTTTTGGGAAACCCGGCTCTCCACTGCGCCGTGATCTGTATGGTGGGGGCGGTCATTTCCCAGATCGGGGATCTGGCAGCGTCGGCCATCAAGAGGAATCATGACGTGAAAGACTATGGCAGGCTGATTCCCGGCCATGGCGGGATCCTGGACCGGTTTGACAGTGTCATCTTTGTGGCGCCGGGGATTTATTACACGATCGTACTTTTGATAGAAGGAACGGATGCACTCGGCCGGTTTTTGGGATAAAAGCGGCTCCGGCCCATGAAGCGTGGGCCGTGCATGGACGTTTTGGAAATGGAGAATACTGAATATGAAACAGATATCAATCCTGGGTTCGACCGGTTCCATCGGAACCCAGACTCTTGAGGTGGTGAGGGAGAACCATGATCTGGAGGTTACGGCCCTGGCGGCCGGAAGGAATGCGGCCCTCTTGGAGGCGCAGGCCAGAGAATTTCGGCCAAAGCTTGTGGCCCTTGAGGACGAGGCAGCGGCCGGAGATCTGAGAGTCCGCTTAAAAGATACAGATATCCGGGTGCTGTCCGGCATGGACGGACTTTTGGCGGCGGCCACGGAGCCGGAAGCCCAGGTTGTGGTGACGGCAGTGGTGGGGATGATCGGTATCCGTCCGACCATTGCGGCCATCCGGTCAGGGAAGGACATTGCCCTGGCCAACAAGGAGACGCTGGTGACGGCGGGACATCTGATCATGCCACTGGCGAAGGAGAAGGGCGTGCGGATTCTCCCGGTGGACAGTGAGCACAGCGCCATTTTCCAGTGTCTTGGCGGGGAGGCGGGGAACCGGATTTCCAGGATTCTTTTGACGGCATCCGGCGGCCCCTTCCGGGGAAAGACGAGGGAGGAGTTAATGGCGGTCCGGCCGGAGGATGCCCTGAAGCACCCCAACTGGGCCATGGGCCATAAAATTACCATTGACTCCTCGACGATGGTCAATAAAGGGCTGGAGGTCATGGAGGCCGGATGGCTGTTCGGTGTGGGGGTGGATGATGTGCAGGTGGTGGTTCAGCCCCAGAGCATTGTCCATTCCATGGTACAGTTTGAGGATGGGGCAGTTATGGCACAGATGGGGGTGCCGGATATGAAGCTTCCCATCCAGTATGCGCTGTTTTATCCTGAACGGAGGCAGATGTCAGGGGAACGACTGGATTTCTGGACTCTGGGCTCCCTGGATTTTGAAGCGCCGGATTTTGAAAACTTCCCCGGCCTTTCCATGGCCTATGAGGCGGGCCGGACGGGCGGCACCATGCCAACGGTTTTCAACGCGGCCAACGAATGGGCGGTGGCGGCATTCCTCGGCGGGAGGATCGCTTATCCGGATATTACACAGATCATCGGGGAGGCCATGGCGCGCCATAAAACGAAGGAAAAACCGGAATTGGAGGAAATTCTCCAGACGGAGACAGAGGTATATCATTTCTTGGAGGACAGGTGGTAGAAAGTATGGTTTTCAGTATTTTGCTGGCAGTTTTGGTTTTCAGTCTTCTGGTGGTGTCCCACGAGTTCGGACATTTTCTTCTGGCCAAGAAGAACGGTATCGGTGTCACAGAGTTTTCCGTGGGCATGGGGCCGAGGATCATAAGCGGTGTCAAAGGAGGTACCCGCTATTCTCTGAAAGCGATTCCCTTCGGGGGTTCCTGTCAGATGGTGGGGGAGGATGATGACGATGACAGCGAAATTTCTTTTAACAGCAAGTCACCCTTTGCCAGGCTGGCCGTCGTCTTTGGCGGGCCGCTCTTTAATTTTCTGCTGGCGTTTATTTTGTCGGTGGTGGTCCTGAGTCTGGCCGGAGTTAATGAGCCGAGGGTCTATCATGTGTCCGAGGGCTACGGCGCCGATCAGGCGGGGCTTAAAGAAGGAGATCTGATCCGCTCCATCGACGGCCGCCGGGTGAAGCTTGGAAGGGACATTGAGCTTTATTTTCTGAGTCATCCCATGGACGGCAGCCCCATTACCATCGAATATGAGCGGGACGGAGAGATCCGGGAGACGGTTCTTGATCCGTCCTATGAAGCGTATCTGACCGGGTTCTCCTATTATGCCTCGGAGGATGAGGCGGTCATCACGGCTCTGACGGAGGATCTCGCTATGGCAAAGGCGGGAGCCCAGGTGGGGGACGTGATCACCTCTATCGACGGGACTCCCATCGCCTCCGGTCTTGAGGTGCAGCAGTATTTTGAGGCGCATCCTCTTGAGAAGGATACAGCCGTGAAGTTTACGCTGGAGCGGAACGGAAAGCCTCTGGAGCTTGCGGTGACGCCGACCTATTACAAGGCTTCGACCCTGGGCATGGAGGCGGTCGCCTACCGGAACAAGGAGGCGGGGGCCCTTTCGGTGCTGGGGAACAGCTTTTCCGAGGTGCGCTACTGGATGAGTTACACACTGACCTCCCTGAAGATGCTTGTGACGGGCAGGGTCGGCGTGGAAAATCTCTCCGGCCCGGTGGGAATTGTGAACATGGTGGGCGAGGTGGTGGAGCAGAGCAAGCCGGACGGCGCCCTGTATGTGTTTTTGAATATCCTGAATTTCAGCATTCTCCTGAGTGTGAATCTGGGAGTGCTGAACCTTCTGCCCCTGCCCGCCCTGGACGGGGGGCGTCTGGTCTTCATTCTCATTGAGCTTGTCCGGGGGAAGCCGGTGTCCAGGGAGAAGGAGGGCATGGTCCACACCATCGGGCTTCTGCTCCTCATGGCGCTCATGGTCTTCGTCATGTTCAACGACGTGCTGAAGATTTTCAGGTAGGGGGAGAACGGATGGATTACGAAAGATATCTGGATAGGGATCTGATGAATAAATTTGAGTTTCATAATTATGGTCATGCCTTGGAAATACTACATGATGCCTTTTCGGTTGAGTGGATGGAGCTTCAGGACTGCCTGCGACAACTGCGGCTTACGATGGCAGATATCAAGAAAGAGGGAGGAAATGAGTCGCCCATACCGAAAAAGTTTGATGATATTCTGTACCCATATGGATGGAGGGAAATACGAATCAGCGGGGATCTGATTGTCAAAAAATATCCGCGGCAGACAGCTCAGCGGAGAGGCCGTTTTGCAGACCAGCCCTATGAGATTGAGACGGTAGAAGGATATATTGACGGACACAATATTGATTTTTTAAAGAACAGGGTCGCTTTTGACTTGGAATGGAACAGCAAAGACCAGACCTTTGACCGGGATCTGTTGGCAATGAGAACCTATTTTGATTGCGGCTTAATTGATGTCGGAGTGATTGTGACAAGGGCAGAGGAGCTTAATGATATTTTTAAGCAGGAAAAGGATGATCGCGGACAGCCGTTAATCAGAAAATATGGAGCCAGTACCACATGGATGGGAAAGCTGATTTACAGGCTGGATTCCAGGCGCAATGGAGGATGCCCGATTTTGGCAATAGGAATCGGAAAGGAATGTGTGGAAGGGTATGGAAGACTTAAAAAGTACGATACAAAATTTGCAGATATTTACAAAGGGAAAGAAATATAATACCATTTATGCGGATCCGCCCTGGCAGTTTCAAAACAGGACCGGAAAAGTTGCCCCTGAACACAAACGGCTCACGCGATATGAGACCATGACGCTGAGTGACATTAAGGCGCTTCCCGTGCCTGATATCACGGGGGAGAAGGCGCATTTATATTTGTGGGTTCCCAATGCACTGCTTCCGGAAGGGCTTGCAGTCATGGATGCCTGGGATTTTGATTATAAGGGAAATATCGTCTGGGAAAAGGTGCGCAAGGACGGGGAACCGGACGGCAGGGGGGTTGGGTTTTATTTTAGGAATGTCACAGAATTGATTCTATTTGGAATTAAGAAAAAGAGCGCCCCCAACCGGACCCTACAGCCGGCCCGCTCTCAGGTGAATTTGATTCGGACGATGAAACGGGAACACAGCCGTAAGCCGGATGAAATTATTCCGATTATCGAGGCCTGCAGTCAGGGACCGCGGATTGAGCTTTTCGCAAGAGGCGTGCGGGAGGGGTGGGATATGTGGGGAAACCAGGCGACGGAAGATTATGAGCCGACCTGGGACACTTATTCCAATCATACGGTTGCACACGCAGAATAGCAGGGGAGTAATCCTGGCGATCATTTAGAAGCGAGGGGAAAAATGACTCATCGAGAGCAGACAAAAGTAATTCGTATCGGGAACCGGGTGATCGGCGGGGGCAATCCCGTGCTGATCCAGTCCATGACCAATACGAGGACAGAGGATGCAGCGGGTACGGCGGCCCAGATCAGGCGTCTTGAGGCGGCAGGCTGTGAGATCGTCCGCTGTACGGTGCCGAACATGGAGGCGGCGAAGGCCCTGGGGGAGATCAAAAAGCGGATTTCCATCCCGCTGGTGGCAGATATTCATTTTGACTACAAGATGGCCATTGCGGCCATAGAGAACGGGGCAGATAAAATCCGCATCAATCCGGGCAATATCGGCAGTGAGGAGCGGGTGCGGGCCGTGGTGGAGACGGCGAGGGAGCGGCAGATTCCCATTCGGATCGGCGTCAACAGCGGCTCTCTGGAAAAACGGTTCCTGGAGAAGTACGGGAAGGTGACGGCGGAAGGAATTGTGGAAAGCGCCTTGGAAAAAATACATAGAATCGAGGACATGGATTACGACAATCTGGTGGTCAGCATCAAATCCTCTGATGTCCTCATGTGCGCCAGGGCCCATGAGATGATCGCCGGGCAGATGAATTATCCGCTCCATGTGGGAATCACCGAGTCCGGCACCTTGTATTCCGGCAACATCAAGTCGGCCCTGGGACTGGGAATCATCCTTTATCAGGGGATCGGCGACACCATCCGGGTATCCCTGACCGGCGACCCGGTGGAGGAGATCAAGTCGGCGAAGCAGATCCTTCGGGTTATGGGCCTCAGAAAAGGAGGCGTCGAGGTGGTCTCCTGTCCCACCTGCGGACGGACGAAGATTGACCTCATCAGCCTGGCAAACCAGGTGGAGACCATGGTGGCCGGAATGGACCATCTGAATCTCACGGTGGCTGTCATGGGCTGTGTGGTCAACGGGCCGGGAGAGGCCAGGGAGGCAGACATCGGAATCGCCGGAGGAATCGGCGAGGGCCTGCTCATAAAAAAAGGGGAGATCGTCCGGAAGGTGCCGGAGGACGAGCTGTTGGAAACACTGAGGCAGGAGTTACTTCATTGGGAGAAACCGCAGGCGGAAGAAAATGAAAGTATGACCAGTTTATGAATTTGGACAGGAATATGGCAGGAATGGGAATCCAGGCTTTTTTCCTGTTCTGTCTGAATTTGCGGGAATCGGATTCCCTGTTCTGAAAGCAGACGATAGGAAGGGGCGGTGGATTTTGCGAGCATAGCGCAGGCAATTTTTTCCGACCCGATTTGTTGGAGGGGAAATTGCCTGCTATAAGCGGCGGAGCAAAATCCGCCGAACCGACGTGTCTGTGCAGAACAGGGAAGCCGGTTCCCGCATTGAAAGTTCCGGCAGAAAAGAGCCGTCTTTTTCCGGCGATTCACAATGAAGCGGAACTGTAAAATACAGGAAGGAGTATCAATGGCGAAGCAATTTTGGGAAGTCCTTCCCGGCCTTCAGGTTTCCGACGAAATGCGGGAGCTTCTTTCCTTTGCGACGGTGGAGAAGGTGGCCGCCAGCCGGGACAGAAGTTCTGTCCGCATTTATCTGTGTTCCGAACGTCTGATCCACAAGAGGAACATTTACATTTTGGAGGCCAGCATTAAAAAGCAGCTGTTCTCCGGCTATGAGACAGAGGTGAAAATTCAGGAACGGTACCGGCTTTCCGGCCAGTATACCCCGAAGCGGCTCATGCAGGCCTACCGGGACAGCATTCTTCTGGAGCTTAAGACCTACAGTCTCATCGAGTATAACGTGTTCCGCAGGGCAGAATGGGAATTTACGGAGTCGGACATCCTGACCCTGGAGGTGGAGAATGACCTTGTCACCAGGAGCCGGGTGGACGAGTTAAAGCGGGTGCTGGAGAAAATTTTTAACGAGCGGTGCGGCTTTGGCATTGAGGTCCGCTATCTGTATAAGGAATGTGAACAGGGACAGCATGAGCGGGAGAAGGAACAGCTTACGAGGAGACAGGCGGCCCAGGTGGTAAAAAATTCCTCTTTTGGCAGGAGGGCTCCCAAAGAGGCCGGAGAGGCTCCGGTGGAATCCCTCAAGGTGCTGGACGAGAAAAAAGAGCCGGTGCCCTTAAACCGTTCCGTTCAGCCGGAGCGGCCCGCAAAGCCTGTGTTCAAGAAGAACAGCCATTACAGCAGAAAGGTGAAGGTTCATCACGACGACGTGGTCTTCGGCTATGATTTTGACGACGGAGACGAGGTGCCGCTGGAACAGATCATCGGCGAGATGGGCGAGGTGGTGGTCTGCGGCCAGGTGATCCGCCTGGAAGAGCGGGAGCTTCGCAGCGGCAAGACCATCATGATCTTTGATTTGACGGACTTTACGGATACCATCACCGTGAAAATGTTTATCAAGCCGGAAATGCTGGATGAAGTCAGGGGATTTTTGAAAAAGGGTGCGTTTTTCAAAGTCAAAGGTGTGACCAACATCGACAAGTTTGACGGGGAGCTGACCATTGCGTCGGTGACCGGCATCCGAAAATCCGGGGATATCACATCAAAAAGACAGGATCTTGCCGAGGTCAAGCGGGTGGAGCTCCATTGCCATACGAAGATGAGCGATATGGACGGGGTCTCCGACGTGAAGGACATCCTGAAACGGGCGAGAGAGTGGGGAATGCCGGCCCTGGCCATCACGGATCATGGCTGTGTCCAGGCATTTCCCGACGCTTTCCACACCTTTCCCGGCTACGGGTACGAGACCATCAAGACAGACCCCTTCAAGGTGATCTACGGGGTAGAGGGTTATCTGGTGGACGACTTGAAAGAGGTGGTGGTCCGTTCCGAAAATCAGCTTCTGACGGACACCTATGTGGTGTTCGATCTCGAGACCACGGGGCTTTCCGCCAAAAAAAACAAGATCATTGAAATCGGCGCCGTGAAGGTGGAGAGGGGAGAAATTACGGACCGGTTTTCGGCTTTCATAAACCCGGAGCTTCCCATCCCCTTCGAGATCGAAAAACTGACAGGGATCAATGACAGCATGGTCATGGGAGAGCCGCCCGTGGAGGAGGTGCTTCCCCGGTTTCTGGAATTTTGCGGGAATGCGTCCATGGTGGCACACAACGCTTCCTTCGACATGGGCTTTATCGAATATAACGCCGCTCTTTTGGGGCGGGAATATAAGCCTACCGTGGTGGATACGGTGGCGCTGGCCAGGATTCTTCTGCCGGAGCTCAAGCGGTTCAAGCTGGACACGGTGGCGAAGGCTCTCGGCGTGTCTCTGCAAAATCATCACCGCGCCGTAGACGATGCGGAGGCCACGGCCCATATATTCGTGGAGTTTGTGAAACGGCTTCAGAAGAAGCAGATTGAAAGCCTGGACGGGATCAATGAGCTGGGGGCGGCTTCCGTGGAGAACATCAGGAAAATGCCCACCTATCACGTGATTATCCTGGCGAAGAACGACGCGGGGCGGGTGAATCTGTACCGCCTGGTTTCCATGTCCCACCTGACCTATTTTGCCAGGAGGCCCAGGATTCCCAAAAGTGAGCTGATGAAGCACAGGGAGGGATTGATCGTCGGCTCCGCCTGCGAGGCGGGAGAGCTGTTCCAGGCAGTCCTTTCCGGCGCTCCCGACGAGGAATTATCCAGGCTGGTAAAATTTTACGATTATCTGGAGATACAGCCCGTCGGCAACAATGAATTTATGCTGCGGGAGAAAAAACACGGAATCGAGACGGTGGAGGATCTGCAGAACCTGAATAAGAAAATAATCGAGCTGGGGGATCAGTTCGGAAAACCGGTGGTGGCCACCTGCGACGTCCACTTTTTAAATCCGGAGGATGAAATCTACAGGAGGATCATCATGGCCGGGCAGGGATTTTCAGACAGCGATAACCAGGCTCCCCTCTATCTTCGAACCACAGAGGAAATGCTCCGGGAGTTTTCCTATCTGACGCCGGAGAAGGCTTATGAGGTGGTGGTGGAAAACAGCAACAAGATCGCGGACATGTGTGAACGGATCGCCCCCTTAAGGCCCGACAAGTGTCCGCCGGTGATCCCCGACTCCGATAAAGATCTCCGGGAGATGTGCTATCAGACGGCAAGAAATATTTACGGAGAAACGCTTCCGAAGCCGGTGGAGGAACGATTGGAGCGGGAACTGCATTCCATCATTACCAACGGCTTTGCCGTCATGTACATCATCGCCCACAAGCTGGTGAAAAAGTCCAATGACGACGGGTATCTGGTGGGTTCCAGAGGTTCTGTCGGCTCTTCCTTTGTGGCGACCATGTCGGGGATTACCGAGGTGAACCCCCTTTCGCCCCACTATTACTGCCCGGAGTGCCATTACTCCGATTTCGAGTCGGAGGACGTGACAAGATTCAGCGGCGGGGCAGGCTGTGACATGCCGGACAAGGTCTGTCCGGTCTGCGGGAAACCTCTCAAGAAGGAGGGCTTTGACATTCCCTTTGAGACCTTTTTGGGATTCAAGGGGGACAAGGAGCCGGATATCGACCTGAATTTTTCCGGGGAATATCAGTCCAAAGCCCACACCTACACAGAGGTGATTTTCGGAAAAGGCCATACCTTCAAGGCGGGAACCATCGGCACCCTGGCAGACAAGACCGCTTACGGCTATGTGAAGAAGTATTTTGAAGAGCGGGGAACCAGAAAACGGAATGCGGAGATCAACCGGATTGTCCAGGGCTGTGTCGGCGTGCGGCGGACCACGGGCCAGCACCCGGGAGGAATCGTGGTCATGCCCCACGGGGAGGAGATTCATTCCTTCACCCCTATCCAGCATCCGGCCAATGACATGACATCCGACATCGTGACCACCCATTTTGACTATCACTCCATTGACCACAATTTGTTAAAGCTGGACATTCTCGGACACGATGACCCCACCATGATCCGGATGCTGGAGGACCTAACGGGCTTAAACGCCAGAGAGATCCCTCTGGATTCGAGGGAGGTCATGAGTCTGTTCCAGAACACGTCGGCCTTAAAGATCGAGCCGGAGGCTATCGGGGGCTGCAAGCTGGGAGCTCTCGGCATTCCCGAGTTCGGCACGGATTTTGCCATGCAGATGTTGATCGACGCGAAGCCCACCTGTTTTTCGGACCTGGTGCGGATCGCCGGGCTGGCCCACGGGACAGACGTGTGGCTGGGGAACGCCCAGGATTTAATTCTCAGCGGGCAGGCCACCATCCAGACGGCCATTTGTACCCGCGACGATATCATGATCTATCTGATCGGCATGGGGATGGACAAGAGCCTCTCCTTTACCATTATGGAGTCGGTCCGTAAGGGGAAGGGGCTGAAGGGGGAGTGGGAGACGGCCATGCGGGAGGCAAACGTGCCGGAATGGTACATCGAATCCTGCAAGAAGATTAAGTACATGTTCCCAAAGGCCCATGCGGCGGCCTACGTGATGATGGCCTGGCGGATCGCCTACTGCAAAGTGTTTTATCCGTTGGCCTACTACGCCTCCTTCTTCAGCATCCGGGCGTCGGGCTTTTCCTACGAGCTCATGTGCCAGGGCAGAGACCGTCTGGAATACCACCTGCAGGATTATAAAAACCGCCTGGACAGCCTGTCCCAGAAGGAGCAGGGGACTTTGCGGGATATGCGGATTGTCCAGGAGATGTATGCCAGGGGATTTGAATTTATGCCTCTGGATATTTACCGGGCGAAGGCCGACCGGTTCCAGATCATTGACGGAAAGCTGATGCCGTCCTTAAGCTCCATCGACGGGCTTGGCGGTAAGGCGGCGGAGGCCGTGGTGGAGGCGGTGAAGGCCGGGGAACGGTTTTTATCTCTGGAGGATTTCTGGCAGAAGACCAAAGTGCCCAAGGGAACCATCGACATGATGGCAGATATGGGGATTTTTGGGGAGCTGCCCAGGACCAACCAGATTTCGCTGTTTGACCTGGCGCTGTAAAGTGTGGTACAATAAATGCAAATATAGAGAAAGGACGGAGAGTTTATGGACTGCGGGAAAGAGTGCGCAAACTGTGGGAAGAGGAAGCACCGGGACGAGAAAGAGTACAGGGATTTGATCCATCGCTTAAACCGGGTGGAGGGGCAGATCCGGGGGATCCGGGCCATGCTGGAGGAGGACCGCTACTGTGTGGATATCCTGACCCAGGTACAGGCTGTAAGCTCTGCCCTCAATGCCTTTAGCCGTACCCTTCTGTCCAACCATATCAAGACCTGTGTGGTGGAGGACATCCGGGATGGTAAGGAGGAGTCGGTGGATGAACTGTGCAGGACCATCCAGCGGCTGATGAAATAGTGTGCAAAGGTCGGCAGCAGTTGCTTCGGAAAGGGCCTCTGAGAAAAAAACAAAAAAATTTTAAAAATTTTCTTGACAATATGCAAAATTTAGGCTATACTTACGGAGGTATCGAGGCGTGGCTCAGTTTGGTAGAGCGCCGTGTTCGGGACGCGGAGGCCGCAAGTTCGAATCTTGTCGCCTCGATTATCCCTCTCATGATAGATACACAAATATATGGCCTGTTGGTCAAGGGGTTAAGACGCCGCCCTCTCACGGCGGAAACAGGGGTTCGATTCCCCTACAGGCTATGGCGAAAAGATTCGTGAACGATTACGCTTGCGAATCTTTTTTACTATCCATAAAACAGAATGAAGGCAGGGGATGTTTTGCGGCATTTTTGCAGTGCCGTGAGATATCTGCAGAGAGGATTGCGCCGCTGTGGAAAGCTGAGGTTTCACAGTGCAAAATTATAAAATAGAGGGAGAACGGCTATGTCAGTGCCTGTATTGTTGTTTATTGTCGGGCTGCTTTTGCTGATCAAAGGCGGCGATTGGTTTGTGGACGGAGCTACGGCAATTGCCCATCGGTTTCGGGTGCCTGAACTTTTGATTGGTGCGACGGTGGTGTCCATCGGAACGACATTGCCGGAGGTGATGGTATCCGCAACCTCGGCGGTGGCTGGCCATGGGGAAATTGCTTATGGGAATGCCATCGGTTCTATTATCTGTAATACGGCGCTGATCGCTGCATTGACCATTGCCATAAGGCCGTCGGGAGTCAATCGGAAAACCCTTCGGACTCCGGTTGCGTTTTTCTTTACCGCGGCAGTTTTTTATGCGCTGACTGCTTATGTCTCCGGGCATTTTAGCCGGTTGGCGGGGCTGCTTTTGCTGTTGATCTTCTTCGTTTATATGGGAACTACGGTCATGCAGGCCAGGAAGCAGAGCAGGAAGCCGGCAGAAGAGGAAATGATTTTGCAGGCGGCTGCCCTTTCGGAAAAGACGAAGGCTTCTGATATGAGGAACGGCGGAGAAGCGGAAGCAGGCGGTGAGGAGGCGGCGGAGGGCTCCATGGGAAAGGATATCCTGCTTCTGGCGGTGGGGGCGGTTTTCATTGCTGTGGGCGCAAAGCTCCTGGTAGATAATGGGACGTTGATTGCCCAGGCCCTGGGTGTGCCGGAGTCGGTAATCGCCCTGACTTTTGTGGCTTTGGGAACCTCCTTGCCGGAATTGGTGACAGCGATCACCTCCCTGGCCAAGGGCCATGGCGCCCTTTCCCTGGGAAATGTTATAGGGGCAAATCTCTTCAATCTGGTATTGGTCGCCGGCCTTTCCATTACCTTAGCGCCCTTTGACATTCCTCAAAGTGCCGTAATTGCCGGGCATAACGCCTCCCTGGTATTGGATATCCCCGTTATGCTTTTGGTGATGTTGTTCTTGACAGTGCCTGCCCTTGTGAGAGAAAAACTGACCAGACTGCAGGGGATTGTGCTCCTTGGGGTATATGGGGTTTTTTGTACCATCCAATTTATGCTCTGACAGAGAGCGCCGTATCAAAAGAAAATCCTCCGTCTGGGAAACGGAGGATTTTCCTGTTTTCCGGGGTAATCAGGTGATCAGGCGTGAGGCATCACCTGTCGGATTTTGCCTGTTCGGCGTATTCCGTGTTGACCAGGTCGGCATAGGGAACCTTTTCGGCAAGCTCCCCGGCTTCTGTCAGGATATCCTGTAAAAGGTCAAAGCTTTCTTCGCTGAATACCAGATCTTCCTTCCAGGTGTCCTGGGAAAGGTAGCGTTCCACGATGGCGGCGATGGTGCTCTCATCGGTCTCTTCAAATTGAGGCTTTATAACGGCGGCGATCTCTTCGGCCGTATGGCTGTTTACATAATCCAGGCCTTTTTGAATGGCATTTGTGAAGCCCTGAATAATGTCGGCGTGCTCCTCATAATAGCTTTTCTTTGCGCAGTAAGCCGTATAGGGGACATAGCCGGAGTCCACGCCCAGGGAGGCGACCACGCTTCCTGAATTTTCCAGTTCTATGCTTGTGGCGAAGGGCTCAAACTCTACGGTATAGTCTGCGTCACCCTCCATAAAGGCGGCGGCCGTCAGGCCGAAGTCAATGCTCTGGTCAATGGAGAGATCCGTTTTGGGGTCAATGCCGTTTTTCTTTAAAATGTATTCAAACACCATTTCGGGCATACCGCCTGCTCTTCCACCCAGCACATTTTTTCCTTTCAGATCTTCCCATTTAAAATCTTCGTCGGCTTCTCTGCCCACCAGGAAGTTTCCGGCCCGCTGGGTGAGCTGGGCGAAGTTGACGGCATAGTCGGGATTTCCCTCCGCATAGACATAAATGCTGGCTTCGGAGCCCATGAAACCGATGTCGGCGCCGTCTGAGATCAGGGCGGTCATGACTTTGTCGGCCCCGGCGCTGTTGATTAAGGTCAGGTCGATGCCCTCTTCTTCAAAATATCCCAGCTCAATGGCTGCGTACTGGGGCGCGTAGAAGATGGAATGGGCCACTTCACTTAAGGTGACAGGCGTCAGTTCCTGCTTGGCGTCCGCTTCGCCGGAGGGTTCTGCCGCCGTTTCTTTTGCGGCTGTTTCGGCAGGGACGTTGCTGCCTTCCGTTTTTTTGTCAGAAGCGTTGGTTCCACAGCCTGCAAGTGCACCGAGAACCAGCAGAAGGGACAGAGAAAGACAGAGAATATGCCTGGTAAGGGTTTTTGTGTTCAATGGGGTGATCCTCCTCTTGATTTGCTTACTGGTATAATATGGGGGATAAAAGAGGAGTGTGATTTTTCTATGGTTTTTGGATAAATTCCCTGGTTTTTCCTCCTATTTTTCGATAGGAATTGGAAAAAATGCACATTGTTTTTTCATGGGAATGGGTATATACTTTTTTTGGTTCGTGGGAACTTACTTTGTGCGGCGAGAGGCGCGCTGATTTCGATGATAACGGGGAAGGAATGAGCTTCGATGTTTCTTTTGTTTTTGGCTTTTTGGATCATATTAAATGGAAGGTTCACATGGGAAATTTTTCTGTTCGGGCTGGTGGTTTCGGCGGCGGTTTACTGGTTTATCTGCCGCTTTATGGATTATGGCCTGCGGAAGGATTTTTTGCTGTTGAAAAATGCGGGGCTGTTCGTCCTGTTTCTGGGAGTCCTGATCCGGGAGATCGCCAGAGCGAATCTGGGCGTGCTGCGGCTGATTTTGTCGCCGAAGTATCTGCCGGAGCCGGCGCTTGTCTATTTTAAGACGGATTTAAAATCGGGCATCTGCAAGGTGCTTCTGGCCAATTCCATTACCCTGACGCCGGGAACCATCACGGTTTCGGTCGAGGGAGACGAATTTCTCGTCCATTGTCTGGACAAGGAGATGGCAGAGGGGATTGAGGATTCTGAATTTGTGCGCATTTTGAGGAGAATGGAGGCTGGGAGGAAATGAGCGCGGCAGTTTTTTACAGGGGAATTTTAATGGGCTGCATGGTGGTCCTGGCCATTTTGATCCTGATTTCTATTCTCCGCTCGGTGAAGGGGCCGAAGACGGCAGACCGGATCATTGCAGTCAATATGATCGGGACCATGACCATTGTGATCATTGCGGTTTTGTCCGTATATCTGGAGGAGGATTATCTGGCTGATGTCTGCCTGATCTACGCCATGGTAAGCTTTCTGGCGGTGGTGGTGCTCACTAAGGTATATACGGGGGTTTACCGGGAGCGGAAGGAAAAAGAGAAAAAGGAGGAGGAGAAGTGATGGGATGGGTGAGGCTTTCTGTATCGGCAGTGTTTCTTCTCCTGGGGCTTCTTGTTTTTCTGGCGGCCACAGTGGGGGTCAACAAATTTAAGCGGGCCTTAAACAGAATGCATGCGGCGGCTCTTGGAGATACTCTTGGAATCCTCTTTATGATCCTAGGGCTTGTGATCTGGAAGGGGCTTTCCTTTGCCTCGTTCAAGCTTCTTTTGGTGGTGCTGTTTTTCTGGCTGGCAAGCCCTGTGGCCGGACATATGATCAGCCGTTTGGAGGTCATGACGGACGAGGATCTGGGAGAAATCGAGGTGGAACATCGTGAGGATATTTGAGCTGTTTTTATTGATCGGGCTGATTGTCTGTGCCCTTTCCGTCAGCTTTACGAAAAGGCTTTTGACTTCTATCATTATTTATATGTCTTACAGCTCGATTATGGCGATTATCTGGGTGATCTTACAGTCGCCGGATCTGGCGGTGACGGAGGCCGCGGTGGGGGCCGGCGTCACCAGCATTTTGTTTTTTGTGACATTGAAAAAGATACGTGCCATTCAGGGAGAACGTCAGGAGCCGGACGGCGCGGCTGACGGCGACGTGACGGAGGCGGAAGGGATGTCCACTGAGGAGGGGGAGGTCCTGGAATCGGCAGTCTCAGAGTATCCGGAAGAGGCAGAGAAAAAAGAAGCGGGGGAGAGTGGAGAATGAGCAGACTGAGAAAGGATTATGAAACCAGCCGCTTCCACCGGTTTGAGAGATGGGTGGACGGGGAGATGACTCCGCCGGAGTTTCGTATGGAGACGAAGGCGCCTCCCAAACGGATCCCGCCGGAGGAGCTTGCCGGGCCCAGGCTCAACGAGGAGAAGATCCAGGCGGCTGTCTATGACGAGCAGCACAATAAGGAACTGAAAATTTTCCGGAAGCTCAATGGGGTCATGTCGGTGGTGCTCTGCCTGACGCTGATTGGCGTGCTTCTCTGGACGGTGCTCTATCTGCCGGAGTTTGGAAACTCGGATAACCCCACCAACAATGAGGTGGCGGCTCGGTATATCGAGAAGGGTGTGGAGGAAACGGGAGCCACCAATTTTGTCACCGGCATGATCCTGGACTACAGGGCTTTCGATACTTTTGGGGAATCCTGTGTCCTTTTTATCGCGGCCACCTGTGTGCAGGTGCTGATGCGGCTGGATAATTCGGATGACACGGAAAAGATGAAGAAGAAGCAGGCAGAGGAGAATGACCGGATCTATGAGCCGAAGAATGATTTGATCCTGCAGAAGGTTTCCTGTGTCCTGGTTCCCCTGTTGTTTATTTTCGGGATTTATATCATTCTGAACGGCCATCTGTCTCCGGGGGGCGGCTTTTCCGGCGGCGCCATTATAGGCTCCGGACTGATTCTGTATCTGAATGCCTTCGGCTTTAAGAAGACGGAGCGGTTTTTTACGGAAAAGACTTTCCGGAGGATCACACTGGCGGCTCTGACCTTTTACTGTCTGGCGAAAAGTTATTCGTTTTTTACGGGGGCCAATCATCTGGAGAGCGGGATTCCCTTAGGAACGCCGGGGGCGATTCTTTCCAGCGGCCTGATCCTGCCTCTCAATATCTGTGTGGGGCTGGTGGTGGCCTGCACCATGTATGCCTTTTATACGTTGTTCCGGAAGGGGGGCATGTGAGGATGCTTGCGCATTTGGCAGCTAATATGGAGGAGACGGTGTCGATGATCCTGTTCGGGATTGGATTCACAACGCTGCTGCTCCACAAAAATCTGATCAAGAAGATTATCGGTCTGAATATCATGGACACGGCGGTGTATCTGTTTCTGGCGGCCAAGGGATACATTTTCGGACGGCAGGTACCGATCCTAAATGACGGCATCATGGATGCGTCGGCCTATACCAACCCCATCCCGGACGGCCTGGTGCTCACCGGGATCGTGGTGTCGGTCAGTGTGACGGCGCTGATGCTCTCCCTTACGATCCGCCTTTACCGAAGATACGGTTCTCTGGACATTGATGAGATCGTCTTTCAGTGGAGAAAGGAGGGAGAATAATGGATTTCATTCGGAATTTTCCGTTTTTCTCCATTATCCTGGCTATGTTCTGCGGGATTGTCTCTTCGGTGTTAAAGGGGCGGTGGGCGAAACGGCTCTGTCTATTTATGGTGACGGCCCAGATTCTGTTGTCCGGAGCGGTACTCTTTTATACGGTCCGGACCGGGGAAAGCTTTATTTACATGATGGGACATTTTCCGGCGCCCTGGGGGAATGAGATCCGGGCGGGGATTTTGGAAGCGATGATGGCCACGGGTTTTTCCGTCATCATGCTTCTCTCGCTTCTGGGCGGGATCAGCCATGTGTTTACGGACGTGGAGGAGACGAAGACCAACCTGTTCTTTATTCTGGTGGATCTGCTTATGAGCTCCCTGCTGGCTCTTATTTATACCAATGACCTTTTTACGGCTTATGTGTTTGTGGAGATCAATACCATTGCGGCCTGCGGCCTGATCATGATCAGACAGAACGGCCACGGCATTGTGGCGGCGATCCGCTATATGGTGATGAGTCTTCTCGGTTCCGGTATGTTTTTGATCAGTCTGACCCTTCTCTATGACATTACCGGACATCTTTTGATGGAGCCGGCGCAGGATGCGGTGGCCATGATTGTAAGGACGGGAAGCTATGACGTGCCTCTTCTGGTGGTCATCGGCCTGATGTCCGTGGGCCTTGCCATCAAGAGCGGCCTGTATCCGTTCCATTCCTGGATCCCGGAGACCTACGGCTATGCGACTCCGGCTGCCAGTGCGATTCTTTCCAGCCTGGTGTCCAAGGGGTATATTTTCCTGCTTATCAAGGTTTTTTACCGGGTGATCGGCTATGGAACGGTGATCGGCAGCGGTGTCACGAATCTTTTGTTCCTGTTTGGCCTGGCGGGGATGCTGATCGGCTCTGTACGGGCCATTAAGGAAACGGATACAAGGAGAATGGTCGCCTATTCCTCGGTGGCCCAGATCGGTTATATTTATATGGGGATCGGCCTCGGGACCCAGGCCGGTATGGTGGCGGCAGTGTTTCACATTTTCACCCATGCGGCCACCAAGTCTCTGCTTTTTATCAGTGCGGTGGGGCTTTATGAGGTTTCCGACGGCAGGACAGATTATGTGAGTCTCAGAGGTTCCGGCTACCGGAACAGGACAGCGGGGCTGGCTTTCGCCGTGGGAGCCCTCTCTATGGTGGGCTTTCCCATGCTGTCCGGCTTTATCTCGAAGCTTTTGTTTGCCACGGCGGCGGTACAGAGCCCCCATAAGATGGTGCTTACCATTCTGGGTCTGGCAGTCAGTACGATTCTGAACGCCATTTATTTTCTGCGGCTGGTCATCAGCATTTACTCTCCTTCGGAGCGGGAATTCAGCCTGGATGAATCCCATCAGGCATCAAGGATGCTCAAGGTGGCCTCTTTCCTGTTTGTGGCGGTAAACCTGGTGCTGGGGCTTTTTTCGAAGCCCATCGTGGACGGGATCAACGCAGGGCTCGGTATGTTTTTATAAATTAAATTTGAGTCTCCGAAATTTGATGCCGGTCAGGAAGAGAAGCGGTTTTTTCTAAGCCGGAACCGTTTGAAAGCCGTCGGTACTTAGAGCGTTCCGAGTCTGAGCGAAGGAAGGCTCTTATGTACCGCTACGAGCTTTCAAGAGCGGAAGCGTGTTCTGGCGTGAAAAGAACCGATTTTCTTCCGTGATTTGGATCAACTAAGTTCGGAGACTCAAAGATAGATTTAAAGGAGGAAGATATGGAACAGGATTTTCTTTTACTGCTTCCGGTGTTTTTTCCCATAGCGGCCGGGATTCTGACGCTTCTCTTATCCAAGCCGGGATTTAAGCGGCGGGGGAAGTGCCTGTTTGTGGCGGCGGCCCTGGTGCTGGAGATCTTGTTTACGGCTCTTTGTGTGTCGGGAGGGGAGCGGGCGCTTCTTTTGTGGCGGCTTACGGATAAGCTTTCCGTATTTTTCCAGGTGGATATGATTTCCCGGATCTTTGCCCTCCTTTCTGTGTCTATGTGGTTTCTGGTGGGGATCTTTGCTTTCCGGTATATGGACCATGAGGAGAGGGAAGAGCGGTTTTTCGGCTGTTATCTGATCGTGGAGGGAGCGCTTGCGGCTCTTTCTTTTGCCGGCAATCTGGCTACTTTTTATATTTTCTTTGAGGTCATGACGTTTTCGTCTCTGTTTCTGGTGTTTCATGAGGGAACCAGACCGGCGATTCTGGCGGGCCTTAAGTATTTGTTTTATTCGGTGGCCGGTGCTTTTATGGCGCTTTTCGGAATCTTTTTCCTGGCCGGCTTCGGAGGGCTTGGAAGCTTTTCCCAGGGAGGCATTTTGGACGCCGGGGCGCTTGCGGGTCATGAAGGGCTTTTTCTTGCAGCGGTGTTTTTGATGATCGTGGGCTTCGGCACGAAGGCGGGCATGTTTCCCATGCACGGCTGGCTTCCCTCGGCTCACCCGGAGGCTCCGGCTCCGGCCAGTGCCGTGCTTTCCGGTGTCATCACAAAGATGGGAGTCCTGGGGATCATCCGGGTGGTCTATTATGTGGCCGGGCCGGAGCTCCTTCGGGGAACTTGGGTTCAGACGGCCTGGATTATCCTTACCCTGATCACGATTTTCATGGGCTCTATGCTGGCTTACCGGGAGAAGGGCTTTAAGAAACGGCTGGCTTATTCTACGGTCAGTCAGGTATCCTATATTTTGTTTGGCTTGTCTCTCCTGAATCAGACGGCTTTTATCGGGGCCATCGCCCATGTGGTCTTCCATTCGCTGGTGAAAAACACCTTGTTTTTGGGGGCCGGTGCCGTCATTTACCAGACGGGGAAGACGAAGGTCTCGGAGCTTACCGCCATCGGGAAGGAGATGCCGGTGACCATCTGGTGTTTTGCCCTGGCGTCGCTTGCTTTGGTGGGGATTCCGCCGACCGGCGGCTTTGTGAGCAAATGGTATCTTGCGGAGGGGGCTCTTGCCTCCGGAGCCGGCGTGTTTTCCTGGCTGGGGCCGGTGGTGCTTCTTGTGAGCGCGCTTCTCACGGCGGGGTATCTGCTTCCTGTTGTGATTCACGGATTTTTTCCGGGAGCAGATTATGATTACAGGAGCCTGAAAAAGAAGGAGCCGTCCCTGCTTATGGTTCTGCCTATGGTTCTCATGGCGGCAGGGGCCGTGCTGTTTGGCATGTTTCCAGGCGTAGTGCTTGATGCGGCTGAGGCCGTGGGAGGGATTTTGTGATGATGCGATTGGTTTTTGTGACAGCTCCGGTACTCCTTCCTCTGCTCGGGGGCCTTTTCATGCTGGTGTCTCCTTCGGGAAAGTCTGGAAAGGCGGGGGAGCAAAGACGCCTGCTTTATATGGAAGCGGTGGTTCTTACGGCCAGCGCCTTGGTATGGGCGCTGATCCTCACGAGAGAGGAAGGCGAGCGGGAGGCGGTGCTTTTTTATCTGGCGGGAAATGATCTGAAGGTATTTTTCCGGCTGGACGGAGCGGGGGTGGTGTTTGCCGGGCTGGTGTCTTTTCTGTGGCCCTTTGCCACCCTCTATGCCTCGGAATATATGGAGGGGGACGAAAGGCAGAAAAGTTTTTTTGCCTTTTACACTATGACTTACGGTGTGACGCTGGGGATCGCCTTCGCCGGCAATCTGGTGACGCTCTATCTTTTCTATGAACTTTTGACGCTGGTGACTTTTCCCCTGGTGCTCCACTACAGGAACAGGGAATCCAGGGCCGCCAGCAGGAAGTATCTGTATTATTCCATCGGCGGTGCGGCCTTTGCCTTTATGGGGCTGGTGTTCATCCTGATCTACGGGAATACGGCGGATTTTATCCTGGGCGGCGTGCTGAACCGGGGAGTTTCCGGATTTCACACCAATACGATCTTGTTTATGTATGTGCTGGCCTTTTTCGGCTTCGGTGTGAAGGCGGCGCTGTTCCCGGTTCACGGGTGGCTTCCTAAGGCTTCCGTGGCGCCGACGCCGGTGACGGCTCTTCTCCACGCGGTGGCGGTGGTGAAATCCGGGGCATTTGCGATTCTCCGCTTAACCTATTACAGCTACGGTGCGGATTTCATCCGCGGCACCTGGGCTCATTATGTGGTGCTGGCAGCGGTGCTCGTAACGATCGCGTACGGCTCTACCATGGCCGTGCGGGAGGCTCACCTGAAACGGCGCCTGGCTTATTCTACGATCAGTAATCTTTCCTATGTGCTGTTCGGCGTGGTCATGATGAATCCGCTTGGCATGGCGGCGGCTCTTGTGCATATGGTGTTTCACGCTTTGATGAAGATCTGTGCGTTTTTCTGCGCCGGAGCCATTATGCACAAGACGGGGAAGAATTATGTCTATGAGCTTGGAGGGCTTGGGAGGCAGATGCCGGTCACCTTTACCTGCTTTACGGTGGCGGGGCTCTCTCTGATGGGAATTCCTCTGTTTGCCGGTTTTATCAGCAAGTGGAATCTGGCCCAGTCGGCGGCGGCCGGCGGGGCGCCTGGTGTGGCGGCTGTCGCGGTGCTTCTCTATTCGGCGCTTATGACGGGGATTTATATGCTGACGGTGACGGTGCGGGCTCTTTTTCCCAATGCGGGAGAGCGGGAGGTTTCTCCGGTGAAACGGACGGAGCCGGGATGGCGCATGCTTGCGCCCATGGTACTGTTTGCCGGCCTTTTGGTGGTGTTTGGCCTGTATTCTGGCCCGCTGGTCCGCTTTATTATGGAAGTGGCGGAAGGAGTGGTGGTATGAACGGGAATGGAACTCTTTTGTTTCTGGTTGTCTGGCCCATGGCGGCGGCCGTGCTTGCTTATATCATAGGCAGGTTTTCAAAGAGGGGCCGGGATTTCTTCGCGGACGGCTCAGTGATCCTGGAGCTTGTGGTGATCCTGGCGCTTCTGGTTTCCGGCATATCTTCGCAGGACGGGGGCGCCCGGACGGTGTCCGGCTTTGCGGCTTCGGAGTTTTTGTGGGAGGGCTTCTGCGGCCTGGGGCTCCATCTGGAGCTTGACGGGTTTCGGGCTCTTTACGGCCTGATCGCGGCCTTTATGTGGGTTATGACGACGGTCTTTTCCAGGGAGTATCTGGCCCATTACCGGAACCGGAACCGGTATTATCTGTTTGTGCTTTTGACTCTTGGGGCCACTATGGGGGTCTTTTTGGCGGCAGATCTTTTTACGGCCTTCATCTTCTTTGAAATGATGTCTTTTACTTCTTATGTGTGGGTGGCCCACGAGGAGAAGGAAGCGGCCCTTAAGGCGGCGGAAACTTATCTCGGCGTGGCGGTGATCGGCGGCATGGTAACACTCATGGGGTTGTTTCTGCTCTATCATACGGTGGGAACCCTGGAGCTTTCCCGGCTGCTTTCTGCCTGCGGGGAGGTGGGGGGAACCAAGGGGGCTACGCTTTATCTGGCCGGGGGGCTTACGGTTTTTGGGTTTGCGGCAAAGGCGGGTGTCTTTCCGCTCCATATCTGGCTTCCCAAGGCCCATCCGGTGGCTCCGGCTCCGGCCAGCGCTCTGCTTTCGGGTATACTGACGAAGACCGGGATTTTCGGCCTGCTGGCGGTCAGCTGCAATATCTTCCGCTATGATCCGTTGTGGGGAATGGCCGTGTTCGCCTTCGGGGTGTTTACCATGTTCGGCGGAGCGCTTCTCGCAGTGTTTTCTGTGGATCTGAAGCGGACTCTGGCCTGCTCCTCAATGTCCCAGATTGGGTTTATTTTGGTGGGGATAGGCATGCAGGGACTTTTGGGGGAGGAGAATGCCCTGGCGGTCCGGGGAACCCTTCTCCACATGGTGAATCATTCTCTGATCAAGCTGGTGCTTTTCATGGCGGCCGGTGTGGTCTATATGAACCTGCACAAGTTAAATCTCAATGAGATCCGGGGCTTTGGGCGGAAGAAGCCGCTTCTTGCCTTCTGTTTTCTGATGGGGGCCCTCGGTATCGGCGGTATTCCTCTCTGGAACGGCTATATCAGCAAGACTCTGCTCCATGAGAGTATTGTGGAGTATGGTCTTTTGGCGTCGGAGGGTCTGGCGGCTTACGGGACGGCGGCTTTCTGGAAGGGGGCGGAATGGATCTTCCTGCTCTCCGGCGGCATGACGGTGGCCTATATGACAAAGCTTTTTGTCGCTCTTTTTGTGGAGAAGAATCCCAAGCGGCAGGAAGAATTTGATCGGAAGTATCAACACTACTGGAATATGGAGAGTAAAATCGCGGTGGCGGGTTCTGCCTTGCTTCTTCCCATTATGGGAATACTTCCCGGGCCGGTCATGGATAGGGCGGCGGAACTTGGGGAGGGCTTTTTCGGCGGAGGTTCCCTGGCCCATCCGGTTCGGTATTTTTCCCTGGAGAATTTGTCCGGCGGCCTCATTTCCATCGCCATAGGGGCTCTGATTTATTTCGGCGTGATCCGGACAGTCCTTATGAAGAGGGGGGAATCCGGTGTGCGGGAATATGTGGATCGGTGGCCGGTGTGGCTGGATCTGGAGAATCTGCTTTACCGGCCGGTGCTCCTGCAGTTGTTTGTGACGGTGTCGGCGGTGGCCTGCCGGTGCCTGGACCGTGCAGTGGACGGGACGGTCGTGGCCGCCAGGAAGACCACGCACAGACAGTTAAAGGAGGATAAGATCCACATGTCCAGGAACCGGCTGGCCTATGCGGCGGGCTGTTTTCTGGAATGGGGCTCGGAACTTCTGGATAAGACGGTTCGGAGGAAACATCCCGCGAACCATTCTTATGTGCGGCGGCTGATGGAATTTGAGGAGAAGACTGTGCGGACCAACCGGATCATCAATCAGAGTCTTTCCTTTGCCCTTCTTCTGGTCTGCATCGGGCTGATCGTGGTGCTTCTCTATCTTTTATGGATCCGGTGAAAGCCGGGCGTGCGGCGGTGAAGAAATGAATGGGGCTGTTGTCTCTGTGCAGCAGCCTCAAGGGTGAATCTGCCGGCTCCCGTCCCTCTGAGTGACGGACTGGCTTATTTTCTATGACGATATATTCAATAATCTGCCAAAGGAAAAACAGTCGGAACTTATCGG
>CAJUQY010000010.1 GCA_910588815.1 uncultured Lachnospiraceae bacterium | reverse complement strand
CTTACGGGTTTCAACCTGCTTAAACGACTGCTTATAATAAGGGGTGGTTGACGGATGTGGTTAATCCAAAAAACGCCTGCGCCGTGAAACAATCCGGCTGCGCAGGCGTTTTTTTGTTGTCGGACATCCAAAGAAGCCGCCACACCAAACTTGTATAGTGACAGGTTCTTTCGGTCAGGCCCAGGTATTCAGGTACTGCCCTGTGACCCCGTCCGAGGGAGGCATGCTCTCCTGCCCCTCCTCATCGTCCTTTTTCTTTTCTTCCTTTTTGGCTTTCTGCTTTAACTCTTCAAGCTCCTTTTCCACCTTCCGGATCTCTTCCTCCAGCTTCTTCACCTTTTCGGCGTCATGGTTATTCTCCGCCTTTTTCTTTTCCTCCGTAAGGGTCAGAAGCTTCTTTTCCAGTTCCCGGATCTTCGCCTCGCTTCCTCCGCCTGATGCGGGAGCCGCCCCGGCCCCCAGGCCTGCTGCCGGAGAAAGACCTCCTCCGATCGGATTTACGCTCATAAAAAACCTCCTTTTCGATATGGATTTTCCGCGTTCCCGGCTCATGCATTCCTCATACATTTCCACACCGCTGCGGATACCTTATATATCGTCCGTTCTTCTTTCCC
The DNA here is from genome assembly GCA_910588815.1 of uncultured Lachnospiraceae bacterium. Lineage (GTDB taxonomy): Bacteria > Bacillota > Clostridia > Lachnospirales > Lachnospiraceae > Lientehia. Next base: position 83,741 of record CAJUQY010000010.1, on the reverse strand, counting down.
CATGAATCTTTTGGTGTAAAGGGCCCCGTTCCTGTTGCAAAGTCTTATGGGAAGGTCTGTTTTCAGGTTTCTTTTCAGATTTATTTCCGCCGCGGGCCCCAAAACGGCAGGGCTTTTACAGGAGCAGAAACAGCAGCTTTAATTTATAAACTCCCCCGGAAACTGTTTTTTCCACAGTCCCCGACAGAGGTTCCAGCACGGCCCTGATATTGGAAAGGCCGATTCCCTCCGGCGGCGGCGTCTTCAAATCTCCGTCACAGCTGTTTTCCAAGAGGAGCAGATAAAGATTCCCTTTCCGCTTTCCGGAAAGCTGCAGGTATCTTTTTTCCGGGGGGACTGCCTCGCAGGCCCGGACCGCATTGTCGAGGGCGTTGGAAAGAAGGATGCACCAGTCGATCTCCTTGAGCCCCCCGTCCTTCGGAATGGATATGTCACAGGAAAACCGGATTCCCATCTGTTCCGCAACGGCACATTTGCTCCCAAGCAGCACATCCACCGCCGGATTTCCCGTCCTGATGCCGCAGGAAAGTCCTTCGGCCGCTTCCCCCAGCTGATCTAAGTAGACGCAGGCCTTCTCCCCCTGCCCTGTCCGCAAAAGCTCCTTCAACACCGACAAATGGTTCTTAAGGTCATGGCGGAAAGCCATGGTCCGTTTTTCCCGCAGAACCGCCTCTTCCATATACCGTCTCTGCTCTGCCTCCTGGCCGAAAAGGCAAAGCAGCCGCTTCTCGGCATGCTTCATCCGGACAAGCCTCTGATAGATCAAAAGCACTGCCAGCAGACAGACGCCCGCCAAAAGCTGCAGGAGCAGGTTTTCCCCGTGGCTGGCCTTCATCTCGGTGGATACCGTCCCTTCAACTGTATTGATATAAATATCTCCGTTATAAAACGCATCCTGCAGGATACGCTCTGCAAGCGCAATAAAAAAGAGGGGGGCCGTGAGGATCAGGAGCTGCTCCCGCAAAAGCGCCTCCCCGCTCCGGTAAAAACGCCGGAGGATCAATGTCAGAAAACCGATGACCAGCAAAACCTTCACAAGCTCCCGCAGGGCATCGGCGGGGAGCACAAGCGCCTCCCACCGGATCACCAGGGGGAGAAGGAGCCGGTAATCTGCCCAACAGACAAGACCGTCTATGACACTGAACACAGACCGCAGCAAAAGCGCAGTCATCCAGGACTCCCCCCAGCCCCTTTTCAGGGCAGCCGTTCCATAAACCGCCAAAAGCGCCGTCTCCGTCAAGAGGGCGACGCTCCCAGGTAGCCCTGCCCAGACCTCAAAAACCCCAAGCCCTGCCGACAAAACCACATACCCCATCCCGCGCCAAGGCCGGCAGGAAAGACCGCAGAAGCGGCAGAAAAAATAGTACAGGACACAGGGAAGGAAAAACAGGTAAAGCAGATTCGGCAGGGCAATATTCCAGCGGAAATAATAACTGATATCAGAAACGTCAACATGATTCCACACCATCTCTACCCCTCCCCCTCCATCCATGCAAGCATCCGTTCCATAAATGCCTGCCGGTAATTTTTCGACACGGGGATCCGCTCCCCGTTTTCCATCCGGATCTCCCCTCCGACATATTCCCGCAAAAACCGCGGATTTACCAGATAGCTCCGATGGCACCGGATCAGATAGGGAAAGGCCTGCGCTTCCGCCTCCCTCATTTTTCCATAGTAATCAACCACTCCCTGTTTCGTGTGGACGAACATCTTCCGGTTCATCACCTCGCAGTAATAAATCTCTCCAAAAGGAATCGTCCGGCACCAGTTTGCGGTACGGATGCAAAAACTCTCCTCCTTGTCTGTGCGAAGCTTCTTTAACACTCTCTTCAGCGTCCGCTCCAAGCGCTCCCGGTCGGCAGGTTTGCCGAGATAGTCCGCCGCCTCCACCTCAAAAGCATCCGGCATATATTCCGGAAAAGCCGTCACAAAGATCAGTTCCCCAAAGAACCCCCGCTCTCTCAGCCCTCCCGCCGCCTTCATTCCGTCTATTCCCGGCATCTTAATGTCCAGGAACAAAAGATCAAAGTCCAGAGGCCCCCATAAAACATCGGCGGCAGAGGAATGACAGACAATCCGATATTCTTCTTTCCATTTTTCCAATATAGAAGAGACGGTCATTTTCAGTTTCTCACACATGACCGTCTCATCGTCGCAGATCGCTATTTTTATCATGGCAGAATCCCCCGTACCCTTCTATTTTACAAAAAATCACATTCTTTTCAATGGAAAAACAATGAAATGCTGTAAAAGGCCGGAAAACTGCTGCAAAGGGAGCCCGGGAGTTCTTATCTGCCTCTCTGAAAGCCCCGTTTTCCTATAATATGCTCCCGGATATACCGGAAGGTTTCTTCCTCGCCCTCTCTCGCCAACATCTTGAGAAGGATTTCCAGCTGTCTTCTGGTCTTCGGATGAATGACCATGACATCCTTCGTCCTGTTATAATACTGTAAAGGGCTGGCGTCCGTATACTTCTCCTTCTGATAGGTCTTAGATGCGGCGATCCGATCCATAAACATCTCAAGAACATATTTCACCGGCATCCGCATCCCAGCCACCTCGAACCCCCGATCCATATCCACGTCAATCCAGTACTCGAAGTGATGTCTGTTGCGCCCTTTATGATGAAGCCAGGCGGAGGAATACCCTTTCTCCTCCCGCTCCGCCGCATTGGGACTTCGGTTGCCCTGATAATATCTGCAGCCCACCAGAAACTCCTTCGGATTGTATTTGGACAGGTCATGGAGAAGTCCCTGCTTATACATGCCGACCCGGAAACAGTTCTTCATAACCTCTCCTTTGTGATGATTGATCGTCCTCAAATGCTCCCAGACTTTCATTCCGATTTTCCTCCGTGAACTTCTTTCTCCTCTTCAATGACTCTGATTCCCCTCGGACCCACAGGAGTGGAAAACACGATCTGAGTACTGGTCCTGCCATAATCCTGAAGCTTGCCGATAAACTGATCCAATTCCCCGGTACTCTGAAAAGCCACTTTGATCAGCATGGAAAACTGACCTGTGACATAGTTGCACTCCAACACATTGGGACAGGCCGCGATAAAAGGATAAAACTGATTTTTCTGCTTCGGCTGCACTTCTAAATTAATAAATGCCATGATATGATAACCAAGACGCTCCTCGTCCACCTGCGCCGAATATCCTTTGATGATCCCCGCTTTCTCCAGCCGCTCGATCCTGGCCGACACTGCCGGGGAAGAAAGATACGCCTTTTCCGCAATGACCTTCAAGGGCGTCCTGGCGTTTTTCTGCAGGATGCTGACGATCTGTCTGTCTATGTGATCCATCATTTTTTTCATCCCCCTGTTTGATTCTCTCTTATTATACGTCCCCCGCTTATTTTTTTCAAGCATTTCTCTTTATACGCTTAACAAAATTAATATAAAGGTTTTTCTCAAGAATCAGGAAACAAAGGCAAGCCCCCCTACATATCTTATAATGTAAACAATCTTTGGAGGATTACCCCATGAGTGATTTGGCTGCAACAAACTGTGGATGTCAGGCGGGCTGTGGAAACGGCTTCGGCGGAAACAACATCTTATTCCTGTTACTGATTCTTTGCGTCTGTGGAAACGGCTTCGGCGGCGGTGACGGATGCGGATGCGGCCTGGGCGGCTTCGGAAACGGTGACGGATGCGGATGCCTGATCTGGATCCTTCTCCTCTCCTGCCTCTGCGGCAACTAATTAAGTGAAAGGGCCGCCACAGGTTTCCTGTGGCGGCCCGCCATTTTAGCTTCTGATTAGCTTTTAAGAGGGAAAATACTGGCTATAGATCGTGTAGAAATCCGTGTCCGCTTTCCCGTAGCTCCCCCGGTAGCTGAGACTCTCCCAGGCGCTTTCATTATTTACGGCAGTGACATCCGCCACAAAAGCCTCATAATAATCCCGGAAGCGGTCCGACTTATGCTTCTTCCCTAAATTTTCTTTATTCTGAGCCGTTTTCGCCTCGTCATAATTGTTGACGCAGCGGATCAGGTAAAAACCATCCGATGTCTCCACTACCTGACTTATCTCTTCCAGGCTTAAGGCAAAAGCGGCATCCTCAAAGGCCTGCTCTGTCTCTCCGCGGACAAGCTCCCGCTCAAAAACTTCCGACTGATTTTTATCCTTCGCAAGGGTAGAAAAATCCTCTCCCGACTGTGCCCGTGCAAGAAGCGCCTCCGCCTCGGCGCGCGTCTGTTCTTTTGCCGCCTGATCCATACCCTCTGTGCCGAGATATATCTGCTGTATCGCGATTACCCTCGCTTCATCCTCGCTGATCTCCGAAGAGACGTCCGCTGTCAGCTTTTCCATCAGAAGACTCGCCGTATAGTACTCCCTGAATACGGTTTCCACGGTTTTCTTGTCAATCCCCGTATCTTTTTTCAGTTGCTCCGGCAGCCCTTCCAGGTAAACGGCTGCCGCCTGGGCAATCCTCTTTTCCTCTTCGTCGCCGGGCTCCACCTCATACTGGGCGGCCATGGCTGCCATACACTTCATTTTCACCAGAAAATCCTGCAGGTTCCCCTTCATATATTCCTCAAAGGTCTGATCTCCCACCTTTACATCCCAAACCTCCGCGCCGCACCCGGCCTCATACCGGTTTTTCTGGCTCAGGACAAAGATCAATGCCTCCGGCTTGGTGCATACCGCATCATTCAGCCGGAACAATTCTCCTTCCTTCAGGTTTTCCCCAGGCGATGCCTTTTCTTTTTTTCCGCAGCCGCCGAAAAACACCGCCAGACAGATACATGCCAGAAGGACTGCCAGGACGGATCCGCGCTTTCCCTTTGTTCTTTTCACTGAAGTTCCTCCGAATCAACTGTATTTTCTTCATCATCATAGCACAAAAACACCGTCTGCGCCACTATTTCTCTTCCAGCAATGAGCCAAGCACCTGGAAGGCTCCCCCGTTTTCACAGGTATCCGCCACATAACGCGCTGCCTGTTTTGCCTCCGAAATGGCGTTTCCCACCGCATAGCTGTGATAGGCGGCCCGAAGCATTTCCACATCATTTTGCTGGTCTCCGAGAGCCAGCGTTTCCTCCGGCGTCACCCCAAAATAATTCTGATACCATCTGGTCGCCGTTCCCTTATTGACCCCCAGCTTATAGATATCCAGCCACATGGCCCCGGCCGTACTTAGGGAAACGACTCCCTTCCACTTCTCACAGAAAGATCGAAAGGTCTCCCCGGACCGATGCTTTTTGTCATAGACACTCAGCTTCACAAATTCATCGGGCATGGCGCCCATGTCCGCCACCCGGGTGATATCCTCCTGATATCCCTCCCTCAGCCAGCGGATCACCTCCTCCTCGTCGGAATCGGCGTACATCACCCCTGCCCCGGTCAAAAAAGGCACGGTATCCTTCACAGTCCGCACGTCGGCTAAAATCTCCTCCAAGAGCTTCCGGTCAAGGCCTTCCGCAAAGAGCGGCTTCCGGTAGCTTCCCATCAGTGTCCCGTTGCAGGTGGCGTAATAAATCCGCTCCCTGACCGGTTCAAAAAGACGTTCCGTACTGATCTGCGAACGGCCGCTGGCCGCCACAAAACGGATGCCGCCATCCAAAAGCTTTACAATGGTATCGACAAGCTCTGCCGGCAGTGTCTTGGAGCCGTCCTCCACCAATGTCCCGTCAATATCCGTTATCACCATTTTAATCATTGCAGTTCCTCCCTGTACCCTTTCAGACAACGGTACAATTTCGCCAGCGGAAGCCCCACCACGTTCTGATAATCGCCTTCAATCCGCTCCACATATACGGCAAACCGTCCCTGGATGCCGTAGGCTCCCGCCTTGTCCATGGACTCGCCCGTTCTTATGTACTCCCGGATCTCCCGGTCATCCATGGGCAGCACATGGACGACGGTCGCCTCGGCGAAAGTATAAGTCTCGTCACTGCCCTTTTTCATAAGGGTCACTCCCGTGTAGACCTGATGGGCCCTGCCCTGGATCCGCTTTAACATTGAATATGCATCCGCCTCATCCGCAGGCTTTCCGAGAACGTTCCCATCAAGAGCCACCACGGTATCCGCGCCGATCACCAGATCCCCGTCCGCCGCGCAGGCGAGCGCTTCAAGGGCTTTCCCCCGGGAAAGCTCCTTCACAACTTCTTCCGGCTCCCTGGCCCGGACCGTCTCCTCGCCGCACCCCGGCCTCACCTCGAAGGGCAGCCCGGAAAGCGCCAATATCTCCCTCCGCCTCGGAGAAGCCGAGGCCAATATTAACTTTGCCATTTTCCTGTCCTTTCTCGTCGGATCACATTCAGTGCAGTGTCGTCAAATATTCCTCAAAGCACACCCCATCCGCCCGGGGAATCTCAAGCTCCTCAGAGCGAAGAATACATTTTTTCACGAAATTTCCGGCCTTTTTCACCGACTGGGCAAAGGGCACCCCATTGACGGCGTCAGCCGCAATGATAGACGAAAACACGTCTCCTGTCCCCGCCCGCTCGCTTCCCACCCGGTGACTGCGGAGAACCCTTGGCTCCTCCCCCGCCTCATAGACAAGGTTGGCCACAAAATCTCCCTGGCGGATTCCGGTAATCACGATCTTTTCCGGCCCCTCTCTGCGTATGGCTTCGGCCATAGACGTAAGCTCCTTCATGGTCCAGTGCCTGTCCGAGTAGGGGGTATCCGTCAGAATACATGCCTCCGTCAGGTTGGGAGTCAGGATATCCGCATACTCCGTAAGCCGCTTCATCTCCAGACACATTTCCTCCGTATAAGTGGCATAGGCTTTCCCATGATCCCCCATAATCGGATCCACGATCACCTTCGTCCGGTCTGTCTTAAAATCCCGGATAAATCCCCGGACAATGTCGATCTGCTCTTTGGAACCCAAAAACCCGGAATAAATCCCCTCAAATTCCAAGTCGAGTTTTTTCCAGTTTTCGATATATTCGGGCATCTTTAAGGTGTAATCATCAAAAAAATAGTGGGGATATCCCGTATGATTGGAAAAAATCGACGTGGGCACCGGACAGCATTGAAGCTTCATGGCCGATATGATAGGTATGGCTACTGTGATGGAACAACGTCCGAAACCGGAAATATCGTTGATCACAGCGATTTTTTTCTGATTGTTGTGTGTCATGGCTGTCTCCCTTTAATCTCTTGACTCGATATAAAGCAGGATCCCCTCCTGAAAGTCAATCCGCCCCCGCTCCGCAAGAAGCTCATTGCTGACGCCCAGGCTGTTCCCCTGAGTAAGGAGCGCCTCCGTAAGCGGATACTTAAATCCGGTGAGAGTCACGCCCTTCACCTGCTCCGTAAAAGGGATCAGGGAAATATAGCGGCCCCAAGTCTCAGATTTTTTCAGTTCCAGCGGACGGTCCAGCAGAGAGATTCGATTATACCTGTCGATGATCCGGCAGGGGATCCCCTTCCTTAAGGCATGGAGAAGCACCTGCACATTGGCCAGGGTATGATCGAACCGCCGCCCCAGCCCTCCTAAAATCACAATCTCCGACACCTCCGGCTGAGAAAGCGCATAGAGGAGCGCCAGCTCCGTATCCGTGTAATCTTTCTCCGGCTTATGAGTCTCAAAGTAAACTCCACGTTCCCGGTAATAGCCAAGGACCTCTCCGGATACCGTGTCAAAGTCTCCCACGATACAGTCCGGCATAAGTCCCAGCTCCTCCGCCCGCAAAAGGCCGCCGTCCACAGCGACTGCGAAGTCGGCCCCGTAAGTCCTCAAAAATCCGGCGGCAGACGCAGGCTCTACGTCGCCGCCGGTCACAATCACAATCTTCATAAAGCTTCAAACCCGGCAAAGACCTCCATAAACGCCTTTGTATTGGCCGTTACATCCCCGGAAAACACAGCCGAGCCTCCCACCAGCACGTTGGCTCCCGCCTCAATGACTTCCTTCGCGTTGGACACCTTGATGCCTCCGTCTACCTGAATATCCATGGCGAGGCCCCGTTCCCTGCAGACGGTCCGCAGCTCCCTCACCTTCTGCAGGCAGTAAGGGATCAGCTTCTGTCCGCCAAAGCCGGGATTTACCGTCATGATCAGCACCATATCCAGCTCATCCAGCACATAGTCCAGAGCCTTAAGAGACGTCGCCGGATTCAAAGCCACTCCCGCCCGCTTCCCGGCTGCCTTAATCTGTCCGATCACCCGGTCCAAATGGGTGCACGCCTCCGCATGGACCGTAATCACGTCCGCCCCTGCCTTCGCAAAGGCCTCAATATAACGGCCCGGATCCTCAATCATCAGATGTACGTCAAAAACCTTATCCGTACATCCCCTGATGGTCTCAAGAACCGGCATTCCAAAAGAAATCTGAGGCACAAACATGCCGTCCATCACATCGAAGTGAATGTAACCGGCGCCTGCCTGGACCGTCTCGCCTATCTGTTCTCCCAGCCTTGTAAAATCAGCCGCCAGAATCGAGGGGGATAAAATCAGCATACCAATCTCCTTTTCCTTATCCATAACGTTTTCTTGACTTTAGTTCCTCATATAACAACAGATAATTCTCATACCGCTCTCTGCAGACCCTGCCTTCCCCCAGCGCCTGTTTCACGGCGCAGTCCGGTTCCTTCCCATGGATGCAGCCATGAAACCTGCATTTCCCCTCCAGTTTAAGAAATTCGGGGTAATAAAACCGCAGTTCTTCGCAGGGAATATCGGAAAGCTCCAGAGAGCTGAACCCAGGCGTATCCAAAAGAAAGGTATTTTCCTCCAAAAAGAAAAGCTCCGTATGCCTGGTAGTATGGCGCCCCCGCCCGATCTTTTCACTGACCGAACCGGTCTCCATATCCGCTCCCGGATGTAAAAAATTCATCAGAGAGGACTTCCCCACGCCGGAAGGGCCTGCCATAACCGTAGTCCTCCCTCTGAGAAGCTCCCGTAAGCCCGAAAGCCCCTCCTCCCGATGGATACTGAACAGGTGGGCCGGATAGCCTGCCTTTTCATAAAGCCTAAGTAAGCGGGTTCCCTCCTGCCTGTCCAAATCTGCCTTATTGAAGCAAATCTGGCAGGGAATCTCTTCTATTTCCATCGTGACAAGAAACCGGTCCAGCAAATTCAAATTGGGATCCGGTTCCTTTGCCGCAAAGATCACAAGAGCCTGGTCCACGTTGGCCGTGGCCGGGCGGAGAAGAGAGTTTCTCCTGGGGAGTATCTCCGTGATATTCCCCAGGCCCTCTTCCTCATTTAAAACCTCAAAAACAGTGTCATCCCCCACCAGAGGCTTCATCCTCCTGTTTCGGAAAATGCCCTTTGCCTTGCATTCGTAGATCTTGCCACGGCCGTCATGGACATAATAAAAGCCTGCAATTCCTTTGATGATCTTTCCTTTTTTCATGCTTCCGCTCACGCACCCGCAAAGGGCATCATATTTTCACAACTGTCTGCTACATATTCTGATCGGGAAGCGGATTTTCCGCCGAATTCCCGTCTCCGGGGTTCTCTGCCCCGCCGGGACTCTCCTGCTGCCCCGGATCTTCCGGCGGATCGGGGACTACCGGATCAGGCGCGGCAGTGGTCGGAGCCTCCGTCGGCCTCGGCCCCATGCTCACATATATTTCCACCGTAGTCCCCGCTTCCAGCCTCGTCCCGGGATCGTGTTCCATCTCTACGACCAATCCGGCAGGCACGGTATCGCTGTAGACCGACCGGCCGACTACCGGCTCAAGCCCCGCATTCCGAATCGCTGCAACGGCATTCGCCTCACTCTCTCCAAGCACATCCGGCAGGCGGACGGTTGTATCCTTCTTCCCCAGGCTGACCACAAAGTCCACCTTTGTCCCTTCTTCCACGGTACTTCCACTCCGAATGGACTGGCTCATGACCTCACCCTTTTCATAATCACTGCTGTAATCCTCAGTGACACTTCCGGCCTCCAGTTTTGCATCTGTCAGCTCCTGCCTTGCCCGGTTCTCGGACTTTCCGAGAAGCTGAGGGACCGTCGCCGTCTTTGTCTCCTCGCCCTTGGACAAATAGACGGTCACCTTGTCACCGATGGTAGCCGCCGTGCCCAGTCCCGGACTTACCTTGGCGACCTTCCCCTCTTCCACACTGTCACTGAAAATCTCGTCAAATTCCGCATCCAGTCCGGCATCGCGGAGTGCCTTTAATGCCTGCTCCCTGGTCATGCCGATCAGATCGTCGGGAACCTTCGTCTCTGTGGAGCCCTTGCTGACGGTAACCTTGATGACCGTGTGACGCTTCACGGATGTTCCCTCCGGGAACTCCTGCTCCATGATCTCCCCATCCTTATAATTTTCCGATTCGCTGTAGGAAAGCCTGAGTTCCAAATCTAAAGGTTCCAGCTCCTTTTCTGCCTCATCCAAGGTCTTCCCGAGGAGATTCGGCATCACAACTTCTGTCCCCAGGGACTCTTCTGCCTGGCTGGACTCCTCTTCGGCCTTGCTGCCAGAAGAAAAATCAAACCACCCAAAGGTCTTCCCCATAATGAACAGGGCCAGCAGCACAATGACGACAGCTACTCCGATGCCGACAATGGCGTAAATCCTGTCTGACTTCCGGCTTTCCTCCTCCTCGTCGTCTTCCTCGTCGTCATCAAAAAACATCTCGTCCTCCTCGTCATAATCCAACTGGTAACGTGCTTCTTCCTCCTCGTCACCGTAATACCTGTCATAATCCCCGTCCGAAAGCGCTCTCTCCTCTTCGCCGTCTTTCATGGCGGCCGCTCCGCTGCGGATCTGATTGACCTCCTCCTGGCTCATGATCCTGGTGGGGCCGTTGCTGTTTACGGTGCCCATATGGACAAAATCCTCATCGGGCGTCATCAGGGCCCGCTTCAGGTTTTCAATCAGCTCCGTCACGGTCCGATAGCGCATCTCCGGCTTTTTCTGCGTACACTTAAGGACAATCTTCTCCAAACTCACCGGAATCATCGGCTCGTATTTTCTGGGGGACACCATCTCCCCCTGAATATGGAGAAGGGCCACCGATACGGCGGAATCTCCCTCAAAAGGAACCTGCCCTGTCAGCATCTCATATATGGTAATGCCCAGGGAATAGATATCGCTCCTCTCGTCACAATAGCCGCCCCTGGCCTGCTCCGGTGAAATGTAATGGACAGAACCCATGGTGCTGGAGGTAATCGTCTCATTGGTCGCCGCCTTGGCAATGCCAAAGTCCGTGACCTTCACTTTCCCGTCCCTGGAAATGATAATATTCTGAGGCTTGATATCTCTGTGGACAATGTGCTGCTCATGGGCCGCCTCAATCCCCTGGGCCACCTGCATGGCAATACCGATGGTTTCCCGGATCTCCAGCTTACCCTTTCTGGAAATATAAGTCTTTAAGGTAATGCCCTCCACTAACTCCATAACGATATAGTGGATATCCTCCTCGTCTCCCACATCAAACACATGAACAATATTGGGGTGGGACAGACAGGCCGCCGCATGGGCCTCTGTCCTGAATTTCCCGATAAAGGACCGGTCCGAATTAAACTCCTGCTTTAAGACCTTGATTGCCACATCTCTGTTCAGTCTGTGATCTCTGGCCCGGTATACCTCCGACATGCCGCCGGAACCGATCTTTTCCAGAATTTCATATCGATCTCCCAGAAACATACCTAATCTTATCATTCTCTCACCTCATCACCGGCCGGCCGGAACAATACCACCGCAATGTTGTCCCTTCCGCCGTTTCTATTTGCTTCCTCAATCAAATCTGCGCAGACTTCTTTCAGGTTGTCTCTGCCTGCCACAAGCTCCCGGATGGTCTCGTCGGAAACCATATTGCTGAGGCCGTCCGAACACATCAGCACCGTATCGCCCTCGTCCAGATTCACCTCAAAGAAATCGGCAAATACGTCCTTCCTGGCCCCGATCGCCCTCGTAATGATATTCTTATGTTCATTGTAAGCTTCGCTTCCCCGTTCCATCTCTCCCCGCTGGATCAGCTCCTCCACCAGGGAATGGTCCCTCGTGATCTGACGGATTTCTTCTCTCCCGATTACATAGAGGCGGCTGTCCCCCACATTTGCCACGCAGAGAACCCGTCCCATGGTGCAGGCCGCCACAAGGGTGGTGCCCATCCCGGCGAGATCCGCATCCTCAGACGCCTTTTTCAAAAGCAGCCCGTTCACTTGCCGGATGCTTTCATTTAAGATCGTAATCGGATTGTTTCCCTCTGCCTCCTCCACCAGCGAGACAAGATTGTCTATCGTATATTTGGATGCAAAATCGCCGGCCTTGTGTCCCCCCATCCCGTCTGCCACCAAAAACAGATTCGGAATATTTCCGACCGGATACGTCGAATAATACACTGCATCCTGATTCATCTGCCGTTTTCTCCCCCGGTCGGTCCTTGCGTAGGCCTTCATGGTCCATCCACCTCCTGTCTGAACAGATATATCCATATACCCGCGGGTACACCTCTATGGATGCGCCTCCTGATATACCTGTGAGCCAAATGATTTGACAGAATAACTTCCATTGTTATGGGAAAAATGGGGAATCACTTGGCAAATAAGTATGCTCGTGAGTATAACTGCGCCTGAGCTGCCCGCAGGCCCCGTTTATATCACGCCCCATTTCTCTTCTTATAGTAGCATTAATCTCATTTTTTTCAAGTACATTTTTGAAATCGGCGACGGCCTGCCGGCTGGAACGGACATATTTCCGCTCTTTTACCGGATTGACCGGGATCAGATTTACGTGGCAATCCCGTTTTCCCAGCAGGGCCGAAAGAGCCATCGCTTCCTCTCTTGTATCGTTGACTCCGCCCACCAGGCTGTATTCAAAGCTTACCCTCCTGCCGGTCTGTTTAAAATAATAGTCACAGGCGGGAAGCACCTCCTCCAGACTATATTTTCTGGCTATGGGCATCAGCTCCCTGCGTTTTTCGTCGCTTGGAGCGTGAAGAGAAAGTGCCAGAGTCACCGGAAGCCCCTCCCCGGCCAAACGGCGGATTTCAGCCGGAAGCCCGCAGGTGGAAATGGTAATGCTCCTGGCGCTGAGCCCCAGCCCCCTTTTATCGGTGAGCAGCCGGATAAACCGTACCACATTGCCGTAATTATCCAGCGGCTCGCCGGACCCCATCAAAACCACATTGGAAACCCGCTTTCCCGTAAGGCGCCCCATCCGATAGACCTGCTCCAACATTTCTCCGGGGGAAAGGTTCCGCACCAGTCCGTCTATGGTGGAGGCGCAGAAACGGCAGCCCATCCGGCAGCCTGCCTGGGTGGAGATGCACACACTGTTTCCATGATGGTATTCCATCCAGACACTCTCAATGACATTGCCGTCCGCCAGTCCGAACAAATATTTTCTGGTACCGTCAAGCTTCGAGACGAGAACGTCCACCGGTTTCAGGACGGTCAGGCAAAACCGGTCCGAAAGAGCCTCTCTGAGGGTCTTGGAGAGATCCGTCATCTCCGAGACATCCTCCGCCTGCTTCTCATGGAGCCAGGAAAAGATCTGCTTCGCCCGGAAGGGCTTTTCCCCCATGGCGGCGAGCGCTCCCTGTAGCTCCTCAAAGCTTAAGGATCTTAGATCCTGCTTATTTTGTCCTTCTGAACGCTGCAATAAAGAATCCATCCGTTCCTTTCTCTCCCGGCAGAAGCTGAAGCCAGCCGGCCCCCGCTTCCCGATCATTTGTTTCCTGATTTTCGGTTCCAACAAAAAAGCGCTGCGGCAGTTCTTCTCTCAGGTTTACCTGCACAAACGGATAATTTTCCGCAAACCACCTGGCATTTTCCCGATTTTCCGAGGGAAATACGGTACAGGTGGAAAAAACCAGCCGGCCGCCCGGCCTCACATACCGCCAGGAAGCGTCGAGAATCTCTCTCTGAAGGGCGGCAAGCTCCTCCTGCGCAGATTTCGTCAGCTTGTATTTGATGTCGCTTTTCCTGCCGATGATTCCAAGCCCCGAGCAGGGCAAATCCGCAAGGACCACATCGGCCCGGCCAAACATGGCCTCGTCCGGAATGCGGGCGTCCCACACCCGGAGGGAAAGATTGGAAAACCGACTTCTCTCCTGGTTTTCCCGGATGAGCGATACCTTCGCCTCCGTCAAATCCCTGGCCTCCACATGGCCGCTGCCCGCCAGAAGATCCGCCGCGTGAAGACTTTTCCCACCGGGCGCCGCGCAGATATCCAGCACAAAATCTCCCTCCCTGATATCCGCCGCAAGCCCTGCCAGCACGGAGCTCACATCTTGTACCTGCAAAAAGCCCTCCTGAAAGGCCGCAATTTCTTCCGGCCGGTCAAACCCGGTCAAAGTAAATACTCCCGGCACCTCCGGCACCGGCCTGGCCTCAATCCCCTGGGCCGAAAGGCTTTCACGGATTTTTTCCTCGCCGGCCCTGCTCAAATTGCATCTTACGGTAAAGGGCCGCCCGGAAAGTCCGCCTGAAAGCATGCGCTCCGTCCGTTCCTCCCCGTATTCCGAAAGAAGCTCCTGCGTGATCCAGACCGGCATGGAATAAACCACTCTGGCCCACTGGGAAAATCCGTCCTCTCTCCGAGGATAAGAAACCTTGGCATGTTCCCTGACTATGGTTCGGAGCACTCCGTTCACAAATCCCTGGAGGGAACGAAACCCCCTCTTCCCAGCAAGGCGTACCGCCTCGCTGACTGCCGCCCGCGCCGGCACCGAATCCATATATTTGATCTGATAAACACTGATCCTTAATAGATTTCTGATAAAAGGCTTCTGCTTCTCGGTCGTTATCCTGGAAAAACAGTCGATGAGGTAATCCAGCTCATAAAGGCGCTCCAGGGTTCCCTCCACCAGGCGGGTGAGAAAGGCCCTCTCGCGTCTGGGAAGCTCACGGCCAGCCTCCAGGGTCTGTCTGAGCACCACATGACTGTGCCGGCCCTTCTCCAAAATCTCTGTCAAACAGTCAAGGCCGAGCTCTCTTACATCAGTCACGGTTCCGTCCTCCGAACAGAATAATCAGCCGGAGAAGCTGCAGCATAGAAGAAAGCGCTCCCGCCACATAGGTCAGCGCCGCTGCCGAAAGGACCTTTCTCGTCTGCCCCACCTCATCTCCGTAAAGAATCCCCGTATCCCTAAGAAGCGTCAGCGCACGGCTTGACGCGTTAAATTCCACAGGAAGCGTAATGAGCTGGAACAGCACTGCCAGAGAAAAACAGAAAATCCCAAGATTAACCAGAATAGAATAGCTTCCGCTCCTGGCGCCGAAAATCAATCCCGCCACAATGAGGATCATGCTGATGCCGGAGCCGAAATTGGCCACCGGGACAAAGGCCGTCCGAAGCCTTAAGGGCGAATACCCCACCTCGTCCTGAATGGCATGGCCGCACTCATGGGCAGCTACACCGATCGCCGCCACAGAACGGCTGCCATAGACGGAATCCGACAGCTTCAAGGTTTTGTTCCTCGGATCATAGTGGTCGGTCAGACTTCCGGCGACTCTCAGAATCTGTACTCCATAAATCCCCTGACTGTCCAAAAGCCGCCTGGCCGCCTCTGCTCCGGTCATGCCGGTGCGGCTCATAACCTTGGAATACTTGGAAAAGGAGCCCTTCACTCTCGCCTGGGCGATCAGGCAGATCACCATTCCCACAAGAATCAAAATCCACGTAGGGTCAAAATAGTAACGGTATCCATAATAATAAGGCATCTCTTATCCCTCCATTTTATCTCCGATCCGCAAAGAATGTCCCCGCAGGAAAGCCCCCGCGTCCATCCGCTTTTTTCCGGAAAGCTGAAGCTCCTTCACCGCCAAAAAACCATCCCCGGCCTTTATGACAATGGCATCTTTTGTCACCGCCGCCACGGTGCCGCAGGGGAGGCTCGTCATCTCCGTCGGGACTTCTCCCTCATAAACCTCGCTTTTCCAAAACTTCACCGTCTTTTCTCCCAGATGGCTGTAAGTGCCGGGCCAGGGAGAAAGCCCCCGGATCAGCCGTTCGATCGCAGCGGCCTTCATAGACCAATCCACGTTCCCAAGAGACTTCGTAAGCATCTTCGCATAGCAGGTCTCTCCCGTCTGAGGAACCCTTGTAAGGCTTCCCTCCTCTAACCCCTTCAAGGTCTCTAAGATCAGCGGGCCGCCTGCCGCCGCCAGCTTGTCGTGAAGGCTTCCGCCCGTCTCGTCCGGATCGATGGGCACCACGGTCCTGAGAAGCATGTCTCCCGTATCCAGGCCTTCTTCCATATACATGGTGGTGATTCCCGTCTCCTGCTCTCCGTCAATGATCACCCACTGAATCGGTGCGGCTCCCCGGTATTTGGGGAGCAGGGAGGCGTGGATGTTGATACAGCCATACCTTGGAAGCGTGAGGAGCTCTGTCGGCAAAAGCTGTCCGAAAGCGGCCACTACGATAGCATCCGGGCCGATCCTCTTAAGTTCTTCCAAAAACGGCCCATTGTCCCGGATCCGCTCCGGCTGAAGCACCGGGATCCCGAGGGCCAGGGCCTCTTCCTTCACCGGCGGCATCTGCATCGCCTTTCCCCGCCCCTTCGGCTTGTCAGGCTGAGTCACAACCGCGCTTATCTCATGCCCTCCTGCGGCCAAAGCTGCAAGGGCCGGGACCGCAAAATCCGGTGTCCCCATAAATACAAGCTTCATAAGTGTTTCCTCCATCTTCCAGTATACTCTCTTTTTCCGCAAAAGCTGCATTTTTCACACTTTTTTAAGAAAAATTTAAATTACTCCTCAGGAATGGCTGAGCTCCGGCTATTCCTCATCCACGACGTCCTCCAGTTCTCCTTCCACAAACTCCACATAGAGTTTCCCCTCCAGATGGTCACATTCGTGGCAGATCGCCCTGGCCAAAAGCTCTTCCGCCTCGATTTCCCGCTCCTCCATATGCTCGTCCATAGCCCGGACAATCACATGGTTCGGCCTCGTGACTGTTCCCTGCTTGCCGGGAACGCTGAGGCATGCCTCCGGTCCGGTCTGTTCGCCGTCTGTTTTTAGAATCACAGGATTGACCAACACCACCGGCCCGTCCCCGATATCGATCACCACAATCTGCTTTAAGACTCCCACCTGGGGCGCTGCCAGGCCGACGCCCTCCGCCTCATACATGGTGTCCAGCATATCCGCAATCAATTTTTCCGTCCGCGGTGTCATAGCCTTTACTTCCTTTGCCTTCTTGGTCAGTACTTCGTCTCCAATCTCCCGAATCAGCCTGAGTGCCATAGTGCAACATCCTTTCTTATCTTATAAAATATTTTTCAGCCTTTGTTTTATTCCATATCAAACTGGTACTGCACGTTCTTTCCCCATTCCAAAGCCTCAATGCTTTGTTTCAGTTCCAGGAGCGGGGCTTCCTCCTCGCACTTCGCATAGAACATATACCGGTATATATCGTTAATCTTTGCTACGGATGCCTTCGCCGGCCCCACCAGCTCCAAAATCCCCTCTTCATTGATGGCCTCCGCCTGCCGCTTCACCGTCCGGGCCATGGCCTCCGCCTCCTCCTCCTCCCTGGAAGTAATCAACAGGGTAAGCATCCTGGAGACAGGGGGATAACGGAGCAGCTTCCGGTACAGGATTTCATGCCAGTAAAAGCCCTCGTAATCCTGACTGGCCGCCGCCTCCACGCTGTAATGGTCCGGCGCATAGCTCTGAATCACCACATGCCCGGGGAGGCTGTCCCGCCCTGCCCGTCCCGCCGCCTGGGTAAGCAGGGAAAAGGTCCGCTCCCCCGCCTCATAGCCGCCGGAATAAAGAGACAGATCTGCCGCTAAAATCCCCACCAATGTCACCCGCGGAAAATCGTGCCCTTTGACAATCATCTGGGTTCCGATTAAAATATCTGCTTTTCCGTCGGCAAAGGCAGACAGGATGGCTTCATGGCTGCCCTTTCTCGCGGTGGTATCCATATCCATCCTGAGGACGGCTGCCTCCGGAAACATGGCCTTCACCATGGCCTCCACCTTCTGGGTTCCCGTTCCAAACCCGGCAATATATCCGGAACCGCAGGAGGGGCATGTCTTTGGGATAACCGTCTCATACCCGCAGTAATGACATTTTAAGGTTCCGTCCCGGTGGACCTTTAAGCTCACGTCACAGTGGGGACATTTGACTGCCTTGCCGCAGGCCCTGCAGGAGACAAAACCGGCATAGCCTCTCCTGTTTAAGAAAAGCAGGATCTGCTCTCTCCGCCCAAGCGTCTCCACCATCAGTTCCTGGAGCCTCCGGCTGAAAATCCCCCGGTTTCCGGCCTTAAGCTCAGCTCTGAGATCCACAATCTCTACCGAGGGCAGAGCGCTCAGCTCTTTGGCCCTCACTTTCATCTGAAAGAAATGATATTCCCCGTTCTGCGCCCGATAATAGGAGGCCGCCGAGGGGGTCGCCGATCCAAGAATCGTCATGGCCCCGGCCAGCTCACACCGGCGGATAGCCGTATCGACGGCGTGATACTTGGGGACAGTCTCACTTTTGTAGGCCGATTCATGCTCTTCGTCAATAATGATTAATCCCAGATTGGAAAAGGGGGTAAACAGAGCGGAACGGGGACCGATCATGATATCCAGCTCTCCCCGCCTTGCCCTCTCCATCTGATCGGATTTTTCTCCCGCCGAAAGCCTGGAATGGACGATGGACACCCGCTCCCCGAACTGCCTGTAAAACCTCATGACTGTCTGCCAGGTCAGGGCGATCTCCGGAATAAGCACGATGGCCTGACGCCCCTCTTCCACCACCCGGCGGATCACCTCCATATAGACCTCCGTCTTCCCGCTCCCCGTGATCCCGTGGAGCAGACAGGGCCTTTTATCTCCCCGCCATACGGTAAGAAGCCCGTTCACCGCCTGCCTCTGCTCTTCGTTTAAATGAACGCTGTCCCCCCTTACGAGATGCTCTCCGATGGGATTGCGGAAACGGCTTTTTGTCTCCAGGATACAAATCCCCTGTTCCAGGAAGGGCTTCACCGAAGCCGCCGACACCCGAAGCTTCTGCACCACCATCTCATAGGGAAGTACCTCGTCCGCAAGAAAAGCCTCCAGAAGCCTCACTCTGGCTTTCTGATTTTTCCTGCGGTAAAGAGCGAGTAATTCTTCACATTCCTCCCGGCTCACCCTCCGCACCAGATACTTCTTTTCCACGGCCTTTAGTTTCCTCTTTGCCGGAAGCACAGTCTTTAAGGCCTGGATCATGGTAGAACCGTACCGCTCCTTCATCCAGGCCGCAAGACGGATCATCTGCCCCTCCAGGGGCATACCGTCCTCGCAGACAGCCGCTATTTTCTTGATCTTTAACGGATCATATTCCGGTTTCTCCGAAAATCCGATGATATAACCGTCCCGAAGGCGGTTTCCGTTTCCGAAGGGAGCCCGAATCTTTGCTCCCAGCACTGCCTGCCCTGAAAGCTCCTCCGGGACTTCATACTGAAAGGCCCGGTCTACCGCCGTATGGGTAATGTCTATGATGACATCCGCATATGGTTTTAACATGTATTTCATTCTCTTTCTGTACTGTAAAAGAACTTCTGTTACTGTTCACGCAAGGCTGCCGCCGTCTGAGACAGCTTCATCGCATTGGAGCCTTTGAGGAGCATCAGATTCTGATCTCCCGCCAGAGTTTTTAAAAATGGCAGCGCCGTTTCTCCGGAGACAAAAAAATGCACCTGGGCCTCATCCGAATTTTTCTTCCCGGAAATCCCCTCCAAAAATCCCGCCCCAATCTCCTTGGCCAGTTCCCCGATACAGACCAGGCAGTCCAGAGAAAGCCCGGCCGCGAACCGTCCTGTCTCCCGGTGAAAACGCCCTGTCTCCTCCCCCAGCTCCATCATATCCGCCAGGACAGCCACCCTTTTTCCGGACGTCTCCATGCCGCTTAAAACCATGAGAGCCGCCCGCATGGAGTCCGGACTTGCGTTGTAGGTGTCGTCGATCATAGTAAAGCCTGAAAGCCTGTAGATCTGCTGGCGGTTTTTAAACCCGGAAAAATCCGCCAGAGCCTTTGCCGCCCGCTCCATGGAAATCCCCTGGGTGACGGCGGCCGCCAAGGCCGCCAGGGCGTCCATAACCATGTGCCGTCCCATAACCGGAAGACTTACTCTCACCTGCTCATCTCCATAGACAGCCGTAAACGCCGTCCCATCGGCTCTTGTTTCCACTGCCTCCGCCCGAAAATCACAGGTTTCTCCGAAGCCGTAAAAAATCCTTTTAAAACCGCAGGTTTTTGGCACGGTTCTCAGATATTCGTCATCCCCGTTTAAAATCAGTGTGCCGCCGGGCTTCATGGAGGATGCAATTTTCAGCTTTTCCTTAAAGATATTCTCCCTAGTTCCCAGTTGTTCGATGTGGGCCACACCGATGTTGGTGATCACGGCCACCGCCGGCTCTGCCAGAGAGGAGAGGGTCTCCATCTCCCCGAAATCACTCATTCCCATCTCCAGCACCGCCAGTTCATGCTTCTCCCCCATCTCCGTCATGGTAACGGGAAGTCCGATATCACTGTTGAAATTTTTTGAGGTCTTAAAAACCGAATAGCCTGCCCCCAGGGCCGCCGCCGTCATCTCCCTGGTGGTCGTCTTGCCTACACTGCCGGTGATGCCGACAACAGGGATACCCAGCCGTTCCCTGTAATCCTTTCCCACAGCCTGCAGTGCTTTTAAGGTATTCTCCACACGGATCCAGGCGGCTCCAAAAAGCGGTTCCATCTCTCTTTCAGAGAGTACCGCCACCGCCCCGTTCTCTATGGCCTGCCCCAGGTAATCATGGGCATCCGATCTGGCCCCGATTAAGGGCACGAAAAGATCCCCGCCCTTCATAACCCTGGAATCAATGCTCACATTTTCCACGGGAGTCTCCAGGCTTCCCGCCAGAAGCGTTCCCCCTGTCGCCCGCACGATATCCTCTACTGTTGTCCGTTCCATCCTTTTTCCTCTCATTTATAAATCATTTATAAATCAGTAATGCCCTCTCCGCCTCTTCCCTGTCGGAAAAAGGGATCCGCCGCCCCTCGGTCTCCTGGTATTCCTCATGGCCCTTTCCGACGATCGCAATGATATCGCCCACCTTTCCGTGGCGGATGGCATAGCCGATGGCCTCCCGTCTGTCCGGAATGACCACATAAGAGCCTCCGCTTTCTTTGATCCCTTCCTCGATGGACGTGAGAATGTCGGAAAGCCGTTCGTATCTGGAATTGTCCTCCGTCACCACAGAGACATCCGCAAAACGCCCTGCCGCCCGCCCCATCCCGATCCGCCGGAGCCTGGATCGGTTCCCTCCGCAGCCAAACACACACAGCAGGCGGCGCGGGTCATAGGTCTTTAAGGTTTGCAGCAGGTTTTCCATGCTGTCCTCGTTGTGGGCGTAATCCACAATCACCCACAGATGGTTATTCCCGGAAATCACTTCCATGCGGCCAGGCACCTGGACATTTCCGAGGGCCTTCGCCGCCGTTTCCGGCGACACGCCGAGCCGGTCCGCCGCGGCAATGGCCGCCAGGCTGTTGCGGATATTATATTCCCCGGGGAGGGGCAGAAAAACCACCGTCCGTGCCCCCGCCCCTTCCTGAAAGCTCCGCTGGCCATCTGCCCGCACCAGCCGGTATTCACAGCCCAGCATCCTGCTGTCCTTATAGCGGGCCGGCTCCGCCCCGTGGAAGTCTCCCTCCGAGAGACCATAGGTCACCAGGCGGCAGGAAGCTCTGGCCGTCACATCCCCCGCCCACTTGTCATCCCGATTGATAATGCCGGTATCACAGTTTAGGAACAGTCTGCTTTTCTGGTACAGGTAATCCTCAAAATTTTCATGCTCCCCCGGCCCGATGTGGTCCGGCGAAAGGTTGGTAAAAATGCCGCAGGTGAAATGAAGTTCTGCCACCCGCTCCATCTTGATTCCCTGGGAGGACACCTCCATGACCACATGGCTGCAGCCACAATCCTTCATCTCCCGAAGAATTTTCTGCAGCTCGTGGGCCTCCGGCGTCGTATGGGAAAGGGGAAGCCTTTTTTCTCCGATAAAGGCTCCATTGGTGCCGATCAGGCCTGTTTTATGGCCCGCCTCCGAAAGAATCTGCCGGAGCATATAGGCCGTCGTCGTCTTTCCCTTGGTTCCCGTCACTGCCACAGATACCATGGACCGCAGCGGATACCCGTAAAAAGCCGCTGCCAGGGGGGAAAATACCCGTCTGGTGGAAGCCACCAGCACAAGAGTCCCCCCGACCTGCCTCCCCTCCTGCTTAGAAAGCTGCTCTTCCAGCTTTTTCGCCTCCCGGTTCCCCTCTTCCATGACCACCGCAGACGCTCCCCGCCTGAGTGCCTCCTCCGCGAATAAATGGCCGTCTACCCTGCAGCCGGCCAGGCAGACAAACAGGGCCCCTGATTTCACCTCCCTGGAATCACAGGTAATTCCCGTCACCTCACTTCGGGCATTTCCCCGGAGTCTTGTATATCCCACATGAGACAGCAAACCGCTTAATACCATGAAATTCTCCGCATAAAATTACTCTTCCTCTATCTTATGCGGAATTTTCTTTTCTGCTTATACCCAAAGGGCACACCTCAACGCATGCGCTTCGCGCTGTAGAATGCAAATATATCCATTCCCCGAAGCCCTGACGGCATCTTTCCCTTGGGGCTTTGCCCTTCTTCTATTCTCCCATCAGCTCTTCAAACTCTTCCAACGTCATCAGGACCTTCCTGGGCTTAGTTCCCTCTTCTTCTCCCACCACGCCTGCCTCGGCAAGCTGATCCATAATCCGGGCCGCCCTGTTAAAGCCGATCTTAAAAGCCCTCTGAAGCATGCCGATGGAGCCCTTTTCCTTCTCAATGAGGAACCGCCCCGCATCCGCAAAATAAGCGTCCCTCTCCCCGCCGCCGGCTCCCTCGAAGCCAGAGGAGGCATTCACCCGCATCTCCACATCCTGGCTGTAATCGGTATCCGTATTTTCAGATAAAAATTCCACCACCTTTGACACCTC
This sequence comes from uncultured Lachnospiraceae bacterium, assembly GCA_910588815.1. Lineage (GTDB taxonomy): Bacteria > Bacillota > Clostridia > Lachnospirales > Lachnospiraceae > Lientehia. Next base: position 60,898 of record CAJUQY010000010.1, on the reverse strand, counting down.
TTCGTCGGACACAAATGCTCCCTGAACCCGGACCGGCTTCTGGTAACCGGAAGGGTAAAAGAGCATATCTCCTTTTCCCAGGAGCTTCTCCGCCCCGTTCATGTCGATAATCGTTCTGGAGTCCACACCGGAGGACACGGAAAAGGCGATCCTGGAAGGGACATTGGCCTTAATCAGGCCGGTAATGACATTGACAGACGGACGCTGAGTGGCAAGCACCAGATGGATGCCCGCCGCCCTGGCCATCTGGGCCAGCCGGCAGATGGCGTCTTCCACCTCTCCCGGCGACACCATCATCAGGTCGGAAAGCTCGTCCACAATAATGACCACATGGGGCAGGGGAACTACCTCCTCCCCGTCCGCCGACTCCCTCCTGAGTTTCTCGTTGTAACCCTTTAAGTCGCGGACATTGAAACCGGCAAATTTTTTGTAGCGGTCCGTCATCTCGGCCACGGCCCAGTTTAAGGCTCCCGCCGCTTTTTTCGGATCCGTCACCACCGGAATCATCAAGTGAGGAATCCCGTTATAAATACTCAATTCCACCACCTTAGGGTCAATCATAATCAGCTTTACCTCGGAAGGCTCTGCCTTATAAAGAATACTCATAATCAGTGTGTTGATACAGACGGATTTCCCGGAACCGGTCGCGCCGGCAATTAACAGATGGGGCATCCTGGCCATATCCGTCACCACAGTCTGCCCGGCGATGTCCCGCCCCACGGCAAAAGCCAGCTTCGACGGGAACATCTGGAATTCCTCCGATTCAATCACGTCCCGAAAGGCTACGGTCATATTCTCCCGGTTGGGCACCTCGATGCCCACCGCCGACTTGCCGGGAATGGGAGCCTCGATTCGGATATCGGCCGCCGCCAGGTTCAGCTTGATATCGTCCGTAAGCGACACGATCCGGCTCACCTTGACCCCCTGCTCCGGCGTCAGCTCATACCTGGTCACAGAAGGCCCGCAGCTGATATTGGTCACCGTCACCCCCACACCGAAATTCCGCAGGGTCTGCTGCAGCTTCACCGCCGTCTCCTTAAGCTCTGCATCCCGGTTCTTTACCCTCCGGTCCCCCTGCTTCAGAAGCGTGACGGACGGCTTCACATAGGGCCTTGGCGGGCGCTTCGGCGCCACCGGCCGGCTTGCTGCCTGGGACTTGGATAAATCCGGCTTTCTCTCCGCTCCGTAAGGGTTCGGAGTATCCGGCTGTCCCGGCATACCGGCAGAGCCAGATACATCCGTAAAACGGACGCTCCCCGAACTCCCCCTCTCGCTCCCCTTCTCTCGGAACACGGAGACTTCTCTCCTCTTTGCCGCGATAGGATCCGGTTCTGTGGGATCATGCTCCACCTCGATCACCTTCCCCCCCGCCGTCACAATCCGCCGCACCTCGCCGGCGCCTTCCGGAACCCCGGCGGCATAAAACGGCTCCGGCTCTCCGAGGCTTTCCGGTTCCGGCTCTTCCTCCGTTCTCTCCTCAGTCTCTTCTAAACTCTCTTTGGCGACCGCTTCTGCAATTTCTTCCGAAATATCTTCTTCCGTTTCTTCTGCGGCTGTCCCTAAAATCTCTTCCCCCGGCTCTTTCCAGGGAAGCTCTTCCTCCTCCACGGGCGGTATCCGATACAGCGGGATTTTGGGACCGTCATCCTCCGCTTCCCGCCTCTTCTCCTGCAAGGCATCAATCTCCGACAGTGTGCTCCTGACCCGTTCCGCCCTCAGGGGACCTGTTTCTTCTATATATATGTCCTCCTCATAAAAGGCTTCTTCCTCTGGTCCGCCGGCCGGCCCTTCCTGGTCCTCATCCAAATATCCGCCCTGCATTCCATGAATTTCCCCCCGAAAGATATCCGCCGCCTGAGCCTCCGTCTCCTTCCCGGCGCGTTTTCTCCTCCCCTTCTTCTCCTCTTTTTCCGGCTTTTCCTCCAAAGGCGACTCCGCCGCGGAAAAGTCCTCCTCCACAATCTCCGTATCCATGGACACTCCGCGCACCTTTTTGTCTGTCCGGTATTTTCTTTTTTCCTCCGCCTTCTCCATGCGGATCTCATACCTCCTGGTGAGATCTTCCCTGGCTGTATCATACACCTTTTTTCCGCCCTTTTGGATCGGACTCAAAAGCGACTTCTGTGTCGTTACCACAATCCCGGCCATAGCCAAAAGAATCAATACCACATAGGTGCCGACCATCCCCAGGGACGGATAGAGAAGCTTCAGACAAACACCGCCCAAAAGCCCCCCGCCCAGGGTCTCAGACGCCTGCACATAGTAATCCTTTAAAGTCATGGCATCGTCAAATTCACTGACCGCCAGAAGCGTCGCAATCCCGCAGAATACAAGGAGTACCAACGCGGACATAAGCACTCGGAAAACCGCCCTCCTGCTCCCGTCATTGGAAAGAAGAAAGCAAAGAATAAAAAACAGATAGAAAGGGACCAGATATCCCATAACGCCAAAAGTCCCCCGCAGCGCCTGATGCAGCACTTCCCCAAATGCTCCACACCAATGCATATTGCTGCAAAAAAGCAGGAGCATTACAGCCAGACCCGCGAAAATGACCAGCTCTTTTTTTAAAGCCGGCTCCATCCTCTCTTCCTCTGCCCTTTTGGCAGAACCCTTCTGCCCCCGTTTCGCTGCCGTCTTCCTGCCCGCCGTGGTTTTCCTCCTGCGTGTCTGTGTCTTCCTTTTTGTCTGTGCCACGTTTCCTTCCTCCGATTCTATACCTCCAATGCTCTTTCCCCCATCGGCAAAGAGACATACAAATTCTAGTATACCATTTTGAGGGAGAGGAAACAAGTATTTGAGATCTGATAATCTTCGCATACTCCCGCATTCTTCTTCATATCCTGTACAAAGAGCATTGGAGAAGAGCTATGAGTTCCAAAACAAAAATTGTTGTACTTCGCATGAAAGAGCTGATCTATACCGGGATTTTTGTGGCAATGGGCATTCTGCTGATCATTCTTCTGGTCTTTATGTTCGCACCCAAAAATAAGACCACCAAAGTAAATGCAGACCCGGCCGCCACCGGAAAATACACTCCCGGCGTCTATACCTCAGTTCTTTCCTTAAATAACCAGGCCATAGACGTGGAAGTGGCCGTCGATTCCGATTACATAAAATCCGTCCGTTTTGTCAATCTCTCGGAGGACGTGGCCGCCATGTATCCCTTAATGGCTCCTTCTATGGAAAACCTGGCATCCCAGGTTGTGGAAAATCAGGGGCTTTCCGGCCTCTCCTACGATGAAAGCACCCAGTATACCTCCATGGCCCTGACGGAAGCCATCGGCAATGCACTGAAGAAAGCAGAGACAGGGAAATAGCTTTCAAATACTTGTTGACAAATTGCGCCGGGTGTCCGTCAGCCTTGCCGGCATGTTTCCTTTGGACACCCATATGATCGAGTAGGGAAGATTTATCTTCCCCACTCGCCGCGACGCAAAGCTAATCCTTTAGGGTAAAGCGGCCAACTTCCTTATGCGGGCCTGCGCACGCAAAAAAAACGCCACCTGTAAAAAGTGACGATTTTAAATTCTTCTCTTATAAAGTTTCCGGTCCCCGCTCATTTCCCATATCTTTCCATATGCGCCATTTGAATTTGTTTCTGAGAAACGCACCTTTCAATCTTTTACCCTCTTATTTTCTCTTATCCAGATACCGGATCATCCCCGGCCCCAGCTCCCCTGTCGGCCGCGCAAGAAATCCGTGTTCTTTATAGAATTCCTCCCGGCCCTTGGCGCACATCAAATCCAGCATCATCTCTGTGCCCTCCTCCGTCAGGGACCGCGCATACGCGATGAGGCGCTTCATCAGCATATGCCCCACTCCCATCCCCTGGGCATTTGGATGGACAATCAAATCCTGAATATAACAGATCACAGCTCCGTCTCCTACCAGCCTTCCCATCCCCACCGGCTGCCCCGCCACGTAAAGTCCCACCGTATAGAGACTTCCGTCCAGGGCGGCCTGGGCCTGCTTTCTGGTGAGCTGCTTCCAGCCCACAGAGGCGCGAAGTTTTAAATAGACATCCACATCAATGATATTTTCCCGAAATTCAAGCGCTTCCATAGTTCCCCGCTTCTTCTATTCACATTTCTGTCCGCATTTCTACCCAACCGTATTTTTCAGGGTTCCGATACCCTCAATGCTGCATTCCACCGTATCGCCGCTCTTTAAAAACCGGGGCGGTGTAAAGCCCATGCCCACACCGGCCGGTGTCCCGGTGGCGATCAGGGTCCCCGCTTTCAATGTGATCCCCCGTGAAAGCTCCCGGATAATATGGGGGATGCCGAAAATCAAAAGCTCCGTATTGCTGTCCTGTCTGAGCTGTCCGTTCACCCGCGACTGAATGGACAGCTTTGGAGGGAAAGAAAACTCATCCGCCGTCACAATCCAGGGGCCCATGGGGGTAAATCCGTCCAGGCTCTTTCCGAAATACCACTGCTTATGGCGGGTTTGAAGCACCCTTGCACTGACGTCATTGACAATGGTATAGCCAAGGATATAGTCTGCCGCTTCCTCCTCGGACACCCCCCTGGCGTCCTTTCCGATCACCACCGCCAGCTCTGCCTCATAGTCCAGCCGCTCGACCATGTCAAAATGTCCGTCAATCCTGCCCTCCGGCCGTACCGCCTCCCCGACTCGTTTTGAAAAATAAACGGCATAGGGCCGCTCTCCGCCAAAGGCCTCGTTCTTGTAGCGGGCGGATTCCTCCGCGTGGGCCATATAATTGATGCCGAGACAGATCATGTCCTGCCTGGGCCTGGGAATGGGCGCCAGGAGTGTCACCTGTTCCAGTGGGATCCTCTCCTCACAGCCCGCCTCCACCGCCGCCAAAAGGCGGGAGAGCCCCTCCTTTGCCAGAAGGTCTATCCACTCATTCATATTCTCACAGCCATACCCGAGCGCCTTCGCAGGGCACACATGTTTCCCATCCAAAGACAAGACTCCGGCTGACTCTGTTCCGTCATAGGAATATGTGACAAGCTTCATCGATTCCCCACCTCCTTATCTCACCCGCTCCGGGAACCCAACCTTCTTCTGTACCTTCCGCAGAGTCTTGTTGGCATAATACCCGGCTTTCTCCGCATTCGCCTTGATGATCCCGTCCAAATATGACTGATCAGCCATCAGCCTTGCCTGCTCCGTCTGGAGAGGGATCAAAACAGCCGCCACCGCTTCTCCCACGGCCGTCTTAAAGTCACCGTATCCTCTTCCGTCAAACTCTTTCACCACTTCTTCTGCCGTCTTGCCCGTGCAGGCCCGATAAATGTCGATGAGATTCTTAAGCCCCGGCTGCCCGTCACAGTAACGGATCACCCCCTCCGAATCCGTGACAGCCCGTCTGCACTTTCTCATAACAGTGTCCTTATCGTCTGTCAGATAAATGCTCCCGTTGGGATTTTCATCTGACTTGGACATCTTCTTGGAAGGATCCTGCAGGCTCATAATCTTGGCCCCCACCTTCCCCAGATACACCTCGGGAATGGTAAAGACTTCCCCATAGACAGAGTTAAACCGCTGGGCGATATCTCTGGTAATCTCCAGATGCTGCATCTGATCAATCCCCACCGGCACCACATCCGCCTGGTAGAGAAGAATATCCGCCGCCATCAGTACCGGGTAGGTGAAAAGTCCCGCATTGATATTGTCCGCTTGCTTGGCCGACTTATCCTTAAACTGAGTCATCCGGTTCAGCTCTCCCATATAAGTAAAGCAGTTTAAAATCCAGGCCAGCTCTGCGTGGGCCGATACATGGGACTGGTAATAAATGCAGTTTTTCTCCGGATCAAGACCTGCCGCAATATAAAGAGTAAGGAGTGTCCTTGCCCGCTTCCTGAGGGTCGCCGGATCCTGGCGTACGGTAATGGAATGCATATCCACCACACTGTAAAAACAGTTATATTCGTCGGCGATAGTCACCCAATTCTTGAGGGCTCCCAGATAATTTCCAATGGTCAGATTCCCCGTCGCCTGCATGCCGCTGAACAGTGTCTTTTTTCCGTCTATCATTTTGTTTCTCCTTCTGTCTTTCTTTCATTTATGGTGTTTGCTATAGTATAACCCCCCGGTTTCAGACTGTCAACAGAGGGATAAACTAACGCAGGCAGAGGAACGCCGCCAAATTCCCCCTCTCTCCCCCGGAAGCCCGATGTGAAAAAAGAAGCTCCTGATTGCAGCAGGTACAGATATCCGTGACAGCCAAATGCTCCTCCCTGATACCCGCCTCCAGAAGCACCCGCCTGTTGGCCTCCCACAAATCCAGCTGAAATTTCCCGCCTGGCTTTTCCTCCAAAATCGGTCTCCGCCCTGCCTGGGACGCGCCGTCCGTCCCGAAAGCCTCCAGGAATTTCTCCGCCACATCGGCCCCCACCTCATAGCAGTCCCCGCAGATACCCGGCCCGATGCAGGCCAGGACTTCGGTCGGCCTGGTGCCATAGGCCTCCTCCATAGCCCTCAGGGTGGCGGCTCCCATCCGGTTCACCGTTCCTCTCCAGCCGGAATGGGACAGTCCGATGGCCCGGTGAACGGGATCTACGAAATACAGGGGAATGCAGTCTGCGTAAAAGGTGACCAGGGGAATGTTCCTCACATTCGTAATCAGACCATCCACATCCGTATACCGGGGAGGCCTCACAATCCCGCTCCCGGCGTCCTCCTCCGTGACCGCCCGCACGTTGGTGGTATGGGTCTGTCTTGACAGCACCATCCGCTCCATGGGCAGATCAAGCGCCTCCGCCATCCGTCTGTAGTTTTCCAATACCCGCTCCTTTTCGTCGCCCCGGCTAAAGCCCAGGTTCATGGAGGAAAGGCAGCCCTCACTCACACCCCCCAGCCTGGTGGAAAAGCCGTGCCTTACGAGTTCCCCGTATTCCTCCAGAAGGGGAAAACTCAGGAAAGGAACCCCGTTTTTCTCCAGGCAGCGGAGCTCTCCCCCGTCCCTCCGTCTTTTTCGTTTCCATGCCAGCTCCATAATCCTCTGCTCCTCCTTAAGCATCTGCCCAAAAGGCATCCTCAATGATGCGGACCTCGTCCCCTGTCACAGATACCACGTCAAACCGGCAGCCGGCCCACCAATCGTAGCCATGCCGATGCATATAGACCTCCGCCGTCTTCCGGATGGCCTCCTGTTTTCTTCTGTCCACCGACTCTTCCGGAAAACCGCTCTTTGAATTTCTTCTGTATTTGACCTCAATGAATACAAGAAGTCCCTTGTGCCTTGCAATGACGTCGATCTCCCCGAAACGGCACCGAAAATTCCTCTCCAGGATCCGGTAGCCCCTCGCGTACAGGACGCGCACTGCCTCCTCTTCGTATTTGGCTCCTGTTTCACGCCGATTCAAATACACACTCCCTTTCTGAAAATCCCTCAGAGAAACTTCACTCTAAAGACAGGATATTCTTTAAAAAGCTCCTTCTGTGGATGGGCGTCGCACCATAGCGGCGTATGGCTTCCACATGCCCCTTAGATCCGTAGCCTTTGTGGGCGGCAAACCCATACTCCGGGTAAATCTCCTCATATTCCCGCATCAGCCGGTCCCTGGTCACCTTGGCAATGATACTGGCCGCCGCAATGGAATGGCTTTTGGCATCCCCCCCCACAATGGGAACCTGCCGGATGGAAGAGGGGAGCCCCGGAATGGTGACCGCATCGTTTAAACACACATCGGGACGGACGGAAAGTTTCCCTACCGCCTCCCTCATGGCTTCGTATGTCCCCTGGAGAATATTGACCTCGTCAATCCTCTCCGGCCCCACAAGGCCCACTCCCACACTGACGGCCTGCTCCATGATCTCTGCGTAGAGGGCCTCCCGTTTTTTTTCCGAAAGCTTTTTGGAATCATTGACATAAAGGATCCGACAGTCCGCCGGCAGGATCACCGCCGCGGCAGCCACCGGACCGGCCAGGGGGCCTCTCCCCGCCTCGTCGATCCCGCAGATAATGCCGAGATGTCCATATTCCCTCTCATAGGCTGTCATAGCCTCCAGACGGGCCTGCTCTTTAAGAAGCGCCCTCTGCCGTTTTTCCACGTCGGACACCAGTTTCCTCACACCAGCCCGTTCATCTCTTCTATATAAGTCAAGCAATGCGGATAATTCCACATTGCCTGACTGTGTAAGCTGCAATTTTATCTCCTGTACCGTCATTGCTCTTTCCTGCTCCTACTTTCTGTGGCTGACAAATCCGATTCGGTCAAGGGGCCATATACGAAGCCATGCCCGTCCGACAATCTGGCTCCTCTTCACGTTGGCCACCGAAGGATCCCTGCTGTCGGAGCTTTGGTTTCGGTTATCCCCCAGCACAAAATACTCGTCCTCCCCCAAGGTAATGGGGCTGGCCGCCCGCTTGGGATCCTCCATGGGCTCCAGTCCGTAATCCTCCTCCAGAAGTTCTCCATCGATAAAAATATCGTCCCCGATGATCTGGACTGTCTCACCCGGAAGGCCAATGATACGCTTAATGTAAAACATATTCTTCTCATGGGCGTAGCGAAACACCACAATATCGAACCGGGAAGGATCCCGGAACCGGTAACTGACCTTCTCCAAAATCAACTGGTCTCCGTCCTGCAGCGTATCGTTCATGGAATGGCCCGACACGCTGGTCCTCTGGGCCACAAACATGATGATCAGAAAGGTACAGCCGAAAATAACCGCCGCATAACAAAGAAAGCTCAGAACCTCCCGAAGGATATTCCGCTCTTCCCCCAAAGGCTCTGTCCCTTCTCTCTCCGGCCGCCCGGTCTCTTCCTCTTCATTATCCAATTGAATCAACTCATCACAGGTCGGTTCTCTGTTCTCCTTTTTCGTTCCGAATCTCATGATCCCTGCTCCTCACCGGGAAGCTCCAGGGTAATCGTTCCAAGCCTCCCACTTCTGAATTCGTCAATGATCAGCCGAGCCGCTTTTTCTCTGTCCGGTCTGTTTCCTTTTAAAATACAATTTCGGATCTTTGCAATTTCCGTCAGCACCGCCGCAGTCTCCCTCTTCGTATCCGCCTCTGAAAGCTGATAGCGCGCCTCCAGGGCTTCCGGGTACCGGTTCTGCAAAAACTCCAGAAGCTTTAAAGACAGCTCCTCCATCCCCAGAATCTCATCCTTCACGGAGCCCAGGAGAGCCAAGCGTATCCCTACCTGCTCATCCTCGAATTTCGGCCACAAAATTCCCGGTGTATCCAAAAGCTCCACATTCCTGCCCAGACGGATCCACTGGTTGCCCCTGGTGACCCCCGGCTTGTTTCCTGTTTTTGCACAGGCCCTTCCCGCATAGGAATTGATAAACGTGGATTTACCCACATTGGGAATCCCCACTACCATGGCCCGCACCGGCCGGTTTTTAATGCCGCGCCTCAGATCCCGTTCCTTCTTCTCACGGCATGCCGTTTGGACCGCCGCCTGAACCGGCTTCATATCCGCCCGCCTTCTGGCATCGGCCCGGACCGTCACAACTCCCTGTTCTTTAAAGTAAGACTCCCAGGCCCTGTTGGCCGCTTCGTCTGCCAAATCCGCCTTGTTTAAAAGCACCAGCCTGGCTTTTCCCCGGCCGAGCTCGTCAATATCCGGGTTCCTGCTGGAAAGAGGCGCCCTGGCATCCAAAATCTCAATCACCAGATCCACAAGCTTCATATCCTCTTTCATGGCCCGTTTTGCCTTTGTCATATGTCCCGGATACCATTGAACCTGCATATCGTCTCTCTTTCTACTTCACCAGTCCGAAACGCTCAAAGGGTGATATCTGAATCCAAACCCTGCCCCGGATCTGATCTCTCTTTACATTCCCCACATTGGAAAACCGGCTGTCCTCGCTGGTATCCGTATTGTCTCCCAACACAAAATACTCGTCCGATTCCAGCTCGATCTCCGATTCTGCCAGCCCGGCCGTCTTAATACGCTCCCCGTCCGGCAAAAAGTGTGTCAAGACCCCGTTGACATAAAGAGCGCCGTCCTCAATCCGGATCCGCTCCCCCGGAAGCCCTACAATCCGCTTGATATAGATCTTCTCCTCATCTTCCGGAGCCGCAAACGCAACCACATCCATCCGTTTCGGCCCTGAAAAATTATACCATAATTTATCCAATAAAACAACATCCCCGCTTGACAAGAGCGGTTCCATGGAGCGGCCGGACACGACAAGCTTCGTGCCAAGCATAAGGACGGCAAAAAAAGCCAGGGCAATGACCGCCACAATGTCCACCCCCCAGCCGATCACCCGCAATAAGGGCTTTGACTCCTGTCCGACTCCTCCATCCCGATAATAAGGTCCCAATTCCAATCCTCCACCCACTGCTTTGCCGGATGCTTCGTAAAGTCGAGTAGGGGAGCTCTTTTCCTCCCCTATTCACCGCGCCGGGCCCCGCCGGCTCTGCCGGCAATCTTCTTCCGGGGCCTGTGTACAGAAAAGGGACAATCTACATATTGTAATTGTCCCCCTAAGTCCTTCGATAAGCCTCTCATCAGAGAATTACTTCTTTAACTCCTTGACCTTGGCCGCCTTACCTACTCTGTCTCTCAAGTAGAACAGCTTCGCCCTTCTGACCTTACCTCTTCTCACTACCTCAATCTTCTCTACAAAGGGAGAATGAACCGGCCAAGTCTTCTCTACGCCAATACCATTGGAATTCTTCCGGACGGTGAAGGTCTCCTTCGCCCCGCCGTTCTGTCTCTTAATCACCGTGCCCTCGAAAATCTGAATTCTCTCACGAGTGCCCTCTTTGATCTTATTGTGCACCCTCACGGTATCGCCTACCCGGAATGCGTCTACGGACTCCTTCATCTGGCCCTCTTCAATAGCCTTAATCAACTCGTTCATTTTCTGAACCTCCTTATGAATAGTTGGATGTTCTTAATGCCCAGGGCAACAGCGGACCATCTCTCATCTTTCACAACTGTTTTACTCTATCACATTTCCCCCTGAAAATCAAGTGTTTTCAGAAGTTCTTTTTCTTCTTCCGTGAGAACCGCCTTTTCCAAAAGATCCGGCCGCATGCGGGCAGTACGGAGCACCGACTGCTCCCTCCGCCATTTGTCCACATTTCCATGGTGCCCGGAAAGCAGTACCTCGGGCACTTTCTTCCCCATGAATTCCTCCGGCCTGGTATACTGGGGATATTCCAGAAGGCCGTCTGAGAATGTCTCCACCTCGGCGGAGGCATCGTTGTGGAGGACGCCGGGCACCAGCCTGGCAATACTGTCAATGACCGCCATGGCCGCAAGCTCTCCTCCGGTGAGCACATAGTCCCCGATGGACAGATAGTCCGTCACAATAAGCTCCAGGACCCTTTCGTCAATGCCTTCGTAATGGCCGCAGAGAAAGATTAACTCTTCCTCTTTCGCAAGCTCCCCGGCAATTTCCTGATTAAAGACCCGTCCCTGGGGGGTCAGGTAAATCACCCGCGGCTGTTTTTCGCAGGTCTCAGCCACGGATTTCCAGGCACTGTAAACAGGCCCTGGCTGCATTAACAGGCCGGCTCCGCCGCCATAGGGGGCATCGTCCACCCGATTGTGTTTATTTTCCGCGAAATCCCGGATATTGACCCCGTGGAGGGAAAGGACTCCCTTCTCCTCCGCCCGCCCCAGAATGCTGGTGCGCAGGCCGCCAAGGACCATCTCCGGAAACAAAGTCAGTATATGGCACTTCATAGCCACCCTCCCTTCAAACACACAGCCACAGCCTCTAAAGATCCAACAGCCCGTCCAGCATATGGACCAGAACCTCTCCCTTTTCCAGATCCACGTCCAGCACACATTCCCCGGTAACCGGAAGGAGAACCGTCCGGCCGTTTTCCATGAGGACTTCATAGACGTCATTGGCCCCTGTCCGGAGCACCTCCTGCAAGGTCCCAAGCCGTTCTCCCCCGTCAGTCATCACAGAAAGGCCGATCAAATCTGCAATAAAGTATTCCCCATCCTCCAGCGGAACGGCCTGCTCCCTGTCGATCCAAAGCTCTGCACCTTTATATAATTCGATATCATTGATATCATCAATGCCCCTGAATTTCACAATCACAAACTGCTTGAAAAAACGGACTTTTTCAATCTCCACCGCCCGCCTCTCTCTCTTTCGGACCAGCGTCACCTGTTTCAGCTCCCGAAAGCGGGCCGGATCATCGGTGGTAGGAAAAACTTTAACCTCTCCGCGGATGCCGTGGGTAGACGAAATCACTCCTACGCGAAACTCCGATACCATATGTCCCTCCGAAATTTTTTTAATGGAACAGGGAACCCCGTGCGCCGCTTTAGCGGCATATTTCCTCTGCACGGGCTTGTGCATAAAAAGAGGCCCCTCGGACCTCTTTTTTCACCCCTGCATAACCCCTTACTGAATCTCTAGAATCGCTTTTTTATCTTCTCTGGACGCCGCTGCCTTTACTACGCTGCGGATCGCCTTTGCGATCCTTCCCTGCTTTCCGATGACCTTTCCCATATCAGAAGGGTCCACGTTGAGTTCAAGGACGGTTTCTTTTCCTTCTTCCCTCTCCGTCACGGAGACGGAATCCGGATGATCTACCAGAGCCTTTGCAATTACTTCAACTAATTCTTTCATCGCAATACCTCCAATAAGGATTATTTTATTTTTCTACACCGGCAATTTTTAAAAGCTTTGCAACCGTGTCGGTGGGCTGTGCGCCGGTGGACAACCACTTCTTCGCCAGCTCTTCGTTTACCTTGATCACACTGGGATCTTTGGTAGGGTCATAATAACCGATCTCCTCGATAAATCTTCCGTCTCTGGGAGATCTGGAATCAGCAACGACGATTCTATAAAAAGGCGCCTTCTTCTGACCCATTCTCTTTAATCTCATTTTTACTGCCATCTGTCTCACCTCCTTAAAGTGATAGTAATGTATTAAAAAGGAAGTTTAAACCTGCCTTTTTTTCCTGCCTTTCCCATCATGCCGGACATCTGCTTCATCATCTTCCGGCTCTGCTCATGCTGCTTGATCAGCCGGTTCACCTCCGAGATATCCACACCGGCTCCCGCCGCAATCCGCTTCTTTCTGGAAGGGTTGATGATATCCGGATTGGAACGCTCCGCAGGTGTCATGGAATAAATGATGGACTTGGTACGATCCAGGGCTTTCTCGTCTATGTCTATATTCTTCATTTTGCTCCCGAATCCGGGAAGCATACTGAGCATGTCGCTTAAACCGCCCATCTTCTTAATCTGATCCATCTGTTCCAGATAATCGTTGAAGTCGAACTCGGCCTTCTTCATCTTCTGTTCCAGCTTTTTGGCCTGAGTCTCGTCAAACTGGGCCTCCGCCTTCTCAATAAGAGTCAGGACGTCGCCCATGCCCAAAATCCTGGAAGCCATGCGGTCCGGATAGAACTGCTCCAGATCGGAAAGCTTCTCTCCCATACCCACATACAAAATCGGCTTTCCGGTCACCGCCCGAATGGAGAGGGCTGCGCCGCCCCTGGTGTCGCCGTCCAGCTTGGTGACAATGACGCCGTCGATACCGATCCGATCATTGAAGGTGCCGGCCGCGTTGACCGCATCCTGGCCGGTCATGGCATCCACCACCAGTACCGTCTGGTCAATATGGATATTCTCCTTGATTTCCTGAAGCTCCGCCATCATGTCCTCGTCAATGTGAAGACGTCCGGCCGTATCTAAAATCACCACATTGTTGTTGTTTTTCTCCGCGTGCTCCATGGCGGCTTTCGCGATGTTGACAGGCCTGTGCTTATCTCCCATGGAAAACACCGGAACACCCTGCTTCTCGCCGTTGACCTGGAGCTGCTTCACTGCCGCAGGCCGGTACACATCGCAGGCGACCAGAAGAGGACGCTTTCCCTTCGCCTTAAGCTTTCCCGCGATCTTTGCCGAGGTGGTTGTCTTTCCGGCGCCCTGAAGCCCCGCCATCATGATCACAGTCACGGTGCTTCCGGGATTCAGCTTAAGCTCTGTGGTCTCACTTCCCATCAGGGAGACCATCTCCTCATTGACGATCTTGATGACCATCTGCCCGGGTGTCAGACTGTTTAACACATCCTGTCCCACGGCCCGCTGCTCCACGGATTTCACAAACTGCTTCACGACCTTGAAATTGACATCTGCCTCCAGGAGCGCCATCTTGACTTCTTTGAGGGCAGCCTTCACATCCGCCTCGGAAAGACGGCCCTTGCCCCGCAGCTTTTTAAATACATTCTGCAATTTATCGGATAAACTCTCGAACGCCACTGTTTCCCTCCGCCGTCTGAAAATACCGGCCGCAAAATGCCGGATATGGAATACCGCTGTCCTGGTCTCCTCTGGCTGCCGCCCTCTATAACCGGCTGATCTCAGCCGAAAGCGCCTCGATCCGGAAAACCAATTCTTTATCTTCCGTCTGCCGGAACTGCCTCGTGAGACGATGGATCTCCTTCACTTTCTCCTGGGTCTTTAAAAACTTTTCCACCAGGCCCAGCTTCCTCTCGTATCCCTCAAGGATATGGGTACACCGCTTCATAAGATCATGGACTCCCTGTCTGGAAATCCCCCGCTCCTCAGCGACCTCGCTGAAGGACAAATCATTGAATACAACATCCTCATAAATCTGCTTCTGATGCTCCGTCAGGAGCTCTCCGTAAAAATCATATAAGAGCGCCCGCTCCACAATCTTTTCCACGGCTCGTCACCACCTCGTACATCATACAGGAAAAGGAATCGTCTGTCAAGTGTTTTTTCTTGACGCACAGTCGTTCGTAGTGCAATGATGATATTGTGTTTCTACTATTTTCATGCTAAGGTAATGGTAAAAAGGCAGATTATAGTTGACGCTTCTTCATATTTATAATAGTATAAAGTCATACAGTTCTTCATCGGCAAAAATATTTGCTGACCGATTTATGAAAAAGACAAAAGAAATGAGGGAAAACGCGTGGATATTTTTTCAGTTCTGACATTGCTTGGCGGCATCGGCCTGTTTCTCTATGGTATGAGTCTCCTGGGTACTTCCTTGGAAAAGATTGCAGGCGCAGGCCTGGAAAAGACCTTGGAGAGGCTGACCAACAGCCGCTTAAAGGGCCTTGCCCTGGGCGCTGTGGTCACCGGCATTATTCAAAGCTCTGCCGCCACCACAGTCATGCTGGTCGGTTTCGTAAACGCCGGCATCATGAAGTTTGCTCAAACCATTCCGGTCATCATGGGCGCCAACATCGGTACAACCGTCACCGGCCAGATCTTGCGTCTCGGTGATTTGTCCGGTTCTCAGTTGTTTTTTGAGCTGATCAAGCCCACTTCCTTTGCCCCCATCGTCATAGCCATCGGCTCCTTTATGATCCTGATCAGTAAGCACAGGAAGACCAAAAACATCGCTCACCTGCTGATCGGCTTCGGCATCCTCTTTTTCGGCATGACCACCATGGAGTCGGCTCTTGCACCTCTGAAAGATTCTCCGGCCTTCCAGGAGATTTTCTTCATGTTCAGCAATCCCATCCTGGGTGTCCTGCTCGGCGCCGTAGTGACTGCGATCCTGCAGAGCTCCTCGGCTTCCGTCGGTATCCTGCAGGCTATCGCCTCTACGGGAACGGTAACCTTCTCCATGGCGGCCCCCATCATCATCGGCCAAAATATCGGCAAATGCATCACGGTGCTCATCGCCAGTATCGGCACCAACAAGAATGCCAAGCGGGTGGTGGTCTGCCATCTGATGATCAACATCATCGGTGCAATCATGTTTCTGATTGGTATCTACGGTTTCCAGGCCATGGTCGGTTTTTCCTTCTGGGACAGCGCCATGACCCGCGGTAATATCGCCGATTTCCATACGCTGTTCAATATCGCAACCAGCCTGATCCTGCTTCCGTTTTGTAATGTGCTGGTGGCCATTTCCCAAAAGCTCCTCCACGACGACGCCCCCTCCCGTGCGGACTCCTGCCTGGCGCTTTTGGACGATATCTTTCTGGACCGCCCGACTCTGGCTCTGGAGCAGTGCCGCAAGGTGACTCTGCAGATGGGGGAAACCATCCAGGAAAATTTTGACATGGCCGTATCCCTCTTACAAGATTTCGATGAAAACCTTTTTGAGAAACTCAATGAAAACGAAAACTTCCTGGATAAATGCGAGACCGCCGTGGGCGAATATGTGGTACGGATTTCCGCCCAGCGCATCCGCCGGACAGACCAGAGAGAGAGCGCTATGTTTCTCCACTGTGTCAGTGATTTTGAGCGGATCGGCGACCACTGTGTAAACATCGCCGAAGTAGGCCAATTCAACAAAGAACAGGGCATTTCTTTTTCCAAGAAGGGGTTGAAGGAAATCCGGATGGTCATAGAAGCCGTCAAGCATGTGCTGGACATCACCCTGGACGCCTATGAAAAAGACGATCTGACCGGCGCCTACCGGGTGGAGCCCTTGGAGGAGGTCATCGATGTCCTCAGGGAAACCATCAAGGCGCACCATATTGAACGGCTCAGCAAGGGCAACTGCAGTGTCCAGGCAGGCATCTCCCTGACGGAGTTTTTGACAAGCGCCGAACGGATTTCCGACCACTGCTCCAATGTGGCATTACATATTATCGAAAAACTCAGCAACACCAAAAATTTTGACTCCCATGAATTCCAGAAGATCATGCACCGGGGCGCTACGGAAGAGTATAAAGCGCTTTATAAGTATTATGAATCCCAGTATTACGACCCGATCAAATAAGGTCAAAGACGTACAAAGCCAAACAGGCCAAAGTCCGGTCTCTCCTGCCGGCTTTGGCCTGTTCTTCTCTCAGATATACTTTTATAATGAACGGCAAATTATTTTGTCGTTGACTCTAGCTTAATCCGCGGTAAACTCTGCGGAATAAATCACTTCACCCTTCGCGTCCAGATACTGGACAACCACGACAGGATTCTCAATCTCTACCGCCAGCTTAATGGATTTCGCCACGCTGACAAAGGTACTCTTCTGGCCTTCCAGCCCCTGCTCCAATGCCTCTGCCATTCCTTCCTGGTTCTCCAGTTCCTGATAAGTAAAGGTGTAGATCAGCTTATTATCCTCACCGGTAATCGCAATATCCATACCGGTACCGTCAAGGCTCTTCTTCTGTATTTCCAGCTGAGTCTGAACCTCTGATGAATTGGCAAAATCCGCAACTGTAGCATATTTTCCACTGCCGGTCGTACCGCCCGACTGGGCCGCACTGGTTTCCGCTGCCGCGGACGATTCGCTGTCAGGCGCCTTTGTCTCCGCTGCCGTGGATGATTCGCTGTCAGACGCCTCTGTCTCCGCTGCCGTGGATGATTCGCTGTCAGGCGCTTCTGTTCCGGCCGCCTCTGTGTCCGGCGCCTTTGTCTCCGCTGCACTGGGCGGCTTCACAACACTGTCTTTACTTTCTTTCCCTCCGCAGGCCGCCAAAGCCATCAGAGAAAAAACAAGAGCTGCACACAAGGTCACTTTCATACTTTTTCTCATCATTTTGCTACTCCTTTTAAATTGGTTTTCCGATATCATTATAACTTCTTTATGAGAAAAGTCAATATATTATGCTTTGCTGACATTCTTCCTTTGGGACCCGTATTCAAAAACGAGCATGTGCGTTTCACACATGCCCGTCGAAAAATCATCAGCAAATCCGCTTCCCTATGTAATCCGAAAATTACTTCAGATAATCAGCAGCATTGTCCTTCGTCACCAGAACGAAAGGAATCGGGGGATTCTCCCACTCTTTGCCTTCGATGATCGCGGTGATGATATCCATAGCAGCCTGAAGCTGTCCAACGCCATCCTGCTTAATGGTAGCGCCCATCTCGCCGTCAGCAACCATCTGGATCGGGCCTTCGTTTCCGTCAACGCCAATGCAGACAACATCGCTTCTGCCCTGCTGGTTCATGTAACGCTGCACTGCGGAAGACATGTCGTCATTATCACAGATAACGGCTACCAGCTCGTCACCATACTTGGTGAGGGCGTCCGTCGCCTGGTTCACTGCAGAGTCAGCGCTCCACTCTACGTTGTACTGCTCGCTGACCAGCTCGAACTCAGGATGCGCATCCATGATCTCATGCATGCCTTCGCCTCTGGCGATCTGCGCGGAGTTACCCTGAGCGCCCTGGCAATGCACATACTTACCACCGTCGGGGCAGTTATCAACAACCCAGTTCGCAAGCATTCTGCCGGCCTCTGTATCGTCAGAGATCGTAAGAGCAATTGCCTTCTCCGGAGTGCTGGTGGTATCAGAGTTCACACACAGCACATTGATGCCAGCGTCAGCCATCTTGACCAAAGCGGGATCGGAAGCATCCTTCTCAGCGGGAAGGAATACAACGAAATCACATCCCTTGGAGATGCAGGTATCTGCATGGTCAATCTGCTTGTTGGGGTCAGTCTCACCATCCAGGATACCGGTCCAGTCATCAATCTTGCCTTCGGACTTCCACTGCTCAAAAGTGGTCTTCGCATGATCATTGATCGCGATGTGGAATACATCGGTCAGATTCTTGGAGATGTAGCCTACGATGATCTTCCCATCGTTGTTCACATCTGCCACATACTCACCAGCCGGAGCGGCAGCCTGAGTCTCGTCAGCCTTGCTCTCTTCCGTAGAAGCGGCCGTCGTATCTTCTGCCGTAGCTTCTGTTGTGTCCTTTGCAGCTTCCGTTGTAGCCTCAGTGGGTGCACTGGTTTCTTCCTTCTTGTCACCGCCACAGGCTGCCAGGCTGAGCACCATCATGGATGCCATAACTACTGCCAACACTTTTTTCATGTTTCTTTTCCTCCTTTTTTGATATGCTTGTTTTCAAGCTGATACAATATTAGCACAGACAATCCCAGAAGTCAATGTACTTTTATAATCTTCTTAATGAAACCAGCTGTTTTACTCTTCTATATTAGTTATCTCCTTCCTCAAAAACAGCACAACCGCCAATTTTTTTCAGAAGATTCACATCTGCTTTGTCAAATTCGTTCTTTTTCTGTTTTTGTAAAAAATATAATTTCATAGCTTCAAACATTTTTAGTAGGATCTTAAAAGTGCCTCTGTAAAAACTGCAGAGGCACCATAGAAAGAATCTAAGAAAACATTATTTTCTGTTTCTGCCATTGATGGCCATATCCAGCATAACCGTAAGGATGATAACGAGACCGCGGATGATGGACTGGAAGTTGGCATTGACACCGATCATGTTAATACCGTTATAGATAAAACCTACGATGAAAGTACCGATCACAACGCCGGGCATGGTCGCAATACCGCCCGCAAAGGAAGTTCCTCCGATTACACAGGCAGCCACGGCGTCCGTCTCATAGCCCTCACCGATGTTGGATTTCGCATTGCCGGTTTTCGCCACAAGCAGGAGGGAAGCCACACCTGCCAGGAATCCGCTGATGGCATAAGCGTACACCTTGATCCGGAAAACATTGACACCGGAAGCGAGCGCCGCATTGGGATTTCCGCCGACTGCCAGAATGTAACGCCCAAGCTTCATCCAGTGGAACATCAGATACATCAGAACAAAAATCACAATATAGATCACAATCGGCAGCGGGATCACACCAAATACATTGTAGTAATAAAGCTGCGCAATGTCGTTTCCAAGCTGGATGCCCTGACCGCCGCTAAGGACGAGGGCCACACCGCGGATAACCAACTGCATAGACAAGGTAACCACAAAGGGAAACATGTTAAATTTTGAAATCAGGAATCCGTTGATGAAGCCGAAAGCCGTCGTCGCCAAAAGCGCAAGAATGATTCCGACGCCCAAAGGCATACCGCCCTTTACATTGGCAATGGCAAGAACCATACCGCCGAGAGCCACCTGCGCGCCGACCGTCAGGTCGATACCGCCGGTGGTGATGGCCATACACATGCCGAAAGCCAGCATGCCGTTCACTGTGATCTGTGTCGCAACGTTGATCAGGTTGGTCGGGCTTAAGAATCTGCTCTCCACAATACCGATCACGATGATCATGACCAGCATAACGATGCTGACGCCGTACTTTCCCATCAGGCTGCGGAAGGTATCCCGCTCCATTCCCAAAATCTTGCTTTCATTTTTCTGAGCCATTTTCTATCTCCTCCTACTTTCCACCGAATTCTTTTGCTAGGATGACTTCCTGTGTTGCCGCACCACTTAACACCTCTTCACGGCTCAACTCACCGTTGAGCTTACCCTCATGGTAGACCAGAATTCTGTCGCTCATACCCATAACCTCGGGAAGCTCAGAGGAAATCATGATGATTGCCATGCCTTTCGCGGCAAACTGGCACATCAACGTATGGATCTCCGACTTGGCGCCTACGTCCACGCCTCTGGTAGGCTCGTCAAGGATCAACACCTTGGGTCCTGCCATGATCCATTTCGCGATAACCACCTTCTGCTGGTTGCCGCCGGACAGGGAGTAGGCATTGTGCTCAATGCTGCCCGCTTTGACGGTCAAAAGCTTCGCATACTCTTCACATTCCCGCTTCTCCCTCTTCTGGTTAAGTAAAAGCCCCTTCTGTCTTGCCGGAAGGTTCGGCAGAGAAATATTCTCCCTGAGGGAGCGGAACAGGCACAGACCGAAATCCTTTCTATCCTCGTTCACCATACAGACACCCTTGTTGATGGCATCCCTGGGACTCTTGATGGTAACCTGCTCACCGTTCAACCACATACTTCCGCTCTTCAAAGGATCCAAACCGAAAATAGCCCTCATGGTCTCGCTCCGCCCGGAGCCCACCAGACCGGTCAGGCCCAGAATCTCTCCGGCACGGACTTCAAAGCTAATATTTTCAAATCCATTTCCCGTGAGGCCCTCCACCTTAAATACCACATCACCGATCTCGCAGTCCGTCTTAGGGAACACGTTCTTCACCTGGCGGCCCACCATCATAGAAATCAGCTCATCTCTGGTGACTCCATCCATGGAGCGGGCGCCCACATAAGTACCATCACGGAATACGGCAACACTGTCGCAGATCTCAAAAATCTCATCCATACGATGTGAAATGTAAATGATCGATACACCCTTGGACTTCAGATCACGGATAGTTGCAAACAGATGCTCCGTCTCTTCGCTGTCCAGGGAGGAAGTAGGCTCATCCATGATGATCATCTTCGCGTCGCAGGATACCGCCTTGATGATCTCAACCATCTGCATCTGCGCCAGCGTCAGATTCCTCATCATAGTCGTAGCCGGATACGCAAAGCCAAACTGATCCAGAATCTCCTGTGCCCGCTTATTCTGGGCCTTCTTATCCAGGAAAATGCCCTTTGTACTCTCCCGCTTTAAGAAAATGCTCTCCGCGATCGTCAGATGCGGCTCCGGATTCAACTCCTGGTGAATCATAGAGATACCGGCATGCATTGCTTCCACGGGACCTCTGGCAGAATACGGTTTTCCCTCAAAGGTCATGGTACCTGCATCGGGCTGATGAAGACCGATGACCGCTTTCATCAGGGTCGATTTTCCCGCACCGTTCTCACCAAGCAGCGCGATCACCTCGCCCTTTTTCACATGAAGCTGGACGTCCGCCAGCGCCTGAGTACCGCCGAATGCCTTGTAAATGCCCTCGCATTCAAAGATGTACTCATCCTTGTTCCTCATTTCTTCTCCCAACTTTTCTCACCTCTATGCTTTCTTTTTCAGGTCAGGCTAGTGCCTGCGCCCCATCAATGTTACCCGCTGCAAAACATCCTTTCCGGCTGTATAAGTATCCTTGAAAAGCTGATAGTACTCTTCGTAGGCCTTATGGTTTTCGGCATTGGGAACTACAACAAAATCCTTGTACTTCACCACTGTCTGACAGCCTTCCTCGATATCCCGGTAAATCCCCGCGCCGACGCCCGCCGCAATGGCCGAGCCGAGGCCTGCCTGCTCCTCGGTATCCGCCACCTTTAAGGGAATGCCGAAAATGTCTGCCTGGATCTGAAGCCAGGGCGCGCTTCTGGCGCCGCCGCCGGAGGCCACTATGGTCTCCGCCTTAAGCCCCAGCTCCCCGCAGACCTCGATACACTGATTTAAGGCGAAAGCCACGCCCTCCATCACTGCCCTCGACATCTCGGGACGCCCCGTATTCAGATTGACGCCCAGGAACACTCCGCTTAAATTGGGATTCACATGGGGGGTCCGCTCTCCATTGAGGTACGGAAGGAAAACAACTCCCCCGCTTCCCGGTTTCACCTTTGCAACTTGTTCATTTATCAGGTTATAATCAGCCGTCTCAAAGAGGCTGTTAAACCACTTAAGGGATAAACCTGCGTTCATAATGGCGCCCATGGTGATCCAGCGTCCTTTTTTATAACCGCAGAAAGTATTGGTAGAGAGGGCAGGATTGACTATCGGCACGTCGCTCTGGAAGGAGACCTGCCCGCTGGTCCCGATGTTGGAGGAAGCCTGGCCAACCTTCACAATTCCGTTCCCGATGCCCTGCATCACCTGGTCTCCGCCCCCGGCCACCACAACCGTGGAGGCGGCAAGGCCCGTTTCCTTGGAAGCCGCCTCTGAGACGCATCCTGTGGCCTCGTCTGTCCCATAACACCTGGGAAAGATATCCAGTGGCACATCCACGGCTCCAAGAATTTCCTCCGACCAGCAATTTCTTCTTATATCAAAGGCAAGTGTCGCCGACGCGTCCGAGTAATCGGAAGAAACCTCTCCCGTCAGCTTAAATTTCAAATAGTCTTTCGGCAAAAACACATACCGGACTTTTTCATAGTTCTCCGGCTCATGGTCCCTGACCCACAAAAGAGAAGGGAGCAGGAAACCGGTATACACAGGATTCATCACCAATTCCCGGACTTTTTCCGGCCCGAGGGCTTCCGAGAGCTTTGCCACCTGTTCGGAGGAACGGGCGTCGCAGTGGAGAATCGCGGGACGAATCACATGAAAATCCCGATCCAACAACACCGCTCCGTGCATCTGCCCGGAAAAGCTGACCCCCTTCACCTCGGACGCCGGCGCATGCAAAGAAGCAAGGGCCTCTCTGACTGTTGTACAGCATGCCTGCCACCACTCCTCAGGGTCATGCTCCGCATAACCTCCGAAGGGAGAAGCAAACTGATATGGCCTCGCACTCTGCGCCATTACTGTTCCGGCCTCATCAATAATGATCGTCTTAAGACTCGACGTCCCCAGATCGATTCCCATCAAATATGCCATAATCTTCTTCTCCTTTTCCCGTTTTCGATTTTCTTATCCGGAATCGACGGGGCCTGCCCCGCCCGATAACGCTTTCCGGATTTACCGGAAGCAGGTATGGACCCCTGCCACAAAAGTATCGCCCAGGCCGATGGTGTATTTAGGATGCTCCAGATATCTGGACGGCACCAGTACCGCCTGCCCTGACGTCTCAAGGCTTTCAAGCCTCTCATGGAATGCAAGCCCCACCGGGCTCAGCCCCAGATTCAAGGTCTCTCTGCACTCCTCAACCGTTCCGTATTTTCCGATTCTGGCCCTGGTCCCCGACATCAGATTCCCCATGGTAAGGCCTTTTTCCATATCAATTCCCTGAAGCTTTTCGCCGTAATACAGGGAATAATCTTTCGTGTGAAGCACCACTCCCCGGATACCGCAGCGGGACATCAGCGCTTCGATCCCCCGGATCACCGATTCAATATCCGTAATGTCCGTCTCAAGTCCATATCCTTCGTTCTGAGCCACCAGCTCTTCCTCGTTGGTTCCCACGATGTTGACATAGGGAGCCATACGTTTAAACAGCATCTCCTTCACCTGAGGGTTCATATAGTAAGCCCCCTCCAGGTAGGCAATGAAATCCGGATTCTTTCTCCGCATGTTCTCAAAGTGGCGGCTTAACTGATCCAGCCGATTTTCCATGACCGCCGTGTCGATCACCGCGTCAAACCCGGAAACCAGATAAGAAGAAATGTCCTCCGCATGCGCATCCCAATAGTCAAAAAAATCCGCGTCAATGGGCACCGTCTTATGGATCCTGTCATAGAAGAGAATCAGGCGGTTGGACAGAGGCACAGCGTACTCTTTCCCATGAATCCTGATCCTGTCATCCTTGGAAAACTGTAAAATCATATGGTAGACGGGAGCTTCCTGAGAGGCTCCCTCCATGATCGGCACAAGTCTCCCGCCCTTCACCACCTGAACGCCGGGGGCATCCATCATCTCGCAGACCTCTCTGCACTTATCCGTCAGCTGGGCGGCCATGGGAAATCCCATGGCCGCCAGCGCCGCCACTCCCTGGGCACAGGTCCCTCCGAGGGCCGGCTCCGACCGGAAATGCTCCTGTAAGTAATTACACACCTCGAGACTGGTAATGTCAAAATTGGCGCCAATCCCCTTCATCAGGCAGTAACTGCTGATTCTGGCGAAATCTTCCATGGTATCTATGGTATCCCCCGCCTGAGCCCTCGGCTCTTCCTTCAAAAACTCCTGTAAAATCCGGTTGTATCCGTCAATATCCCATTTTAAAACCACGTCATAATTACTGGTATATCCAAACACATGGCTCCGTCCGGTGCTCTTGCAGTACGCGATGTCCTCCGGAATCTGGCCAAGATATGCCTCATAGCGATCCTGATATGCCATCTCTTCCACCTTCTGTCTGATTTTCTATTCTGTACTCTCTGGATACGCTCTTCATAGCTTATATTCTGCCAAAAGCATCTCCAGCCGGTCCACATTCCCCGGCTCCCGTTCGGCATTCGCCACAAAATAAAGCAGGGCGTCAATGACAGCCATGGCATAGACGTGAGAAATGGCCCCGAACTCACTGAACAGGGGATCCTCCACGGGGACATACATGGTATAATCCGCGATCTGAGAGACCGGGCTTCTGGCCGCTCCCGTGATGGCGATACTCTTCATCCCCTTCTCTTTTCCCAGCTCCAGCGCCTGGATCACCTGCCTGGAACTCCCCGAATGGGAAACCGCCACGATCACGTCCCGCCTGGTTCCCAAGCTGATGTTGCTTAAAAAATACTCCGGAATCAGCGCACTGCTGGTCCTGATTCCCAGACGCCCCAGCCTGAATCCCAAATCAATGGCCACCGGACTGGTATTTCCCACAGCCACCGCATGAACGGTCTCACACTCCCTGATCAGTTTGGCGCTGTTTAGCACCACATTCATATCCAGTCTGGATGCGGTATTTAAAAGGTTCCTCGCAATGCCCTGCAAGATCTCCTTCGCCGTATCGGGATTGTTCTGATCTCCCCGGTATCCCACCAGCTGGTGCTGTCCCAAATCCCTGGCCAGATTGATCTTCATCTGGTAAAAGCCCTGATATCCCAAGTGCTTGCACATACGGATCACCGTGGCGTCACTGACGCCGGAAAGTTCCGCAAGCTCCGATACACTGGCTGAAACCACCTCATCCGGATGGGCCAGAATATAATCTGCCACTTTTTTCTCCGCGGCAAACATCTGCTGGTAATTTTCCCTGATCGTTTCAATCACTAATGCATCTTCCTGTTTCATGCCATGTCACCCCGGGCTGTCAAAAACTTTTTCTCATTGAACAATTTCATTAATTTTCTACTAGCAATTATAGAGTAATTGCACAGCTTTGTCAATGAGAACTGATGGCAAAACCCGGAGAATCTAAAATTTTTCTTAATATTTCCGATATTCCTTTTCTGTTTCTGCTTTTATGCACAATTTTCTATCTCAATTTTTGTGCATTCTATCCAATTATAAAAAATATAATTTTTCATTTCCGGCAAACGTCCGTCATCTCCTGTTTTTCCGTTTTTTGTCTATTTTGCCCATAAATATTCCGTTTTTCCGGCATTTCATCATCGATTTAGACGGGCACTATCATAAAAGGCTATAGAAAACTATCCTGCCAAACAGGATAGTCCCTATAGCCTTCTGCATAGAATTCTCTGAAATTTACAGCGCCCGGATCCGGTCGATGGCCCGCACCGTGTTCTCGTGGGTTCCGAAAGCCGTCAGCCTGAAATACCCCTCTCCGCTGGGGCCGAAGCCGGAACCCGGCGTGCCCACCACGTTCGCCTTCTCTAAGAGGAAGTCAAAAAACTCCCAGGAAGTCATGGTTCCCGGCGTCTTCAGCCAGATATAGGGGGCATTGATGCCGCCGGAAACCGTATAGCCTGCCGCCCGAAGCCCCTCGTAAATCACCTTCGCATTGTTCATATAGTAGGCAACCTGGGCCTTTAACTGAGTCTTCCCCTCCTCGGAGTACACGGCCTCCCCGGCTCTCTGAATGATATAAGGCGCCCCGTTGTACTTGGTGCCGTGGCGTCTCGCCCACAGGGAATGAAGACTCACATCTCCGGATTTTAAATCCTTGGGAATCACCGTATACCCCAGGCGGACGCCGGTAAAACCGGCATTCTTGGAAAAACTCCTGAGCTCGACGGCGCAGGTCCTCGCCCCTTCGCACTCGTAAATGGTATGAGGAACGTTGTCCTCGGAAATGTAGGCTTCATAAGCCGCATCGTAAATAATCACGGCCCCCGCCCGGTTGGCGTAATCCACCCATTCCTGGAGAGCGTCTTTTGTGATCGTGGCGCCGGTGGGATTGTTGGGGAAGCACAGATAAATCATATCCGGCGTTTCCTCCGGAAGCTCCGGCGCAAATCCGTTCTCCGCCGTGCAGGGCATATAGATCACATCGCTCCACCTTCCGGAAGCCTCCTCATAGACTCCGGTCCTTCCCGCCATGGCATTGGTATCCACATACACAGGATAGACCGGGTCGCATACGGCGATCTTATTGTCCAGGCTGAAAATCTCCTGAATATTTCCGGAATCACACTTGGCGCCGTCGCTGACAAAAATTTCGTCGGCGGCGATATCACAGCCCCTCCGCCTGTAATCCCCCTCGGCGATGGCCGTCCGCAAAAACTCGTATCCAAGATCCGGCGCATAGCCCCGAAAAGTTTCCGCGGCTCCCATCTCGTCCACAGCCTTGTGCATGGCCGTAAGAATCACCGGAGCCAGAGGCTGCGTCACATCGCCGATTCCCAGGCGGATGATCTCTTTATCCGGATTTGCCTCGGAATATTCCCGCACCTTCTTTCCTATGGTGGAGAAAAGATAACTGCCGGGCAGTTTTAAATAATTGTCATTGATTTTAAACATTGTCTTGTCCTCCGCTTGCATTCTCCCATATA
This sequence comes from uncultured Lachnospiraceae bacterium, assembly GCA_910588815.1. Classification (GTDB taxonomy): domain Bacteria; phylum Bacillota; class Clostridia; order Lachnospirales; family Lachnospiraceae; genus Lientehia. The sequence goes on along the minus strand of CAJUQY010000010.1, from coordinate 33,898 downwards.
TCTTAAACTCCACCGGGGGCAAAAGTCAAGCCGCAGCGGCTGTAATTTCTACAGAAACCGTCCTTCCAGGGCCAGGAACTGGTCCAGAAGCATCCGGCTGACCCTTGCGCCGAACACCGTCGCCGGATGGCCGGGATAGTACATGGCATCGCCAAACTCCTTGTTCAGCATGACGAGCACGTAAGGGCCGTAAGGCGTATATATAATCCCTCCGTCATTGCGGCAGGCATCCATGCTCCCGCTTTTGGAGGCCACCTCAATAAGAATATCGTCCGTGTTGTCGCTGTCCATGTAAACCGGCGGAAAGTTTCCGGTAATCATGCTGTTATAATGCTGTTTCTTCAAAATCTCAATCATTTTTCTGTCGGCTTCCGGGCCGATCAGCCCTCCCTTTGCCAGGCGGGTAAAGATACTGGCGTAATCCGCCGGCGTAGTCGTCCCGAGCCTTTCATAGCGCTCGAAGTCGATGGGATTGTGGAGCCTGGTGTCCCTACAGCCCAGCCTTTCAATACAGGTGTTGATGGTGTCAAGCCCCAGATAGTCGATCATCATATTGGTGGCAATATTATCGCTGACAATGATCATCAGTGTGGCTGCATCCTTCACCCGAAGCGGTAACCCAGGATCCAGGGAGCACAGTACGCCGCTCCCCTCCACCACATGCGTCTCCTTGTAGGTCACCATATCCTCCAGGCTGGCCCGCCCTTTTTCCACCTCGTCAAACAGGCAGGCCAGAATATAGGTTTTGACCGTGCTGGCTGTCTCCACCTTTTCCTTTGCATGTACTGCAATCACGTTCCCATGGAGATCGTCCGCGTAAATACACATCTTTCCGTCGTAGCTTTCCAGCTCCGCGCCGATTCTCTTTTCCAAGGTAAGTCTCTCGTCCGTCATTTTTCTCCGGTTTTCTCCTCTTTGTTCGTCTTTCTACAGTGAACGCCAAAAATATGTTCCTCTTATCGTTTACTGTAAGTATTGTCTGTCAAAAAATACTTCCCACCGCATACAGACTCTCTTCCAAATCCTGGCGGTACTCCGGGCTGCCCGGATCCAGACTGTTGTACACCACGCCGCTGTTTCCGGCTTTTCCCGTGGAGTGGATATACCGGCCCTCCCCCACATACATGGCGATATGTCCCGGAAAATACAGAAGATCTCCGGGCTTCATATCCTTCTTGTCAATCTCATGGACCGGATACCCCTCCTTGATGTCGGCATCCCGGTAAATCAGCACGCCGTGCCGCATATAGCACTCCGAAGTCAGCCCGGAACAGTCGATACCCGGTGTAGAACGCCCGCCCCAGCGGTACTGGATTCCCAGGTAGCTCTCTGCAGTCTCCACCACGGCCCTGCGGAAGGGCTCCTCTTCGATGTCCTCCCGCTGAACCAGGCCGCCCCCAAAAACACCTTTCTGTGAAAACCGCTTCTCTCTCAGATACTGATCCCTCATATACCCGCCTCTTCCGTCGGCCAGCCGGATCCTCGCCCAGCCCGTCTCCTCCGACTCATGGGAGAGCACCTGCACCAGACTTCCCCGGAAAAGGCTCGCAAGGCGCACGCCTGCCGCCGCGGGAAGGGACAGCACATCCACGCAAAAAGCGTCCGTCACCCATAAGTCGGAATCCTCCCAGCTTTTTCCCTCCTCAGGGCTGAGGAGACGTACATCCGACGAGGGAATATATCCTGTATAGCCATAAAACGTCCGGACCGGCAGGTACCCATCCGCCTCCTGTCCCGTCACCGCAAGGAGCATGCCGCTAAGCCCCTCATCCGAAATGGCGGAAACAGTCTTTCCCCCGGACTCCCGCTCCCGGAAAGGGCCTTCATAAATGGTACTGACCGCTTCCGTTACCACTGCACACTTCATTCCGTTCTCCTTAATACTCACTTTGTCCATGCCTTCGCTTCTTTCTCGTCCGCCAGCACAAAATGGCCCGGCCGAAGTTCCATCCACTCCGGTCCATGCGCCGAGTAATCGTGCATTTCCGGATCATACACCAGGAGCTTCTTCTCCCGCTCATGCTTCGGATCCGGCATGGGGATGGCAGAGAGCAGAGCCCTGGTATAAGGATGGACGGCATGCCTGATCAACTCCTCTGTCTCCGCCATCTCCACAATCCGCCCCTTATGGATCACGGCGATCCGGTCCGTGATAAAACGCATCACCGACAGATCATGGGCGATAAAGAGGTAGGTAATCCGCCGTTTTTTCTGCATGTCCGCCAGAAGGTTCAGCACCTGGGCCCGGACAGACACATCCAGGGCCGAGATCGGTTCGTCGGCGATGATGAATTCCGGATTCATGATCAGCGCCCTGGCGATGCCGATCCTCTGCCTCTGTCCGCCGGAAAACTCATGGGGGAAGCGGCTGGCAAACTCCGGGAGCAGCCCCACGTCCATGATCGCCTGCTCCACCCGCGCCTTCCGCTCTTTCTCACAGAGCCCTTTTTCAATATTCATCAGGCCTTCGCTGATGATCTCATCCACCTTGGCCCGCTCATTCAAAGAGGCTTGGGGATCCTGAAAAATCATCTGGATCTCCTTGATCACCTTCCGGTCAAGCTCCCTCGATATCTTTCCGTTGATCTTCTCCCCTTTATATAAAACTTCTCCGCCACAGGACGGAACGATCCGCATGACGGCCCGGCCGATGGTGGTCTTCCCGGAACCGGATTCTCCCACCAGGCCGAAGGTTTCACCTTTATATATCTTAAAGTTCACTTTCTTGACCGCATGAAACTTCTTTTTTCTTCCGCCGTAGACCACGTCCAAATCCTTTACTTCCAGCAAAACTTCTCTCTCCATCAAACCAGACCTCCATTCCGAATTTTCTCTACCACTTCCGGCGGATCCACCTTGGGCGCCCGGGGATCAAGCAGCCAGGTCTTGGCCCTGTGGGTGGAAGAGATCTCAAAATAAGGCGGCGCCTTCAAAAAGTCAATTTTCAGGGCCTTCGGGTTCCTGGGCGCAAAGGCGTCTCCCTTGATCTCCGTAAACAGATTGGGCGGCGTGCCGGGAATGGAAAACAAATCCGTCCCCTTTACCCCGATCTGAGGCAGGGAAGAGAGCAGCGCCTGGGTGTAAGGATGCCTGGGGTCATAAAAAATATCTTCACTGGTCCCGCTCTCAATAATATCTCCCGCATACATGACCGCCACCCGATCCGCGATATTGGCCACAACTCCCAGGTCATGGGTAATCAGGATAATCGACAGACGGTATTTGTGGCGCAGCGTCTTTAACAGGTCAAGGATCTGTGCCTGGATCGTCACGTCCAAAGCCGTGGTGGGCTCGTCGCAGATCAGAATCTGAGGCGCGCAGGCAATGGCGATGGCAATGACCACCCGCTGGCGCATTCCGCCGGAAAACTCATGGGGATACTGGGAAAACCTCCGCCCGGGATCCTGTATGCCCACATCCTCCAGATATTTGAGGGTCTTCTTTTTGGCTTCCACCCGGCTTACGTCCTGATGGAGGAGCACCGCCTCCATGATCTGCTTTCCGATGGTCTTTAAGGGATTTAAGCTGGTCATGGGATCCTGCATAATCATGGCGATCTCATGTCCCCGGATCCGGTACCACTCTTTTTCTTTTTTAATGGCCGTCAGGTCAAGAGGCTCATGGTCATCCCGCCCATAGTACATGATCCTGCCGCCGGCGACGCTTCCGTTCCGGTCAAGGAGTCCCATAAAGGACTTGGTAAACACGGATTTCCCGCTTCCGGACTCTCCCACAATGGCGAGAATCTCCCCCTTATAGAGATCCAGGGAAACTCCCCGGATGGCGTTTAACGTTTTTCCCCGCAGTTTGAATTTAATCTCCAGATTCTCTGCAGTCAGTATTTTATCAGCCATAGCTTTCCGCCTCCTTTCCTATACATGGTTCTTGGGATCGGCGGCATCTGAAAATGCGTTTCCGATAATATAGAACGAAATAGTCACAAACGAAAGAATGATGGTCGGATACAGGAGCTGATAGCGCAGGGCCGGGCTGGTGATCAGCGCACGCCCTTCATTGATCAGATTTCCGAGGCTTGGAACATCCACCGGCAGCCCCAGGCCGATATAGGTAATAAATACCTCGCTTCCGATGGCCCCGGGAATGGTGAGCGCCATGCGCAGCATAATCACGGATACCAGATAAGGGAGAAGATTTTTTACCATGATTTTCCAGGTGGGGGTTCCCAGGCAGCGGCTGGCCACATTGTAATCCCGGTCGCGAATGATTAAAATCTGATTTCTGATAAACCGAGCCATCTGAATCCACCCTGTCAGGCACATGGCAAAGATCAATGTCCTGATGCCCGGCTTCAAAATATAGGAGATCAAAATCAGTACAATCGTATTCGGTATATTATCAATGATATTATATATTTCTGTCAGGATCACGTCCGCCTTTCTCACGTACCCCCAGATCACCCCCACGGTGATCCCGATCAGAGCCTCCACGACAGCCACAACAAGACCGATAAACAGGGAGGTTCTGGTTCCTGCCCAGATTCTGGCCCACAGATCCTGGCCGATCGAGTTGGTCCCGAGAAGAAACTGATCCCCCGGCGGCACATTCCGGTACTGCATTCCCTTCTCATCATTGACGATCTCATTGGGATCATACTGCCCGGGCAGATAGGGCTGGACAAAGGTGAAGAGAAGAAGCAGGACCAGGAGCGTCAGAAGTACAACTGCCACTTTATTTTTAAAGAAGGCACGCACGGTGCTTCTCCAGTAAGAATAATTGCTGTAACCGGTGCGCTCCACCTCGGACGCATCAAACCCGGCGAAGGAAAACAACTCTTCTTCCGAAAGCTCTGCCTGCCCCTTTGCGGCCGCATCCAGGTTCGACATCAACTCCGCTTCCTTCGTATGACGGTAACTGAACTGTTTCATCATCTGTCACCTTCTTTCTTTCCGAGACTGATTCTTGGATCAAAAAGCACCATCAGAAGGTCTCCCAGCAAAAGTCCCAGAACACCCACGCAGGCATAGAGGAGCACGATCCCCTGCACCATGGTGTTATCATGCTTTTTGACAACCGTTACCAGCAAGCCTCCCATTCCGGGAATACTGTAGAGGGATTCAATATAAATAGAACCGATGACTGTATTCAAAAACGCCGTGGGAATATACTGAGCCAGCGGCACAAAAGCATTCCGGAAAATATGCTTGAACATCACGCCGCTCTCGGAGACTCCCTTGGCTCTTGCAAGCTTCACATAATCCTTGTTGCTTTCGTCTACCATATACCTTCTGAGCCACATGCCGTAGAAGGAAATGTTATAGAGAGACATGGAAAAGACCGGAAGAATCCAGCACTTCGGGTTGCCTGCGTCAAACAAAAGCCCCACGTCCAACAGCTGGGTCCCGTAAAGCTGGATGTACAGAAAATAGATCGCTGCCGGAACTGCCTCAATACAGATGATAAACAGCGTTCCTATTTTGTCAAAAAAGCGGAATTTGTACCTGGCCATCAGCGCTCCCAGAGGGATGCCCAGGCATAGAGATACCAACATGGACAATACGCCCAGTTTGATGGATATAGGCACCTTGTCCGCAAGAATTTCACTGACCGGCACATTGGCCCGGTAGATTCTGGAGGTTCCCATATCTCCCTGGAGAAGGTCACCGAAAAAACGGACGATTTGTTTGGGAAGCGGGTCCGTCAGCCCCATTTCCCGAAGACCCACCTGAATCTGCTGCGGGGTCATTTTTTCATAATTAGGAAAATATCCCTCAATGGGCATCAGGCGCAGCAGACTGAACACAATGATAAGTATGATCACCAACGTCAGCAGCGAACGCCCGATTCGTTTGCATAAATACTTGAACATGTACTGAACTCCTTTACTCATCGGGCTTTAAGACTTTCTGGCAATCCGACAGAATATGCTGCCGGACAGTCGGCAGCATATTCTGTCGGATACTTCGTGACAACTTTTATTTATCTCTGTTCGCCTCGAACTCTTCCATGGAGACATAGTGGTCGAGCAGATGCTGTCCCTTAAATCTCAGCGACGACACGCCGAAGGAGGCGTACTGGCCTTCAAACACGTTCAGCTTCGTCGCCATATAAGAGCTTATGGAGATATTGGAAGGAATCACCAGCGCATGGTCCAAAAGCACGGCCTCGGCCTCGGCAAAGGCTTCGTAGCGGGCCTTGGTGTCCAAAGTGATCTCCTTAGCCGCATCGATCTTGTCGAAATACTCCTTCACTGCTGGCCCTGCCGCCGTACCTTCTGTAACGGCCGTGCCCAGGAAGGCATAGCTGGAGCCTCCGTCATAACCGGATTCACTCTTACTCTCGTAAAAGGGATCCGTCCAGGTCTCCGGATCTGCATAGTCTGCGCCCCAGTTGCAAAGCATGAAGGCGTATTTGCCGGAACGGCGCACATTACTCAAGAAGCTGTCGCTGGGTCCCGCCTCAACGATGATATCAATGAAGTCGCTTCCCAACAGAGCTTCCACCTGCTGCTCCACCACCTGGCACTCCTTATCCCAGTTGGTGACCTCGGGATTGTAAGGCATGAGAACTTTCACCGGGAAGGTGACGCCCTCTTTCGCAAGCTCCTCCTTGGCTGCATCTCTGTACTTGACCGCCTCAGCCTCGTCGAAGGTTGCCCCTCTTCCCGCCAGCTTGCCCATGGTGGTATAGTCCGTGCCGTCCTCCGTGTAAGCAAACTCGAAGGGAGTAATGGTGGACAGTACGTAATCCTCCGGCGTATTGGGCTCGGAAACGGCCACTGCCTTTGTCTTGTCAACGGCATGGAACAGAGCCTGACGGAAATTTTCGTTATTTACCGCCTTCTTCCAGTTCTCCGGCTCGTACTCCTCGTCAAACTGGGGATTGAAGTTGAAGCAGTAGAAATAGGCATAGTCCGTAGAATAACGGGCCTTGCTGACCAGATCTTTGGTATCCTCGCCGGCAAGCCAGTCATCCAAAAGTTCTGCGCCGATGGTAGCGGAGTCCACCTCGCCCCTCTTGACCATCTCCGGCCCAAGGGTATTGGCTTCCGGATTGTAGATCATCTGGATCTCGTCGATGAATACGTTGTCGGCGTCATAGTTGAGAGAGTTCTTCGTATAAGTCCGCTTCTCCTGAGGAGAAAACTCCGAAAGGTAATAGGCCCCGTTGTAGTACATCTTATCTGCCGCAGTACCGAACTCCTTGCCCAGTTCCTCCAGCTGAGGGCCGTAGGCAGGCATGTAAATAATGTAGGTCAGAGAAGAGATAAAATAAGGAACCTCTGTGGTCAGAGTGTAGGTCAGGGTATGTTCATCCACGGCCTTTACGCCCACCTCTGAGAAATCAATCGCCTCCCAGACATTGCCATCCTCGTCGGCTCCGCCGTTAAAAGCCTGTCCGTTGAAATATTCCTCTGCGTTTGCAATCACACCAAACAGATTCTGAACCGTGCCGCTCTCGTTTTCCGGCGTCAGCGCATACTTCATGGCATCCACAAAGTCCTGAGCCGTCACGTCGGCCACTTCCGCGCCGGTGGAATCCACCCACTTCGCATCCCTGAGCTTGAAGGTCCAGGTGAGAGACGCCTCATCGTAACTCCACTCCGTGGCAAGTCCCTCTTTCAGCTGGCCCTTGGAATCATATTCCACCAGGGTATCGATACAGTTTGCGCCGATCTGCATCTCGTCGGTATTGGATGTCACAAGATAATTCAAGGTCGCGCACTCGCTGGAATACAGTTCGGTATACACCGCGGGATCCGAACTGTCTGCCGGCGCTGCGTCTGTCTCCCCCGTCTGGCTCCCGCCCTGTGCCTGCGTCTCTGTCTTGCCGCCCTCTGGCTTATCCCCTCCTCCGCAGCCGGTTAATGCTGTCGAAGCCAGCATGGCCGCGCACAAAGCCAGGGCAATCCATCTTCTCTTTTTCATTTACTTTCCTCCTTCTGAAAATTGTGTTACTAAACGGACATGTCCGCTTACGCAGACATTACCGAATATGTCAAACCCTTATGGAGTTTAACTCAGAGTGTTCTGGTACAGCTCTAAAGAAATTTCCGCCATGAACCGTTCAAACCGGGGCGTGTCCGTCTCATTTCCGCAAAAGCAGACGATAAACGGCTCTTTTCCGTACACAATCCCCACGTCATGGGTGATTCCCGTATCCTCACCGGTCTTGTGGGCAATATCCGGCTCCTCGGCAAGCGCTTTCAAATAGAACGGAATCTTTCCGTTTAATTGCTGATCCTTGAGAATCGCCAGCATCTTTTCACTGGAAGCCTCGTCCACCAGGTTCTTCTCATACAGCTCTTGAAAAAACCGGCCGACTTCCCCCGCCGTAATCAGGTTCTGAATCCCCCGGCGGGACTTCTCTGCATCAAACATCTTCCTTCTGAGCCAGGTATCCCGAAAGCCCAGCCTCCGGATCTCCTCATTGATCTCGTCGATTCCGATCAAATCAATCAGGATATTGGTCGCCGTGTTGTCGCTGAAAATGATCATCAGCGTGATTAAATCCAGAACTGTCACCTGGAGTCCCTCATGGAGATAGGCCACCGCACCGCAGGAAGGCACAAAATCCGCCCTGCCGGTGACAATCATCTGCTCCGGATCCAGCCTGCCGTCGGCAATCCTCGCAAAAGCCGCCGCCATGACATACAGCTTGATGACACTGGCCGCCATCAATTTCTCCCCGTCCCGGTACGAGAACTCTTCTCCTGTGGCAAGATTTCGATAATAAAAACTGATATTTCCCGGCATGCTCTCCAGCCGCTCCTCAAGTTCACGATAATCCATCATATCTGCCGTCTCCTATGTAACCTCGTCAATCTGCGCAGGTTCTGTCTGTACTTTCCATATTTGTAAAAAGAGGCCCTGCACCTATCCATCGCAGCGGCCTCATGATATGTTTCCTATACGACAAAAAGCTTCTTACAAAATCCGACTATATAACAGTATAAATTAACTCTATCAAAAAAACAAGCAAAAACAAGCATTTTATAGGATAATTTCTCCCCGGAACACTTCCACTGCCGGTCCGGTCATCACAAGCGGCTCTCCCGTGCCGGGCCATGCAATCTCCAGGTCTCCGCCCAAAAGCTTCACAACACCGGTATCCCCTGTAAATCCCAGGGTCTTTGCCGCCGCAAAAGCCGCGCATGCCCCGGTTCCGCAGGCCATGGTCTCTCCGGTCCCCCGCTCCCATACCCTCATGGACAGTGCCTCCGCACTCTCCACCTGAATCACCTCCACATTCACCCCTTCCGGAAAACGGGGGCTTTTTTCCACCGCAGGGCCAAAACAGGAAACCGCCGGAAGCTCTGACAAATGGCCAAAAAACACCGCATGAGGATTTCCCATATCCACCGGTGTGAAGAAAAGCTCCTTTCCCTCCCAGAGGAACGCCTCCCGCTCTCCCACCACAGGAATCCCCATATCCACCTCCACCAGGCGGACCTTTCCGTTCTCCGGCCGGCATTTCACATGGCGGATCCCACTGTCCGTCTCCACCGTCATCTCCTCTCCCTTTACAAGACCCGCTTCATAGGCGTATTTCGCCACACAGCGGATCCCGTTTCCGCACATAGCCCCACGGGAACCGTCTGCGTTGTACATCTCCATCCGGCAGCCCGCCTTCTTTGAGGGACAGATCAAAATCAGCCCATCCGCGCCGATACCAAAATGCCTGTCGCTGAGGGCTTTCGCCAAAAGCTGCGGGGAGTCCACCGTTTCTTCGAAACAATTCACATACACATAGTCATTTCCAAGCCCCTGCATTTTTGTAAATTTCAATTCCAACCGCCTTTCCGGCCCCCCGCCGCCTTCACTGCTTCATGATGTCAAGAATCATATGTGCCGTTTCCACCATGTTCGTGCCGCTGTCCATACTGCACTTCTGGACATAACGGTGGGCCTCCGTCTCTGTCATATTATTTCGCTCCATCAAAATTTCTTTTGCTCTGGCAATCACTGCCTGCTCTTCTCCGTCCCTCTCCCTCGGCCATGCCTTCCGCCTCCGCCTCCGTCTAAGCTGTGTCTCTTCAATCATCGTCAGCGTATCCACAAGATCATGGAGTTTTAAGGGCATTCCAATGCAGACGAAATTGTCCGCCGCAATTTCTCCCCAGTGCTGTTCTGATGCCACAAGAAGCATTTCAAAACCATCCGGCAGATATTCGTGCAGTTCCCCGCAGCGCATATCTGCAAACCGGTATCCGCAAACCACAATTCCGTCGTTCAGTCCCTCAATGCAGTTTAATGCCTGCGCTCCCGTGGTGCAGACGGCGATGACATGGAATCCGTTTCTGTTCAGGATATTCCGAATTTTTTTCGCATCCTCCATCTTCGGAAATACCACGATGATATTGGCCATGCTGTCACCTCCCGGCCCCGCAGCAGGATCCTAATAGCGGTTCAGATACTCTCTGGTCTCCCATTCGGTCACCTGCCTGCGGTACGTATCCCATTCCTTTCGCTTTGCGTCGATATACTGTTTTGCCAGCTGTTCCCCCATAATCCCCGTGACAAATCCGTCCGCCTCCAGGGCATCGACCGCCTCACACATATTCTTGGGCAGCCGTTCAATATCAAGGGTCTTTCTCTGTTCGTCTGTCCAGGCCGACACATTCACATCCACGCTGGGACATAACTCCAGACCTTTTTCAATCCCCTCAAGGCCTGCGGCCAGACAGGCGGCAAACACCAGGTAGGGATTTGCCGTGGGATCCGGGGAGCGAAGCTCCAGCTTGGCATGGCTTCCCATGACTGCCGGTACCCGGAGCAGGGCAAAGACTGTTTCCGCCGACCAGGTGGCGTAGACCGGCGCCTCAAACCCCGGCACCAGCCGCTTATAAGAATTCACAAGCGGGTTCGTGAGAGCCGTTATGGCCCGGATGTGCTTAAGGATCCCCGCCATAAACTGGCGCGCCGTCCGGCTGAGCTTATACGGAGCTTCCTCATCATAAAAGACATCTCTTCCTTCCTCATCCCAAAGGGACATGTTGATATGCATACCGGAACCGTCCACATCTGATTTGGGTTTCGGCATAAAGGTTGCATGGAGCCCATGACGTTTGGCAATGGACTTCACCGTCATTTTGAAGGTCAGAAGGTTATCCGCCGTTTTCAGGGCATCACTGTACTTAAAATCGATTTCATGCTGTCCCGGCGCCTTCTCATGGTGGGAGGAACGGACTTCAAAGCCCATATCTTCCAGGTTGAGGACAATGTCCCGGCGTACATTTTCCGCAAAATCCACCGGGCCCACGTCAAAATATCCGGCCTGCTCATAGGTCACCGTGGTCGGCTTCCCGTCGTCGTCGATCTGGAACAGAAAAAACTCGCACTCCGGCTCCACCTTGAACACATATCCCATCCTCCCCGCCTTTTCCACCACCCGCTTTAAAGCCAGACGGGTGTCGGCGGCATAAGGCGTCCCGTCCACATTGTATACGTCACAGATCAGGCGCGCCACCTTCCCCTGCTTGGGCCGCCAAGGGAATATCTCAAAGGTGTCCAGATCCGGCCGGAGAAAAAGATCCGTCCTGGCAAACTCCCCATAACGGTTCACGGACACGCCGTCAAAGCTGCATTCATTGTTTAGGGCCTTCTCAAGCTGGCTCACGGTAATGGCCATGTTCTTCAAAACCCCGAAAATATCCGGAAACTGCAGGCGGACGAATTCCACATCCTCCTCACCCGCCAGACGGACCACGTCCTCCCTAGTATATCTGTTTTCACTCATATGGCAAAACTCCTTTTTATTCCGATAAAAGCAAAAAGGCGTACTCCTCCCCACGAAGAAACGCCCTTGTTTTCTTTTTGATGATAACAGGGCATTTGTCTTTTGTCAATATATATTTGTCAATATATACGCGATAAAAGCTCCCATCAGATCCTTTCCCCATAATAGTCACAGGTCGACAAGGATTGCAAGGCTTTAGATTCCTTACTGTCCACTGTTTCCGGCAGTCTGGCCGTAATTACCGTGTCATCTGTCTCCAGTTTAATATCCGGCAAATCATAAGTATAGCGAACGCCAAAAACAATTTTTTGTTGTTCACTATAAATAATTTTCCAAAAACTCAAACAACCGTTCCATCTGCCCGTCCGTGCCGACAGTGACGCGAAGATACTGATTGATCCTCGGCGCATCGAAATAGCGGACATAGATATCTTTTTCCTTCAGAGCTTCAAAAAGCGTCCTGGCGTCTGTTCCCGGCCTGGTTACAAAAATAAAGTTGGCGGAAGGCTCCGGATAGACAAAACCCAAAGCACGAAGCCGCTCCTTCGCCCGCTCTCTGGTGGCTTTGATCTTTCCGACGGTCTCCTGAAAGTATGCCTCGTCCTCCACGGCCGCCGTTCCGAGAAGCAGAGACGTCTGGTTCATGGTATAGGAGTTAAAGGAATACTTCACGTCATTTAATGCCTTTATCAGAGCCGGATTTCCCATGGCAAACCCGATCCGAAGCCCTGCCATGGAACGGGACTTGGAGAACGTCTGCACCACCAGCAGGTTTTCGTATTTCGAGAGGAGCCCCAGCGCCGATTCCCCTCCGAAATCAATATATGCCTCATCCACGATGACCACCGATTCCTGATTGTGAGCAATGATGTCCTCCACGTCGGCAAGGCCCAGGGCCAGGGATGTCGGCGCATTGGGATTCGGGAAAACCACCCCGCCGTTTTCTTTGTAATAATCCTCCTTCCGGATCCGAAATTCGCCGTCCAGAGCCGGACGCTCATAGGGAATCCTGTAAAGCTCTGCCCACACGCTGTAAAAGGAGTAGGAAATATCCGGGAAGAGGATGGGCCTGCCGGAATTGAAAAAGGTGAGGAAGGACATGGCAAGGACATCGTCGGAACCGACTCCTACAAAAATCTGATCCCGCCCAAGGCCGTATCGCATCGCCAGGGCATCCACCAAAAGCTCCGACGACGGATCCGGATACAGGCGCAGAAGCTCCGTATCGAAATCCCTTGCCGCCTTCTTCACTGCCGGAGACGGCCCGTAAGGGTTTTCATTGGTATTTAATTTGATCATATTGGATTTTTTCGGCTGTTCGCCGGGCACATATGGGGTTACTCTCCGGATATTTGCCTCCCAGGGTTTCATAAAATACTCCTTTCTGCTCATGACGGGAGCAAACCTGTGCTTTCTGTCGAGATTCCGACAGGGAACGCCGGGCGTCTGCTGCCCGCAGACACGTCGGATTTTCCGATTTTACTGCGCCGCCCTTTGCCGGCAATTTTGCCTCCATCAAACCGGGTCGGCAAAAATTGCCTGCGCTATGCTCGTAAAACCGGAAAATCCTTCCTATCGTCCACAGGCAGAAGAGGCCCGGCGTTCCCTGTCAGCTTGATCAGGAAAGCACCGGTTTCCTCCCTGTTTTTCGCAAGACAACTGGTGAAAAATTCCTGTCGTACTCAAAAAACGGATGCCAGACATCTCTGACAAATTTGTTCATCATAGACAATAAATGTCTGCTATATGGAATCATTGACAACCTCCTGGCTGGCGGCCGTGGACTTTCCGTACTAAAGCTGTGAGCAAACACATAACTCCGATTCCGAGAACGGCTCCGGCGGTGTCGATACACACGTCCCTGAGGGCAGGGGTGCGGCCGGCGGAAAACATCTGGTGGAGTTCGTCGGAGGCGGCATAGAGGACTGCCGTTCCCCAGGAGGAAAGCCAGGGACGCTTCCAGGGGCATGCCCCGAAAAAGCCGTACAGAAAAAAACCGAGGAGGGCATACTCCGCCATGTGGGCGCCTTTTCTGAGCATCCACTCAGGCAGGCCGAGAAATTCTGAAAAAGAACCACTCAGGGCTCCGGATTCGCTGCCGCTCTGGCCGGAGAAATAAAAGATCACAGCCATCCATAAAAGGGAGAGCGCCAGAAAGATCCGGCGCCTCCTCAACTCTCCTCTATTCTTCATGTCCCTTCGCCTTTATTACCTCCAGAACCTTGGAAACATACTTCTCGCAGAGCTCGTTGGTTCTGGCCTCCACCATAACCCGGATCACCGGCTCCGTGCCGCTTTCCCGAACCAGGATCCGGCCGTCGTTTCCAAGAGCTTTCTCCACTTCGGATACTGCCGCCTGCACATCTGCGTCGGCTCTTGCGGCCGGCTTATCCTTCACCCGGATATTTTTAAGAAGCTGGGGATAGATCTCCACCGGGGAGGCCAGTTTTCCCAGCGTTTCTTTTTTCTCCAGCATCACCTCCATCAACTTTAAGGAGGTCAAAATGCCGTCTCCAGTGGACGCATATTTGCTGAAGATAATATGCCCCGACTGCTCTCCTCCAAGACGATGCCCGTTATTCACCATGTTCTCATAGACAAAGCGGTCGCCCACATTGGTCTTTTCATAGTGGATCCCGGCAATGTCAAAGGCTTTGTAGAGGCCGATGTTGGACATGACCGTGGTCACTACCGTATTGGTATCCAGCATTCCCCGCTCCTTCATGTAAAGACCGCAGACATAAAGTATCAAATCTCCGTCTACCACACGTCCGTTCTCGTCCACCGCAATACACCGGTCCGCGTCGCCGTCATAGGCAAACCCCACATCCAGCCCGTTTTCCACCACAAACTTCTGTAAAACTTCAATATGAGTGGAGCCGCATTCCCGGTTGATATTAGTTCCGTCCGGCTCGTTGTTGATCACATATGTCTTCGCGCCCAAGGCGTCAAAGACACTTTTCGCAATGGAGAAAGCGCTGCCGTTGGAGCAGTCCAGGCCCACTTTCACATTCTTAAAAGAGCGGACCGCCAGAGAAATGAGATAACCGATATACCGGTTCCGTCCCTGAGAATAGTCGGAGGCCCTGCCGATCCCCTCCTTCACCGCAAAGGGAATCTCCCCGCTCTCTCCGTCAATATACGCCTCAATCCGGGCCGTGACCTCTTCCTCCAGCTTCTCTCCCCTTCCGTTCAGCACCTTGATTCCGTTATCATAGAAAGGGTTGTGGCTGGCGGAAATCATAATACCGCAGTCAAACTCCTCCGTCCGCACCACATAGGACACACTGGGGGTGGTAGTCACGTGGAGCAGACAGGCATCGGCCCCGGAGGCCGTGAGCCCCGCCACCAGAGAGTACTCAAACATATAGCTGCTGCGCCTGGTATCCTTGCCGATGACCACCCGGCACTTGTTCCCCACCCTGGCCCCGTAATACCATCCGAGGAACCGGCCTACCTTATAGGCGTGCTCCACCGTCAATACTTTATTGGCTTCTCCCCGGAAGCCGTCCGTACCAAAATACTTACCCATGCCTCACTCCTGCCAAGCTTATTCTTTTTAACCTTTTATGATCTCCAGATACCGGGAGAGGGCATCCTGCCATGCGGGAAGCCGCTCAAACCCGTTCACATCCAGCTTATCCTTCGACATCCGGCTGTTTTTCGGCCGCTTCGCCGCCATCGGGAACATCTTCCCATAGGTCTCACTGTCCACGGGCGTCACCTTCACCTCCATGCCGGCCTGCTTAAAAATCTCGCAGGCAAACTCGTACCAGCTGCAAAGGCCCTCATTGGTGGCGTGATATCTTCCGTATTTCTCCGTCTGAATCATATCCACCAGAAGTCTCGCCAGATCATAGGTGTAGGTGGGTGAGCCGATCTGATCGTCCACCACACTCACGGCGCCGTTCGCCTCGCCGAGGCGAAGCATGGTCTTGATAAAATTCTTCCCGTTGACACCGAAGACCCAAGCGATCCGCACCGTAAAGAACTTCTCCACATATTTCTCAACAGCCAGCTCCCCGTCATATTTGGACAGGCCGTAGGCATTCAGAGGATTCCTCTCGTCATCCGGCTCCCAAGGCCTCAGGCCCTCCCCGTCAAACACATAATCCGTGCTGATATACATCATCTTGATATCCAGATCTTTACAGACCTTCGCGATATTCTCCGTGCCGCCGCCGTTGATCTTTCTGCAAAGTTCCAGCTTTTCCTCCGCCGCGTCCACCGCCGTGAACGCCGCACAGTGGATCACCGCGTCCACCTTCGCCTCCCTGATCACCGAACAGACCGCAGCCGCGTCCGTGATGTCCATCTCTTCAATATCCACGCCGACGCCCTCAATGCCCCGCTTTGCAAGCTCATTCATCACGTCATAGCCAAGCTGGCCCTTAACACCAGTCACCAATACCCTCATGCTTTGCCTCCTAATTCCTTTCTATGCCGTCCGCCGCCTATTCATGCAGACGGTTTCCGTACATGGTTTCAAAATAATTGCTGTACTCCCCGCTTAAGATGTGCTTCCACCAGTCCTGGTTGTCCAGATACCACTGAATGGTCATGGCGATGCCCGTGTCAAAGGTGTACTGAGGCTCCCATCCAAGCTCCGTCTCGATCTTCGTCGGGTCGATGGCGTAGCGTCTGTCATGGCCGGGCCGGTCTGTCACATACTGAATCAGGCTTTCCGGCTTGTCCAGGGCATTTAAGATGGTCTTCACCACCTCCAGGTTGGTCCGCTCGTTGTGTCCGCCGATGTTGTAGACCTCCCCAACCTTTCCTTTCCGGATAATCAGGTCGATGGCAGCACAGTGGTCCGAGACATGAAGCCAGTCGCGGACATTCTCCCCCTTTCCGTACACGGGAAGACTCTCGTTGGCCAGGGCCCGGCTGATCATGAGCGGGATCAGCTTTTCCGGAAAATGGTAAGGGCCGTAGTTGTTGGAACAGCGGGAAACCGTCACCGGCGTCCCGAAAGTCCGATAATAAGCCAGGACCAGAAGATCCGCTCCCGCCTTGCTGGCCGAATAGGGACTGGACGTATGGAGGGGTGTCTCCTCGGTGAAAAACAGATCCGGCCGGTCCAAGGGCAGATCCCCGTAGACCTCGTCGGTGGACACCTGATGATAGCGCTTCACGCCAAACTGCTTCGACGCGTCCAGAAGGGTCTGCGTCCCCAAAACATTGGTCTGCACAAACAGTCCCGGGTTGGTAATGGAACGGTCCACGTGGCTCTCCGCCGCAAAATTGACCACTACATCGAACTGCTCCTTCTCAAAGAGCTCCATGATAAAGGGACGGTCCGCAATATCCCCCTTCACAAACTTATAATTGGGCTTATCCTCCACCGGCTTTAAGGTCTCCAGATTCCCCGCATAGGTGAGAAGGTCCAAATTGACGATCATATCCTCCGGATATTTGTTCACCATGTAATGCACAAAATTCCCGCCGATGAAGCCGGCCCCGCCTGTCACCAAAATTTTCATATTCTTTTCCTCACTTCAGTCAGAATTCCCGATCCTTCGTATGGATCAATCAAATTTCTTATCTATATATTTTCCGTCCATGACGTCTTTTAAATACGCGCCGTACTGATTTTTTTTCAAAACCTCATAGGTTTCCATCAGCTCTTCCTTGCTGATCCAGCCCCTGAGATAAGCAATCTCTTCCAGACAGGCAATCTTCCGGTGCTGATGGGTTTCCACCGTCTTGACAAAATTGGTGGCGTCCACCAGGGACTCGTGGGTTCCCGTATCCAGCCAAGTGAATCCCTGTCCAAGAAGGGTCACCTCCAGCTCACCTTTTTCCAGATAGATCTTGTTGAGGTCCGTGATCTCCAGCTCGCCGCGGGCGGAGGGCTTCAGGTTCTTCGCGTATTCCACCACCCGGTTGTCATAGAAATACAGGCCGGTCACACAGTAATTGGACTTCGGATGGGCAGGCTTTTCCTCCAGGGAAACGGCTTTTCCCTCCTCGTCAAACTCCACGATGCCGAACCGCTCCGGATCATCCACGTAATAGCCAAACACCGTGGCGCCCTTCTCCTTGGCCGCTGCCGCCCGAAGCCTTCTGGTCAGGCCGTTGCCGTGGAAAATATTGTCGCCGAGGACCATGGCCACGGAGTCCGTTCCGATAAATTCCTCCCCGATGATAAATGCCTGGGCCAGTCCGTCTGGACTGGGCTGCACCGCATAGGAAAGCTCGATGCCAAACTGATGTCCATCCCCCAGAAGGGATTCAAACCGGGGCGTATCCTCCGGCGTGGAGATGATCAGAATTTCCCGGATCCCCGCATTCATCAAAACGGACAGGGGGTAATAGATCATCGGCTTGTCATAAATCGGCAGGAGCTGCTTGGACGTTACCTTTGTAAGCGGATACAGGCGAGTGCCGCTTCCTCCGGCAAGAATAATACCCTTCATGGAGTACCTCCTCAAATTCATTCTTATTGATCCGTGTATGGATCGGCAAAAAACCATGAAAAACCAAGGCTTTTGGAAAAGCCCATTTATACGTAATATAGCATACCTTCACCCCTTTTGCAACGGAGAAACGTCAAAAGACACCCTTTTCAGAGCGTCTCCCGAATTTTTCCCTGTTCTTTTTCCCTTTGCCTTTACTGCATCATTCCGTTTGCTTCATGCATGGCAATAATCTCGTCTGCATTTCCGAGGTGATCACGGTGCCGTCCAACGCAAATTTTCCGGATGAGGTATCCTTGCCGCCCATCATTTCCGCCAGCGCCTCTGCCGCTTCTTTTAGCAGAGCATCCGTATCCTGCTCATGGTCCGGCTTGTCGATGACCAGCCCGTTATATCCTCCTCTGACCGCCATTTCAATCAGAGAAGGGACATTTGCCGAATCTGATTTCATCGCCCCGGGAATTTACCGCCGTGCCCGGGAGCTGCGTATCTCCATCCCCCGAGAACTATCTGTAATCGGCCTTGATACTATCCTGTATACCACGAAGCCGGTGCTGCGTGAAAGCGTCTGCAGATATCACTCCAGACATTGACCGTCCCAACTGCCGCCGGCCTTCACCCCACTAAAAGCTTCATCAGAATGTTTCCGTGATAAAGGGCGCGGAGGAAGCCGTTGGCATTGATCTGGGCCAGGACTCCGGCTCCGAAATCCGTCGTGGAAAAAGGGATCAGCAAAAGGAACAAAATCTCCAGCACCAGAAAGCCCTTGAAGATACCCAAAATCGCCCCGGCAAAGTGATTGATTCCGTGAATCAACGGCAGCCGGTCTACCACGTTAAGGGCCATCATCACAAGATGGAGGGCAAAAAACACAATCATAAACGTGAGAAGATATCCGACAATATTCAGGCAGACATTCCCTACAAACCCGCCGATATAATCCGTAAAATGCTCCACACCCAGTTGTTCATAGACGGCGCTGTTGTTATTCTCCGCAATGGTATCCTTTAAGCCCTGGGGAAGCGGAAGCATGTCAATGACCTTATCCTGTTCGGCGCCGGAAAGCCCCGTGTCCATCTGCCGCTTCACCTGCTCCCCTCCGAAGAACTCCGAAGGGATCGTCGTCCCTGCGGGGATCCTGGTGCCGGCCGGAAGAACCGTCCCGTCGGGAAGGGTGACATCCATGGGCAGCGTCACATCCTGCTCCAAAGTGACGTTGCCCCCTTCCTCCCTGACCGCCCCCTCTCCAAGTCTGTCTGCAACCGCTGATTCCAGCCGTGCTTCAATGGCAGAACCCACCTTTTCTGAGATCCATTCGTCCAGCCCGGTATTCCGCCTGAGCAGTCCGGTCACGAAGGGGTTTAATGCCGATACCACGATGCCGGCGACCAAAAGGGCCACCAGAGAGAGGCTGCTCTTCAAAAAACCTCTCGCCGCCCCTGTTATAATATTTACTAAAACAATGCCAATTGCGCAAATAAAAACAAAATTGATTCCCATGATGTCTACCTATCCGTCAGCACGTACTTCTCAATACAATATGCCACGCCTTCCTCGTCGTTGCTTAAGGTCACCAAATCGGCGGCCGCCTTTACCTCCTTCGGCGCATTTTCCATGGCCACGCCAACCCCCGCCGCCCGAAGCATGGAGACATCGTTCTCTCCGTCCCCAAAGGCCATGACCTGTCCCATTTCAAGTCCCAGATGAGCCGCCAGCGAGAGGAGTCCCCTCCCCTTGGTCGCGTCCACATGATTGATCTCCAGGTTGTTCCCCAGAGAAGATGTCACCGAAAGTCCCTCAAACTGTGCCAGATCCCTTCTGGCCTGCTGCCGCTCTTCTTCCGCCTCCTCCCGGAAAAACAGATTAAATTTCTCGACAGTAACATTCCTGTCTGCCACCAATTCCCCAAGTCGTTCCGTAGGCTTTCTGGTGGAGCGGATCAACATACGCCCGGGCTCATCCGGCATAAATATCTCTGCCTTATTATAATATTCCGGTTCCATTCTGGCGACTCCGTCGATACATGCGTCCCGCATGGTCCGATACTTGGCAATAAACCCCCACAATTCCACCGCCTGTTCCGGAGAAAAGGCCTGCCGCACGATCGGTTCCTGCCGTCCCATGTCCCATACTGCCGCTCCGTTCACCGTAATGGCGTAGCGGACAAAGGGAAGCTCCCGGATTTTCGGAGAGATCCCGGTAAGGCTTCTTCCTGTGGCCGGAACAATATACACCCCCTTTTTTGCCGCCCGCGAAAGCACTCGCTCCGTATGCTTTGTCAATGTTTTGTCTGTAGTCAAAAGAGTCCCATCCAGATCCAGCGCAATCAATCTGATGTCCATTCCCGAATTTCCTTCCCTGTTTCTTCTTATGCCGGCGCTTCAGAAAGGTTTCCCCCTCCGGTCATTGAAGCTCCAGCTCTCTCACAAACTGCGGTCCGAGCTGTATGTAATGCCTCTCTCCAAGGCAGATAAGCTTGTCCGTGCCTCCAGGAAGGGCTCCCTCATATTTTAGCTTTCCTGAAACATGATAGATTTTACATTCCGCTTCCCTGTAAAGCAGAACATAGGAACCGGATAGCTCCATATGCTCATATCCCGCACCGGTCTCCTCTGAAAAGATCTCGTTTCCGGAGCTTCCATAAAGAGACAGCTTTTTCGGCCCGCCGCTCTCCGAAGCAATCACTCCCGCATAATCTTCCGAATAACAAATGCTGTCAATCTCACCATTGATATCCACCTGCTTTGTAAGCTCCGGTTTCATGGTATGCTCCAGAGAATAAAAGCACAGCCGATCCTGGGCAAAGGCACAGGCATGGGTATTGTCCAAAAAACGGACCCTTGCCACAATGGAATCCCCATATTCCTTAAATCCTCCCACCAGACGGTCCTTCACGCTCTGGCCCTCGTCGTCAAAATTGTAAAAGACGACCTGATTCTGCATCAGCCCCTGATCCAAATATACATAGGACACCATCAAAAGCATTCCGTTGGGAGAAATATCCAGATCAATGGGATAACCGTTTCCCGCCAGGGTAACCTGCACCTCTATTTGCAGCTTTGTCCCTGTTTTATCATAAAAAGCAATGGTGCTGCTCTTCGCGTCCTCCAAAATCGCCACGGTAATCCCCGTGGCCGATACGGAAACCTTCGAAATAGGCAGCTGCGTCGTCACCGTGCCCTGACGTCCGGTTTTGTCACAGATGTAAATGCTGTACCCGTTCCGGTCGGCAATGACTGCATAGTCCCCCCTCACTGCGGCAAAGGGCGACTCCATCTCATAGGGCTGATTCCAAATCTCCTCCCCCTTCTGATTCAGATAAGAAGCTCCGTCCCTCGTATAACGAAGCACATTTTCCCCGTAAGCCTCATAACCGGAAGATGCATCCGCTACAACCTCCTTTTCCCAGAGAACAGCGATCTCTTTATATTGATGATTGCTTAGGTACAGACGATAGCCCGTGATCCCCGCCGCCACAAGAAGAACCACAAAAGCCGCCGCGAGGAGACGGCCCCGGCGCTTCCTTCTGTTTTTCTCCCGATGTTCCTCCTGCTCTCCGTCAGGGGACTCCCCGAAATGCACCGCCACATTTGACGGAACGCCCTGCGGCAACACAGACCTCCCACTGTCTATGACCCCGGCCCGAAGCTTCCGCTTCCTGCTCTCTCTTTCTTTGTTTCTGTCCATATGTGATTCCTTCCCTCTTGCACAAGTCCCATTATACTGAAAAGAAGTATCAAATTCAATTGTTTTTCCACATTCCCTTGGCTTTCACACTTTAAAAATGAAATGGCATGACAAAAAAGACAGAATTTCTCCAGATATGCTTATTTTTATAGGAATAAATACAGATGGATTGCTCTTTTCCCAGACAATCCCGGTTTTCAAATAGATCTGATAACAGACAGGACTATATTTCTTACTTCCTGATCAATGTACTCTCCCAGCAGCAGGCCCCCATCTCCGGCTCCGTTTCAAGCTGGCAATCCCCTCGTGAATGATGCCGATTTAAGGCTCTCTGCTCTCTTTTGCCAAGGCATCTGTCGTATGCTCCACATAATGAAGAAAATGAACCAGAAGCTCCGGCGTAGATGTCCAACCGCAGGCTTCTGTAATCTGAGCTGAACATCAACGTTTCCTCCGCACGGACCTTCATCCGCCCCACAGGCTCTCCCAGAATAGCAGATTTTCTTGAGACCACATGACGCCTCAGCAAAAGGAGGGCAGGCTTCCTGCCCTCACTGCTCCGGCAGCTTTAACACCTGCCCCTCATAAATCAGGTTGGCGTTGGCCATACCGTTAAATTTGCACACCTCCGCCACCAGAGCCGGTGTCCCTCTGCCATAATGTTCTTTGCAGATCAGAGAAAGCGTATCGCCGCTTTTCACCACGTATTCCTGATAAGCCACGTCTGCCCCGGCAGGCGCCGCGCTTTCCTCCTGCCCCGCCGTTGCCGGCGCTACTTCCCCAGGAGTCTCCGCAGACGGCGTCTGTGCCGAAGTTCCGTCCGGCGATGCCGTCTGCCCCGAAGACGCATCGGAGCTTGCAGCCACAGCCGCCTGAGTTGTCCCGTCTGTCTGGGGCGCTTCCGAAGCTGCCGCCTGGCTCTCACTGTCCTCCGACGGTTTTTCCGTGGGCATCACCTCTCCGGCCACTTCTTTTACAAGGGCCTGTCCTGTCTCTGCCTGCCCGTTTTCTGCCAAAACCGCCCCTGTCTCTGTCTGATCCTTTCCGTTGAACATGGAAGCGACCTCCCGGATTCCCTGCATGCCGTCATACTTGTACCAGGCTGCCAGTCCAAAACCTGCGCCCAGAAGAAGAGCCGCCACGCTGACTGTCCGAAGTGCCCTGGAGATGGTATTCCCCCCCTCCATCTGAGCCTCCTTCTCCTGCTTGCCGTCCATAATATTCCGAAACTGTCTGGTCGCTTCATCGGAGACTCCCCTTGTCTGCTGGAGGACTGCAAACTCCGTCTTTCTTGTCGGTTCTCTGGAGATCATATACTCCTGCATCTGTTCATTCCGCTCGTAATATATGTAATATCCCTGGAGGCGGTGCCCGCCCTGGGCGTCAAACCTGTAAATGGTCTCCTCCTCCCGGTTCCCGTCGTAGACCAGAAGTACCTGATGGGGGCTTCTGAAATTTTCGCTGTGGCTTTTCTGCAGGTTATAAATGTCTGTCATACGGCTGTCACTGCTGCACAGGAACCAACCGCAGATCTCCACATCCTTAAAGCATTTTTCCGCCTGCTCATAGGCATCGTTCCAGGCGGAGGCAGTCATAACCACCCGTCCGTCATCCACCTCATAATTCCTCGCCACAATGGCTCCCCGAATGAACAAACAGGGAATGTCCTGATCCTTTTCCTGTCTGCCGAGGAGAATTCCGACACTGGTTTCGTTCTTCCGTCTCATTTTCTCGATAAAGGTTGCCACGTAATCTTCCAAATACAGGCCAAGTTCCCTGTCAATATCCCCAATCTGCCTGATATTCCTGGGTATTTCCATAATCCACATCCCTTTCTGCGGCCGGAGACGCAACGCACTCAATTCCCGCACAGATACAATCTGCCAGTTCCATAACTACAGAAAGACGGGTGTTTTGCAAAAGCGGTTCAAAATTCCCTCCGTATCCCACGATCCCCGTAATGAAAATATCACCCACGGACATCAAGTTTTTGCTGACTCCCAGTCCCGGCCGAATGGCACCGCGTCCCAGCGTAATATAGCCCACATGCTCATATCTACCTACCGACGCATCGACAGCTACGATGACGTAGTCCCGATAATACTGTCCGATCATTTCCATGGTTTCCTTCAGATTCACTGCATGGATGGGCTGCATCAGCGTGCCGAATACCCGGTATCCTTCCCCTTTCGTTCTCTGCAGCTTGTAGCCCACCAGTGGGCCAAGGCTGTCTCCCGTGGAGCGGTCGCTTCCTATACAAAGGAACAGTACTCCTTCTTTCTTTGTACTTTTTCTCACTTCCGCCACCAGCTTTTTAAACTGGCCTCCAAACAGTTCCGGCGAAAACCATTTTCCTGCTTTATGGTAATAAATCTGTCTGTTCATATGATCACCATGTTGCCCTGTTTCGGGAGAACATCCTCCCTGAGAGCAATTCCTTTTATCCGGAGTATTTCCCATTTTTTCAAATTTAAACCACAGCCCGGGCAAATATGCCGCTGCACGGAAAGCCCTTTTGAGGTATCCTGTTTTCCCGGATATTCCCCGATCTACATCTGCACGGAGCCGCACCAAAACCCGAAATCCTCATTCTTGTTCCCCAACGCTCGTTTAAATTCCGGGACTCCGAACATAGAGGCCATGAACTTTTCCTGCGGCTTAAAAATCCCGGGGACGCCAAGAATATACTGATATCCCGACTGAAAGCGCTTCGTCTGCGTCCTTTTTCTTCTGGCCAGGATCAGGTACTGATATTGAAAATATCCATGGAGAACAAAGCTGTTATTCCCGTAGGGCCAGTTTTCCCTGGGCAGCCGCCCGATGTCCTGGATATGGATCTGCAAAACCTCCCATCCCTCCTCCGCCAAAATTCGTTTTCTGGGCAAAATCTTTTTCAGACATTCCCAAAGGGGGAGTTCCAAAAAGCCCTCGCGAAAATAAAAATTTTCCGGCATGTGCCCGGCAGCATCCTCTTCCGGTTTCGGACTTTGTCTTACCTTTTCTGCCCTCCGGTCCGTTCCCGGTTCTGTTTTTAATTCTGTCTTTGGCTCTGTTCTCGATTCTGCCCCCGCCGCTCTCTCAGATTCCGTGTCGAATTCCGTACCGGATTCTGTGTTAAGCTCCGTACCGGATTCTACGTTCGTCTCTGCCCTGGATTCTTCTTCTGTTTTTGCTTCTATCTTCTCTTCTGATTTATCTTCTATCTTTTCCTCTGCCTTTGTTTCTGTTTTAAATTCTGTTTTTGGTTCTATTCTGAACACGGACTTGGGTTCCGTTCTTGGCCCCATTTCCGGCCCAGGCCTTTGCTCCGGCATTTCTGTTTCTTTCAGCCTTGCCTTCAATGTCTCCACATCCACAAGGCTTATTTTCACAGGCTCTGCCTTCGCAGTCCCCTCCGTTTGGCGGAAAACCTCCATTCCGGTCAACAGCTTCGGCGCTTCCGCCTGAGCCAGGGACGCCGTTTTTAAATCATTTTCTGCTCCGGCAATCCGGGCATCTTGCAGAGTTGTAATATGTATCACCGTATCATCCCAGGTGGTCAGATACGCCTTCCTCACAGAGTTTCCGCTCCGCAGATAAAGACCTTTCAAAAAGCTCAGTCCGTAGCCGCTCCCGCCAAGATTCTCCTCCTGTTTCCCAAATACCGCTTCTCCCATTCCGTTCTTTACGGGAATCCGTCCCAGAGGAACCAGCAGGCAGTCCGCCTCCTGATATCCGTAACCGTAGAGGGCCAGTTCCCCGCCGCTGCACTCATATGCACCCTTGATGCTGATACTGATTCGGCACTGGCCATTCCTCGCCTCAATTTTGGCAAACCCCACATTCTTTGTCTTCACATCGGCCTCATAAGCATATATATATGAGATAAAACGCCTGTACTCTGCCAATTATCACCACTCCTTCTCCACTATTCTATGCAGGAGAAGCCGAAAATAGAACCAGCAGAATACGTCTCCGCACATAAAAAATTCCTGCTGCACAGTGACGCATCATTCTGCAGCAGGAATTTAAGGTCTGGTACCCTAAATACCCTTTTTTTGGATATAAGTTTTTTGGGTGAAAGGACAGCACAGAGCAAAAGCCAGCAGCATAAGAAGCGTTCTTTTCCATCTGTTTTTCATATTCTTTCCTTTCGCCCCCAAAGATAAAAATCGAGTGGGGGAAGATTTATCTTCCCCCACTCGCCGCGCGGTGCTGTGTGCCGGTGGCACACGTTCAGCACCGACCGAAGCGGAGCGCAGACCCCGTGCGCCACTTCAGTTGCATATTTCCTCTGCACGGGCCTGTGCATATAAAAGAGGGCGGCCCCTCTTCCGGCAACCGCCTCTTCTACTACAATCTCTGCAAATCTTTTTTGATCGACTCCTCTTACTCTTCCTCCTCCGCTTCCAGGAGTGTACTTTCATACTTTGCCAGAATAATGTTTTGAATCCTGTCTCTGGTGTCAGAATTGATGGGATGAGCAATGTCCCGGTACTCTCCGTCTGCGGCTTTTCTGCTGGGCATGGCGATAAACATGCCCTTTTCTCCCTCAATCACTTTGATATCGTGGACGACAAATTCATTATCCAGGGTAATGGACACAATGGCCTTCATTTTTCCTTCTTTTGATACTTTCCGAACCCTCACGTCTGTAATCTGCATGTTACACAGTCCCCTTCCTTTGTCCTTTGCTCACGGGAGCCTAGAGTACAAACCTTTCATTTTTCTCGATCACAATCTTAATGTTATCCGGCTCGCCGATATAAGTCATATTGGCGCGTATGGTATCTCTGCTCTCCACAATACAATTTTCAATCCGCGTATTGTCGCCGATGTAGACATCGTTTAGGATAATGGAATTCCGGATAATGCAGTTGTTTCCGATATATGCTTTTTTAAACAACACAGAATTTTCCACTTCGCCGTTGATGATGCAGCCACTGGAAACCAAACTGTTGCGCACCCTCGCCCCCACATTATACTTGGCCGGCGGATTGTCGTCCACCTTGGAATACACGTCGGGGTAGGTGTTGAAGAAATAGCCGCGCACCTCCGGGTTCAAAAATTCCATATTTGTCCTGTAATATGCATCCACGCAGGAAATATTGCTCCAATAAGAATCCAGCTTGTACGCGTAGATCCGCTTCATATTTTTGTAACGGATCAGGATGTCCTGGACAAAATCATAGCGGTCTTCCTCGACGCATTTTTCAATCAGCTCAATAAGCTGACGGCGGCGAATCACATAGATGCCGCAGGAAACCATATGAGAGGTAGCTACCATGGGCTTTTCGTCAAAGTCCACGATCCGTCCGTCTTCATTGGTCCGCACCAGGCCGAAGCGGCTCACATCCGCGCTCTCCGGCATGTCTTTGCAGACCACTGTGATGTCCGCCTGCTTCGCAATGTGATACTCTAATACCTTATTGTAATCCAGCTTGTAGACACCGTCGCCGGAAGCGATCACCACATAAGGCTCATGGCTGTTCTTTAAATAGTTGATGTTCTGCCAGAGGGCGTCCGCCGTACCTCTGTACCAGTTGTTGTTGATGGCCGACAGAGTCGGGGTAAACACGTAAAGCCCGCCCTGCTTTCTTCCGAAATCCCACCATTTGGAAGAGCTCAAATGCTCATTTAAAGAGATGGAATTATACTGGGTGAAAACCGCCACCTTTTTGATATGGGAATTGGTCATGTTGCTCAGGGAAAAGTCGATGGCCCTGTAGCTGCCGGCCACAGGCATCGCCGCCACGGCCCGCTTCTCTGACAACTCCCTCATTTTTTTATTGTTACCGCCTGCCAGAATAATACCTACCGCTCTCACTTTTCTCCACCTGCCTTTATAATGTAATCTCCGCTTTCCAGGCTTCCATTCGGATAATCCGCTGCCTCCGTCACGCCGGAAATGGCCGTATTCCTTCCGATGCTCACATTGTCGGGAATGGAGGAATCCTCGCCCACCGTCACCAGGTCAAAGGCATAAACCTTGGGATTTAACTTGCTCTCCGCATAGTTGCCACAGCCCAGACGGACATTCGCCCCGACCGTCACATTGTCCGCAACGATCGCCTTGTCCACGATGGTTCCGTCGCCGATCACCACGCCGGACATCAAAATCGAATCCCGGATCACGGCGTCTTTTCCGATCTTTACGCCGACGCCCACCACCGAATTGTAAACCTTTCCGTAAACTTCGGTCCCTTCGGCGATGATGCTTCTCTCGATCACAGAATCGCCGGAAATGTACTGGGGCGGAAGGATGTCGCTCTTGGTGTAGATCTTCCAGAACTCCTCATAGAGGTTGAACACGGGAATAATATCCACCAGCTCCATGTTGGCCTCCCAGTAGGAGCCCAGTGTCCCCACGTCCTTCCAGTAGCCATTATACTCGAAAGCGAAGATCCGATCGCCCTTGCTGTGGCAGTAGGGAATCACATGCTTGCCGAAATCACAGCCGGGCTCGTCGGACATCTTAATGAGAGCTTCCTTCAGAACCTTCCAGCTGAAAATGTAAATACCCATGGAAGCCAGATTGCTCCTTGGATGGGCCGGCTTCTCCTCGAACTCCGTAATCCGGCTGTTCTCATCGGTGATCACCACACCGAAACGGCTGGCCTCCTCAATGGGCACCGGAAGGGCGGCAATGGTAATATCCGCATTGTTCGCCTTGTGGTAGTCAAGCATAACCTCATAATCCATCTTATAAATGTGATCTCCCGACAAGATCAGCACATAATCCGGATTATAGGACTCCATGTACTGAAGATTCTGATAAATGGCATTGGCGGTGCCGGTATACCATTCGCTGTTGTTGCTCTTCTCATATGGCGGAAGCACCGTCACGCCACCGATATTCCTGTCCAAATCCCACGGAATCCCGATCCCGATGTGGGAATTCAGACGAAGCGGCTGATACTGAGTCAGCACGCCAACCGTATCAATACCGGAGTTAATGCAGTTGCTAAGGGGAAAATCAATAATACGGTACTTGCCGCCAAACGCGGTCGCGGGCTTGGCCACATTCGCCGTCAGCACACCCAGCCTGCTGCCCTGCCCGCCGGCCAGCAGCATTGCAATCATCTCTTTCTTAACCACACTATCACCTCTTGCTGTTAAATTATAGTATGTTTCTAATATACCACATCTTTTAGAATAAGTGAACAATTTTTTTACCGTTTTCTCACAAATTTTAGGCATTTTATAAAAGTCATTTTTTTGCTTCTCTCCTTTTCCTGTGATATAATGTTCAGAAAGGGGATTTTTTCCCGATTCTTAGTATTTTCAGAAAGGATTATTTCTATGAAATTTATTCATACCGCCGACATCCATCTGGGCTGTCAGCCCGACCGGGGCTTTCCCTGGTCCAAGGAGCGTTCTCTGGATATTTTGAGTGCGTTCCGCGAATTTGCAGATGCCTGCAAAAAAGAGCGTCCGGATCTGGTTTTGATCGCCGGCGACCTCTTCCACAGGCAGCCTGCCCCCGTGGAACTCAAGGAGGCAGATTCACTGTTTGCAGGGCTTTCTCCCATTCCGGTAGTCCTGATTGCGGGAAATCATGACTGTATCCGGCCGGGTTCTTCCCTGGCGGACTTTTCCTGGTCCCCCAACGTGACTCTTCTCTCCGGGAAAGAACCGGAAACAGTCTCCTTTACAGACATAAAAACAGTGGTTCACGGATTCAGCTATCATTCCCGGGAGATCAAAGCCCCCCTTTACGACAGCCTTACGGCGCCGAAGGATGAAAATTTCCACATCCTCCTGGCCCACGGCGGGGACGAGACGCACATCCCCATTGACAAAAAGAAATTGGCCGGATCCGGTTTTTCCTATACGGCCCTGGGCCATATCCACAAGCCGGAGTTCTCGGAAGCGGGACGTTATGGTTTCCCTGGTTCTCTCTCTCCCATTGACCTGACGGAAACAGGAAGCCACGGTTATCTTGTGGGCGAGCTTAACCGAGACGAAGAGACAGAAGCCCTTAAGCTCCGATTCGTCCCTCTTCCCTCCCGCAGTTATATTCCCTGCCAGGTGAAGGTGACGGAAAAAACCACCAACCAAACCCTGTTCCAGACCCTTGGAAAATTCATAAAACAGTACGGCGCCTCCAATTTATATAAAGTGACATTAAACGGAAAACGGGACCCGCAGCTTACGTTCCATGAGGAATATCTTAGAACCGCAGGGAGGATCATCTCTTTCCGGGATAACACCGTTCCTTTCTATCCCATTGGCCGGCTGCTGCAAAACCACCAGAATGATCTCATCGGTGATTACATTTCCGTTTTTCTGCCGGACGGTAAGGAAGGAAATCTCACGGATCCCGTCCGCCTCAGGGCTTTTTACTACGGATTAGACGCGCTGCTTTCTAATTTCGACACAGACACAGGAGAATCTTAAATGCAGTTAAAGGATGTACATATTTCCGGCTTTGGAACATACCATCACAAGGATCTGACTTTTTCCGACGGCATCAATGTCATTTACGGAGAAAACGGCTCCGGCAAATCCACGCTCCACGCCTGCTTAAAGAGCATGTTGTTCGGCATGGAACGGGGACGGGGGCGGGCCGCAGGCCATGACGCCTATTCCCGTTATTATCCCTGGGAGGAGCAGGCCCCCTACGGCGGCTCCCTGACGATTTCTGTGCAGGAGGGTGATTACCGGATCGAGCGGTGCCTGGATGCCAAGGACCGTTCCCTCCTGGTGAGAAAAGAGGCAAGCGGGCAGGTCGTTGCCACCGATCAGGAAGGGCTTACCTCACTCCTCGGCCAGATTTCCGAAGAAACCTACCGCAACACCATCAGCATTGAGCAGCTAAAAGCTGCCACCGACGGCGCCTTAAGCCGTCATTTAAAAAACCGTCTTTCCAGCATCGCCTTATCCGGCACCTCCACTTTGGACGTAACAAAAGCCCTGTCCTCCTTAAAGGAACAGAGAAAATCCCTGAAGCACCAGATAGATCCGCAGGCTTCCGTCTCCTATCAGGAGGTCCTCGCTAAAATCAGCGATACGGAGGATGCGCTGAAAGAGCTGGGAGGACGGCCGGAAGGCTGCAAAGAACAGGTGAAAAGTCTGGAAAAAAAGCTGGAGGCGGAGACCGGAAAACGCCGGTTTTTGGAGAAAAACCTTGAGGCAGGGCAAAAGGCTTTGGAAGAGCACAGCCTGTCTTCTGTGGGCGATATTGATTTTTATAAGGAGCGTCTCCACGATGCCTATGAGGCCCACCGGGTAGCCCTGGGAATGGATGCGGAGGGCAAAAAACACGGGCCGAGAATCCGCGATATCCTCTCCGGCATATTTGCCACGGCAGTATTTCTCGCGCTGGCCCTGGGGAGCCTCTTTTATGAAATGCTTCCTTTTGCAGACACGCCCTTTCCCCTGCCCAGGCTTCCTTTCCTGATTTTATTTTTTTCCGGAACAGGGATTGCCCTCCTGTTTACCATTCTCCTCTTCGTCCGCTCCAGAAGGGAAGATTCTGCCTCCGTGGCCATGGCAGCAGAAACCGAACAATTTATCCGCCACGAATATGAGCTCCACCTGGGAAGTCCCGAAATTTCGGAAAAATCCAGAGCCGCCATGAAGAAAAAATTCGCGGAATACAACAGTCTTCTCGATGCCCGCAAAAAAAATCAAACCTTACTGGAAGAATCCACAGCAGCCGTTGCGGCTTTGCAGGAGGAGCTTCAGTCTGCCCGGGACGAGATGGGCCGTTATCAGAAAGAAGCCTGGGAATTTGAACAGGCCTGCAAGGCTCTGGCCGGACTGGAGGAGGAAAAGCAGACTCTGGCCAGAATCATGGAAAACAACGAAAACCTGGCAGAAAAAATGAAAGCCATCGACCTGGCAGAGGAGACCATCTCCTCCCTGGCTTCCCGGATCCATGAATCCTTCAGCCCTCTGTTAAACCGCAGGGTCTCTGAAATTATGGCTGCCGTCACCAACGGCCTTTATGACCAGTTCCATATCGACGAAAACCTGACGGTCACTGTGCGAAGCGGCGGGCGTTCCATTCCATTGGAGGCTTTAAGCCGCGGAACCATCGAGCAGGTATATCTTGCTCTCCGCATCGCCGCTGTGGAAATCCTGTTTCCTGATCAGACACTCCCCATCCTTTTGGACGACACCTTCGCTTATTACGACGATACCCGACTAAACAGCACCTTAAAATGGCTGGCGGAGTCCTATCCCGGCCAGATCCTACTGTTCACCAGCCACAAAAGGGAGGCCGCATTTTTATCAAGGATGCATGTGCCTTACCGGCTTCTGGTTTTGAACTGACCGTCCTCCCGCACAGGATACAAAGGGACACCCAGGCATGGCGCCTGGGTGCCTCGCTTTCTCCGGCCTGCATCTATGCGGCTGCCGGCCGCAACTCAGGCCTCCGCCCTCTCCTTCAGTTCTTCCAAAAACAGTGCCCTCGCCTCAAACTGGTTTTCCAGCACCCGAAGCTTATCGACATTCCTGGCCGGAATCCACGCCTTGTTGGAATTCACGTAATAATTCATCTGCTTCCAATATTTTTCCGGATATAAAAACAGAATATACAGATATTTCCATTCTTCCCCGGTAAGGGGCAGCACTGCCGTGTAGGTGTCCAAAAGTCTGCAGCCAAGCTTCAGGTTCCATCTATGCTTCTCCAGAATCTTCCGCATAAAATAGTAGAGATCCGATACCTGAATTCCCCTTCTCATCCTGGAAAAATCCGTGACTGCCAGAACACCCTCTCCGAGAAGCACGTGATGATGGCTGTATTCTCCATGGCACCACCAGTTCTTTGGACAGACAGGAAATGCCGCCGCCAATCCGGCCGCCTCCTCTGCCTGTCTGTAAAATTTTTCAAATCCGCCGATGACCACCAATTCAAAATCTGTTTTCTTCTTCCTGGACTTCACGAAAGAACGAGTCCTTTTCAGCTCCCGGTTGTGGCGCGCCAACATTTCGGCAAGGGATTCTTCCTGAGCCTGACAGAGGATATCTTCCGACTCCGCCTTTTTTATTTCTGCCGTTTCCGACTCCTCCGGCTTCTGCCCTCCCTCTTTTGCTGCCTCCAGCGCCTTTCGCTCTTCCCGCTTTCTCTGCTCCCGCCGAAACTCCTCCTGTTTTTTCTCCAGGATATTCTCCGTATCCAGACACCTCAGGGCCTGGTGAAGTTTTGCCAGAAGCTTTGCTGCCGTCAGGATTTCACCGCTCTCCCTGGTGCTGCACTCCCGCCCGCCATACCAGTCCCGAAGCACGTATCTCGCCTGGTCCTCATCGATGCTGACCAGGTTCCCCTCTGCATTCTGTATACAGCAGTCCACTTGAAGACCAGCCTCCGTCAAGGCAGACAGCACTTCATATTCCAGCTGGATCCTTTTGTCCGATCCGGTCCATTCCTTCAACAATTTCAGGCCCTGACTGGTCTCACACAAAAAAGCGCCTCTGGTTCGCCAGGTTTTTGACACCTCCAGCCCGTACTGCTCCAACACGCCGGTTCCTCGTTCACTCACGTCCACCCCTCCAAATGACTGATATAATCTCCTGAAAATTGGCTACTTCTATCCTATGAGGAGGTGGAGAGAAACATGATTGATTTTTTGTTTAAAAGCTCTCCGCGGGAATCTCCATACCATTTTACCGCTTCCGAAAGGGCATTCTTCGCGACCCGCAGTTCCTGTCCCTCCCCCCAGACAAAAAGGGGAACCTCAGGAAGATAAGACTCATGGGTTTCCGGCGGCTCATCCTGGAATTCTTCCGTGCCCGACGCCTCCCCAAACAACCCGCCAAAGCCTGCATCCTGCTCTTTTGCTAATCCTGCATGTCCTGTTCCGTATAATCAAATTCCAGCCAATGATCCAAATGGAATACACTCAAAGGCCCTTCGTAAGCGGCGGCCTCCGTCACCCCCTCAAATTCTCCTTGCGAAGCTCTTCATTCTCCCGTTTGAGCCTTATCCTCTTTCAAAACATATTTTCACATAGGAAAATAAAAAAACAGTCACGAATCAGGAATTGCTCAACGACTTTTTGATAAAACGATCTTCTCCCCGCTTTCTTTTGCTAATATATAAATGTTGCCGGCATCACAAGTAACCGACATTGCGGGCGTATCGCTAATCAATCTTTTGTTGTTCC
>CAJUQY010000009.1:50879-93653 GCA_910588815.1 uncultured Lachnospiraceae bacterium | reverse complement strand
GTGACTTGTCGCCAGTTTCCTAACTTGACATTCGCTCCACGGAAAAACCTGCCACTAAACGGGCAGCAACCTCTCGCTTCATCGCTATCATGTCACAGCACGATATATTATACAGGAAGCCCCTGCAAATTGCAAGGGCTTTCTTATGTTCTTTTTTCAATACAAACACCCCGCCGCCGTTCATACAACAGCATCTGCCACAGCGAATCATCTTGCCACAATGTCCCCTGTGTTATATAATAGCAAGCGGCGGAAGTATTTTCCATTTTCCGCACAATATGGTAATCTTTTCCAATATCGCGCCGAATATCAAGTTAACGGGGCACATTCACATTTGTACAAAAGAGGAGCCTGGCTTATGAAACGTCCGAAGCAAAAGCACATTTATATCATTTCCATGATCATACTCTATATTTTGTTCTACGGGTATCTGGCCGTCATGACCTCCCGTTTTTACGCTCTGGCGCAGGAAAAACAGAGGAGCCAGCAGGAAGGTTCCTCCGTTTCCGCCCCGGCTTCTCCCGACTTTTAGATTCACAAAGCCGCAGCTTCTCCCGCCGTGCTCTTAGCTGCCCTGTTTGCGCATCAGCCTGCGGTTCCGCATTTTATTCCATATGGAATGTAATAGCGCCACCTCTTGTTGAGTCAAATTCAAATTGTCATATAATAAAATTTTGTCTGTATAGGACAATATTTCCTCATACCTTCCCTCTCGCTGAAGTTTATCTATTTTCTCAATATCGAGCTGCTCTGCCCCCCTCATAGGAATTCTCATCCTGCGCATCTCCCCTGGTTCAAACGTCAAAACACCCCCGCCATAGCTCCTCCCTAAAGTTTCGCTTAGAGCAAGCGTGTAGGTATTTAAAAATGCGGATGTGACAGCATTCCCGTCTACCCCCTCGTTGAACCGTACCTTATGCAGCGTATCAGTCACCAGTGCACCGATCGAATTCAAAATCATTTTACTGATAAAATATACATAATCTGTATGAATTCAGGACAGAGGAGCCGATGCAGCGACTGCCAGATTAGAATAACCGAATATTGGGGAGAGAAATAAGAAAAGCTCACCGGAAGCAAAATTTTAACACTTGCTTCTGATGAGCTTTTCAGATACGTCTTTTTTCCGTTATTTCTTCTTAATATATTTCCGCACGTCGATAGCCACAGCGATGATGATAATCAGACCACGGGCAATATATTGATAGTAAGAGCTGACGCCCAGGAAGTACAGACAGTAGTTGATGGTCTGCAAAATAATAACGCCCATGATAACGCCAGGGATCGTACCGACACCGCCCGCAAAGGACACACCGCCGATAACCGCTCCGGAAATAGCGTCAAACTCATACTGCAATCCGGTGTTGGCTGTCACGCTTCCGATTCTGGAGCACTCCAGGAAAGAGCCCGTGCCGACACAGATACCGGAGAGGACAAAGATCAGAACTGTCCAGCGCTCCACATTGATGCCAGATACGCGGGCCGCCTCAATATTTCCGCCGATCGCGTACATATTTTTGCCGAGAATCGTTTTGTTCCAGATAATCCACATAATAACGGCCACAATGATCATATAGAAGATCAGGTAGGGAATCCGGACCCCGCCCAGATTGATAGCCCCCTTCACAAAGGTATCATAATGGGGAGCCAAGTTGGAAAGAGGCTGTCCGTTATTTCCGTTGGAATCCATAAACAGGCAGAGAAAACCATAGGCAGCAAGCTGCATGCCCAGGGAAGCAATAAAGGCATGCATGTGCAAATAAGCCACGCAGAAACCAATTAGAGTTGCGAAGATAACGGCAACCGCCACGCTGGCAAGCCAGCCCACCACGAGCGGCACATGGCCAAGACCGGAAAACATTTTTGCCGGATATTCCGGATTTTGCAAAAGAGCTGCCGATACGGCACAACAGCACCCTACCACACGGCCTGCGGAAAGATCTGTACCGTTGATGATAATCAATCCGGCAATACCCATGGCGATGATGGATCTTGTGGAAGCCATCTGCAGGATATTGGTCAGATTACGGAAGGATACAAACTTCGGCTCCAGGATCACGGTGATGATCAGGATCGCCAGCAATATGAAATATAAGGAATAGCCAAGCAGCCTGTCTTTTAAATTTTGCTTTGATTTTTCCATTTACTTACTCTCCTCCTTACACGTATTTCACGGAAAGGCGCATAATAACCTCTTCGTTCAGATCTTCTTTCTCCACAATACCAGAAAGCTGTCCGTTGCTCATGACCATGATCCGGTCGCAGACACCGAGAAGCTCCGGCATCTCCGAAGAGACAAAAATAACCGCCTTACCTTGTTTTGCCAAATTAATAATCAATTGATATATCTCATATTTGGCGCCCACATCAATGCCTCTGGTGGGTTCGTCCAGGAGAAGAATATCCGGATCCGCCAAAAGCCAACGTGCAATAATGACTTTCTGCTGGTTGCCGCCGGACAGATTCTGGATCTTCGCCCTCTGGCTGGGCGTCTTAGTCGCCAACGCCTCTATCATCCTCTGGGTATCCGCCCCCATCTCCTTGTCGGACAGAAGCGGCCCTTTCTTGTAGTGCTTGATATTCGCAATGATGGTGTTGAACCGGATATCCGCCTGTGGAAAAATACCCGTGGCGCGGCGCTCTTCCGTCACAAAGGCAAACCCGTTTTTAAAAGCTTCTCTGGAATTCTTGTTTTCAATCGGCTGGCCGTTCTTGTAAAGCTGCCCCTCTTTATGATGGGCAAGGCCAAAAATCGTCTCCAAAAGCTCAGTCCTCCTGGAGCCCACTAAACCGGAAATGCCGAGAATTTCCCCTTTATGAAGCTCGAAAGAAACATTGTGACAAGTAGGTTCGTACATACCGGTCAAGTTCTCCACCTTCAAAATCACTTCATCTGAAACCTCATAGTCTTTGGCCGGATAACGGTTTGTCAGCTCCCGGCCCACCATATTTTTGATAATCTCATCGGTGGTCAGGTCTTCCTTCAACTTTGTTATGACATTCTGGCCATCGCGCATAATGGTCACTTCATCAGAAATCCTTAATATCTCATCAATTTTATGGGAAATATAAAGGATTCCCACTCCCCGGCTTTTGAGCATATCCATAACTTTAAAAAGCTTTTCACATTCCTCATTGGCCAGAGAAGAAGTCGGCTCATCAAGAACCAGAACCTTAACATTATAAGAAACAGCTTTGGCAATCTCTATCATCTGACGGGTGGATACAGAAATCGCAGAAAGTTCCTCCGTAGGAGCCACGTCGATTCCAAGTTCATCCATCAGCGCCTTTGTATCCGCGGACATTTTCTTGTGATCCACAAAACCGTGCTTTCGGGGGAAGCGGCCCAGCCAGATATTTTCCATGACGTTTCTTCGGAGTACCTGGTTCAGTTCCTGATGCACCATGGACACGCCATGCTCCAGAGCGTCCTTGGGATCCGTATAATTTACTTCTTCCCCTTCAATCTTAATCGTCCCTGCATCCTTATTATACAAGCCGAACAGACATTTCATCAGCGTACTCTTCCCGGCGCCGTTCTCTCCCATCAGTGCATGGACCGTTCCCGGTTTTACCCTCAAAGTTACCTGATTCAGAGCTTTTACACCGGGAAAGGACTTCTCTATGTTTTCCATTTCCAGGAGATATTCTGCCATAGTCTTATCACTTCCTTTTTAGAATTTCAGCACGAAAGGGCGGCCTGGCATAAGCCGCCCTCTCCCGTAATCTCCCAGGTTACTTTGTGTATGCTGCGTAAGGGATACGAATGGAAGCCTGATCGCCCTCGAAAATTTCCATTCCGTAGTCAGCGGCCGCCTCCGCCTTGGTCATGCCGTTGCAAAGGCGAATCATGATCTGTACGTTGGTCTTAGCCATCGCATCGCCATCCTGCTTTACGGTTCCCTGCATCTTGCCCGCATCAATCAGGGCCACACCCGCATCGGTCGCATCCACACCAAACACCAGAACTTCCGGATCGCCTTCCACACCGGTATTGTAGCCAACCGCATTCAAAGCGGCCACAACGCCCTCTGCCATGGAGTCATTGTTGCAGAATACAACCTCAATTTCATCTTCATGAGTTCCCAGGAATGCTGTCATCGCCTCCTGAGCCAGAGTGGAATCCCAGTTACACAGATAATTGTCCTCCAGCTTTTCAAACTTATAGCCTTCATCCTCGGCGCCCTCGATACAGAACTGAGAACGGTCAAAAGCTTCCTGGGACTCAGGAGAGCCCTGGAATACCACGCACTGCACTACGCCGTCTTTGTTTCTGTCATATTTTTCTTCATCCCAGAACTGCATAAACAGATCTGCCTGCATGTAACCGGCCTCCGGGGAGTCTGTTCCAATGAAGATTGTGGAATCTTCCGCTGCGATGATGGAAAGGTCATCCGGCTGATGGTTGAAAAACAGAACGGGAACGCCCGCGTCTTTACATTTTGCCAGGATATCGGCAGAAGCGGATACATTCACGGTCTGAACGATAATGCCGTCCACTCCCTTGGAAAGGAAGGACTCCAGCTGCTCGTTCTGGGTTGCCTGAGAATCGTTGGCATCCATGACCTCATATTCACAGCCCGCTTCATCCAGATACTGGGTCATAAATGTGCGCACCGTAGTGGTATAGGTATCGCTGAAGGTACGGATCAGAACGCCGATCTTTAAGCCTTCTCCCTTAATAACCTCTCCGCCGCCTGTCGCCGCTCCGCCTTCGGGAGCCTTTGTCTCTTCCGCCTGGCTCTCGGAGGCCTTCGTCTCTGCCGCCTCGGTACCGGAAGCTTTCGTCTCTTCTTCTTCTTTTTCTTCCTGCTTCGTCTCAGGCGCTTTTGTCTCTTCCGCCTTTTCTCCTCCGCAGGCCGCCAGGGACAGAACCATAAGAACCGACAATACAAGTGCCAATACTTTCTTCATAAAACGCTTTCCTCCTACATTGATAAATAGACCTCACTGCGAGTTACAAAATTCGGTTACGTCATCCATAGACAACGGGGGAGCAGCTATACAGCCATAACCGCTTATATCACGTTGTGATATATTGTAAATATTATATTATACGTTTTCTCTCTTTTTGTCAATATTTTTAATTAATTTTCCAAATCTTTATGCATTTATCCAACATCCCCATCATTGCTCTTGTGCATTTTCCTGATTATTATTGAATTTTTACCAAAAAAATTAGAAATTGGTATTGATTTCAATATCATGCCATGATACTATAGCTTAAAACAACCTGATGCTCCTTTATGGTATCCTCACAGTGGTGCCATCTAACTTCTAAACTTACTTACTAAAAAAGAGGATCAGCCCGAAAAATATGAAAAAAGAAAAAAACCTTTCCGATCTTTCCAATTTAAAAACGCAAAATCTGCGAAAGGTGTTTCTCGCAATTCAAAAACATGGTTCCACCACGCGGCGTCAGATTCAGGAGGAGACGGAGTTGAGTTGGGGCGCTGTGTCTCAGTTTTGCAACATCCT
This sequence comes from uncultured Lachnospiraceae bacterium, assembly GCA_910588815.1. GTDB lineage: Bacteria > Bacillota > Clostridia > Lachnospirales > Lachnospiraceae > Lientehia. The sequence continues at coordinate 88,175 of CAJUQY010000009.1, read as the reverse complement.
CCTTACTTCCGGTATCGCTCTGGAAAAGAAAATCCCAAACAACGGTATCGGGAAAGCCCCCACACAGATCCGCTTGAATCCCGGAAAATATTATCTGATCGGCCTGGATCTGACATTGAATCATGTCCGCGGTGTGCTGACAAACCTTCGCGGCGACGAACTTCTGGACAGGGTAATTCCTGTGAAGGAGCCCGGAAAGGCTATGTCTTATCTGGAAAAGATTGTGAACGACTTTTTTGAGTACGCGGAACCTGAAGCCCGTTTTTTGGCCATCGGTGTTGCCGTTCCCGGTGATGTGGACCTGGAAAACGGCCGTCTCCGCCGTTCGGTCTTCTCTGAGAAATGGAACGACCTTGACATCCGCCATATCCTGGAAACCTGGTTTCAAATCCCGGTCTATGTATATGGGGACTGTGAATGTGTGCTGGCCGCCGAAAAGCATCTGGGACTTATGGCAAAAGAAAACTACGAGGATGCCGCCCTGGTCAGTTTAAACTACGGTATTGGCATGGCCTATATGCACAATTCTAAAACCTACTATAGTTTTGCTGCCCATCAGTGCGAAATCGGCCATATAACCATTCAGCCCGGCGGAACACTTTGTAATTGCGGAAAAAGAGGCTGCCTGGAAATGTACGCCTCCAAATTGGGAATCGTCCGGCAGTTTAAGGAGGCCGTATGGAAAGGCGCTTTCACCGATGTGGATATCTCCCTTTCGGAGAGCGCTCTCTACAATTCGATTCGGCTTCATGCCAGACAGGGAGACTCCCTTTGTCTCCGTCTCTTTGAAAATGCCGGACGATACATGGGGAAAGCCTGTGCTTCTGTCTGCACGCTCCTGGAACCGGAGGTTTTGATCATATACGGTGATCTTCTGGGAGACGGAATTTTATGGAAAGATTTTTTTGAAGTCTGTTTTTATGAAGATCTCTTTCCTCTCTGCCAGACAAAGGTCGCTTATTCTTTCTTAAATATATCTGCCCCCATGCTGGGGGCCGCCCTTTCCGCAGCCGACGTGCTGCTGGATAGCTTTTTGACAGGTTTGATTTCATCCTGTCCCCCGAAGCTTTAAACCCTGGATTCACTTTTTTGAAAGGAAATGGCAAATACCCGCAGCAGGCAGGGGAGCCTTGTTCGGTATACATGCATTCCCGATATCTTTTATCCTAATGTATTTTTTCTTGTAGAAAGGCGACATTATGAATAACAAACACTCTCTTAAGCTGGGCGTAGTGCCCACTCGTCGAGATTTAACCGGAGAATTTTTCTGCAATGTTGATATCGCTCTGGCAAACAAACGTGCCACAGAGCAAAAGCTCACCGATATGGGCGTCGATTTTGTCAATATTGATTTCCTGAATGAGGAAGGCCTGATCTACAGCGGGCTGGATGCCAAAAAAGTGGCCGATTACATGCTGGAACAAAAAGTTGACGCAATCTTCGCGCCTCATTGCAATTTCGGGACAGAGGACGCCATTGCAAAGATAGGTAAGATGGTGGGTAAGCCTCTGCTTCTCTGGGCCCCCAGAGATCCCGCTCCTGACTCCATGGGGAACCGCTGCACGGACAGCCAGTGCGGTCTGATGGCTACAGGAAAGGTTCTTCGTCAGTTTGGCGTTCCTTTTACTTACATGACAAACTGCACCTTTGACGACCCCGTATTCGAGCGTACCGTGAATTATTTCCTTGGCGCTGTCCAGATCGTAAAGAGCATGAAACATCTTCGCATTGGCCAGATCGGCGTCCGTCCGGAACCGTTCTGGTCCGTAAAATGCAACGAGCTCCAGCTTCTGGAAACCTTTGGCATAGAGGTTGTCCCCGTCACCATGATCGAATTAAAGCAAAGCTACGACGCGATCATGGACAATGAGGCGGGACGCCTGGACGATATGATTGCCTATTACAAAGAGACTTTTGATGTCGCTGTGGACGATGGCGCTCTTCGCAGAACAGCCGCTCTCGTCTGTGCCATCAAAGACTGGGCAGAGGCCCACGAGGTCTCCGCCATTGCGTCAAGCTGCTGGGGGCCCATGAGGGACATCGGCGGTGTCGCCTCCTGCTTTGCTTTCTCAGAGCTCACCGATATGGGACTTCCTGTCATCTGCGAGACTGATGTCCACGGCGCCGTCACTTCCGTAATCGCCCAGGCTGCCACCCGCTGGACAAAAGCCTCCTTCTTTGCCGACATTACCATCCGCCATCCGGAAAATGACAATGCGGAGCTGTTCTGGCACTGTGGCGTATTCCCTAAATCGACGGCCGCAAAAGCAAAAAAGCCGCAGATTGGCGTAAATTTTGATGAGGGGCGTCCGACTGTCGGAAACTTCTTGCTGGAAGATACCCCTGTAACCGTTATGCGTTTTGACTGTTCCGGCGACAAATACAGCCTCCTGGTTGCGGAAGGAAAGACCGTACCTGGTCCGGCAACAAAGGGAACCTATGGTTGGATCGAGTTCAAAGACTGGCCGAAGCTTGAACATAAAGTGGTAACCGGCCCTTACATTCATCATGTAGCCGGTGTCCAGGAACATGTCGCTCCCATTCTTTATGAAGCATGCAAATATATCCCCGGTCTGGAGCCTGACCTGGCCGAGCCTTCCCTGGAGGAAGTACAGGCACTGCTGCGCTGACAACATCTGAAGATTTTCTCAACCTCAAAAGGGGCTGCCGGTCAACACCGGTTTCAGCCCCTTTTTTTAATTTCTGATTTTCCTGCACTCTAAAACTCTAAACTCGTCCAAAACAATACGGAAAGCCTCGCATCGGCGTCTAAGCTCTTTTGGCTTATCCCTGCTCGGAAAGCACTTCCTCAAGCGCCCGGAGCATCTCGTCCACATGCTCCTCTTTGATGACAAGCGGCGGGACGAAGCGGAGGACATTGTGCTCCGCCGTGATCAGGATCACACCTTTTTTGACGACGGCCGCCGCAATGTCGCCGGGAGCCTTTGTAAACTCCAGACCCTGGATCAGCCCGGCGCCTCTGTGGTCTTTGATCACCGGATATTTGCTCTTAAGCCCTTCCAGCTTTTCCCAGAGGTAAGCGCCGACCCGGTTTACGTTGTCCAGAACATTTTCGTTTTCAAACAGATCAAGCACGGCGCTTGCCCCGGCACAGACCAACGGATTGCCGCCATAGGTGCTTCCATGGTCTCCGGGCACCAGCACCGCCGCCTTTTCAGAAGTCAAAAAGGCCCCGATGGGAAGTCCGTTTCCGAGAGCCTTGGCCACCGCCATCACATCCGGCTTCACGCCGTATTTCTGACAGGCGAACATACTCCCGCTCCTTCCCATGCCGCACTGGATCTCATCGAAAATCAGAAGGATGTCCTTCTCGTCACAGAGCGCCCTAAGTCCCTGCAAAAATGCTCCGTCAGCCGGATAAATGCCGCCCTCTCCCTGGATAGGCTCCAATAAAACGGCACAGGTCTTTTCGTTTACCAGAGCCTTCACGCTCTCCAGGCTGTTATATTCGGCAAAACGGATCCCGGAAAGGAGGGGCTTAAAATCCTCCTGGTAATGGGGATTTCCCGTGACGGAGAGAGCCCCCATGCTTCTGCCGTGGAAAGAATGCTCCATGGCGATGATCTCATGGTCCTTCATCCCGTCCTTTTTCATCGCATATTTCCTGGCAGTTTTGATTGCCCCCTCAATGGCCTCGGTGCCGCTGTTGGTAAAAAACACACGTTCCATGCCGGAGACTTTCTTAAGCTTCTCCGCCGCCTCGATGGCCGGCACATTGTAATACAGGTTGGAGGTGTGAGTAAGCTTCTCCACCTGATTTTTAAGGGCCTCCTCAAACTCCGGATTGCCGTAGCCAAGCCCCACCACGGCGATGCCCGCCGCAAAATCCAGGTATTTCTTGCCGTCCACATCATAGAGATACACGCCCTCGCCCCGTTCAAACACGATGGGCGTCCGGTTATAAGTATGGAGGAGCGCCTGTTCGCCCCGCTCCATATATGTCTCAGCCTTCATAATAATACCGTTCCTCCTTGCTGTTTAAAATCGCCGTTCCGATTCCTTTGTTGGTGAAAATCTCCAGAAGCAGACAATGGGGAATCCGCCCGTCCAGGATATGGACCCTGGACACGCCCTCCCTCAATGCATCCACGCAGTTCTGCAGTTTGGGGATCATGCCTCCGCCGGCCATCCCCTGGGCGATGAACTGCTCCGCCTCGTCCAGGGTAAGCTCCGAAATCAGGCTGGCCTTGTCGCTAAAGTCCCGGTAGACCCCCTCCACATCCGTGAGGAACGCCAGCTTTTCTGCATTAACCTCCCGGGCAATGGCACAGGCCGCATCGTCGGCATTGATATTATAAGTGTCAAATTTATCGTCGTAACCGATGGGACAGACGATGGGAAGGAAGTCTTTTTCCAACAGGTCGTAGAGAATCTTCGGGTTCACATGCTTGACGGAGCCCACAAAGCCGATGTCTTCTCCGCCGGAAGTCCGTTTTTCCACATTCAAAAGTCCGCCGTCCTTGCCGCTGATGCCAACGGCCTTGACACCCAGCTCCTGCACCATCTGTACTAAGCCCTTGTTGACCCGGTTTAAGACCATCTCGGCGATCTCCATGGTGGGGGCATCCGTCACCCGCAGTCCGTTGACAAAGTGCGGCTCCATACCGACTTTTCCGACCCAGGTGCTGATCTCCTTTCCGCCCCCATGGACGATGATGGGCTTAAACCCCACCAGCTTAAGGAGCACCACATCCTTGATCACGTTCCGCTTCAGCTCCTCGTCCACCATGGCGCTTCCGCCATATTTGACCACAATAATCTTCCGGTTGAACCGCCGGATATAGGGAAGGGCTTCGATGAGCACCTCCGCCTTGTGCATGATTTTTTCATCCAGTTCCATAGTCTGTCATTCCTTTCCGTCACGGATCCAAAACACGCCGTTCCCGTTTCGCGCGCTGCCTGTGGAACGCACACAGCCGCTATCTAAGCGCATTACCCCAGGAAAAATTTCGAAATATAGCCCCACACAAAGATGAACAGCACGATCAGAGGAAGAAGGATGGTCACATATAAGCGGGCCCAGCCGGGAAATTTAAGTCCCTTGCCCGCATTGGCCTCCTCCGTAAAATTTTTCCAGCCCCAGCCGTACTTGCTCACACAGAACAACAGGTACACCAGGCTTCCCAGAGGAAGCAGGTTGTTGCTCACCAAGAAATCCTCCAGATCCAGCACATTGCTGCCGGCGCCAAGGGGAGCAAAGCCACTCCAGAGGTTAAAGCCCAGCACACAGGGCAGGGACAGGACGCTGATCACGATGATATTGACCAGAACCGCTTTTTTTCTGGAACAACCCGTCAAATCCGTAGCAAACGATATGATATTTTCAAAGACGGCAATGACCGTAGAGATTGCCGCAAAAAACATAAAGACAAAAAACAGGGTCCCCCACACCTGTCCCAGCGCCATCTCATTGAACACATTGGGCAGGGTAATGAAGATCAGGCTGGGACCTTCACCTGGATTCACGTCGTAGGCAAAGCAGGCCGGAAAAATGATCAGGCCCGCAATGAGCGCCACCACGGTGTCCAGCACGGTAATGCTCACTGCCTCGCCCGTAAGCCTCCGATCTTTGCCGATATAGCTTCCGAAGATGGCGATGGCCCCGATTCCAAGGCTCAGGGTAAAGAACGCCTGCCCCATGGCCGCATAGAGCACCTCGAAAATCCCGTATTCCTTGAATTTGCCAAAATCCGGCACCAGGTAGAATTTAAGTCCCTCGCCGCCTCCCGGCAGGGTGACAGAACGGCCGGCAAGGATGATCATCATAATTAACAGGCTGATCATCATGATCTTGGTGACCCGCTCCACGCCTTTTTGAAGCCCGATGGCACAGATCCCGAAACAGAGTACCACGATAGCCACCATGAAAGCCGCCATCAGCCCCGGCCTCTGGGTCATGCTCACAAATTCTCCTGCCACCTGCTCCGTATCAAGGCCCGCAAACTGCCCGGAGGCCATTTTATACACATAGTAGCACATCCACCCCGCAATGGTGGTGTAAAACATCATCAGCAGATAATTTCCCGCCATGGCGCCCCATTTGTACCAGTGCCACTTACTGCCCGCAGGCTCCAGAACGTCAAAGGAATGAGCCGCGCTCTTCTGGCTCGCCCGTCCCACGGAAAGTTCCGCCACCATGATGGGCAGGCCCAGAATCAGCAGGAAAAAAATATAGAGCAGCACAAAGGCCGCACCTCCGTATTTTCCGGTAATGTAAGGAAAGCGCCATACGTTGCCGAGGCCGATGGCGCATCCGGCAGAGATCAGGATAAAACCCAGCCGGGAAGAAAATCTCTCTCGTTTCATCTTAGGAAACCCCCTTTTTCATATTCCAGGCCAGTATAACCTATTTTCTGCGGAATGGCAAGTGGGGGAGACCGGGATTGTGCGCAGGCTGCTTTCCATCGCAAACACGGCTGAAAACACGCCTATCGTTTGCTCACGGAAACTGCCTGCGCACAATCCCGGCTACATGAGTATGTCTCTACCGGATTTTGAAATTCCGTATTTTGCTCGAAACCCAGGAAGAAAATTATTTTTTCTAAGCAAGAACCGTATGAAACAGGCCGATCCTTAGGAAGTTCCTTAGTACCGCTGCCTGTTTCATGAGCGGAAGCGTGTCCTGGCGTAAAAATAATTTTCTTCCGTCAGTTCGACGTAAAACGGAATCTCAGGAGCGATAATCGGCGTTAATCTTTACATAATCGTAGGTCAGGTCGCACCCCCAGGCCGTGGCGGAGGCCTCCCCGGCTTTCATATCTGCGATGGCGGTCACCTCTTCTTCTGAGAGAATCTTCGTGGCCTCCTCCTCGCTGTAACCGGTGGAAACGCCGTTTTCTACGATTTTAAGCTTTCCGGCCCTGCTCTCAAACCAGATGTCTACCTGCTCCGGGTCGAAGGATACACCGGAATAGCCGAGGGCGCAGAGGATCCTTCCCCAGTTGGCGTCGTGCCCGTAAATGGCCGCCTTGGTGAGGCTGGATGTGACCACCGACTTTGCAAGAGTCCTGGCCGCTTCTTTTGAAGGCGCTCCCAGAACTTTGACTTCAAATAAGCAGGTGGCTCCCTCACCGTCCCCGGCGATCTTCTTGGAAAGCCCCTCCATGACCACATGCAAAGCCTCGCAGAAAGCACGGTAATCTTCATTTTCCTCCGTAATTTTTTTATTTCCTGCCAGGCCATTGGCCAAAAGGAGAACGCTGTCGTTGGTGGAGGTATCGCCGTCCACGGAAATCATATTGAAGGTGTCCTCCACGTCGTCACTGAGGGCCTTTTGCAAAAGCCCGCGGGAGATATCCACGTCACTCACCACAAAACAGAGCATGGTGGCCATGTTGGGATGAATCATGCCGGAACCCTTGCACATTCCGGCCACGGTCACGGCCTTTCCCCCGATCAAAGTTTCCACCGCGACTTCCTTTGGCTTTGTGTCTGTGGTCATGATGGCCTGCGCCGCCAGGGCGCCCGCCTGCCTGTCACTTCCGAGAGCCTCTTTTAAACTTCCGACCCCGGCTTTGATCTTGTCCATGGGAAGCGCCGCGCCGATCACCCCCGTGGAGGCCACAAGTACCGCCTCCGCCGGGATGCAAAGGGCCTCCCCCGCCGCCTTCGCCGTCTCCTGGCAGTGGCCGAAGCCCTCCGCGCCGGTACATGCATTGGCAATGCCGCTGTTGACTACCACGGCCTGGGCGTATGCGCTCTCACGGACCACCTGATAATCCCACTTGACCGGAGCCGCCTTCACCACATTGGTGGTAAAGACCCCCGCCGCCGCGCAGGGCGTCTCACTGTAAACCATGGCCATATCCTTGATACCATTCTTCTTAATCCCGGCGCTCACTCCGGCCGCCGAAAATCCCTTCGGCGCCGTCACGCCGCCGTCTATCCATTTCATAGATCCGATTCCTCCTCATTTTTACCTTTTTCTTTTTGCATATTAATTGAAAGAAAATTGTTTTTTCCAAAAGGCTGTGTGAAAAAAGCCTGTTTTCCTACGTTATGCACTTCATGGAAACATGGGAATCCGTCCCAGCCCTGTGGCTTCCGCAAGCCCGAACATCAGGTTCATATTTTGGACCGCCTGCCCCGCTGCGCCTTTGACCAGATTGTCCAGCGCTCCGATGGCAATGATCCTTCCTGTCCGCTCGTCTATCTTAAAATTGATATCCACGAAATTGCTGCCCTCCACCCATCTGGTTTCCGGATAAACTCCCTCCGGCAAAAGGCGGATGAAAAACTCTTCCCCGTAATATTTCTCATAGGCCGCCCGCACCTCCCCATAAGAAACCTGCTTTTTGAGGGACGCGTAGGCTGTGGCCAGAATGCCCCGGTTCATGGGCACCAGATGGGGTGTAAAGTTTAAGACCACCGTCTCCCCGCACGCGTAGCCGAGCTGCTCCTCGATCTCCGGCGTGTGGCGGTGGCTTGCGATCCCGTACGCCTTGATGCTCTCGTTGACCTCGCAGAAGAGATTCGGCACCTTGGCCCCCCGCCCCGCCCCGGAGGTTCCCGACTTGGCATCAATTATAATTGAAGAAACATCCACAAGCCCCTCCTTCACAAGGGGGTACAGCGTCAAAATAGAACAGGTCGTGTAGCAGCCGGGATTTGCCACCAGTCTGGCTTTTTTTACGTCCTCTCTGTTGATCTCGCAGAGGCCGTATACGGCTTCCCCGATATACTGAGGGCTTTTATGCTCCAATCCGTACCATGTCTCGTACACCCGTACATCCTTGATGCGGAAATCTGCGCTTAAGTCCACAACCTTCGCTTTCCCAAGAATTTCGTCATTGATCAGGGAAGCACAGAGGCCCTGGGGCGTCGCCGTAAAAATCACATCCGCCTCAGCCGCCAGCTCTTCCATATTGTCATCCATACATTTGGCATCCACCATCCGGAACATATTTTTATATATGGAAGAATACTCCTCCCCCACATAGCTTCTGGAGCCGTACCAGACCACCTGAACCTCCGGATGGCCCAGGAGAAATCCTGCCAGCTCCGCCCCGGCATATCCGGTGGAACCTATGATTCCTGCTTTGATCATAATATTCTGTTATCCTTTCTATTATCTCATATCATTTTCTGCGCGTTTCATAATTATACATTATAGTTGAATAATATGCAACCATTTTTTGAAGTTATAATTTAGGGGTTGCATTTCCTTTCATTTTGTTGTATATTTATTCCCGTGATAAAAAACCGGACAATTTTGTTTTATGAGGAGGAATAAATATTATGAAAGAAAAAGTGGTTCTTGCATATTCCGGCGGCCTGGACACTTCCGTTCTGATTCCCTGGCTCAAGGAAAATTATGATTACGAAGTAATCTGTGTCTGCATCGACGTGGGACAAGGCAGCGAACTGGACGGCTTAGAGGAGAGGGCACTCTCTACCGGCGCTTCCAAGCTCTACATCGAGCATGTGGTCGATGAATTCTGCGATGAATACATCCTCCCCTGCATCAAGGCAGGCGCCGTATACGAGCACAAATATCTGCTGGGCACAGCCATGGCCCGTCCTCTGATCGCCAAGATCCTGGTGGATATTGCCAAGAAAGAAGGAGCCGTCGCCATCTGCCACGGCGCCACCGGCAAGGGCAACGATCAGGTGCGTTTTGAACTGGGCATCAAGGCTCTGGCCCCCCACTTGAAGATCATTGCTCCCTGGCGGATTTGGGATATGAAATCCCGGGAGGATGAACTTCGCTACTGCGAGAGCCATGGCATCAAGCTGCCTTTCAAGGCAGACAGCAGTTACAGCCGCGACCGCAATCTCTGGCACATCAGCCATGAAGGCCTGGAGCTGGAGGATCCCGGCAATGCCCCCAACTATGACCATATGCTGGTTCTGGGCCAGACACCGGAAAAGGCTCCGGATGAAGGCGAAACCATCTCCCTCACCTTTAAAGAAGGCACTCCCGTGGCATTAAACGGCAAAGAGATGAAACTGTCTGAGATCATCGCCGAGTTAAATGTCCTGGGCGGCAGGCATGGCATCGGCATCGCAGATATCGTGGAAAACCGTATGGTGGGCATGAAGTCCCGCGGTGTCTATGAGACTCCCGGCGGAACGATCCTCATGGAAGCACATGACCAGCTGGAAGAGCTGATCCTCGACAAAGAGACTCTGGCCATGAAGAAGGATGTGGGCAATAAGTTTGCCGACTTGGTTTACTCGGCCAAATGGTTTTCCCCTCTGCGCGAAGCCTGCCAGGCCTTTGTAGAATCCACCCAGAAATTCGTGACGGGAGAGTGCAAGATGAAGCTCTATAAGGGCAACATCATTAAACAGGGAACGATCTCCCCTTACTCCATGTACAATGAGAGCATCGCTTCCTTCACCACCGGCGACCTCTACGACCACCACGACGCGGAGGGCTTCATCAACCTCTACGGACTCTCCACCATGGTGAGGGCCATGAAGATGGAAGAGATTGCAAAAGATACAAATATCGGGTAGGAGAGACTTCCCTCCCGCCTCATGTGCACCAACCTGGCTGCAGGTACGGGGATTTTCCCCGGCCGGCGGCCTTTCACTATTTCTTTAGAAATTTCGATTTCTCACGTCAAAAACTGTAATGTATAAAAAAATCCATACTGCACACATTACCTTCAGGAATATCAACAGAAAGGTCGTGAGACACTATGGATTACTTAAAAGCATTTCTGGTTGGCGGGCTGATCTGTGCCCTGGTCCAAATCCTCATGGATAAGACAAAGCTGATGCCGGGCCGCATCATGGTGCTGCTGGTCTGCTCCGGCGTGGCCCTGGGCTTCCTCGGCGTCTATGAGCCCTTTATAGAATGGGCCGGCTCCGGCGCCTCCGTTCCTCTGCTCGGCTTCGGGAACACCCTGTTCAAGGGGGTGAAAGAAAGCATCGGAGAAGAGGGTATCCTCGGTCTGTTCCTGGGCGGCCTGAAAGCTTCTGCCGCCGGTATCAGCGCAGCCCTGGTCTTCGGCTACATCGGCTCCCTGATCTTCAATCCCAAGATGAAGGACTGATTTCAAAAGGATGCGGATGTCTGACGCACCGCCCATACAGCCGCCGTCCGGGAACCTCTCAATAGAACACATGGGTGCCGATGGTAATCCCCTCATACCCGGGCCTGATGGTGCGGAAATGGAGCAGGCCGCCGATATAATTCTCACTGCCGCTCATGGCAACCTCCGCCGCCCGTCTGCAGTCCCCTCCCACACCGTTCTGCAGAGCTTTCTGGTATTTCGGGCCGTCCCAGGGGGTAAACTGATAAGGCTGGGAGAGCACGCCGATCATGGTATTGGGATAACGGCTGCTGGCGATCCGGTTCATAACCACATTTCCCACGGCAACCTTCCCGTCCCAGGGCTCCATGTTGGCCTCCCGATATATCATGGCCGCCAAGAGCTCCACGTCACTGTATGCGGAATAATCAAACCCTGCCGGTTCTTCCGGCTCGGGGTTCTGATCCGGCTGCGGCGCATCCGGGCCTCCGCCTCCTTCCGGCTCTTCCTGGTCGCTCCCCGACGGTGAGGACGGCTGCACCCCTCCCGGTGCTCCGGCATTGCTTCCCACGCCAGCCGCGACCTGCTGTTCCTTCCTCCGCTCTTCTTCCTCCCGTCTTCTGGCCTCCTCGGCCAGCCTGGCCATCCGCTCCTCTGCCTCCAGCTCCTTCTGCTGCAGCTCGGCCCGGTACTGCGCCAGTTCCTCTTTGGCGTCCTCCAGCTCCCCGGCGCATTCCTCCATCTTTTCGTTGGTCCCCGCCACAGCCGCAAGCACCTCATTCTGCTTCTCCTGCGTCTTTGCCACTATCTGGTCAAGCTCCGCCTGCTCTGTCAAAAGATCCTGTTCCTTCCTGGCCACCAGCTCCCTGATCTCCTGATAATCCGTCAGCATATTCCGGTCATACTCAGCTAACTCCACAGCATACTCTGCCCTGTTTAATATGGTGGAGAGGCTCTCCGCCGAAAAGATAAGCTCGATAAAACCGGTATCCCCGTTTTCATACATATACTGGATCCGTTTCTTCATGGCCTCATACTGATCGGCCTCCGTCTCTTTCGCCTCTAAAAGCTCCTTCGCCGTCACCTCGAGATTATCCTGGAGCTCTGTCTGCCTGGCAGAAAGCTCCGAAAGTTCTGTCGTCAGACCATCGAGCTGTCCATTTAACTCGTCTAAATAACCGGCGAACCGCTCCTTGGCTTCCTCCAAATCTTTGGCCTTTTCCTCTGCCTCCGCCACCCGCTCTTTTGCCTCCTCCACCTCTTCGTCAGACGCAAGGACAGACATCGGCCAAACTCCGCTTCTCCCGCCCAAAACCGCCAGAAGAACCAGGACAAAACAACAAGCCTTCCTGCCCATTGTAATAAATTTCTTTTTTGCATTTTGTCTCTTCATATGGCATTTTCCACACGGAAACCGCCTGGGCGGCTCCCGTTTTCAAAGTCGTTTTCACAGGGACACTGCCATTATACTACAAAATACGACATGATTCAACCGGGGAAAATTTCATCTGTGTTCTTCGGACACGATGGGCCGCAGGCAGATGCCTGCGGCCCATCCTCTCCAGAAGCTTAGATTTCCACGCTTCCCGTCTCTGTACCGTTGATTACATAATATACTTTGTTCTCTTCTGTCTTCACATAAAGATCCATGGTTTTAATGTCGCCGACCTTATGTTTTGCATTGGTCCAGTCCTTCTTGACCAGGGCGGCCATGTCCTTATCGGAAATATCTTTTCCCATGTACTGAACAGCGATCGAGGTCTTGACCTCCTGCTTCTTCACAGGCTTTTTCTCCGTGGCCGGCTTCTCAGCCGCTTTCTTCTCTGCGTCTGCCTTTTCCACTGTCTTCTTTTCTGCAGCCGGCTTCTCAGATACCTTTTTCTCTGCAGACTTCATTTCTTCTTTTTGCTCTGTAGCGGTTTTCCCTGCCGCTGCTTTCACTTCGGCCGCCTTCTCAGGTGCCTTCGGCTCTTCCGCCACTGCCTTCGCCAACTCCTCTGCCGCTCTCTTCATCGGCTCCGTCTGCGAGACCTCTTTCTTTTCTGCCGCCTTGTTCGCGGCTTCCGGCGCTGCGGCCCTCCCGGCTGTCGATTTCTTTCCTCTTGCCATTACAATTCTCCTCGTCTTTTTTTGCCCTCTATGTGCGCAGTTCTATCCGGGCACGATGCCGTTACTTATCATACTGCCATCTGGGATTTTTTTCAAGTCTTTCCGGAAAAACCGTCAAAAAAGCTATATTTCCCCATTGACAGAGGACTTCGAATGTAATATGCTACAACATATGCGTTTTATTTTGTGCTTCAAACTATTTAATTCTGCCATAACTTTGCATCGCTATATGCATTACTTAAACCGACAGGAGTGCTATTGTTATGATACGTATCCTCGTGGACTCCGCTTCCGACTACAAAACCGAAGAAATCCATGAAAAAGGTCTGGAACTCGTCCCTATTACCATAACCATCGGCAAAACGGATTACATCGACGGACAGAATCTGGGCCGGGATGAATTTTATGAAATCCTTGAAAAAAACGGCAGTTTCCCGAAAACCTCCCAGCCCTCTCCTCAGGCTTTCCTGGAGATATTTCTTGACGCAAAGAAAAAAGGCGATGAGCTGATCTGCATCCTGCTCTCCTCCGCCCTGAGCGGCACCCTCCAGAGTGCCTTCCTGGCCAAATCCATGGCCTCCTATGACAAAATTTATATCATCGACTCCCTTTCCGCCACCTATACCATCAAAATCCTGGCGGACTACGCCCTGTCCCTCATCTCCCAGGGGATCGGCGCCGGCGAGATCGCCACCCTTTTAGAGGGTTTGCGTTCCCGCGTCAAAGTCTTCGCCGCTCCCAACACCTTGGACTATCTGGAACGGGGCGGACGGGTGTCCAAAACTGCCGCCGCCATCGGAAATCTGGCCGGAATCAAGCCTATCATCACCATTTCACCACAAGGGCAGGTGGAAGTCATTGGAAAATGTGTCGGCAGGAACAAAGCCATCAGCCAGATCTTGAAACAGCTTTCTGCCTCCGGCCGGGATGAGGCTTTCCCTCTGTATCCTATCTACAGCTACGGCACGGAAAACTGCACAAAACTCTGTGAAAAACTCCATGCCGCCAGATACCGGACGGATGAAATGCTCCAGATCGGTCCCACCATCGGGGCACATATCGGGCCGGAAGCTTTCGGGATCGTGTTTGTAACGAAATGAATCAAGCTTCCCCTGCAAGCTCCTCAATAAGCGCCCAGATCTCCTCCCTCCCCTGCTTAGTCTCGGCGGAAAAGGGGATCACCGTGACCTTTGGCCCGATTCCAAGGCCTGTCCGCACAAGCTTCACCTGCTTTGCCACTTGGCTTCGTTTGATCTTGTCCAGCTTTGTGGCGATGATCACCGGACGATAGCCATTCCCAACGACCCACTCATACATCTGCCTGTCGTTGGCGGAGGGTTCGTGCCGAATGTCCACCAGGAGGAATACCCCCCGCAGCTTCGCGGACTTCTTCAAATAATTCTCCACCATCCGCCCCCATTTTTCTTTCTCCTTTTGTGAGATCTTCGCATAGCCGTAGCCGGGAAGATCCACGTAATAGAGCGCCTCGTTGATATTATAAAAATTGATGGTCTGGGTCTTGCCCGGCTGGGAGGAAGTACGCGCATAAGCCTTCCGGTTCATGAGCGCATTGATCAGGGAGGATTTCCCCACATTGGATTTACCCGCGAAAGCGAGCTCCGGCTTGTCGTTTTCCGGCAGCCGGCTGGTCACACCGCAGACCGTTTCTAAATTTACCGTTCTGATCACACGGCAGTCTATGCCGCCGCGGCGCTTCTCCTGCGTACCGGAATCTTTTTCCAAGCCTTCTACTGTCATAAAAATGCCTCCCTGAGTACCTCATCCATGGTTCCCACATATTTGATATCCATGCCGTCCACAATCTCCCTGGACAATTCCTGCACATTGGGCTCATTGGTGCCCGGCACTAAAACCGTATGGATATCTGCCATCTTGGCCGCCAGAAGCTTCTCCTTTAAGCCGCCGATGGGCAGTACCCGGCCCCGCAGGGTCACCTCTCCGGTCATGGCCAGATCGGCCCGGACCTTCTTCCCCGTCACGGCAGACATCATGGCCGTAGCCATGGTAATTCCCGCGGAGGGACCGTCTTTGGGCACCGCCCCTTCCGGAATATGGACATGGATATCGTTCTTTTCATAGATATCGCTGTCCACCTCGTAGGTCGGACTGACCGAGCGGACGTAAGACAAAGCCGCTTTGGCCGACTCCTTCATCACGTCGCCCATCTGTCCCGTAAGCTGCAGCTTCCCATGGCCGGGCAGAAGATTCACCTCGATCTCCAGTGTATCGCCGCCCACACTGGTCCAGGCCAGACCGCGGACAATGCCCACCGCATCTGTCCCCACTGTCTTGTCGCTGCGGACCGGCTCCTTGCCCAGATATTTTTCCAGATTATTCTCCGTAATCTTAACTTTCTTTTTCCTGCCGTCCAAAAGCTCCCTGGCCGCTTTTCTGCAGAGCTTTCCGATCTTCCGTTCTAAACTCCTGACGCCGGCCTCCTTTGTATAATTGTGGATAATTTTCCGGAGAGCCTTTCCGGAAACAGCAAACTGTATTTCCGACAGTCCGTTTTTTTCTCTCTGCTTGGGCACCAGGTATTGTTCGGCAATGTGATACTTCTCGTTTTCGGTATAGCTGTCCACCTGGATAATCTCCATCCGATCCAAAAGGGGCTTCGGAATGGTATCCGCTGTATTGGCCGTGGCCACAAACAATACGTTGGAGAGATCCAGGGGAAGCTCAACAAAGTGGTCACGGAACTTATCATTCTGGGCGCTGTCCAAAATCTCCAAAAGGGCAGAAGAGGGATCTCCCTTATAGTCGCTCCCCAGCTTATCCACTTCGTCGAGAAGTATGAGCGGGTTGGAGGTTCCGGCCTGTTTGAGAGCCGCCGCAATCCGCCCCGGCATAGCTCCCACATAGGTCCTCCTGTGCCCCCGGATCTCCGCTTCGTCCCGGACGCCGCCCAGACAAATACGCACATATTTTTTCCCCAGACAGCGGGCGATGGACTTGGCAACAGAGGTCTTCCCCGTTCCCGGAGGCCCCACCAGGCAGACAATAGGGCTCTCACCTTTACCTGTCAGAGAACGGACCGCCAAAAACTCCATGATCCGTTCCTTCACCTTTTCCAGTCCGTAATGATCCTCTTCCAGAATTTCCTCCGCCAGGGCCAGATCCTTATTATCCTTGGACATTTTATTCCAGGGAAGCTCCAGGAGCTGCTCAATATAATTGCGGCTCACGTAAGCCTCCTGGCTCCCCATGGGCATCATCCGGTAACGGCCTATTTCTTTTTCAATCTTCTCTTTTACGTCCCGCCCTGCTTTCAGTTTTTTAAGCTGAGCCTCAAAACGGGCGGCATCAGCCTGGATGGTGTCCTCTCCCAACTCCTCCCGGATCAGCTTCATCTGCTCTCTCAAAATATACTCCCGCTGGTTCTGGTCCACCCGCTCCCGCACCTTCTCCTGAAAGCTTCGTTTCAGACGGCCGATCTCTATCTCCGTAGCCAGACTTTTTTCGACAAGGACGTACCTCTCCGGCAGAGAAACCGTTTCCACCAGCTGCTGCCGGTTTTCCAGGCTAAAGGGAATATTGATGGCAATTTCATCCAACAGCTCTTCCAGGCTGTCGCACTCCAAAAGCTCGGCGACGATATCCCTGCTGAGCGAAGGATTGACCTCCCCATACTGTTCCACGTGCTCCTTTAAAACCCGGCACATGGCCTCCCTTGTCACGCCGTCCGCCTCCAAAAAGGGCTCTGTGGGGCAGGGTTCAACCTCTGCCTGCAAATATCCGTCCTCATCCGCGAGCTCACAGAGCCTGGCGCGCAGAAGCCCTTCCGTCAGAACCCTCACCATGCCTCCCGGCAGCTTCAGAATCTGCCGGATGCTCCCGATGGTTCCCATCTCATAAAGATCCTCCTGTCCCGGCTCCTCGTCCTGGGCAGATCTCTGAGTCACAAGAAAAATCTTCTGGTCCTTCACCATGGCCTTTTCCAAGGCCACAATTGACTTCTTCCTGCTGACATCAAAATGCACCACCATTTTCGGCAGCACGCATAGACCCCTCAATGCGATTGCAGGTATCGTCATATCGTCTCCTCCTTCTGCATCCAGTCTATCATGTCCCCTATCCATCTCTGTGCACAGGTACGGGGCGCCACAAACCATCTGCGGCCCCCCGAAATTTCAGGCTGTCTCGCCCTTTCGTCTTTTCACTTCCGTACTCCGATAAGTAAGCTTCGGTAAATCCAGCCCTTTCACCACATCCTTCGTAATCAGGCAGCGCCCGATATTCTCATCAGACGGAATCTCATACATAATATCTGTCATTACTTTTTCCAGAATCGCCCGAAGGCCCCTGGCGCCTATTTTGCGTTCCACAGCCTGGTCTGCAATGGCCTCCAGCGCATCATCCGTAAATTCCAGTTCCACGCCGTCCAGGTCAAGCAGCCTCTTGTACTGCTTCACAATAGCGTTCTTCGGCTCTGTCAAGATGCGAACCAACGCCTCCCTGTCCAAAAGCTCCAGAGATTCTACCATAGGGACACGGCCGATAAACTCCGGAATCAAGCCAAACTTGATCAGATCCTGGGGCATGACCTGGGCCAGAAGCTCGCTTAAATCCCGCTTGCTCTTGTCCTTTAAATTGTTCTCAAACCCGATGGAACCGGCGCCCAGCCTGCTCTCAACCATCTGCTCCAGGCCGTCAAAGGCCCCGCCGCAGATAAAGAGGATATTGGTGGTATCGATCTGGTACATCTCCTGATGGGGATGCTTCCTGCCGCCCTGAGGCGGGACGCTCGCCACCGTTCCCTCAAGGATTTTAAGGAGTGCCTGCTGCACACCTTCGCCGGACACGTCCCTGGTAATGGACACATTCTCCGACTTCTTTGTGATCTTGTCAATCTCGTCGATATAGATGATTCCGTATTCTGCCCGGCTGATGTCATAATCCGCCGCCTGGATAATCTTTAACAGGATATTCTCCACGTCCTCGCCCACATAACCGGCCTCGGTCAGCGCCGTCGCATCCGCAATGGCAAACGGCACATTCAGAATTTTGGCCATGGTCTGGGCAAGAAAAGTCTTGCCGGAGCCGGTGGGGCCAAGAAGCAGGATGTTGCTCTTCTGAACCTCCACATCCGAATCGTCCGGCGCCGTGATCCGTTTGTAATGATTATACACGGCCACAGAAAGCACCTTCTTCGCCCTGTCCTGCCCGATCACATACTGATCCAGATATTCCTTAATCTCCCTGGGCTTTAAAAGATTAATCCCAAGGGTCCGGTTCTCAGGCTCTGCCACAACCGGATCCTCCGCGATCAGCTCCGCGCAGAGTTCCACGCATTCATCGCAAATATAAATGTCTTTCCCGCCCGCAATCAGCTTTCTCACCTGTTCCTGGCTCTTTCCGCAGAAAGAGCAGCGAACATCAAATTTTCCTGCCATCCGCCTTTACCTCTGACGACTTTCAATTACCTGGTCAATGATACCGTACTCTTTCGCCTCCGCGGCGCTCATATAATGATCCCGCTCCGTATCCACTTCAATGACATCCAGCGGCTGTCCTGTGTTCTCAGACAGCAATTGGTTCATCTTTTTCCTGGTGGCGATGATCTTGTCGGCAACGATCTTGATATCCGTCGCCTGCCCTTTGGCTCCGCCGGAGGGCTGATGGATCATGATCTCCGCGTTGGGAAGCGCCATCCGCTTCCCCTTGGTCCCGCCCGCCAGGAGGAAGGCCCCCATGCTGGCCGCCATGCCAATACAGATGGTAGATACGTCGCACTTAATATAATGCATGGTGTCATAGATCGCCATCCCTGCCGTGATCACACCGCCCGGGCTATTGATATAAAGCTGGATATCCTTTCCCGGATCCTCCGATTCCAGGAACAAAAGCTGTGCTACCACCAAGCTGGCAGTCACATCATTAACCTCCTCGCCCAGAAAAATGATCCGGTCCTTCAAAAGCCTGGAATAAATATCATAGGAACGCTCGCCTCTGCTTGTAGATTCCAGTACATAAGGGACTAAACTCATAGTAATGCCTCCTGTTTTATAGTCAGACTTCCTTTGCCTCCGCCACGATCAGATCGACAGCCTTCTGAACGGCTACATCCATCTTCATCCGGGCGGCCTCCTCCTCACCGATCAACTCTTTAAATTTATCCGCTTCCATTCTATAGTTCTCTGCCATTTCGGCAACTTCCTTGTCAAACTCTTCGTCGGATACCTGGATATCCTCCGCTTTCACCACAGCCTCAAGAGTAAGGCGAACCTCGATCCTCTTCTTCGCCTGTTCCTCCATCTGCGACTCCATCTGCGCTCTGGTGGTTCCGGTATACTCCATATACTGGTCCATGGTAAGGCCCTGCATCTGCATCCTCTGGGCAAATTCATTTATCATGCCGGAAGCCTGGGTCTTGATCATCGCTTCGGGAATCTCCATGGAAGCATTCTCCACGGCCTTCTGCACTGCCTCGTCCTCTTTGGCCCGCTTCGCGTCCGCTTCCTTCCGCTCCTTTAATTTGTCGGCCACCTCTTTCTTATACTCCTCCAGAGTATCAAACTCGGACACTTCGCCGGCAAACTCGTCGTCGATCTCCGGAAGTTCTTTCCCCTTGATCTCCTTGACCGTCACTTTAAACATAGCATCCTTGCCTTCCAGCTCCTTGGCCTGATAGGGCGTCGGGAAAGTCACATGGACCTCCGTCTCTTCACCGGTGCTCTTGCCGATCAGCTGCTCCTCAAATCCGGGAATAAACTGCCCGGAGCCGATCACCAAGGGGTACTCCTCACCCTTGCCGCCCTCAAATGCCTCACCATCGCAGAAGCCCTCAAAGTCGATCACAGCCGTATCCCCTTCCTGTACCGGGCGGTCCTCCACCGTCACGACCGTAGCATTCTTCTCCTGCTCTTTCTTGATCTCTTCCATCACGTCGTCGTCCGTGACGAAAGCATCCTGTTTCGCCACTTCCAGACCCTTATATTCGCCGAGAGTCACCTCCGGCTTCACTGCCACCTCTGCAGTAAAAATCATGGGCTTTCCGGCCTCGATCTGAGTCACGTCAATCTCCGGGCGGGACACAATCTCAAGCCCGCTCTCCGCAGCCGCCTTCTCATAGGCATCCGGAATCATCGCATTGACAGCGTCCTCATAAAAAACCTCCACGCCGTACATCTTCTCAATCATCTTCTGCGGCACCTTGCCCCGGCGGAATCCCGGAATATTGAATCTGTTTTTATTCTTCTGGTATGCTCCCTGAATCGCCTTCGTAACCTCTTCGGCCGACACCTCAATCGTCAGCTTCGCCATGTTCTTCTCTAAATTCTCTACCTGTACACTCATGTTCTGTGTATTCCTCCTATACCTTAGTTTTCAGCGCGAAGCGCATGCTTTAAGGGGTACCCGCAGGGTATACCTTAGTTTTACCGTGCGAAGCACATGCATGAAAGGGCACCCGCAGGGCATATATAATGTAAACGCCGCCAGTCGACAGTTACTCACACATTGTCACAGCACTGCGAAAGACTCCGCGCCTGGTACTTTGTAACTATAATCCGGCAAATTACAATTATAGCACAAAGGTCCGGCAATTGCCAGCCCTTTTTTACTTGAATTTCCGCATTTTATTCCTTGTCAGACAAACCAGGAAGAAAAGCAATTTTTCTAATCCAGAACCGTTTGGAAGACGGCGGTACTTAGTGGTTTCCAAGCGGAAGCGCGTTCTGGCGTGAAAAACCACTTTGCTTTCGCATTGCTTGCAGGAACAAAATGCAGAATTTCAAGTATATTTTTCTTTTTCAGTGCAGCTTCGCGAAATATGCCTGCAAAATTCCTTTCACATGCTGATATCTTCTGGCGTAGGAATTTTCCACCCGGATGAGCTCCATCCCGTGGGCCCTGCATATCTCCTGCTTCTTCCTGTCTCTGGCCCCTACCGCCGCCTCCGTGATATGCTCCTTTCCGTCCAGCTCGATAACGAGGACCGGATATTTCCGCTCCCCCCGCTCCTCATAGACCACAAAATCAAACCGGCCCGAATAGAACAGATCGCTGTAGGTGTCATTGTTCTCGAAGACCTGGGAGACAGCCACCTCCCGCTCCACGGAAAACCGGTTCTGAGTCAGCCACAGATTGTCCAGGGCATGGTTTAAGGTAGTCAGAAAGGCCTCCTCTGTGGCACTGCTGAAGGGCTTGATGCCGAGGGCCCTGGATTTTGTCTCCCGGGAAGCCACCTTTGAAGAGCCCTTTGTCTGTACATAGCGGATCAGATCGTACAGATCATCCGGGGCCCCGTCCTCGTGGAGCCGCTCCAGGTTCTTCCCGTTTGCCAGCACCACCAGCCGGTCCACAGCCCTGGAGGTGGCCACATTGATAAGCTCCTGATTGTTTTTCAGCCAATCATAAGTTCCCTTATGAGTCGCATCCGTCAGGGCCGTCGAAAAAAGCACCACTTGCTTTTCATCCCCCTGAAAGGCATGGACCGTACCGCAGGACACATTTTCCAGTTTTTCCTCTGCAAGACGTCTCTCAATCAGCTTTTTCTGATTCACAAAGGGAGTGATGACGCCGATGGTCCGGTCCTGATTCTGCTTCGCATACCGGATAATTTCCTCCGCCTCTGCCGGAGCCGTATTCTTTTCTTCGGCCCTTCCGTCCGGAATCTCCACATATCCGAGGGGCTCCTCCTCCCTGCTCCCGGATCGGATGAGGAGCCTGGAGTGATAATATTTTTGATTATTGAAGTCGATGATCTTTTGATTGCACC
Source organism: uncultured Lachnospiraceae bacterium (assembly GCA_910588815.1). GTDB lineage: Bacteria > Bacillota > Clostridia > Lachnospirales > Lachnospiraceae > Lientehia. The sequence goes on along the minus strand of CAJUQY010000009.1, from coordinate 66,323 downwards.
GGTAATGATAACGGAGAAGTACCTCGTCGCTGACCGCGTCGCAGGCCAGATAAACCTTATAGACGGAATTGCCCCTATAATCATATTCCTCCGGCACCATATATTTTTTCCGAAGCCTTTGGTTGGCTGCCTCGTCCAGAAGAATCACCGGATTAAGCTGTTGCGGATCGCCCACCAGCATCAGCCGTTCCCCCCGTATGATGGGCACCAGCGAAATGGCCGTATTGCACTGACTGGCCTCGTCCATGATGGTCATGTCAAACTGGGGCTTTGGCGCCCCGAGCCGGCAGGAGGAATAGCAGGTGGTCGCAATGACAGGGAAGATCTGCTGAAACCGTTTCAGGTTCGGCGTCTCCTTCAGATAACCGTGAAATGCCTCCAAGGCATCCGCCTCGTCCTCCATGGAGAGGATGTCCAAGAGCTCTCTGTTCTCCTCCAAACCGATCCGTTTGATGTATTTGGCTGACACATAATAAAGGTACTTGTACAATTCCTCCCCGTCATCCTCCAGGAGAGCCAGTGCATCTGCGTCCGTGATCGTCCCCAGCCTCTCAAGCCCCTTCTTCACCCGCGCCATCTGCCTGCCGCCAAGATCCGCCTCAAAGGGAATCATCTGCATGGAGGTTCCGTGACGGCGCTCAAATTCGAGTATCTGCTCCAGGGTTTCCTCCCGTTCCTTAAGCTCCACCCCCGCCTCATATTTCTTTAACAGTCCGGAAAGCTCTCTCGCCTTTTGCACCCGGCCGTCCCGGTTTCGCTCCAGGGTCGTCTCAAAAACGGTGAGTGTCTTTGTCTCCTCATAAAGCTGCCGCATGCGCTTTAAAGCCACCCGGACCTTTTCCTGATTTCCCAAACGGATTAACGGAAAAGGAATCTGCCGTCCCCGGTAGGAGAGGCCGCACAGCTTTTCCGCAACTCCGTCGATGGGATGATTGTTGTGAGATACGAAGAGGACTGTTTTTTCATTACAGAACGCCGTGATAATGGTATTGATGATGGTGCTGGTCTTCCCTGTTCCCGGCGGCCCCTGAATATAAGCCACCGGGTAGGAGATGGCATTGTGGATTGCCAAAAGCTGATCCAGATTTACCTTTCGGTTCAGGAGAGTAATGGGTTCCGTCCGCCTTCTTCTTCCCCGCTCCAAAAGCTCCCCGAAAAATGCCTTGACCGGGACGGAAACCTGCCCTCTCTGATACATTTCCAAAATGGCGTTGTATTCTCTGTGCAGATCCAGCGCCGATTCCATACCGAGGCCGATGATATAGGGCATGTCATCCACGGCCTCCCCTCCCCGCACGGACTCCTGAACCGCATCCTTGATCTGCTCCTCATTGGCCTCGAAATCCGCAAGAAGCTCATAGTCCTCCCCGTCCAGGAAGCGCCTGGCGCTCTGCCTGACGCCATCCACCGTAAATTCCGTGCATACGGTGATATCATCATCCGGCTTCAGGCACCGCTCCTTCACATCCAGGGCCAGCCGCCTGTAGGCCAGCACATAGAGCCCCCTCGCCGTATGGACGCTGAGCACGTTCATGGCCAGCCGCTGGAGAACCAGCCTCCCGCCTCCGTCCGCATCCCTCTTTTCCCGCTCTGCTTTCATCTGAAATTCCCGGATGACGGTCCGGTACTGTTCCTCATTTAAGGGAAACACTCCCTCCACAAAGCTTTCCCTGTCAAGAGCTTTCACCAGGGCAAAATCCTTCCGGTAGGGAGTGGCGTCCATCCGGTTACAGTCTTCCAGATAATTCAAAATCTTTAAGTTGGCCACATGGTCAAATAAAGGTTTATATCTGTACGGATTTTCGGCAATATCCTTTACCAGCTTTTCGTTGACCGGACAGTAGGTTCCCTCCAGAATCCGTGAGGAGAGGATCGAATCAATATAGATCCAATCATAGCGCTCCAGAGAATACCGGCCCAGATGAAGCCCCTCCACAGCCAGGCTCCGCTTTCCCGGATTCAATCCCCGGATGCCAATCCAATATCTGGTGATCTGCTCCTTCTTATTTCGATATTCAATACTCAGCCATTTTCCCTCATGGATGGCCCGGAAAATATCCCGGCAGACTGCATTCATCGATCCGCTCCTTTAATAACCGTTTACGGAAGATACACAAGCCGCCCCGGCTCAATGCCCCTGATTCCAAGGCCCGGCTCGTCAGAGACTGTAATTTGCTTCTCGTCAAAGACTGCGCCGCCAAGAATCGGATCCTCTCTGCAAAGCGCCGGCCCGTCCAAATCAATTTTGGTAATGATCTTCTTTGCGCAGGCGAGCTCCACGGCCGCGTTGACCGAAATCTTCGCCTCCAGCATACATCCAATCATGCATTCCACTCCGTAAATCTCTGCCGCGGCAGCGATTTTCAGGGCATTATACAGGCCGCCGCATTTCATCAGTTTGATATTGATCAGGTCCGCCGCGCCCATTGCCATAATCTTCACGGCATCCTGCGGCGAAAATACGCTCTCGTCCGCCAAAACCGGCACATAGCTTTGTTCCGTCACATATTTCATTCCCTCAAAATCGTGGGCGGGAACCGGCTGTTCCACAAATTCAATCCCAAGCCCCCGTTCCTGCATCCGGTTTAAAATCCGCACAGCTTCCTTAGGGGTCCAGGCCTGATTCGCATCAATGCGGATACAAATTTTCTTTCCCACTGCCTGCCGGACCGCCAAAAGCCGCTCCACATCCAGGGCCTTGTTTGCCCCCACCTTCACCTTCAGGCAGTCATACCCCCGCCTCACGGCATCCTCGGCGTCCCTCGCCATCTCCTCCGGGGAATTGACGCTGATCGTGATGTCCGTCACGATACTTTTCCTTGCGCCGCCAAGGAGCTTATATACGGGAATGTGATAGAGCTGCCCATAGAGATCCCACAAAGCCATATCCACAGCCGCCTTCGCGCTGGTATTCCTGACAACCGAGGCCTGCACCGTCTGCAGCACATCCTCAAATTCGTCCACATCCCTGCCAATCAGTCTCTTTGCAATATGGTCCCTGACCGCCCCCACAATCGCCCCCGCCGTGTCCCCTGTGACCGCGCCGGTGGGCGGAGCCTCCCCGTACCCTACCGCTCCCGTGTCCGTATGGATCTCCACAATCACGTCCTCTACGCTGTCCACACTGCGAAGAGCCGTTTTAAAGGGAACCCTCAGCGGGACAGAAATCGTCCCCAGTCTAATCTGTGTAATCTTCATCTTCTGCCTCCGTATAAGCCTTTTCCATTATTTTACCACAAATATGCTTTTCCGGCCGCATTGTTTTTACTTAAATCCGCAGACAGGGCAAATCCGGGAAGGCCAGACGGCCATTCCCATCTGCAAACACCTCAAATATCCCACAGAGCTGTCCTGTAAGATAAAAACGGCCGTCCCCTCCGGCATCTGTCTGCCAAAAGAGACGGCCTTGTCAAAAAGCACTCATCCGCCCAGAATCGCTTCCTGGGTAACGATCTCGTAGCCGTCGGACAGATCAGAGGCATACAGGCATCCCCGTAGAGCTTGCCGACTACGGTCGTAGACATGAAGCGCCCGATCACACCGTAGACATCCTCATCAACGGAGAACGGGAGCCAGGGCCGGCCCCGCCTCCCGTTCTCCGTTTTCATCATAAACCTCCATCTCAATGGGCCGTCCGTCGATACCGCCTTTCTCATTCCACTGTTTCACAGCCACCTCACAGCCGGTTTTAATCACAGTTCCGTACTCGGAATAAGATCCTGTCATGGCGCCGTCCATGGCGGCGCTTGAACGGTATCGGACCATCCACGAAATCTTTGACCAGCGCTCTCTCCTGTTTCCGGAAATTTTCTATACTCTGTTTTTCAGTAAGCGGAGCAAACGCCTGCCCACAGTGATCAAACAGTATTACGAGCTTTTCCCCGGTGAGCTGGAAGGCCATTATCCCGCTGTCCGTGAAATTAATGCAGCCGTATAATAAGCAGGACTTTCCCACACGATAAAAACCGGCCTCTCTCCGCCAGGGTCCTGGCCTGAGAGAAACCGGTTTTTTCATACGATTTTATTTGTAATACTTCACCTTGTCCGCATCGTCGAACAGGTTGATCTTGTGGCGGATCACCTCGTTCATAGCGTCAATGCACTTGGGATAGATCGCCATGGGCTCGCGGAGGTTCATATCCTCAAGCACCTTACGGCACTCCTGATAGAATGCATCCTTGATATCACTGGAGATATTGATCTTGTTCACGCCAAGCTTCACGGACTGTGCAATTTCCTCGTCGGGATTGCCGGAACCGCCATGAAGTACCAGGGGGATGTTGACACTTGCCTTGATCTCCTTCAGTCTGTCCAGAGCCAGCTTCGGCTTCCTGTCCTTGGGATACAGGCCGTGGGCCGTACCGATCGCGATCGCCAGGCAGTCGATATCCGTCTCCTTGATGAAACGAACCGCATCGTCAACCTCGGTGTAAATGATCTCCTTGGAACCAGCCTCGCCGTAATCGTCAGCCGTGCCGATGGTTCCCAGCTCTGCTTCTACAGACACATTCACCGGATGAGCAACCTCAACGATCTTCTTCGTAATCGCAATATTCTCTTCCAGCGAAAGATGTGCGCCGTCGATCATGACAGAGGTGAAGCCGTCCTGAATCGCCCGCAGGATCTGCTCGAACTTGGAACCGTGATCCAGATGTACGCACACGGGAACGGTCGCCTTATGAGCCTCTTCGATCACAGCCTTCACAAAGCTATCCTCCACGAACTCCAGCTCGTCAGGATGAATGGCAATGATCACGGGAGCCTGCATCTCTTCACAGGTATGCATCACGCCCTTTAAAATCATGTTGCTGCTTACGTTGAAAGCAGGAACCGCAAAATTGTGCTCATTGGCAACTGCCAACAAATCGGCCATGTTCATTAACATAGTGTACTTCCTCCTGATTTTCTTTTACCACTTCATTTAATAAGTAACCTTATAGTGAACGACAAATTATTTTGTCGTTGATTATATGTGTTCATAGTACATCGAATCTATCACCCTGTCAAGTCCAACTTATATGTTTTAGAGAAATATTTACGATGCTGCTTTTTTTAATTGTAAGGATTGTATAAGCGCGTGAAATAATATTTCATCTGGCAGTTTTATATTTCTATCTCTTAAAATTATCTGTTTTTTTATCGTAATATATGATTTTCACCAACATTTCTTTCTCTCCGCAGCAGACGCACAGGCTGTAGCCGTCTGGAAGTTCCTCCCCGTAAAACCAGACATTTTCTGCTTTCCAGTTATGGCCTTCTTTGCCGCCAGGCACCAGGCAGAATGTTCCAAAGCTTCCTCCGATTCCTTCTCCCGTATATTTGACATAGCTCTCCTTGGCCGCCCAGAGCCGAAAAAAGCGTTTCTGAGGATCTCCCCTTACCCAATCCGCCTCTTTCGGATGAAAGAAACGTTCCGCCAGCCTCAACAAACGGGCGCCGGTCTGTCTGTCGCTCTCCCCTCTCTTTTTCGTATGCTTCTGGATGTCCACGCCCACAGGACAGCGGGAAAGGGCACACGCCCAAAGCTCCCCGCTGTGGCTGATGGAAAAATGAAGCCCCGGCTGATTGGGAAAATACGGCTTTCCCCGCTCCTTTCTGGCAATGAGCCAGAGCTCGTCCTCGTTTCCCCCTTGAGGGCTCCCGTATCCCGCAAAACGGGCCGCCTCCATCAGCCGCTCCTCCCTGCTCCGTCCGTCACCGGCCCCAAACACAAACACGGTCACCGTCAAGGCATCGTCCCCCTCCATTCCGCCACCACCGGCCACACATCTGCCGATTCCAGCCCCAGCTTCCAGAAGGCCGCCCCGGCAATCTGATGCTCCGCCACCTTCTCCAGCTTTAGCTTGATGGATCTTGCATCCTCCAGCCAAATTCTCCAGGTAGAGCCATCCGCCTCATACTGTCCATAGTGTTGTCCTAAATCCTCCTGCCATTCCAGGGCCGCGCCATGCTCATCCAGAAGCTGCTTTGCCGCGTCCATGCCCACGGCTTTGGAATCTCTGGCATACTGTCCCTCATAGACAGACATCCCGTCATCATAAAGCTCCGCATCCGCCGGCGCATGCTCTTTTGGCGTCTCCTGCCACACCCGCATGAAAAAAGGCAATGCGTTTACTACCTTCTCTGCCGGAACATAATCCAGAGTGGAAATAATCCCCTGTTCAGAAAAGCCAAGAGAAGCGTTGGTTCCCGCACAGCAGCCCCTGTAATGCTCGTCATAGCCCATGATGATAATGTAGTCGGCCACCTGGCCCTGCTCCCGCAGATTGTACCAGTCCCGTCCCCCCGAGGGCACAAAATTATCCACCGAGAGCGTCAGGCCGGCCTTTCGGCACTCGATAGAGAGCTCCCGGATAAATTGGAGAAAATGGGGAGCGCTCTCTTCCTTGACATACTCAAAATCCACATTGATCCCGTCCAGTCCCGCTTCCCCCGCCGCCTGCATCAGCCCGTCCACAAGATGATTCCTGGCGGCTGTAGAGGAGAGGAGCAAAAGGTCATCCATATTCTCGTCAAAATCATCCACAAGCCCCCAGACCTTGAGTCCGCGTTCATGGGCCTGCTCCACATAAGCCCTGTCCGCGAGGGAGCTTATATTCCCCTGATTGTCCGTCACAGAAAACCAGGTGGGTGACAGCACATTTAAGCCTTCTGTCCCTTCCAGATATTCTGAAAGATTCCCGTTATTTTCCGCGGAAAACACCTGATGCCAGGCAAGGCACACCGTTTCCGGCAGGCGCACAGAAGTATATTCCGGAAGTTTTGTCCCGGATGTCCAAACATACTCCTGCCGGTTCTCTAAATATTTTGTTTTTAAATAGCCTACAAAACCGTCTTCCGTGCGCACTCTGGTCCAATCGTCCACACTGTCCATCACAAGCAGGGCAGCGCCGGCCTCCGTCTTTGTAAGGATGGGACTTTTCTTTCCCGCCAAAACCCGGACTGCCGTTTTTCCGGACGCTTCTGCCCGCTCATAGCGTCCGCCGCCGCCGTCTAAAAATACTCTGGCCGGAAGTCCCTTCTTTTCATCCGCCGGGAAGGAAGTAATCCGGATCCCGGAAAAATCCGCCATAAAATCTGCCGAAATATAAAACACACCGTTCTCTTCATAACAAATCTCATGGCCTGCATCCACCGTTGTACCTCCGACGGCATAGGTGGAAGAGGACGGCAAAATCTTCACCGTCTCGTTGGCCAGTGAATAAAGAAGCAGCCCTTCATCACTGTGATACCATTTGCTGTCGGCTCCCGCCGCCAGCCTTTCCGGCAGGTAGATTCTCCCATTCCTGGTCACTGCCTCGCCTTCTGTCTGTATTCCGTTGCAGAAAACCACCGTCGAGTCTGCTCCGGCCCCGTAAACCGCAGTATAATCTGCCCATGCCGTCCCCGGCCCGAATCTCCGATACAAAAGAAAAGCGCCAAAGGCAACAAATACCAGCAGGATCAAAAGAGCCCAAATGCCCCTGCGCGGGCCTTTTCTCCGCCTCCGCCCGCCAGGGCGTCCGCCTCGGTTTTGCCCGCTCCGTTCCGGCAAATGGTCCCTATCCTGCCGCCGGCTCTCATCCCCTTCGGAAAGCCTGGTCTGTGCCTGATTCCAGGACTGCCCCTCGTCTCTTCGTCCGGTTCTTTTTTCATAAGTTTTGCGAAGCTCTGCCATATCTGTAACCTCATCCTCCGGTCTGTTTTTCTTCAAAAATACCTGCGTTCTTTAAGGTTCAGTATAACATATTTTTCACGGGGAAATGGAGAATGATTAAAAAATCAGAGAATTTTAAGAATTACCTTTGTGTGTGTGAAATGCCGTGCATCTGCCGGTCTGTGTTGGTTTTCTGTTATTTTCCGGCCGTCCGCCCGATCTTATCATAATGTATCTCTTTTAAGTCGCCTTGTTCATCCCATATGTAATCTCCCATGTAGCAGCCGTGTTCCTTGACTGCACAGGCTGAAGCAAGCTGCTCCGGAGAGCACCGCTCGCCGGACAGAGTAAGTTCCACGCCCTGCTTCTCATAACGCCGCATCTGCTTCAAAAGAGTATCGTAACGAACACGTTCCTCTCTTGTGAATTTTTTCTTCTTCATATTCCTTTCTCCTGTTTTTACAATTTCTATGGGAAAATCTGCCTGATCAGGCACAATGAAAGGGGTGAAGTGCTGCTTCTTTTTTATCATAATACAAATTCTTCCTAATTTCAAGAAGAAAATAGGATTCTTCCTGAAAATGACTCTTTACATCTGTCCGCTTATTGTATATACTAAATCCAACTATAATTCTTAAACAGGAAGTGATCACAGTTGAAGATAGAAAAAATCAATGAAAACCAGATCCGCTGTACTCTAAACAGCAATGACCTGACAGACCGTCAGTTAAATCTCGGAGAGCTGGCTTACGGCAGCATGCGGGCCCGCAATCTGTTCCGGGAAATGATGCAGCAGGCCTTTAACGATTTCGGGTTTGATGCCGAAGACAATCCGCTGATGGTGGAGGCGATTCCGTTATCCAGCGACAGTATCATGCTGATCATCACAAAGGTGGACGACCCAGAGGAATTGGACACCCGTTTCGCCAAGTTTTCTCCCGGCTCCGAGACTGAGACCGATTCCCTTTCCGAGACCGGGGCGCCGCTCCTCTTAGAGGGTGCACCCGCACCGGAGCTTACGTCCCCTTCTGCGGAACCGGAGGAAGCCGCCGATGCGGACAGTCTGCGGATTTTCCGCTTTTCTTCTCTGGATACCGTCTCCCAGGCCGCCAAAGTGCTGAAAAATTCTTTTGACGGCCACAACTCCCTCTACCGGAACCCGGCAGACGGAAAGTATTTCCTGGTCATCAGCCACCAGGGCTACGGCGCAGAGGATTTCGCCAGGGTTTTCAATACCCTGTCCGAGTTCGGCACCCATGTAAAGGGTGCTCAGATCCAGGAGGCCTATTACCAGGAGCATTTTGATCTGATCGTCGACGGCCTGGCCTTACAGGTTCTCTGGAACATCTGACTGCCTCAAGCGTCAGTTTTCCGGCCCATATAGCCTGCAGTCAAATTCGGATCCCAAACCGACTAAGCCCTTCTTTAATGGACTCGTAGCCGGTCACCTGTACTGTATGAATGCCAAATTTCTCCGCTGCTTCCAGATTGGCCGGAAGATCGTCGAAAAAGACAGCCTCTTCCGGAGAGATCCCATATCTGGACAGCAGCGTTTCATATATCTCCGGCTCCGGCTTGACAAATTTCTCCTGATAGGAGATCACCTGTCCGTCCGCATAGTCCAAAAACCGAAAATAGGGCTTTCGCTCTTCAAAAAAGGTCTTCCCATAGTTCGAGAGAATATAAATTTTATACCCTTGCTCTTTTAGCTTCTTTAAAAGTCCGGGGGCGTAAGGATATTCCTGCACAGCTACCCCCGCTCCCCCATAGATTTTCCGGATCAGTTCTCCATAAGCAGGCGCCTCCCGGCAAATAATTTCCAAAAGCTCCTCGTCGGACAAGCTCCCCCGATCCACTTCTTTCCACATTGGGCTCATAAAAAGAACCCGCTCCACGACCTCATGCTCCTCCCGCGGCAGCTTCCGGCTGTCCAGATAACCTCTCCAGTTGAAGTCCGCCAGCACGTTTCCAATGTCAAAAATTAATGTATGTATCATCGTTCCCCCCTGCGTTTTCTCCTGTTATGAAAAGCGCCGAAGACACAAAATCTCCGACGCTTATTTATGCGCATAGGTGCGGCGGGGAGGTATGCGGCACAAATCTGTCCGCGCCTGCGCTCCGGCCGCGCCAAACGTGCGTCACAGGCGCACAGCCCCCGCGCGTCGAGAAGGTAAAAAGCCCCGCCCGATTACTCAGATAAGAGGACCCCTCTTGATGATCTCGCTTCTGCCCGGGCCGTTGGACACCATGGTCACCGGTACGCCCAACTCCCTTTCGATCTCATCGATATAACTCTTACAGTTTTCCGGAAGCTCCTCGTAATTCCGGATGCCGCGGATATCGCATTTCCACCCGGGGAGTTTTTTATAAACCGGCTTACAGTACTCCAGCATGGAGGTCACGGGGAAATCCTTCATGATCTTTCCGTCAAACTCATAGCCTACGCAGACGGGGATCTCATCGAGATACCCCAGCACATCAAGGACTGTCAGCGCCACCTCCGTCGCCCCCTGGACTCTGCAGCCGTAACGGCTGGCCACCGCATCAAACCACCCTACTCTTCTGGGACGACCCGTAGTCGCGCCGTATTCTCCGCCGTCTCCGCCCCGATCCCGCAGCTCCTGGGCTTCCCCGCCAAAAATTTCACTGACAAAGGCCCCGGCCCCCACCGCACTGGAATAAGCCTTCACAACGGTGGTAATATTCTTGATCTCGTAAGGAGGAATTCCCGCTCCGATCGCGCCGTAGGCTGCCAGAGTGGAGGAAGAGGTTACCATAGGGTAAATGCCGTGGTCCGGATCCTTTAAGGAGCCCAACTGCCCCTCCAGCAAAATATTCTTCCCCTCCTGCAGAGCCTGGTGAAGATATGAGGAAACATCGCACACATACGGCGCCACCATCTCCTTGTACTCCATCAGCATCCCGTATATCTCTTCTGGCTTGAGGGCCGGCTGATGATACAGATTCGTGAGCATTACGTTCTTCAAAGTGCAGACATTCTCCACCTTTTCCTTCAGCGCATCCGGACAGCCGAAGAGCTCGCTGACCTGAAAGCCGATCTTCGCATATTTATCGGAATAGAAAGGCGCAATACCGGACTTGGTGGAGCCAAAGGATTTGCCTGCCAGACGAGCTTCCTCGCAGGCGTCCAAAAGCATATGGTAAGGCATCAAAATCTGTGCCCGGTCGGATACGAGAATCTTCGGCGTGGGCACTCCCTTCTCTTCCAGAGCCTTGATCTCCTCCAGCAGATAAGGAATATTGAGCGCCACGCCGTTTCCGATAATGCTGGTGGTATGGCCGTAAAACACACCGGAAGGAAGCAGATGCAGTGCGAACTTGCCATAATTGTTGATAATGGTATGGCCTGCATTACTGCCGCCCTGAAACCGGATAATGATATCCGATTCTTCGGCCAGCATATCCGTGATCTTGCCTTTTCCCTCATCACCCCAGTTGGCCCCTACAATTGCTCTTACCATTGTTTTCTCCTCCTAAATTATACGTTTATTTCCGCCTTGACACCGAGAAGCCCTTTGTTTTCCTCAAGGAGCGGGCGGATGACTTCTGCAAGGAACTCCTCCACCTGCTCCGGCGCCCGTCCCACATACCGGGCCGGCTCCATGGTCTTTTTAAGCTCCTCAAGGCTCATGTTAAAAGCAGGATCGGCGGCAATCAGCTCCAACAGATTGTTATCCAGGCCGTTCACCTTCACATTCCGGCCGGCCTCCATGGACAGGGTGCGGATCCTCTCGTGGAGCTCCTGCCTGTCCCCGCCCGCCTTCACAGCGTCCATCATGATATTTTCTGTAGCCATAAAGGGCAGCTCCGACATGAGCCGCTTCTCGATGACCTTCGGATATACCACCAGACCGTCTACCACGTTCAGATACAGATCCAGGATTCCGTCCACTGCCAGGAATCCCTCGGGAACGCTGAGGCGCTTGTTGGCCGAATCGTCCAATGTCCGCTCAAACCACTGGGTCGAAGCCACAAGCATGGGATTCATGGCATCCGCCATCACATAATCCGCCAGGGATGCCATCCGCTCGCTGCGCATGGGGTTGCGCTTATAGGCCATGGCGGAAGAACCGATCTGGCTTTTCTCGAAGGGCTCCTCCACCTCTTTTAAATGCTGCAGCAGCCGGATATCATTGGAAAACTTGTGAGCGCTCTGCGCAATCCCTGCCAGAACATTCAGCACCCGGCTGTCTATCTTTCTGGAATATGTCTGGCCGGACACGGCATAGCAGCCGTCAAAGCCCATCTTTTCGGCAATCTTTCTGTCAATCTCTTTGACCTTTTCATGGTCTCCGTCAAAAAGCTCCAGAAAGCTGGCCTGGGTCCCGGTAGTCCCCTTGGAGCCCAAAAGCTTCATGGCGCCGAGCACATGATCCACATCCTCCAGATCCAGGGTCAGATCCTGCAGCCACAGAGCCGCCCGCTTCCCCACCGTCGTCGGCTGAGCCGGCTGAAAATGGGTGAAAGCCAGGGTCGGCTGAGCCTTGTATTTATCCGCAAAGGCCGCCAGTTCGCCGATCACATTGACCAGCTTTTTCCGCACCAGGCGCAGGGCCTCTGTCATAATAATAATGTCCGTATTGTCCCCCACATAGCAGGAGGTCGCTCCCAGGTGAATGATCCCCTTCGCATTCGGGCACTGAACCCCGTAAGCATACACATGGGACATGACATCATGGCGCACCTCTTTTTCCCTCTGCTTCGCCACCTCATAATTGATGTCGTCCTGATGAGCCTTAAGCTCCTCAATCTGCTCCCTTGTCACAGGCAGTCCCAGTTCATGCTCAGCTTCCGCAAGGGCGATCCAAAGCCTCCTCCATGTCCGGAATTTCTTATCCGGCGAAAAAATATACTGCATTTCCTTGCTGGCGTAACGTTCTGACAAGGGACTCTGATATCTGTCATACATGGTACCGCTCCTCCTTGATACCCCGTCAGCTGGCTGCGGGGTTGATTTATCATTTACAAAAGGAATGTCTGTGCCGAAAAGGATTCCTGGCACCGATCAGCTTCCAACATTCTCCAATATCTATCCTCTATACTCACGAGCATGCCTGTATGCCAAACGGCCCCTGCAATTTCTATAAATGCAGAATTTATGCCGGCAAATCCTATGACATGCGTGTGCAAAACACGAATAAATTATAATATAATGGTATAGATAACGCAACCGCAAAATGTACCAAAAAGCCGAAAAAAAAAGAGAATCCCGCTTCTGCAGGATTCTCCGCCTGCGGCGTGTCGCCCAAACGACATATTTCCGCTCCGCCGCAGCATCTTCACTTTACCTGATGATTTTATTCCCACGTAGGCAATTTGATTACTCTGTCGCATCTCCGAGGCCCCGGCTCAGGTCATTTCCCATATCATCCACAGCCCTGCTTATGTCATCTCCCACGTCATCCAACACACCGCCGGTACCATTTGTCCCCGTACCATCAGTTCCGGTTGTACCGTTTGTGCCGGCTCCGGTTGTGGCGCTTGTGCTGCCTTCATTTCCATTTGTCTCCGCGCCGGTCTGTCCGTTATTCTTATCGGTTGTACCGCCGTTTCCGCCGTTTGAAGACTCATGGGTTTCTGCCCCGTTGCTGGTTTCTTTGTTGTCCTTTTTCCCGTTTCCGCAGCCGGAAAGGCACAGGCAGCAGGCGAGCAAAAGAAGCGCCGTCATCATTGAAAAACGTTTTGTTTTCATTGCTTTCTCTCCTTCTTACACATATTGGACCGCGAGAATTTGTTTCTCGCAGTTTCTACCTATAATATGTGCAGGAAGGCCAAAAACTAATGTTCCATTTTTTTCCATTTTTGCCCAGCGCTCAGCCAATGACATCGCTCATATCATAGAATCCCGGCGCCTTTCCTGCCAGGAATTTCGCCGCCTCAATGGCCCCCTTGGCAAATACGGCCTTGGAGTATGCCGTATGTTTAAATTCAATCACCTCGTCCGTTCCCGCAAAAATTACCTCATGCTCTCCGACAATATTTCCGCCCCGGACGGCACTGATGCCGATCTCCTGCTTTTCCCGCTTTGCCCGCTCCTTAGACCGGTCATATTTGTAGGAATATGCATGGTCAAGCGCGTCGTTCATGGAGTCCGCCAGCGCCAGAGCCGTACCGCTCGGAGCATCCACCTTCTGATTATGGTGACGTTCCACGATCTCCATATCAAAACCGGCCGGAGCCAATGTAAGCGCCGCCTCTTTTAAAAGCTTTAAAAGCATATTGATACCTAAAGACATATTCGCCGACTTGAGGACCGCCACAGAAGCAGAAGCCTCTCTTACCTTTCTCACCTGCTCCTCAGAAAGGCCGGTGGTGCAGATTACCGCCGGAAGATTTCTCTTTACCATATATCCGAGCAGGCCGTCAATGGCTTTCGCCGAACAAAAGTCGATAATCACGTCTGCTTCCGCATCGCAGTCTTCCAGCGAGGAAAATACCGGATAGGTGTTTTTTATATGGTCTGACAAATCAATTCCCGCCACGATCTCAAGCTCTGCATCTTCCGCCGCCAACCCTGTAATTACCTGTCCCATGTGGCCGTTGCAGCCATGCATAATTGCCCGTATCATCTTTTTCATCTCCTCCTCTCGCATTTGCGTTTTCCTCTGGACCAAAGCCTATGCCAATTTCAGTCCATAATTTGCCATGGCTTTTTTTAGCCGCTCCACATTCTGAGGTTCCATGGGCGATAAGGGTCCCCGCAGAGGTCCGCATTCTTTCCCCATGAGGTTCATAGCCGTCTTGACCGGAATGGGATTGACCTCGCAAAACAGTGCGTCAATGAGCTCTATTGCTTCTAATTGCAGCCTTCTGCTCTCCGCCACGTCACCGTTCAGATATGTCATAACCATATCATGGGTCTGCTTCGGAGCCACGTTGGAAAGCACAGAGATCACACCGATTCCGCCCAAAGAAAGGATCGGCACCACCTGGTCATCATTCCCGGAATAAATGTCTATGCAGCCGTCCGCAAGCTGTGCCAGCTTCGCAATCTGGGAAATATTTCCACTGGCCTCCTTGATACCCACAATATTGGACACGTTTCTTGCCAGGGCCACTGCCGTCTCCGGAAGGATATTGCAGCCGGTGCGGCCGGGCACGTTATACAAAATAATGGGCAGCTTCACCGCCTCTGCCACTGCCGTAAAGTGGGCGATCAAGCCCCTCTGCGTGGCCTTATTGTAATAGGGCGTCACCTGCAAAAGTGCGTCTGCCCCCAGCTTTTCTGCCTCCACGGAAAGATAGATTGCCGTCTCAGTACTGTTGGAGCCGGTGCCCGCAACAACGGGGATCCGGCCATTCACCACCTTCACTGTGTGGCCGATCACCTCCAGATGCTCCTCGTGACTTAATGTAGATGCCTCTCCCGTTGTTCCACAGATAATGATACTATCCGTCCCCGCCGCAATCTGTTCCTCCAATAGTTCCGTCAACCTATTATAATTTACGGTTCCGTCCTCAAAAAACGGAGTGACGATCGCCACACCTGCGCCTTCAAATACTGCCATTTCCTTTTCCTCCTTCATCTGATACAACCATCAGCAACTATCGAGCAGGGGAGCTCTTTTCCTCCCCTGCTCGCCGTGCCGGGCTCCGCCAGCCTGCTGGCAATCTTCCTCGTCCGTGTCCTGCAATCGAGTAGGGGGGCTCTTTTCCTCCCCTGCTCGCCGTGCCGGGCTCCGCCAGCTTTGCTGGCAATCTTCCTCGTCCGTGTCCTGCAATCGAGTAGGGGGCTCTTTTCCTCCCCTGCTCGCCGTGCCGGGCTCCGCCAGCCTGCTGGCAATCTT
>CAJUQY010000009.1:16896-50779 GCA_910588815.1 uncultured Lachnospiraceae bacterium | reverse complement strand
CCTCTGGAGCCCGTGCACATAAAAAGCTGGCCGGAGGCCAGCTTTTTGAATTTCATAACAATACCCATTCTAAGACAAGTACCGAATCATCCACAAAGTAGCGCTCCATCCCATCGGATGACAGTCATATGATTCTTCACCATATGCCCAGGAACTCCTATCCAGGCTATTCGTCCCTTCGGCGTCTTTCCCTTTCCTCCGTCTTCTCCTATGCCTGTACATATCATCCGGAATACTGATGAAAAACGCAACCTCTACATTGGTTATTTAATTCTTTCGGACATCATAGCACGATTACATCTCGTTGTCAACCGTCCGTTTAAAAAGTATCCGCGCAAAAATCTAGCTGTCTCCCTTCACCTCCACAGAGTCAATCCTTGAAATCCTGTCTACATAAGGGCCAAGCTCCTCCGGAAATACAATCCCCGTCATAATGACATCCACGTCCTCCGACCTGGCCTCCAAAAGCTTCATTATGTCGGCGGCTGAGATGATCCCGCAATCTACCAGCCCCAAAATCTCATCCAATATCAAAATATCACAACCGCGGGTGGACAGCACCTTTTTCGCAAAATTCACGCCATTCTGCATATTTGCCGCTTCCTCCTGCCGTTCCTCTTCATTCAGGTCACAGTAATGTTTTTCTGATTTTTCAAAGGAAAACACTTTAATCTCAGGCTCTAATCGCCTGCTCATCTCATTCTCCTCATTTTTCCCCTTCAGGAACTGGATGATAACGATGTTCTTGTTGCGTCCGACAGCCTCAACTGCCAACCCTATGGCACAGGCGCTCTTTCCACGGCCCTCTCCGCACAACACCTGAACAATTCCTTTTCTCATGGCCATCCTCCAGGCTCTACCACGTATTTCCTGCTATTCTACCACCGTTTCCCCAATATTGCAACTTTTATTCACGTGAACGCCGCCTCCTTTGCAGGGAATGGCCCCAACTCAACCGCTTGATTCCACCGTTTCATCCTCCATGCCGGAGTTTTTTTATTCCATCCATTCCAGCTTGCTGACGGAAACCTCATAGGCAACCCGCTTTTCACTCTCCGTCTCACTTAAGCGTTTGACATACTCCCGGCTTTGCACCCGCCCCCAGACACAGATCCGGCTCCCCACCTCAAAGCCGGAAGCATACCTGGCGTTCCTTCCCCAGGCAATGCAGGGAATATAGTCCGATTTCCCATAAGGCCGGTTTACTGCCACCAAAAGATCGGCAATTTCCCGTCCCAGAGGGGTCTTCCTGTAAATAGGCGCCTTGCATATGTACCCGTCCAGAAAAATTTGATTGGTCTTTGTGTAATCTCCGAATTCCTCCACAAATGCGATCTCTCTCACAAACACAGATAATACCAGCCGGTTTTTTGTCCCCTCATGACGATTATAGGAGCGAAACTGCCCTGACGCCTCCACTAACATCCCTGTATAATCGCCGGTAATGTCAATCAGCCTTTCCGAGATAAGAAGCGGAATAATATCTGTCTGTTCGCTGAGGCGGTTGATCGAGATATCCATTAAGTAAAACCCCTCCCCAAATACTTCGTGACTGAAGGTGAAACCTGATATAATCTCTCCGATCACCGTGACCTTGTTGTTTTCCATGATTTTCTCTGACATTCGTATTTCTCCTTTCACTTGTGCTTCGTCCTCCTCAGCCATTTTCAGGCTAATACTATGTGTATTCATCTTCTGCCGGTTTTATACATAATTTTTTAAATTTTTCTTCATTTACTTTTGCTCCTGTGTATACTACAATAGAAAAGCATAGTATGCACAGCTACTACAATAGAAAAGCATAGTATGCACAGCTACTACAATAGAAAAGCACCGTATGCGCAGCTACTACAATAGAAAAGCACCGTATGCGCAGCTACTACAATAGAAAAGCACAATATGCACCAGCTGCTGCAATAAAAGGGCATATGTCTATAAGCATAGCACATTTTGAAGATTTTAAGGAGGACTTTATGCGTTCCGTTGATATTATTGTCCCCTGCTACAATGAGGAAGATGTCCTGGAAACCTTTTACCGGGTCACTGAGGAAACCGTCTCTTCCATGGCAGGCTATCAATTCACCTATATTTTCGTGGATGACGGCAGCCGTGACTCCACACTGAGTAAGCTCTTGGCTCTGGCCAAAGCCCATGACAATATCCGTTATCTCTCTTTTTCCAGAAATTTCGGCAAGGAGGCGGCCATGTACGCCGGACTCTCCCATTCCACCGGAGAGCTGGTAATCATTATGGACGCCGACCTGCAGCACCCGCCGGCCCTGATTCCCCAAATGATGGCGGGCATCGAAGAGGGTTATGACTGTGCCGCCGCCAGGCGTACCACCCGTGCCGGGGAGCGCCGTATCCGAAGCGCGCTCTCCAATCTATTTTACCACGTAAGCAACCGGATGTCTGATGTAAAAATGCCGCAGGATGCCGTGGATTTCCGTATTATGACCAGGCAAATGGTAAATTCTATCCTGGAGCTTTCCGAGGTAGAGCGTTTTTCCAAAGGAATCTTTGCCTGGGTTGGTTTTGAGACAAAATGGTACCCCTACGAAAATGTGGAACGCACCCTCGGAACCACCAAATGGAGCCTGAAGGGACTTTTTAGATATGCCGTCGACGGCATCACGTCCTTTTCCATTTCCCCGCTCCGTCTGGTATCCGGGGTGGGATTCCTGATCTCCCTCGTCGCTTTCATCTATATTATTGCGACTTTGATCCAGACACTTATTTTTGGCATTGATGTGCCGGGTTATGTGACAACCCTGTGTGCAGTTTTGTTTCTGGGCGGCATCATTGAGCTTTCCATCGGAATTCTTGGCGAATACATTGCCCACATTTACATGGAGGCGAAAGACCGCCCCATCTATATTGTAAAGACTTCCAATCTGGAAAAATGTTCCGGCAGCCTGTCCGCGCAAGCCGTCCGGACAGGCTGCCGGAACAACACGCCCGCCAAACAGCACGACAGGCATTCTGACAACAACAGGAAAGGTAATTCATGACATGAGAGCAAAGAAATTTAGACCAAAAACAACCTGGCTGGAGAAGGCTCCCTTTCTCCTCTCTTTCTTTATACCGGTTATCATTATGATCGGGATTTTTATCCAAAGGAAAATTTTCCCTTTCGGCGACAACAGCTTTCTCCGGACAGATATGTACCATCAATACGCTCCTTTCATGAATGAGTTCATGGAAAAAATCAAGCACGGCGGGAGCCTCTCCTATTCCTGGAATATCGGAATGGGTTCTAATTTTATTGCTCTCTATGCCTACTATCTGGCCAGCCCCGCAAACTGGCTGGCCTTTTTTGTCCCCCAGAGCCTGGTCATCGAATTTATGACTTATATGATTGTTTTAAAGATCGGTCTTGCCGGACTCTCCTTCTGCTTTTATCTGAGCAGGCATTTTAAGACAAAGGACTTAGGGATTTCTTTCTTTGCCGTTTTTTATGCACTCTCCGCCTACATGGCCGCCTACAGCTGGAATATCATGTGGCTGGACTGTCTGGTTCTGGCTCCGCTTGTCATCCTCGGACTGGAACGCCTCGTAAAGGAGGATAAGTGTCTCCTCTACTGCCTGACCCTGGCGCTTTCCATCCTGAGCAATTACTATATCTCCATCATGATGTGCATTTTCATGGTACTCTACTTTATTGCGCTGCTCATCATGGAATCTGACTGCCGCCGTTTTTTAAAACGATGCTTTCATTTCGGAGTTTATTCTCTTCTGGCCGGCGGGCTGGCCGCCTGTTTGTTGATTCCCGTCCTCTCTGCCCTTTCGCTTACCGCTTCCGGGGACATCAACATACCCAAGACCTTAAGCTCCTATTTTTCTTGTTTTCAAATGCTGGCCCGGCATTTTGTCAATGTGGAGGTGGAAATCGGTTTAGACCATCATCCCAACATCTACTGCGGAGTCGGCGTACTTTTACTGATGCCTCTCTACATGACAAACAAACGGATTTCCAAGAAAGAAAAAATTGTAAAAGGCGTCCTGCTGTTTGTCATGCTGATCGGGTTTTCTTTGAACATCCCGAATTTCGTCTGGCACGGATTTCATTTTCCCAACAGCCTTCCGGCCCGCCAGTCCTTCCTCTACATCATTTTGGTTCTTACCATGTGCTATGAAGCTTTCCGGCAGCTGCGTGCCAATACGGCCTCCCAGCTTTCCGGCAGCTTCTGGGGCGTTACCGCCTTTATCTTCCTCTGTGAAGCTGTCATCACCGAAGAAACCTTTGATTTTAAAATTTATTATGTGACGCTCTTTTTTGTGGGGCTTTACGCATTGCTCCTCTATTATCACAAAAAGCGGAAGGCCTACGCACCTGTTCTGGCCATCCTCGCCGTCACTTTGATCGCCATAGAGGCCAGTATGAATACGGCGGTCACCAGCATTACCACGGTAAACCGCAGCTCCTATCTGGAAAACCAGAACTCTTTCCGTGTGCTGGCAGAGGGAATCGAAACAGAAGATACCAGCCTGTTCCGTATAGAAAAGGAACCCCGCAAGACAAAAAATGATGCGGCTCTGGCCGGTTATCACTCCGCCTCCCTCTTCTCCTCCACAGCCAACGCCCACCTGACAGAGCTTTACAAGACTCTCGGGCTGGAAGGAAACACCAATTCCTACAGCTTTACCGGGGCAACCCCGCTCTCGTCTGCCTTACTGGGTGTCAAGTATACCCTGTCCGTCAATTCCCTGGACAGTGAACTGTACTCTGCACTCCGCACAGACGGCAATGTGACTCTTTACGAAAACCGCTTCAGCCTTCCGGTCGGATTTATGCTGCCTTCCGATATGGCCGCCTCCTGGAATTATCAAGTCCAGGATCCGGCTGCTGCCCAAAATTCTTTTGCCAGGCTCGCCGCGGACTGCGGCGACGTCCTGACCTCTGTCTCCGGAGGCTCCTCTTCCATCGGAGAGTATACGCTGTTCATCCCGGAGACCGGCTTTTACTATATTGACGTGACCAATTCCTCCATCAAGGATGTGACGTTCTCAGGCGGTTCCTCCACGAAGGACTTTTCCAATGTGAACCGCGGGTTCTTTCTGGATCTTGGCAGATTAGAGGCCGGAACCTCCGTCTCCCTGACCACCAAACAAGATGACCAGAATTTTACTGCCCAGGCATATCGGCTTAACCTGACCGAGCTGGCTCGCCTGACCGACACCTTAAACGCTCAGTCTCTGGCCATCGACCATTATACCGATACCTCTGTCACCGGACGGATCACCGCCGCCTCCGACGGGCTCCTCTATACTTCCATCCCCTATGAAAAAGGATGGACCCTCAAAGTGGACAATGTCCTGACAGAACCTGTCCTGTTCGCGGATACCATGCTGGCCGTGCCGCTTAAAGCCGGCGCCCACTCCATCGAGCTTTCCTACCGCCCCGACGGGCTGACCTCGGGTTTTATAGTGTCCGCGGCTTCGGCAGTCCTTTTAGCACTTCTGGTTTTGGCCGCCCGCGTTTTGGGCAGGCTTCCAAAACCTTCCGCATTGCCGGCTGCCTCTCCTGAGGAGACAGCCGCAGAAGAAACGGCAGATAAGCAGGAAAACATAATCGAGAATACTGAAACACCAAAAGATACTGAAATGCCATCAGAAAGAGAGGAATGATACTATGAAACTATGGGGAGGACGCTTCACCAAAGAAGAAAATACCCTGGTCAACCAGTTTAACGCTTCCATTTCCTTTGACAAGCGTTTTTACAGACAGGATATCCGCGGAAGTATTGCCCATGTGACGATGCTGGCCAAACAAGGAATCTTAACCGACAAAGAAAAGCAGCAGATCGTTGCGGGTCTCGAGGGAATTCTCTCCGACGTAGAAAACGGCACATTGGAGATCGATCCCGGCGCCGAGGATATCCACAGCTTCGTGGAAACCACCCTGATTCTCCGCATCGGTGATGTGGGAAAGAAGCTTCATACCGGCCGAAGCCGAAACGATCAGGTGGCCTTGGATATGAAGCTCTATGTCCGCGACGAGATCGGTGCTCTGGATACGCTCATAAAAGAACTGCTGCAAACCATCCTGACCGTCATCGAGGAAAATCTGGAAACTTACATGCCCGGTTTCACCCATCTGCAAAAAGCCCAGCCGGTGACTGCCGCCCATCATTTCGGTGCATATTTTGAAATGTTCCTCCGGGACAGAAGCCGACTTTCCGATATCCTAAAACGAATGAACACCTGCCCTCTGGGCTCAGGAGCCTTGGCCGGAACCACCTATCCCCTGGATCGGGAATACACGGCCTCTCTTCTTGGCTTCGATTCCGCCACCAGGAACAGTATGGATTCCGTATCGGACCGCGATTACCTGATCGAGCTTTGCAGTGCCATGGCCACCATGATGATGCATTTAAGCCGTTTTTCCGAGGAGATTATTCTCTGGAATTCCAATGAATATCAGTTTGTGGAATTGGATGATGCCTATAGTACCGGGAGCAGTATCATGCCGCAAAAAAAGAATCCTGACATTGCGGAGCTGGTGAGGGGAAAAACAGGGCGGGTCTATGGCGCCCTCATCTCCATCCTGACTACCATGAAAGGAATCCCCCTCGCTTACAACAAAGATATACAGGAGGACAAAGAGCTGACCTTTGATGCGATCGACACTACAAAAGATTGTCTCACCCTGTTTACCGGCATGCTGGCCACCATGAAATTCAACAGGGATGCCATGAAAAAAAGCGCTGTGAACGGATTTACCAATGCCACCGACGCAGCCGATTATCTGGTGAATCACGGTGTTCCCTTCCGCGATGCCCACGGAATCGTGGGGCAGCTGGTACTTCATTGTCTGAATAAGGGGATTTCCCTGGATGATATGAGTCTCGAGGAATACAAGGCCGTCAGTCCCGTATTCGAAGAAGACATTTATGAAGCCATCAGCTTAAAGACCTGTGTAGAGAAACGAACCACTCTGGGAGCCCCCGGCCCCTCCGCCATGGCAAAGGTTATCACAGAATATAAACGGCTGTTGGAAACAGAAAATTAGTCGGCCAACCGGGGGCGCCGTATCTATGATGTCCCGGCGCCCCCGACAGCCTTTACAGCTTTGCAAGCTCCTTATACTGCTCCCTCAGGCATCCATACAAATTCTTATAAATTTTGTGATACTCATTATACTTCTCCGTATTCTTAGGGATCGCATCGCAGGACTTGTCTGTGTGGATCATCCGGTCACAGGCCGCCTCCACGCTTTCATAAATCCCTGCACCCACGCCTGCCAGAATTGCCACGCCAAGAGCCGGCCCCTCCTTTGCAGCCACGGTCTTTACGGTACAGCCGTACATATCCGCCAGCATCTGACGCCATACGGCGCTTCGGCCGCCTCCTCCGCAGGCCATCATATCCGCAACCTCCACTCCCATCTCCTTCAGGATATCGTTGCAGTCCTTCATGGAATAGGACACCCCTTCCATGACGGCCCTGAGCATGTCCTTCCTGGTATGAATCGCCGAGAGTCCAAAGAACACACCGCGGCAGTCCGGATCAAGGTGGGGTGTCCGCTCTCCCATCAGGTATGGAAGGTAAATCAGGCGGTTTGCACCTAAAGGCGTCTCCTCCACGTCCCGGTTGATATAATCGTAGGCATCACAGCCCTCCTTTTCTGCCTGTTCCATATAATCCTGGCAGAAATTGTTGCGGAACCACTGAAGAGAAAGCCCTGCTCCCTGAGTCACCCCCATCACATGCCAGCAGCCGGGAACGGCACAGCAGAAGGTATGGACCCTCCCTCTCGGATCAATGGTCACATGTTTACTGTGGGCAAACACAACCCCGCTGGTTCCAATGGTTGTGAACGCTTTCCCGTCCCGAACGACGCCTGTTCCCACGGCGGCTGCCGCGTTATCGCCGGCGCCTCCTACGACTGCCGTCTTTTCGGAAAGCCCCGTAAGCTCCGCAATCTCCGGAAGGATCGTTCCCGTCACCTCCGGTGACTCGTAAACCTTTGCCAGCAACGCCTTATCGATTTCCAGTTTTTCGAGAACCTCATCTGACCAGCAGCGGTTCGGCACGTCTAAAAGCTGCATCCCCGATGCATCCGACACTTCCGTCGCATATTCCCCTGTCAAAATCAGGCGGACATAGTCCTTCGGCAGCAAAATATGACGGCACCTCGCATAATTTTCCGGCTCGTGATTCCGCACCCAAAGAATCTTGGAGGCCGTGAATCCGGTCAGGGCAGGGTTTGCCGTAATTTCGATCAGGCGCTTTGCCCCTACCCGCTCGGTGATCTCCTCACACTCCTCGGCGGTCCGCTGGTCGCACCAAATAATGGACGGACGAATCACTTCATTCTTGTCATCCAGCATCACAAGACCATGCATCTGGCCGGAAATGCCCAAACCCCGGATCGCTTCCTTATCTACTCCCGAGCCATTCACGACACTCGCGATGGTCTCCAATGCCGCCTGCTTCCAATCCTCCGGATTCTGCTCTGCCCACCCATTCTTTGGCTGATAGAGCGGATACTCTTTCGATGCGGATGCGATCACCGTTCCATTCTCGTCAAACAATACCGTTTTTGTTGCGGAAGTTCCCAAATCAATACCGATTAAATAGTTCATCTGCTTTCCCTCCATCCATTCACTTTATGGAAATTATTCTACCATAAAAGAATTTGTTTGGCCATGGTCCGGGGCCTCTTCCTTTCTTTTTTTCTTTCGTCTTCGGCGCGCCATGATAATAGCCGCTCCCGCCAGGCATCCTGCCGGAGGAATCAAGAACAGGAGAAGCCGAAGCGGGCTGCTGCAAAGCTGAATCCACCAGTCTGACGTTATCAAAAACTCCCACTCCAGGCATCCCGAGGCTCCCGTCCCCCGGCCGTTCCCGAGCTCCAGACGATTTCCGGCTGCATCTTCGGCATAAATCGCCAGCGTCTGCCAGTCATCCGCCTCTGAAAGCTTCACCTTGAGCCCTTCCTCCGAAAAAATCCGCTCCATACTCTCTCCCTCATAACAGTTCTTTTCATCCTTTGTCCTCACCTCTACCTTCTGAAGCCGCATATTGTCATGAACATCCAGAAACACCTCCAACACGTTTGCCTGATAGCGCCCCCTGTCCTTTGCACCGGAAAGGATGGCAGACGGCCCTGTCTTATCCACAGAAAAGGCAAATATCTTCTTCCGCTCTTTGTTCCTGGTCGATTCATTGCCCATGCGGTTCCCAGCCTTGTCAACGGAATACAACAAAATTTCATAATCCCCTTCCTGCTCAAAGACTTCTTTTTTGATTCTGTACTCGTACACCTGCCATCCCCCAGAGGCAGCGCCCAAAGAGAGAGCTTTCCTTTGGAAATTCTTTCCCTCTAAAAGCCGGAAAACCACTCCGTTTCTGCCGAGTGACACCTGAAAATCTTCCACCGGATCCGCATTATATTCCCAAATTACCACCTCACGCTCCTGAGACAGATACGGATACTCTCCCGTTCCCAGCCAATCCGCCGTCTCTTTGGCAGCCGCATAGACGGAACCATACCGGTTGACCGAAAACGTAAGCTCTCGTTCTGTCCGGTTCCCTGCCCTGTCCGTCCCCTCTGCACGCAGAAGATATAAACCATCCGTCTCCTCTGTTTTCGGAAAGCTTTCCGGAAGCAGCCGCATCCCCATGGTTCCGTCCGTCTCCTGTATCTCCTGGTATTGACATGCTGCCTCACCTCCCCCCTGATCCACCCGGAAAACCTCTACTGCCACACGTTCCGGCACCAATCGTTTATCTGTAAATCGAATCTCGGCTCCCACATCACCCCGGTTGGCCGATTCCTTTTCCAACCCAAGAATTTCCAATTCGGGCGGCGTCCGGTCTATGGAAAATGCTTCCTCAACATCATCTCTGTCCTTATTTCCCGCCAAATCGGAACACGTAAACAGAAGCCGGTAATCACCATCCTCCGGGAAAGTCAAGGATGCCGTATGGACATCTCCCAAGCTCTCAAATTTCTCCACCTTCCATGATCTGCTCTCCCCCGTATCGAGCAAGGCCTCTATTTGACTGTCCGCATGTTCCGGGCTGAAATTATGTTCCTCCACCGTAATTCTGGCCGTCCGCGCTGCATTGTAATAGCTGCTGCTTCCCGCCCGTCCCTCCTCTGAAAATTCCGCCCAAATCCTCGGCGGCGTCCGGTCTATGGTGAAATCTTTTTCTCTTATCTCTGAGGTATGTCCCGCGAGATCCTCACATCGGACCAAAAATGTATAATCCCCGTCCTCCGAAAAAACAATCCGGCAGCTATGGATATTTCCCTCATGGCTCCACGGCGAAATCTCCGGAAGGACCCGGTCTGTGTTGGTGACCGCAATCCACACCTGTTCCTCCGAAAAATTAGCCTCCTCAATGATAAGCTGTACCTCCCTCTCCTGACTGTAGTAATGTCCGTTTTCCGGCCTCTCGCTTCCATAAATGACCTGCAGCCCGGGCGCTGTCCGGTCTATGGAAAGACGCAAACTCTCCTCCGACTGATTTCCCGCCATATCCTCCGCCGAAACCGTAAACCACAAAACGGTTCCGTCATATTCCTCCGCCGACAAAAATACGCTGTCCTTCCAATTTTTCAAACCCCCTTCCTGCTGCTTGACCGTCCCCGGCTGCTCAAGCAACAACTCCTGCTCCAAAAGCTCTCTCTTTCCGTCCTTCTCCGCCTCCAGCATATAGGATGCCTGCCTGAGCCCGGAGAAAACTCCTGTCTCTTCCGGTTCTTCAAGGGAAACCATAAGCTCCACATCCCCCCGATAAATACCGCTCCCGGTCCATACCTCTCCACTGGGCGACAGGGTAATCACCGGTCCCTTGTTTTCAACCACCAGCCCTGATGAGTTGAAATAACTGCTGAGCCCTGCATAGTTGGTCACCTTCAGATAGACCACGGTTCTCGAATCCGGCACAAGCACCAAGCGGTTCCCCTCTTTCCAGTTCTCCTTTGCAAGCCCTTCCAGCTCATGCTCCGTCAGCTCTCCGGCGGCACAAAAATAGCAAAGCGGCTCCACAGGAGAAACACTGTCTCCCCCCTCTAAAATCACCACCTCTTCGCCGGAGGAATAACGTCCGAAGGTGACGTGCTCCCAAAACCTGTTCCACGACTCTCCCATGGCTGTAATAGTTCCAAATTCCGGCGCCGTCGTATCTACGGTAAAGCGCTGCCCCGTCACACTCTCCGGCGAGAGGGGCCAGCCTGCCGGATCCTCATAGGAAACCTCTATGAGATAATTTCCGTCCTCCGTGATGCGAATCGGCAGCTTATACCAGTCCTCGCCTTTCTCCGCTGCCTGTTCCCATGCCTGTTCTGTGACCATTCCCGCCGGGTTCCGGCCTGTTCCCGCCGTCTCGCCCTTCTGTGTTTCCAAAAAAATCTTCGGAAGCCCTTCCGCCGTTTCCGGTCTGAAATTGTGCTCTCTCAGATAGAGCCATACGGTTACGGGATGGCTGTAGTACCCTTCATGGACCAAGTCCTCCTTTGGCAATGCAATCTGCAGCTTTGGCGGCGTCCGATCTATAATCACGGAAACAGGAGCCGCAAGTCCTGATACATTTCCTGCCAAATCCCGGCAGGAAGCTTCCCGGATCTCAAACCGGCCTTCTGCCGGAAAGCGAAGCCGCATTTTCACAGTCCGCTCCTTTGTGTGTTCCGAAGCTCCCTCCTCGCTGTCCAGAAACCAGCATTTATTCTTCTCACCCTGATTCTCCGAAACTTCAGATGCCTTCTCATAAGGGACAATTTCCAGAATCCCCTCTCCCAGTCCGGCCAGGCCTTTCCAGCCGTCAGACTCAAAGGTGATCCTCGTCTCCCTCCCTGTCTCATCTCCCACTGTCAGAGAAATCCCTTTTTCGTCAAAATTTTTCTCCTGAAACGTAATCTCTGCCACTGCCGTATCCCGGTAAACGTCCGGACTGACAGAATCGCCCTCCACCGCCACGAAAACCCTTCCGTCCGTTTCTCCCAAAGAGCTCTCTTCCTCTGGCTCCCGTTCCAAAAGCAGCGTCTCTGCCTGTGCCGCCAGGCCAAATATGGACGGAACTAAGAGTACCGACGCCAACAAAAGCGCTCTCACCTTCAAAATATCCTTTCGTCCCTTAAAAAGTCTTTTTTTAAGCCACTTTAAACATCTTCTCCCATACTGAAATCTTATAAACAGCACCACCAGCAGAAGAAATCCACAGCTTCCCACTACTCCAAATATTATGGACCACCTGTGAAGGCCCTCAATCGTTTCCTGTCCCATACCGTTCTCCTTTATAAATCCAAAAACGCCGCGTCGATTGCCCGCCTCGCTGTCAAAAGTCCGTCTTTCACTTCCTGTTTTAACTGTGTCTCATAGGCTGAACGATCCGGTTCCCCCTCCCAGGCTTCAAGCCTTCTCTGCACCAGAAGCAGTGCGTCCGTCATAGAATCGGCATCCACTCCCGCCGCTCTAAACTGTTCTGCTTTGAGGGACAAGCCCGCCGTCAGCTCCCGGTCTGCCAAAAGCGCCGTAATCCGATTATCTCCTTTCTCAATTTCCAATCCGCAAAGCTGTCTTAAGTCCCTCCAGTATTCCTCGTAGGATGCCTCTGAGTCTCCGTTTCTCTTCTGAATATCCAACCCGTCATAATAACCTGCGATCTTGCCCAAAATTTCCGCACGGAAGATTTCCCGTTCCGAAAGGACACTCCCCTCCTTCGCCTTGGCCGCCGCCAAAAGCCACCTGGCGGAAGCCCGTTTCCCATCCGTCCCCTCATAATCATAAAAATATGCCTGTCCGATCTCATAGGCTGCTCTCTGATATTCCGCCTCGTTCGTCTGCAGCCGCTCCAGGAAGCGCTTCCCGCCTTCCTGCCGCTCGTTAAGAATCTCCCGCAAAAGAATTTCCTCCTCGGCCGAAAATGTTCCGTCTTCCAAAAATATCTCCATCATGCATCTGTAGCCCTCTGCCAGCCCCGGCTCCAGGCGTATCGCCTTCCTGCAGGCCTCCAACCGCTCCTCCCTGTGAACCGCCCCAGCCGCCTCCGCAATCTGAGCCTGATAAGTGCCCGCAATGGCCTGCCTCTCCAGAGAAGCCATGATCCCGCTCCCGGCAAAGGCCGCCGCCGTAACAGCCAAACAAATCACAAAAAGCCTCCGCTTTCTTCTTCTCTGCCGGATAAAACTTTCATCCAATTCCTGATAATGCTCCAAGGCCCAGGCTAGCTCCCTGCAGGAATGATACCGCTCCTTTGGATTGTCCCTGGTACAGCACAGAAGAACCCTCTCCAGGCCGCCGGAAAGTTCCGGCCGAAATGCCCTGACCGGCATGAATCCATAAGGCGGATCCGCCGGACTGCGGCCAGTCAGCAAATGGTAGAGAACCGCCCCCAGCCCATAGACGTCCGCCTCCGGTCCGGTCTGACCATGGCCACCATACTGCTCCGGCGCCGCATAACCTCTCGTTCCCAGCCAGACCGTATCCTCCGCCGCCTCCTCCTTCTGCTCCCTGGCTGTCCCGAAATCCACCAATACAAGGCTCCCGTCCTCTTTTCGCATCACATTGGACGGTTTCATGTCCCGGTAAATCACGGAAGGCGTCCTGGTATGTAGATATTCCAGCACCCGGCAAAGCTCAAGTCCCCATCTCACCACCTGCTCCTGGCTGAATGTCTTTTCCTCCTCCAAAAGCTGCCTCAAAGACTTTCCTTCAATATAGTCCATCACCAGATATAGCATTCCACCCTGCTCCAGAATGTCTCCCACCGCCGGGAGCCCCGGATGCTTAAGTTTTTTCAAAAGCTCCGCTTCCATAATCAGATGGTTTTTTTCTTTTGCAATCTCCTTCACAGCCCAAAGTCTTCCACTGCGCTCATGGCGCGCCAGATACACCGTGCCGTTTCCGCCTTTCCCCAGCAGATCAAGGATCCGGTAGGTTCCATACAGAATGTCCCCAGGCGTACAGGCCATAGCCTCACCCCACAATCCGTTGTTATTTTGAATTATCATTTATGGAATCATCGGGAGAATCCCCGAAAAGAAGCACCGCCTGATATGACGGTGCTGTTATTATATTCTGCTTTTTTGGAAATGTCAATCGGTTTTTCGCAATTTACAAAGTGATTATAAGTTTAGCAAATATTAATATTTCGAACAACATTGCTTTTTATTTATTCACCGCAATGTTCCAGCACCACTCCGTGGGCGATCCCGGGTACGCTCTGGCCCTCGTTGAAGCTGGTGCTGGAAAGGAGTGCCCCCGTGGGCAAAAACAGCACCCGTTTCCATTCTCCCGAAGCAAGCTTAGGCAGAATATAAGCCGCCAGCACAATGGCCGAGCAGCCGCAGCCGCTCCCGCCGGAATGGGTATCTTGGCTTTCCTTGTCAAAAACCTCAATGCCGCAGTCCATATGGCGATCCGAAATCTCATAACCGCGGCTCTTTACAAAATCCAGAAGGATACGCTGCCCCACCTCACCCAGATCCCCGGTGATAATCTTGTCATAGTCCTTCGGCCTTCTCCCGAAATCCTCCAAATTCCGGCAGATCGTATCGCAGGCCGCCGGCGCCATGCAGGCTCCCATATTCATGGAGTCCTTAAGCCCCATATCCACGATCTTCCCTGGTGTAATGCCGCTGATTCGGACCTTTCCGCCTCGTTTTCCCAAAATAAAGGAGCCGCAGCCGGTAATAGTCCAGGTGGTAGACAAAGGCCTCTGATTGCCGTATTCCAAGGGGAAACGGAACTGTTTTTCCGCACTGGCAAAATGACTGGACGCCATGGACATCACATATTCGGCATATCCGGCCTCCACCGTCATAGCCCCCAGGCAGAGCGCCTCGCCGATGGTGGAACAGGCTCCGTAAAGCCCGAAGACAGGAATTTCCAGATCCACTGTCCCAAAAGAAGTGGCGATAAGCTGTCCCAAGAGATCCCCTGCAAAAAGATACCTGACCTCCGTGCGGACCAATCCTGCTTTCTCGATGGCCAAATCTGCCGCCTGTTTTTGCAGGGCGCTCTCTGCCGCCTCCCAGTTGTCACAGCCTACCATGGGATCCGGCTCAACCACATCAAAATAATCCCCGAGAGGCCCTTCTCCTTCTTTTTTCCCAGCCACCGAGGCATGCCCGATGATTTGGGGGCCCTCCGAAAAGGCAATACTGGCTTTTCCCCGCTGAAATCTGCTTCCCATCATGGATTTTTCCTCTTTTCTGTCTGTTTTGCTCAGGCTGCCTCATATAACAATACCTGATCCTTACAGTCAGTATGCACCAGTTTGCATATCTTATTCCCGGAAAGCAAATTTTGAACGCTGCCTCTCTCACCTTGGCCGGAATCCCTCGAAAATAAACAAATCAAACTGCCCCTTCGCCGTCTCCAGTTCTGCTTCTGAGCGAATGGTCCATGCCACGGACAGGTTCCGGTAAAACCCGCGGCAGATTTTTCTGGCCCACACGCCTGCCCCCTTATGGGAATAAGAGACAAAGTCCGGCCTTGTGAGAAAATTGGTCAACAGATGATGGACGATCCACATAGGGAAGGTTTCCCGTCCGTCCTCCTTTACAAAATCCGCCGAAAGCTGTCCACGGACGATTTCCGGGCGGTGCCTTTTATACCACCAGACCGCCAGCGGATGGAAGGACTCTATGCAATACTGCCCTCTATAGCCCTGCAAAACTCTGTCCGCCAGTTCACAGACCCTGGTCTTTGAGTCCACCATCTTGATCTCCACAATCAGGGGAACCCGCCCGTCCACTGCCCCGAGAACCTCCGAAAGCAGCGGAATCCTCTCCTTTGTGCCCAGGAGGGAGAGCTTATGCAGCTCTTCATAAGTCCTGGAATTCACCGGCACGTCAAGGCCACAGATCCTCTTCAGCGTGTTATCGTGAAAAACCACCACCTGTTCATCCTTCGTAAGCTGCACGTCCATTTCAATCCCATATCCGGACTCTGCCGCCCTCAAAAAAGCCGGGAGCGAGTTTTCCGGCACACCGGAGGAAATGTCGTGAAACCCTCTGTGGGCATAGAAAGTTCCCAAAAAAGGAGAGACATCCGGCTTTCCAAGCATATGGGGCATAATCATCAGAAAATAAATGCAAACCAGTCCGGCCGGCAAAAGCGCCGCACTCCATCCCGTCATAACAATCAAACCTCCGGCATTAATCCTCCACATCAAAATGCTCGATTAACGATTTTTTTGATGTGGGCTTATTATCCCCGTGCTTCACAAAAAGCATGGTCACAAAGGCCGCCCCACTGAACACCACTGCATAGGGGAACAGAGCCCTGTAAGAAACATATTGGAGCAAAATCCCCGATAAAATCGGAGTCGCAATCTGCGCCGTCATGGAAAATGTATAGTAAAGGCCTGTATATTTTCCCAAGTCGCTGTCTTTGCTCATCTCCACCACCATGGGGAGGGAATTGACATTGATCGCCGCCCAGCCCACCCCGATCAAGGCGAAACCTGCCTGAATCACCGGATGGTAGTCCGAAAGCAGCGCCGCCATGAGATAACAGCCCGTCATCAGGACAACTCCGCCCAGGATCGTTTTCTTCCGGCCAATCCTTGAAGACACCATGCCGATAGGAATGTAGCTTACAATCGCCGCAACCGTGGCCACCATCAGGCAGTCCGCATAGCCGCCGCCTTCCAGCCCCCACACCGTCACCGCATAGCGGGAAAAGGCCGTCGTCACCGCATTATATGCCGTAAACCACAGGAAAATGGACAGAAGAATAAAGACCAGGCTGCGCTTCACGTCCCTGTCCCCCGAATCTCCTGAAATAACCCCGCCCTTTTCCCCGGCTTCCTCCGCCGTCCGGATAAAAGCTTTTTTCGGGACATCCGCCCCGGGCCTGTCCTCCGTTTCGGAAAGCTCCGAATATTCCTCCTGCATTCTCTTTGCCAGCTTTTTTTCGTTAATTGTAAGTAAAAGCAGAATCACCGACAATACCATCAGGCCTGCGACACCGGCAAACAGGAACAGATAGCTGGGCCTGGCCCCTTTTCCCACCAGCAGCTTGATGAGCAGGAGGGAATATACGCCGCCCACGGCCCCCATCAGGTTGATCACCGCATTCGCCTTGCTCCGCAGGGGCTTCGGCGTCAGATCCGGCATGAGCGCCACTGCCGGAGAGCGGTACATTCCCATAGCAAATAATGTCACCCCAAGAGCAATGATAAACATCGGCAGATTTAGGAGTCTGTCCGAGACCGGCAGGAGCATCATGGAGGCCACCGCCGCCGCTGTCCCGCCCACGATAAAGGGCATCCGCTTTCCAAGCCTGGTATCCACACGGTCGGAAAAAGCGCCGATCACCGGAAGCAGAAACACCGCCAGCACATTATCCGCCGCCATGATCACGCCGATCGCCCCCTCTTTCAAATGAAAGGTGTTCTGCAGAATCAGCGGAATGATATTGTCATACATCTGCCAAAACGCGCTGATGGCCATGAAGGCAAAGCCTATCAGAAATGTACGTTTATAATTCAGCTTCATTGTTTTTCTCCCCCTTAAGCAGCCATCTGCCTCTGCGACAGAAGACGGCTCTTCCCAAATATCCCTTTTCATACGCGCAGTAATTCTTCCATTCCATATTTTGATTTTCTGCCATAAAAATACCTCCCGTCCTTTATCATAACAGACTATCCCTGAAAATTCCACACACATATCAACCCCTTTATCAAAATTTGCGGTCCCGTCAGAGCTCTCTGGCATCATTGTCACTCATCTCCGTCATGATCCGCCTTTTCCGTCACCCTGCACGAAAAAAGGAAGAAAAACGGCTTCCATAAAAAACCGATTTTCTTCCTTCACCAATGTCTCCGGCAAGTTTTATCAGCCCGCGTCAAGCTTCGCAAAGAATTCCTCCAGGCTGGAATGCTCCTGTCCTGCAAATACTTCTCCCGACTCCTGCCTGGGGGGATCCCTCTCCTCCTTTGCCTCTGCCGCCGCAAGTTCCCTTCCCCGCTCTTTTCCCAAAGTCACTTTGAAGGGAATTCCGCCCCGGCGCACCGCCTGGCGGACAAACACATTGACTGCCGCGCCAAGGCTAAGGCCCAGCTCAGAAAATAAGTCCTCCGCCTCCGTTTTTATCTCCGCGTCCATGCGAATGCTGACATTCACCGTCGCTCCTGCCATCCTGTCTCCTCCGGCTTTTCTTTTTATCATCTTATTTTCCGATCCGCCCGTCTATGACAAAACCTCTCTTTGCGGCCGTTTCTTTATGCCAGCACAATCTTCTCCGCTATCTCCCGGTTCATGCGGGCCATATCGCCCTCATCGATCACAAAGGTTCCGCCGACAGCATTATCACGCATATGCTCCGGCTTTCTGGCTCCGCAGAGCACATTGGTAATTCCGGGCTGCTGCTTGGTCCAGGCGATGACCAGATTGCCCACATGGCAGTTATATTTCTCGCACAGATCCTTCCAGCCATCCAGAAGATCCAAAGGTTTCTCAATGTTTTCCGGCAAAAACCAGGGACTTTCCTCACGGATATTGCCGGCTTCCACCTTGGTTCCCCTCTGGTAGCGGCCCGTCAAAAGCCCCTTCTCCAGCACTGAATAAGTCTGAATGGCAATATTATGCTCCAGACAGAAAGGAACGATCTCCTTCTCGATGGCACGGTCCAGCAGAGAATATTTCTGCTGAATGATATCAAGCTGCCCCCACTTCACATACTCCTCCAGATGCCACATACTCACATTGGCCGCGCCGATGGCAAGAATCTTGCCTTCCTTTTTCAGGTCCATCAGGGCCGACATGGTCTCTTCAATCGTAGTCATGACCGGGGGTTCCGCCTGGGAATGCGTGTAATACACGTCAATATAATCTGTTCCGAGACGCTTTAAGCTGTACTCCACCTCTTCCCGAATAGTGCTCCGGTCCAGTGCCTTGTAAATCGGCACATCGTACATATCCACCTTCCGGCGGGAGCCCCGCACGTCATGCCACCAGTTTCCGCATTTGGTGCAGACCACCACATCCTTCCGGTTCATCCGTTTTAAAGCCCGGCCCACGATCTCCTCGCTGCGTCCCAGGCCGTAGATCGGCGCCGTGTCCAGCGTATTCATGCCCGCATCCATCATTTCCACAATGGTCTGCTCCGCCAGGCCTTCGTCAAACTCTCCCCACCATTTGCCGCCGCCCATGGCGAAGGTTCCGAGTCCGATCACCGAACCCTCCACATTAGATTTTCCAAATACCCGTTTCTCCATAGTAATCCCTTCCTCTCTGCCTTTTTCAGGCAAACTTCACATTCCGAAATTTCTTATCACCGAAAATGCCTTACAGTCCCAAACGCCTTACATGCCGAGACAGGCCTTCTGTTTCCACTCTGTCAAATTCCTGTTTTCCTGCACACATCGGCCACGCAGCAGCGCCCGCAAAAAGGCGCCGTTCTGGCCGTACATACCTCTCTGCCATGGTACACCAGCCGATGACAGAAGCTGTTCCCCTCTTCCGGCGGAATGATCTTCCAGAGAGCCATCTCCACCTTTTTCGGGTCCTTGATCCCGTCCACCAGGCCAATCCTGTTTGTCAGGCGGATACAATGGGTATCCGTCACAATGGCTGGTTTCCCAAATACGTCCCCCATAATCAGGTTCGCACTCTTGCGTCCCACCCCCGGAAGCGCCAGCAGCGCCTCAAAATCTTCCGGTACCCGTCCGCCATATTGCTCCTTCAATATCTTCATACAGGCACTTATGTCTCTGGCCTTGCTCTTTCCCAGGCCGCAGGGCCGCACAATCGCTTCGATATCCGCCACATCCGCCTCCGACAGCGCATCCACATCCGGATATTTTTCATACAGCTTCTCCACGACCACATTGACTCTGGCGTCCGTACACTGGGCTGCCAGCCGCACACTCACCAGAAGTTTCCAGGCCTGATCATAGTCCAGGGTGCAATCGGCATCCGGATACTCCTTCTTTAGGCGGTCGATCACGATCCTCGCAAGTTCCTCTTTTGTCATGCCTTCCTCCTTTTTGTAAACAAGTCAAGCGCTCTTTCCCTCCCGGCTCTGCGGGCCGCTAGGTGCCCAGCAAATATTTTGTGTAGGCCTTGAAGGCTCCAGGAAGAGCGCAGGATTCCCGCGCGTATTCTCTGTCCGCAAAAAAACCCGCTTCTGTCTCCGCCCCCTCTTTCAGCAGAACCTGGTACCCCCGCATCCGCCATTCCACATGGGAAAAAATATGTTTTGCATCCGGCAGCCGTTCTATATGCTCCACCTGATACCCTTCCACCCCCAGCCAGTCTAAAGCCTCTTTCACATCCAGATATCCCCGCGTCCCGGGGAGTTCATAGAGTCCTGCCAAAAGCCCTCTCTCCGGCCTCTTATGAAGAAGAACCTGATCCCCTCTGAGAACGGCAAACACGGTTCTCTCTTCAATCACCCTTGCCTTTTTCGGCGCCTTGACCGGAATTTCCTCTGTCAATTTCATTCTGCGCGCCAGACAGAGGCCTTTTAAAGGACATTCCCCACAGTGGGGGGCTCCGTTCGGCACACAGACCAGCGCTCCCACCTCCATCAGCGCCTGGTTAAATGCACCGGCTGCATCCTTCGGCATGGTCTCACGCAGCAGCCTTTCCATCTGCTTTTTTACAGACTGCTTCAAAATATCCCCGCGGTCTGCAAGAAGCCTGGATATCACCCGCAGCACATTGCCGTCCACCGCCGGCTCCGCAATCCCGTAGGCAATCGACGCAATAGCCCCTGCCGTATAGCTCCCGATCCCCGGCAGCGAAAGCAATCCCTCATAGGAATCCGGCAGTTCCCCGCCGTAGTGTTCAACGGCTTCCATCGCCGCTTTTTTCAGATTTCTGGCCCGGTTATAATATCCCAGCCCTTCCCACAGCTTAAAAAGCCTCTCCTCCGGCACATCGGCCAGCGCCCGGATGTCAGGAAGTTCTTCCAGAAAACGCCTGTAATAAGCCCTGACAGCTTCCACTCTGGTCTGCTGAAGCATGATCTCCGAGATCCACACATGATAAGGCGTCGGTTCCTCCCTCCAGGGTAAAGCTCTGGCGTTTTGCCGAAACCAGAAAAGGAGCGGCACCACAGCCGCCCTGATCCTCTCTTCCTCTGAAAGCGGCGCCTCCTCCCACTCCAGAACTTCCATATCTTCAAACAGCCGAAGATTCTCATTCATAGCTCCACCGCCTGGTATTGATGGCCCGCACAGGGCAGAAAGTACTCCGAAGAAACCCCGGCTTCCCGCCACAGTCCCACCAGCCGTTCCAGAGAACAGGCTGCGTTCGCCGGACTGGTGGAAGGAAGCTTCACTGCCTCCCGCCCGGTCTTTTCTCGCAAATATTTCTCATACAGCTTATACGAAGTCCCTCCATTGCAAAAGATCTGCCGGATGTCTGCCGTTTTTAAAATCGGCGACAGATCGTTGGGGACAACATTGCGAATGCTCTGATCACTGGAGCCCTTAATTTCACAGCTTGCGATCACATCCCAGACGGCAATCCCGCGGCAAAGCAGGAACTCTTTCTTCTCTTCAGCCGTTTTCGGTACGGCAGGCTCTGCCGCAGAGGCCGAAGTTCCGCCGGCAATCCTCGTCTCTCCCCCGGCACATAACGCCGCCAGCACTTTCCAGAACCGGTTCTGGGGGTGCCCGTAAAAAAAACCGGCCTCTCTGGATTTCACCGACGGAAAGCTCCCCAGTATCAAGATCCGGGAATGTTCGTCATAAACCGGAGGAATCTCGTGCCGTACCGGAAAAGTCCCCGGAAAAACACCCTTAGTCCCAGATGACATAATTCTCCTTTTTGGCTTTTGCTCCCGGATAATCCCCTTCCCCGTAACCGACCACACAATGCCCGATGCCTTCATAATTTTCGTCAAGTCCCCATTTCTCCAACAGTTTCTTTCCTTCCGCCAAAGAGAACACCTCTTTTGCCCGGTGGATCCAACAGGCCCCAAGCCCCAGGCCATGGGCCGCATTCAAAAGATTCCCCATAACCAGGCTTCCGTCATACTGATAAGTGGGAACCGTCTTGTCCGCCAGCACCACAATCACCGTGGGAGCCCCGTAAAAAGGATCGGAGGACACTCCCATGACGGCCGCATTCATGGCCGACAGCTTTTTCACGGTCTCCGGCTCCTGTACCGCCACCATGACGGCGGCCTGCCTGTTCATGCCGCTGGGGGCATTCATCCCTGCCTCCAGAACCTGGATCAGTTCATTTTTCGTGATCTGCTCCGGTTTATATTTTTTTATGCTCCTTCTGGTCTTCAGATCCTGTATGGTTTCTTTCATAATGTTCAAGGCCTCCTGACTTTTCTTTTATAGGGAACGGTAAATTTTTTGCCGCCTACTACAGTATATCACATCCCGCAAACATTTTCATTGAGTTTTATCCTGCTCTGGCTTATAATGGTAAAAGTAATATCCCTGTTTGAAAGAAAGGCGGTTTTTTATGTATTGCACGACCTGCGGCAAAGAGCTTCCTGACGGCACATCCGTCTGCGATGAGTGTGGGACCGTTTTCTCCCCGGACAGCCGGACTGCTCCTTCCTGTGATCAAACAGAATCAAAAGGGCAGGATGTCGAACCGGAAAGTCCGGCTCCGGCCAGTGAGACAGAAATCGCCCGTCGTCCTTATATGGATTATAAACCCTTTTCCGGCGCCTATACAGGCGGGACTGACGGGCAGGCGCACTTTTGACAATTATTTTTTCGGTGCCCGCCATGAAATCCGGCGGCCGCGGCATTGCCGTTGCCGGTCTGGTTCTCGGCATCGTCGCCCTGGTGCTTGGCACCATGATGCTTATCCTTATCCTTTTATCCTCATGAGTTTTTTGATACTTATGAGCATACGCATCCCCCGCGGAGACAAGTGTCTGCCAAATAGATTCCTTAATTTTATAATGGAATCCGTACCGGTAAACCCTATGGATTCGGCAAAAACCGCGCTGCTTTTATAAACCTTGAACGAACGGAGGCACATTTTTGAACAAAGAACTGAAATATGCTATACTGATTGACGCAGACAACATTTCAGAAAAGTACATCAAGATCATTTTGGATGAAGCCGCAAAGAACGGCATTGCTACCTATAAACGGATTTACGGAGATTGGACCAATCCCCAGCTCACTTCCTGGAAACGAGTCCTTCTGGACAATTCCATTATCCCTATCCAGCAGTACGGTTACACCACCGGCAAAAGCTCCACCGACTCGGCTATGATCATAGATGCCATGGATATTCTTTATTCGGGGAATGTGGACGGCTTCTGCCTGGCATCCTCCGACAGCGACTTTACCAGGCTGGCGGCAAGGCTCAGAGAATCCGGCATGCAGGTGATCGGCATGGGGGAGAGCAAAACACCAAAGCCCTTTATCTCTGCCTGCAATCAATTCAAATATCTGGATATCCTCCTCTCCAACGGAGCCGGCGGCGAGAAGGACGAGCAGGAGTCGGAAAAGGACGAGCTCTTCGCGGAAAAAGAGGCGTCTGCCAATTCGGAAAAAGCGCCTGCCGCTTCAAAGAAGGGAAAGACGCCCGCCTCCAAGAGAACCAAGCAGAAAGCGAAAGAGCCAGAGCCTCAGACCAACCTCAAAATGATCAAAAAGGCTATTTTGACCCTTGTGGAAGAGTGTTCCGACGACGACGGATGGATTTTTTCCGCAGAGCTCGGAAACCAGCTGGCCAAGCGGTTCCCGGATTTTGATGTGCGAAACTTTGGTTTCTCCAAATTCACCCCTTTTATAAATTCCCTGGGGCTTTTCGACGTAAAGCGGAACCAGGCCGGCGGGAACAGCAACGTGCAGCTTGTGTATTTCAAGATTAAGGACCGAAAATAGCCGGCGGCGGTAATTTTTCACACAGTCCGTTTTTTTGCCGAATCCCCTTGCTCTTTTTCCTGAAATCTGGTATAGTCAACGACAAAATAATTTGCCGTTGACTATACCCCTCCGGGAGATGCAAAAGCGGCAATGGTATTTTTATTCATTTCATACATAGCGAGGTATAAACATGAAACCTATCAAAGAAGGCAAGGTCCGGGAAATTTATGACAATGGCGACAGTCTGATTATGGTCGCCACCGACCGGATCAGTTGTTTTGATGTGATCCTGAAAAATACGGTGACTAAAAAAGGCGCCGTCCTGACGCAGATGTCAAAATTCTGGTTTGATATGACGAAGGATATCCTTCCCAACCACATGATTTCCACCGATGTGAAAGATATGCCGGAATTTTTCAGGCAGCCCGCATTTGACGGAAACAGCATGATGTGCAAAAAGCTTCACATGCTTCCGTTGGAGTGCATTGTCCGCGGCTACATTACCGGAAGCGGCTGGGCCGGCTACCAGAAAGACGGGACCGTCTGCGGCATCCCTCTGCCGGAGGGTCTTAAGGAATCGGACAAGCTTCCGGAGCCCATCTACACCCCCTCCACCAAAGCCGAAATCGGCGACCACGACGAAAACATCTCCTATGAGCAGAGTATCGCCCATCTGGAGAAGTATTTTCCCGGCAGGGGCGAGGAGTACGCAAGAAAGCTTAAGGACTGCACCCTGGCCCTCTACAAGAAGTGTGCCGACTACGCTCTCACCCGCGGCATCATCATCGCCGACACCAAATTCGAATTCGGTCTGGACGAGAACGGCAATATTGTTCTGGGTGATGAAATGCTGACCCCGGACAGCTCCCGCTTCTGGCCTGCCGACGGCTATGAGGCCGGACATGGACAGCCCTCCTTTGACAAGCAGTTCGCCCGCGACTGGCTGAAGGCCAACCCCGGCAATGACTGGACGCTCCCCGGGGATATCGTGGAGAAGACCATCGGGAAGTATCTGCAGGCTTATGAGATGCTGACCGGGAAGCCGCTGTAAACGCAAAAAGACGCCGCCCCCAGTCTTTTCACAGATGTTTTTCCTATCGTCTGTGAAAAAACCGGGGGCGGCTTGTTTTATCCGAAAAGCTTAATTCGTGCGGTCCTCGGCGCTGTAGCCGCTCAGCTTCTCAATCTTATTGCTGATCTGCCGGACGGTCTCTGAGGGCTCATAATTCTCGTCCCCAAACAGATCCCGGTGAAGCTGGGCCACATCGTCCGCCAGGCCAAGGGGTACCTTCACCGATCCGCTGCTGCCCACCAGGGCATCCACCTGATGATAGGGGAAGGGGAACTGGTTGACAATCTTATAGCTTCCGATATTAGGAGCCAGCCCCAGCACGTCTGCCAATGTCAGATTGGTCCGGATTTCCGGGAATATCACCTCACAGATATTTAAAAGCGTCCCGATATCCTCTTTCTTTGCCTTTTCCAGGATCTGGTTCACCACCTCACGCTGTCTCTGTGTACGGCCGTCATCGCCGCCGTTTCCATGGCGGATCCGGCAGTAAGCCACCGTCTGGAGACCGTCCAGGGTCTGCAAACCCGGCCCGTCAATCTGCGTCGTACCCTTCTGCCCTTTGCCGGGGCCGTCCGGAGCCCAGCTTTTGGCTTCCGCCTGGGTGTTGGTGATATAACCATTGATTTCACCCATCATGCTCTCCGGCACGTCGATCTCCATGCCTCCCAAAAGATCCACCACCTGTGACACCGCGTACCAGTTGACCGTCACATATTCGGTGATATTCAAATCCAAATTTTTGTTGAGCGCATTCAGGGCCCCTAAATCGCCGCCCGTATGGTAGGCATTGTTGGCCTTCGCATACTTCTCCTCGTCGCCGTTGCTCAGATTCGGAACATTCCAGTAGGTATCCCGGAGCACGGAAGTCAGAGTGACCTCACTTGTCTTATTGTTGATATTGGCAATCATGATCACGTCGCTGTGACTGCCCTCCTCATCGGCGCCGAAAATAGCGATGGTCCTGTAACCCTCCATGCTCTGGATCGTATTTTCGGAAAGCTCATTGACATGGACATCCTTTTTCCCGAAAGTAGCTTTCTGAATCATGTCCCATTTGGAAATCACAAACAATCCGGCCAGCACCACCAAAAGCAGAACTCCCTCCACTGCAAACAGGACCCTTCTTATGCGTCTTTTCTTCTTTGCCTTTTGAGACAGGGGTTTCTTTCCTTTTCTGCCGGCGCTTTCCGAAACGTCCTGGCGTCTCCTGCCTCCCCCGTTATCCGCATAATAGCCTGCCTGATAGCTTCTGTCGTAAGGGTCTGCCCCGACGCGCCTCCCGGAAGTCTGGTTCCTGGCTGCAGATGTACTCCTCGCTCCGGCCCCGCTTCTTGTCCCGGAAGCTCCCATACCTCTGGCTCCCCCCGCAGAAACGCTTCTTGTGCCTGCCGCGCCTCCCGCTGTTCTTCTTGTTCCGTAAGGATCGGCTCCGCCTCTGGAACCGTAGGCACCTGATGTACCCCTCATCCCGGAACTCTGCCCTGCGCCTGCCGTACTCCTCATACCGGAGGACGCAGCCCGACTGCTGCCTGCCGGGTTCCTTCTCCGCTGCGAAGCCATCTCCGCATCCGGCCTCACCCGCCTGCGTCCCTCCATATCGCGCCTGCGGCTGTCGTATCCATACTCGTCGTCTCTGTACTTCATCGCCTGTTCCTTTCTGCATTCTATCCTAATAGGCATTTTTATTGACAAAGCCTTTAAAAAACGTCAGAAAAATTATTTTAAAATCCAGACCAAGGCTCCAGTTTTCTATATAATATAAATCATACTCAATGCGCTTTGTAATAGAGGTATCTCCCCGATAGCCGTTGACCTGGGCCCATCCGGTGAGTCCCGGCCGCACCTGATGCTTTACCATATATCTGGGGACTTCCTCCCGAAATTTCTCTACGAAATGAGGACGCTCCGGCCTGGGGCCTACCAGGCTCATATCGCCTTTGATGATATTAAAAAGCTGCGGCAGCTCGTCAATGCTGGTTTTCCGAATAAATTTCCCCACCGCCGTAACTCTGGGATCGTTCTTCGTGGTCCAGGCGTTTTTTTCTTCCGACGGCTTCTGAACCTCCATGGAACGGAATTTATACATCTTAAAA
The DNA here is from genome assembly GCA_910588815.1 of uncultured Lachnospiraceae bacterium. Lineage (GTDB taxonomy): Bacteria > Bacillota > Clostridia > Lachnospirales > Lachnospiraceae > Lientehia. The sequence continues at coordinate 23,854 of CAJUQY010000009.1, read as the reverse complement.
GACCGATTGTGAAGTCCCACCCGCTCCTGGCTGAATATCACCGGGCCCCTGGATGTAACCTTCACAGCAACCGCCACGATCACCATAACCGGCGAAAACAGCGAGAGTGCGAACAGGCCTCCGAGGATATCGATCAGCCGCTTCACCGCCGCATTGAAAGAATCCGTAAGCGGAACATTCCGGATATTGATCACCGGAAGCCCCAAAAGATCCTCCGTATACGGCTTAGTCGGTATAACCTTATTATAATCCGGAATAAACTTTGTATGTACACCGGATTTCTCGCAGGCATTCACAATTCGTTCCAGTTTATCATATTCATTAATGCTTAAGGTTATGGCTATTTCATCTAAACGGTTCATAGGCAGGATCTCTTCCAGATTGGCGATGGGGCCCATGACGCGGACTCCCCTATATTCCGTCCCCCGCTCCGCATGATCGTCCAAAATCCCCCGAATCAGGTATCCCCAGTCAGGATTGGCCGATACACGGTCAATATAACTCTGCGCCGCCCGGCTGTAACCGATCAGCAGCACGTGCTTCTGGTTGTATCCCTTGCGCCGAAAAGATCGGAGCACGCTCCGCAATGTTAAACGGAAGCCCGATTCAAAAATAAAATTGAAGAGAATAAACAGAAAGGTCATCTGCCTGGAGAAATGAATCAGACGATCCTTCCCCAAATACAGCACCAGGGTAATGAACATGGCTCCCACCACATTGGCCCGCAGGACATTAAAAAGCTCCAGCCGCCGTCCCATAACCCTCATGGGCTCGTACAAATGAAAAAACCAATACAAGATCAAACCACCCGGCACAATATAGAGCAGCGCGCTAAAATAAATGCCTCTCGGAAGTCCGGCATTGTTCCCCGAAAATCCGAAGATGATTCCATATGCGACCATATATGAGACTACTATGATAACAGCATCAATCACCACATGAATCCGGTTCAGACGCTTCTGATTATCTTTAATCAAGAGAATTCACCTTATAACAGCCTTTCTCTGTGCACGTGGTACTTATCGTTTTATATCATACATTATCCTTCCGCAAAGGACAATAGAAAAAAACACGACTATTCTTAAAACTTTCTTAAGAATTTAAGGCAGGAATCCTTGTAAACGCTGCTCATGCAGCGTATTCAGGTAGCGGGCCTGTGCCGCCCGGATGTCTTCCTCTGGCGCCTTTCCTTCTTTCAGTTGTCGGATGGCTGCTCTCCGGCTTCGCATCGTCGTCTCATATTGCCGTTGTCGCTGGTTTGCGCCGTACCCGTCATACTCCCGCCTGCCAAAGGTATGGATCCGTTCCCACAGAGCCCCGCCGCGTCCCCGAGGCCACAGACATCTTCCAGGTCCTGATGGCTATATCCAGATCAAAAAATCCTTCTGATCTTCTTTTTCACTCTCACTTCAATCTCTTTTCAATCTTCTGTGTTATAATGGAAGACATGGAGGTGACGCAGCATGAAGCTTTTGCTGGTGGAAGACGAAAAACGAATGGCCCAGGCTCTTTCTGAGCTGCTAAAGCAAGAACATTATGAGGTCGATACCTGTGCGGACGGCTTTTCCGGATTGGAGACGGCGGAGAGAAATCTGTATGATGTCATCATCCTTGATGTTATGCTGCCGGGAATGAACGGTTTTGAGATTGCCAAAAGCCTCCGCCGAAAGAAAATCCGCACCCCTATCCTGATGCTGACGGCAAAAAGTGAATTGGAGGACACGGTAACGGGGCTGGACAGCGGCGCCGATGATTATCTGACCAAGCCCTTTATGGCCGAAGAGCTTTTCGCCAGGCTCCGGGCGCTCTGCCGCCGGAATCTTCCCTCCGATGACGAAAGTCTTTCCTTCGGGGATATTTCCCTTGACACACATACGGCTTCCCTCTCCTGCACGGCGACAGCCAAAAGTGTCCGTCTGAGCGAGAAGGAATACCGGATCCTCAACTATTTCATTGCCAACCAGAAGCAGATCCTTACCAGAGAGCAGCTTGCCGTAAAAATCTGGGGCTTTGACAGTGATGCCGAGTATAATAATGTAGAAGTTTACCTATCCTTTACCCGCAGAAAGCTGGCTTTCGTGGGCGCTAAAACCACCATCAAAGCCCTCCGGGGAATCGGATATGAACTGAGGTGTGAGGATGTTTAAAAAATCCCGACGAAAAATAGTTGCCTCCATCATGGCCGTGCTTGTTGCGCTCTGGATCGGTACCCTCTGCGTCATCTACGGCTCCAGCTACCTGGAGGTGTCGAAAAGGAACCGTGAAATGCTGGCAAGGCATGTGGAACTTTACATGCTGCCGGAAAAGTTCCCCATGGAACCGGCAAAAGAAAGGGACAAGCCGGGCCCCCGTTTTGAAAACACCCCTTCCTTCCAGCTTTCCACCTTTTATTCCGTTGCCATTTCTGAACAGGGGGAAATTCTTTCCATTACCAACCCCAAACCCCTCGTTCACGACAACGAAGAGCTGGAGGAATTATCCCGCCTGATCTTGAAGGGCGGAAAAGCAGCCGGTGTCAGAGATAATCTGGTCTATCACATGGCCGATAAGGGGGGATATACCCTGGTAGCTTTTATGGACAACACCATCATGCAGGAGAGCATGACGACCCTCTTCCATTATACGCTGATTTTTGGCGGGACTGCCATCCTGTTTCTGTTTTTTGTAGCTGTCTATCTCGCCAGAAGGATTGTAAAGCCCCTGGAAGAGAGCTACCAAAAACAGCGGCAGTTTATCTCCGACGCAGGCCATGAGCTGAAAACACCCGTCACTGTGGTGAGCACAAACGCGGAGCTTCTTTCCAGGCAAATCGGCGAAAATCCGTGGCTTTTTAACATTCAGCATGAGAACCAACGGATGGGCGCCCTGATCACCCAGCTTCTGGAACTTGCCCGTACGGAGCAGGCCGCCCCACCCATGGAGCCCGTGGATTTCAGCCACCTGGTGACAGGGGAAGCGCTTCCTTTTGAAAGCGTCATGTTTGAACATGGGCTTATCTTCTCCTATGAAATTGCCGAGGATATCCGTATCTGCGGCAACAGCACGCAGCTCAGGCAGATCGTGGTTATCCTTTTGGATAACGCCCGCCGCTACTGCCTGCCAGGAAAAGAAGTCTCCCTGACTCTTCAAAAAGGGGCCCGCGGCCTGGCAAACTTGTCCGTCGTAAACGACGGGAAACCGATCCCTTCTTCCGAACAGGAGCGGCTTTTTGAGCGGTTTTACCGTGGAGATACGGCCAGAACCGGTGAAACCGGCCATTATGGGCTGGGACTTGCCATAGCCAGAGCCATCACCCAGTCGCACCATGGCGAAATCCGGGTGCGGTGCGATAACGGCAAAATTGATTTTACTGTTTCGCTTCCTTATATTTGAGCTTCTTTTAAAGTATACCCTGCCAATGTTTTGCGCAAACCTTAATAAAAGTTCAATAATAGTTCAATCTTTCCCCTGTATAATGGCGCTGTCCTGATACAGGGGATTCTTTCTGTCAGGAAATAACCCCTGAAAACATTCAGAAAGGAAGTGGCACCATGGAATACCGGCACGAATGGAAACATGAAATCAACCGTTCCGATCTGCTGATCCTCAGAAAGCGGCTCAAAGCCGTGGCAAAGCCGGACTCGCACAGCGCGGACGGGACTTATGAGATACGAAGCCTCTATTTTGATACGGCAGACGACAAAGCGCTCCGGGAAAAGATCAACGGGGTCAATATCCGGGAAAAATTCCGCATCCGCTATTACAACAGAGATCCTTCTTTTGTTCGTCTGGAGAAAAAAAGCAAGATCAATGGCCTGTCTGCCAAAGACAGCGTTTCCATCACGAGAGCCCAGGCTCAGGCTATTGTGGACAGAACCTGGAGTTTACCGGCGGAAAGTGATATGCCCCTTTTGGACGAATTATATATCAAGGTGAGAAATCAAGGCCTCCGGCCGAAAACCCTGGTCGATTACACCAGGGAGGCCTTCTTCTTTTCCCCGGGCCATGTGCGCGTGACCCTGGATTATGATATTCGGACGGGACTGACTTCCACGGACATGTTTAACCCTCAGACCATCACCATCCCCGTCGGGGCATCACCCATTATACTGGAAGTAAAATGGAGTGAATTCCTGCCGGATATCATCCGAGACATTGTCTGCCTGCCGGGGCGCCGGCCCTCGGCCTACTCCAAATACGCAGCCTGCAGACTCTACGATTAGACGATTAAAAAGGAGAACTTTATTATGACCTTCAGCGATATTTTCAAATCCAGCTTCTTGGAAAATGTGACAAGTGTCAGCCTTCTTGACATGGCTCTGGCCCTGATCCTGGCCCTTGGCACCGGCATGTTTATTTTTCTGATTTACAAAAAGACCTATCAGGGCGTCATGTATTCCTCCAGCTTTGGCACGACCCTCATCGCCCTCACCATGATCACTACCGTTGTGATCCTCGCAGTCACCTCCAACGTGGTCCTCTCCCTGGGCATGGTCGGCGCCCTCTCCATTGTCCGTTTCCGCACCGCCATCAAGGAACCCCTGGATATTGCCTTCCTTTTCTGGTCCATTGCCGTCGGCATTGTACTTGCCGCCGGAATGCTTCCCCTTGCAGTGATCGGCAGCGTACTCATCGGCTTGGTTCTGCTTCTTTTCGTCAACCGGAAATCTCACTGCAATCCCTATATCATTGTCCTCTCCTGCACGGACTCCCTGGCAGAAAAAGCGGCGGCGGCATTCCTCAGGCAGCATTTGCAAAAATGTGTCATTAAGAGCAAAAGTGTGCAGAAAGGCGCCATTGAGCTGAACCTGGAAGTCCGTATGAAGGACGATGATACGGACTTCATCAACGCACTCTCTGAGATGGAAGGCGTCACAAACGCCGTCTTAGTCAGCTACAACGGAGATTACATGGGATAAGGAGGCCGCCATGTCAACATACAAGCATTTTAATCGAATCTGTCTTGTGACGCTCTCCTTCATCCTCCTTCTCACAGCGCTTTTCATGAATGCCAAAAATCTCGGAGTCCCGACAGTTTCCGCGGCTGCGGGCTATGAGAGCCGTCTGTTTGATACGGCTTCCGTGCACAGCATCGACATCGTCATGGACGACTGGGATGGTTTTCTCGACACCTGCACGGATGAGGAATATGTTTCCTGTGCCGTCGTTATCGACGGGGAGGCTTACCGCAATGTGGGACTGCGCGCAAAGGGAAACACTTCCCTCACACAGGTAGCCGCCTATGGCAATGACCGCTATAGTTTTAAAATCGAATTCGACCATTATGAGGACGGTAAGACTTATTATGGCCTCGATAAGCTTTGCCTGAACAATGTGATTCAGGACAATACTTATATGAAGGAATTCTTTTCCTACCGGATCATGGCAGAAGCCGGCGCTCCCGCCCCTCTTTGCAGCTATGTGAATATCTCCGTAAACGGGGAACCCTGGGGGCTTTATCTTGCCGTGGAAGGGATTGAGGAGGCATTCCTCACGCGCAATTACGGAACGGATTACGGCGAACTTTATAAGCCGGACAGCACGGACATGGGAGGCGGAAATGCCAAAGGCTTTGAAGCTCCCGGCGAGTTGCCGGAGCGTGAAGCAGCAGCCCCGGCCGACACGTTTTCCAGACAGGAGCCCCTCCACTCTGATGCCCAGGATGAATCTCTGATAAAGGAAGCGCCCGGAGACATGCAGGGAAACAGGAACGGCGGGCAAGGCCTCATGGGAGACAGTGATGTGCTTTTGCAGTATACGGACGATGAAACCGACAGCTATCCGAATATTTTCGACAATGCCAAGACGGAAGTTTCCGAAACGGACAAAACGCGTCTGATCGAAGCCCTGAAAAAGCTGAGCGGCAGCGAAAATCTTGAGAGCACGGTTGATACCGACAGTGTAATCCGTTATTTCACCGCCCACAATTTTGTTCTGAATTTTGACAGTTATACCGGATCCATAATCCACAACTACTACCTGTACGAGGAAAACGGAAAGCTTTCCATGCTGCCCTGGGACTACAATCTGTCCTTCGGAGGCTTTCAGTCTGCCGGCGGCACGGAGAGCCTGATCAATTATCCCATTGATACCCCCGTTTCCGGCGGCAGTGTAAGCGACCGGCCCATGCTGGCCTGGATTTTCTCCGATGAAGCATACACCGAGTTATATCATCAATATTTCTCCAAACTGCTTTCGGAATATTTTGAAAGCGGAAGCTTTGCCGAAGAGATAGATTTTGTGACTTCCATGATCTCTCCCTATGTGGAAGAAGATCCCACAAAATTCTGCACTTATGAAGATTTTGAGTGCGGTGCGGCCACCCTGAAAGAATTCTGTCTGCTTCGCGCCAAAAGCATCCGTGGACAGCTGGACGGAACCATCGGACGGACAGATGACACTCAGGATCCGGATACTCTGATTCAAGCGGAAAACATGGTTATCTCTGATATGGGTTCCATGGAACAAAACCATATGTCCCAAACCACAGCCGGCGTCGAAGTGCCAGAGAATGGCAATATGCCGGAAATGCCGCAGAATGATGATATACCGGAAGTGCCGCAGGATGGCGATATGCCGGAAGTGCCGCAGGATGGCGGCATGCCGGAAATGACGGAGAACGACAAACCACAGGACACAAACGGCCGGTTCGGCGGCCAGGCCATGGTCGATGGCAGTCCGGCCAGGGAAACCCAGGGACAGCCGGGGGGCTTTGACAACTCCCCCCAAGAAGCTTCCCCTGCCGCCCCCATCCTCCTGACCGCGCTCTCCTTGGCCGTGCTCCTTGGCGGACTCCTTTTCGCCCTGCTGTTTAAACCCCGAATATAAACAGGTAAACCGGCCGGGGCGGAGACTTTTTTCCGTGAGCAGACGATAGGCCTGCCGCCTTTCCATTGCCTGCGACAGACAGCCGGGGCGGAGACTTTTTTTCCGTGAGCAGACGATAGGCCTGCCGCCTTTCCATTGCCTGCGACAGACA
>CAJUQY010000009.1:0-16796 GCA_910588815.1 uncultured Lachnospiraceae bacterium | reverse complement strand
GCCGGGGCGGAGACTTTTTTTCCGTGAGCAGACGATAGGCCTGCCGTGTCTGCGATGGAAAGAAAAGTCTCCGCCCCGGCGTATATCCCCAAAACTTCTTTACTCCTGCAAGCCTTCCGCCCGCTCCAGGCTTTTCAAGTACCGGCTAAAACAGATATAAGTTACGATCACAGTGATGATATTGGATACCGGTTCCGCAAGGAATACGCCGATGGCCCCCATGAAGAACGGGAACACCAGCACCAGCGGAATCAGCACAAAGATCTTCCGCATAAGGCCAAAGATCAGGGACAGCTTTGCATTTCCCATGGCGATGAACATATGCTGATTCATCATCTGCATTCCCAGCACGAAATTCAGGCAGAAAGCGATTCGTATGGAGCTTGCACAGGTAGACAGCAGCGCTTCATCCGTGGTAAACAGCCCGGCCACCTGGCTGGGAAAGAGCATAAACACGGCCCACATAAGCGTAGCGCAGGCCAGCGAACAAACCCTCCCGTAATTGATGGTCTTCCGCATGCGCCCATAATCCTTTGCGCCAAAGCAATATCCGACAATGGGCTGCGCCCCCTGGGTCACCCCCTGGAGCGGCATGAAAAAAATCTGATACATGCTGTATACAATGGTCATGCATCCGATATACATATCGCCAGTGGCAATATCCGGGCTCCAGTACCTGAGCAGCAGATTGATGAGGATCTGCACCAGGCTGTCATTGGCCAGGAACACAAAGCTGGAGACACCGAGGGCGAAAATCCGCCTTGCACACTCCCACCTCACCCGCATGTCCCGAAGCCTCGTCCGGATAATGATCTTTTTTGAAAACAGAAGCAGGAACAATACCCACAGAGCAGACACAGACTGGGAAATTACCGTCGCCACCGCAGCCCCCGCGATTCCCATATCCATCACATAAATGAAGATCGGATCCAGGATCAGATTGAGCACTGCGCCGATGACCACCGTAATGGTTCCCAGAGTCGTAAAGCCCTGTGCATTGAGAAAGGAGTTCATTCCCATACTGATCATGACGGGCACCGTCCCCAGCACGTAAATCCGCAGGTAAGAGGACGCGTAAGGAAGCGCCGCCTCACTGGTTCCGAACAGCAGAAGAATCGGATCACAAAGCAGATAAAAAAACACCGTCAGAAAGATCCCCAGTCCCAAAAGCAGGCTCAGCGAATTCCCCTGAAGGAGCGCCGCCCCCTCATAATCCTTTTCTCCCAGCCGGATGGAAAGCAGCGGACCTCCGCCCCGCCCGACCAGAAGGCTGAACGCCGTGATAATTAAAATAATGGGAAGCGTCAGCCCCAGCCCCGTCAGGGCAATGGTTCCGACCCCCTCCATATGTCCGATATAAATGCGGTCCACCATGCTGTAAAGCGCATTGACAATCTGCGCAACCGTTGCCGGCACCGCAAGCTTAAGGAGGAGCGGCAGGATCTTCCCTTTTGCCAGCTGCTCCTCCATCCGTTCTCCCCTCATAACAGACTCATGCCTCCGCTGCCTTTTTCTCCCAGGAGTATGTGGGATTCAAGGTAACGCTCCTTCCGCCGGACACTTCGATGGTGGTTCCGGTCATATAGGAAGCCCCCTGTCCGCAGAGGAATACCACCGGCGCAGCGATCTCCTTCGGCTCTGCCAAACGGTTTAACAAAGTTCCCGAAGCATTGTAATCCAGCTCCTCCTGGGGAATGGTCGCCCGGACTGCCGGTGTCACCGTGAAGCCCGGCCTCACACAGCAGACCCGCACACCGTAGGCCGCATACTCTCCTGCCAGAGTCTGAGTCAGGTTGACAATAGCCGCCTTCATGGGACCATACAGGGTGCTCCTTCCCGCCGTAGGGCAGCGGGCTGCCAGGGAACTGATGTTGACAATGGCTCCTCCCTTATTCTTCATATGGCGGAACGCCGCCTGCGCTCCGAACACTGCCGATTTAAAACACACTCCTGTAATAAAATCGATATCCTTTTCGGTGAACTCATCCCCGTCCTTGAATACGGTAGCTCCCACATTGTTGACCCAGGCATGGATTCCGCCGAGCTTCTCCGCCACATGGTCGGCAAAGGCATAGACGCCTGCTTCGTCAGTCACATCCAGCACTTCCCAGTAGACCTCGCCCAGCGCCTCCATCTCCTCGTAAGCCGCTTTAAGCTCGTCCTCTTTTCTGGCACAGATGGCAACCTTCGCTCCCTCCCTCAGAAACGTCTCCGCCACCGCACGGCCGATCCCTTTGCTTCCTCCAAGTACAACTGCCACCTTCCCCTTAAGTCCCAGATCCATAACAAAACCCTCCTATGTAATTGATATACTCGCTTCCATAATAAACGACAGCTGAATTTTCCGCTTATTATAGAGTTAATCATATCACACGGAAAAAGAATTGAAAAGTGCATAATCGCTTTTTATGCCTCGAATTCTCCGGCATTCTTCTCCTCCTGTACCCGGATTCCGTGATAGAATATATAGCTTAAGGGCGTCGGTATTCCAAGCTCTTTTCCCAGGCGCACCACTGTCCCCGCAAAAAGTTCCACCTCCGTCTTCCTTTTCCCCTCCAGATCCTGTAAAGTAGAGGGTTTATTCTGGTAGGGTATTCTCTGCAGGGCCGTCTCCTGCTGTTCGATGTCCGACTCGTTTAAGTCTACTCCCAGCCGATTGGCGATAGCCATGACCTCCCGCATAGCGCTGCGCCGGATCTCATTGGCCGAATCACTGTTGCGGAAAGCCCCGAACGGAATCCCAAGGAGTGCGCAAGTCATATTTTCCCCCACATTGCACATGTATTTGAACCAAATTCCCCGTTTCATATCCTCATCAATCTCATAAGGAATATCACAGGCATCAAAAAATGCTTTCACTGCCGTTACGCGGGGCGTAAATATCTCATTTTTCTCCTCTCCGAAATGAACTTTGCCCCAGTAGGGGTCGAAATTGGCCACACCGTCCTTCATAACGATAGACATGCGCATATAAGAATATAAAACATGGTCCCAGCCATATGCCTCCGCCACTTTCTCCTCGCTTTCAATGCCGTTCATCACGCAGAGAATTTGGGTCTGCCCGCCCACCAGATTCCGGATATCCCGGATCGCCTGCGCCAGCCCCATGTCCTTCATCGCCATAATGATAAGGTCTGCCTTCGGGCCTTCCTCCTCCGGCGTGCGGACGGAAAATTTGTAATTCACCCCGTTGATGGTCACCCCATCCCTCTCCAGCCGTTCCTTCCGGCTGCCCGACGCCACCACCTGAAAATGTTCCCTGCCAAGATGCGCCTCCATTCTGGGCGCAAAAAAAGAACCCATGGCCCCAAGTCCGATCAGTGCCGCATGTTTTATCTCCATCACAAATGTCTCCTTAAAAATTTTTTATCGGTTTTTCTCTTCTGTTTTATCATACCTGTTTTGCGGACACTTTTCAAGCTTCCCCAGGAATTAAACTGCCGGACACCCCGGCGCAGAAGCTGCGTACAAAGGCATCCTGATGGATAAGCTGAGTAATCTGTTCCAATTTGTCCGACACATCTGCCATATAGTGCTTCTCCGGAATACTGGTTCCGGTAATATTAAAACGTCTGCTCATAATGCCCTCCTTAGGACGCCGTCCAACATCACTTTGACTATACAATACAACAGCGCCGGCAGGCAATGAAAAAATACCGCATCCATCTCACCAGTAACCCTTTGAATTTTACCACTCCCAAGTTTTTATCAATCCAATTTCCATGAGACGTTACACAAATCTTTCAGGAACCGCGTATGTCACCGCAGATTTTTAATCCAGGCCAAAATCTCGTGGGCCAGAAGCGGCACCGCCGAAAGCGTCAGGAGCAGCAGCCATTCTATAGGAGCCAGGGAGCAGGTGCCGAATATACCGACAAAATACGGCACTTCTGTGACCAGAAGCTGGAGGAGGAGCCCCAGAAATACCGCCAGGATCATTAATTTATTTCGGAGGTGATTCATCCGAAACAAGGAGGTCTCCACGTCCCGCATGCCTATGGCATGGAAAAGCTGGGAGATGCCCAGCACGGTAAATGCATAGGTCTGACAGCGGCTGAGGAACACCTGATCCGACATGAGCCTTCCCAAACTTTCCACTGTAATGGGACTCCCTGTCCGCATCAGTCTCCCGATAGGGAGCTGCAGGAAGGCGGCCGTACTGATAAACGCGATCAGGAATCCGTAAAGCAGGGTACAGCTTAGCCCCCCTTTGGCAAACAAGCTCTCCTTCTTTGCTCTGGGATGCCGCTTCATATAATTCTTGTTTCCATTCACATCCACCCCTAAGGCCAGGGCCGGAAGAGAATCCGTAAGTAGGTTAATCCACAAAATGTGGCTCGGCTTTAAGGGCGACGGCAGCCCCAGGCTTATGGCAGCCAACATGGTCATAATCTCTCCGAAATTGGAGGAGAGCAAAAAAAGAACAGATTTTTTGATATTCTCATAGATTCCTCTGCCTAGGGCAATCGCTTTTGCGATAGTGGCAAAATTGTCATCCGTCAGCACCAGGTCCGCCGCATTTTTTGCCACGTCTGTCCCTGCCATTCCCATGGCCACCCCCACATCAGCCGCCTTCAGGGAAGGGGCATCATTCACCCCGTCCCCCGTCATGGCCACAATCTCCCCAGCCTCCTTATAGGCAGACACGATCCGTACCTTATGCTCCGGCGCCACATGGGCAAACACCCGAAGCCAGGGAAGCCGTTTTCTCAGCTCATCCTCCGAAAGGCGTGAAAGCTCCTCACCGGAAATGCACTCTTCCGGCCGGTTGGCGATACAAAGCTCTCTGGCGATGGCAAAGGCCGTATCCGACCGGTCTCCGGTAATCATGACAGTCTTCACTCCGGCTCTCTGGAATTCGGTCACCGCCTGTGCAGCCTCCGGCCGCACAGGGTCAGACATCCCTGCCAGTCCCACAAAAACCAAGTCCCGTTCCGAAGGGGTCTCTGCGTCCGGAAGCATGGCGACGGCCAAAACCCGAAGCGCCTTCTCCGTAAAGCTTTTTAACACCTGTCTGATCTCTTCACGCTCTTCCCGGCCAAGCAGCACTGTGTGTCCGTCTTTCCAAATGAAACGGCATCGGCCAAGAACTTCGTCCGGCGAGCCCTTCGTGTAGGAAATTTTGCCTCCCCGGTCCGCATGGAGGGTAGTCATCATCTTTCTCTCTGAGTCGAATGGAAGCTCTGCCCGTCTGGGCATGCTCCGCTCCAGCTCCCGGCGGTACAGGCCATGGAGGGCAGCCATGTCCAACAGGGCAAGCTCCGTGGGATCTCCAAATCGCCCGGTTCCTCCCGAAACACCTCTTCCTGTTATTCCGCGGGCTTTTTGTTCCTTTCCGGAAGCTTCCTCCTCTTCATCCCTGAAAGCACCGTTTCGGAAAACCTCCGCATCGTTGCAGAGCGCAAAGCCCCGCAGGAAATGCCGGTCCAAATCGCATTTGAGCCCCTCCGGAGAACAGACCCGTCCACCTGTGTAGCACTGCGCCACTGTCATCCGGTTCTGAGTCAGCGTTCCCGTCTTGTCGGAACAGACCACACTGACACATCCCAAGGTTTCCACACTTGGCAGGCGCTTCACAATGGTATTCACCTTCACCATGCGGGACACGCTCAGGGCAAGCACCATCGTCACAATCGCCGGAAGTCCTTCTGGGACAGCAGCTACCGCGAGGGAAATAGCCGTGATCAGCATTTCCGGAATATCCCGTTTCTGCCAAACAGCGATCAGAAACAAAAGGACACAGAGAATCACGGAAAGAATGCTCAACACCTTTCCCAAATCAGCCAAACGCTTTTGAAGGGGTGTTTTCTCCGCCTTTGTGTTCTGGAGCATTCCGGCAATCTTCCCGATCTCTGTCTCCATTCCGATAGCCGTTACCATGCCCTCCCCCCGTCCGTAAGTGACATTGGTGGACATGTAGGCCCTGTTATTTCTTCCCGCGTCTTTGCTCACAGGAACCGACTCTCCGGTCAGGGCCGACTCCTCGATCTTCAAACCTGCCGCCGTTTTGAGAAGTAAATCAGCCGGAACCTGCCGCCCCGCCTCCAGGCAGACGATATCTCCCGGTATCAGACTGGAGGCAGGAACCTCCCTGACCCGTTCCCCTTCTTTTAATAGTGCCTTGGGACTGGACATTTTTTTCAATGCTTCCAATGCCTTTGCAGCCTTTCCCTCCTGAATCAGGCCGACGAAAGAATTGAGGGTAATCACCACCAGAATGATCGCCATGTCCCCATATTCCTTTAAAAAGGCAGAAATAGCCGCCGCAACCATCAAAATATAAATCAGTGGACTATTGAGCTGTTCCAGGAACCGGACAAAGACGGACGGCTGTTTTTCCTCCGCCAGTACATTCATTCCCCGCCGGTATCCACTGCGCTTCGCTTTTTTCTCCGTCACCTTGCTCCTCCCGTCTCCCTACTGTTTGTACATCCTGATACGGACCAAACTCTCCGATACCCTCCGGGTACCCCTTTATACCCTAAGGGCACACGTGGCCATTTGGCCTTTTCACAAAGTATACCCTCCGGGTACTCCTTTATACCCTAAGGGCACACGTGGCCATCCGGCCTTTTCACAAAGTATACCCTCCGGGTACCCCTTTATGGCCATCCGGCCTTTTCACAAAGTATGAAGACAGACGAAAAATTATGTGCTATAATGTCCAAAATAACATCTATAAAAAGGAGTATTTTATGCCCAGCATCGTCAGTTCGCTTTCTTATCAATATAAAGTGTTCACCAATGCAAAAAATGATCTGAAAAAGCAGCTCGCTTCCGGAGGCCATGGCAATCCGGAGGATATGGCTCCACCGAAAGCCCTGGAAAAGCATCACCAAATCCAGGCAGACGTGCGTTCCGAGCGGCCAGTCTATTATCTGGATTTTGAGAAAGCCGAAGAGAAACCCTGTATCCTTTTTTTCCACGGCGGCTCCTTCCTGACAGGACTTTCCGGAAAACATTGGAGGTTTATAAGAAGGCTCCTCTTCGGTACTGGCTGTCCCGCAGTCGTCCCGGACTACCCGCTGATTCCGGAACATACCCACAGGTATATCCTTTCTTTTTGTGCGGAGCTTTATCAGGATTTGATTACAAAATGCCCTCATGGCGTGATCCTGGTCGGAGATGACGCCGGAGCCAGCCTGGCCATGGTCGTTGCCCAGCAAACCATCCGGCAAAATATCCCCTCCCCCAGCCAGCTTCTCCTGCTCTCCCCGTACCTGGATTTTTCAGGAAACAATCCTATCAAAAACGTTCTGGCTCACCGGGATCCCGTGCTGGAGCTTTCCGCCTGCAAGGAGGCAGCCCTCCTCTATGCGGGAAGCCGCTCGTTAAACGATCCTCTGGTCAGCCCCGTATTTGGTTCCATGCAGGGACTTCCCAAAATTACCGTATGGACCGGGGACAATGACATTCTCTACGCAGATTCCCTTCTTCTGAAAGAGGCTTTGCAAAGAGCTCACACTCCTTATCACATTTATACCTATCCGGGCATGGTTCATGGCTGGATGCTTGAACGGATTCCCGAGGGGCGAAAAGCCCTCAGGCAAATCGTTCTGACCATCCGGGAATATCTGTGAGAACATTTACTTTTATATGAGAAAAATCCCCCATTTCCGGGGGATTTTTCTGTCTTACCGACACTTTCTTATATGACCTGTTTTCTAAATTTGTTCAAATACTCCTCCGCCTTTTGCAAAGGAATATTCAACTTTTCCTGCAGCTTTCATCTTCCTGAATACAAAAGCCGGTAAGGACGGCGCTGTTTTTATCTGAAATACTCCACGCCGGATTCAAATACATGGAGATCCTGGTCTCCGTAAATATTGACGGCCACAGATTCTCCTCTCCGCTCAATGTGGGCCATCTTTCCGAAAATACGTCCGTCAGGGCTTGTGATGCCCTCAATGGCCTGATAGGAGCCGTTGGGATTCCAAGCTTCGTTCATGGTGGGGACGCCGAACTCATCCACGTACTGGGTGGCCACCTGTCCATTCGCAAAGAGCTTCCCGAGCCATTCTTCATCTGCCACAAACCGCCCCTCACCGTGGGAGGCCGCCGTGCAGTAGATCTTTCCCAGCTCCGCCTTCTGTAACCAGGGCGATTTATTGGACACCACCTTCGTGTACACCATCTTGGAAATATGGCGGCCGATGGTGTTGTAGGTCAAGGTCGGTGAATCTGCTTTCTGCTCTCTAATCTCGCCGTAGGGCACGAGACCCAGCTTGATGAGAGCCTGGAAGCCGTTGCAGATCCCAAGCATCAGGCCGTCCCTCTCGCCCAAAAGCCTCTGTACGGCCTCTGTCATGCGGGCATTGCGGAAAGCTGTGGCAAAAAACTTGGCCGATCCCTCCGGCTCGTCGCCTGCCGAGAAGCCGCCGGGGAACATGACTATCTGGGCCTGGGAGATCGCCTTCTCAAAGACCTCCACCGAATCCCGTATATCCTCCGCCGTAATATTTTTAAGAACCTTTGCGACCACATTGGCTCCCGCCGCCTCAAATGCTTTCGCGCTGTCGTATTCGCAGTTGGTGCCGGGGAAGACCGGAATGAACACTGTGGGCTTCGCCGTTTTATGCTTGCACACGTATACGCTGTCCGCTTTATAAACGGTATCCCTCACCGCCGTCCGGGCCACACCGGAAACCGTGGGGAATACCTTTTCCAGAGGCGCTTCCCAGGCAGCCTGCAGCCGTTCAAGATCTAGCTTTACAGAGCCGTATTCCACGGCGGCCTCCTCCGTCACCTCGCCGATAACCCGGTAACGGCCGGAGAGCTCCGAAACCTTTCCGTCCGGAACCTCTGCCACCAGATTGCCCCAGCCTGCCGCGAACAGATCTTCTGCCGCCACGTCATGTTCGATCTTCACACCCAGCCGGTTTCCGAAGGCCATCTTTGCCACCGCCTCTGCGATTCCGTTCCGCTCCACCGCATAAGCGGAAATAATCCTTCCCGCCCGGATGTCCGCAAAGAACTTCCCGTACTGGTCCATAGCCTGGGCATAGGCCGGCATATCGTACTCATCCCGGTCGATGGTAAAGAGCACCAGCTTATTTCCCGCCTTCTTAATCTCCGGCGTGATAATGGTTTTGCCGCCGGCAATGTCCACCGCAAAGGAAACCAGGGTCGGCGGCACGTCCAGGTCGTTGAAAGAGCCGGACATACTGTCCTTCCCCCCGATGGAGGGCAGGCCGAAGCCAAGCTGTGCGTCATAAGCCCCAAGGAGGGCGGAGAAGGGTTCGCCCCACCGCTTCGGGTCCCCGGTCATCCGGCGGAAATATTCCTGGAAGGTGAAGCGAATTCTCCGGTAATCCCCGCCTGCCGCCACTATCTTCGCCACGGAGGAAACCACGGCGTAAACGGCCCCGTGGTAAGGGCTCCAGGAAGAAAGATACGGGTCAAAGCCGTAGCTCATCATAGTCACTGTGTCTGTCTTTCCCTTTAGCACCGGAAGCTTCGCCACCATGGCCTGAGTCTCCGTCATCTGATATCTTCCGCCATAAGGCATGTAGACGGAGCCTGCGCCGATGGATGAGTCAAACATTTCCACCAGCCCCTTCTGGGAGCAGACATTCAAATCACCCATAGTCTCTGTCCACTTGGCGGAAACATCCTTCACTTCCTCCTTGTCAAAGGGATTTCCCGTCCGGGCCGGCACCATGATTTCCACGTCTGCCTCCTGATGGGCGCCGTTGGTATCTAAGAACGCCCGGCTTAAGTCCACGATGACCTTGCCTCTCCAGGACATGACAAGACGGGGGCTTTCCGTCACCTCGGCCACAGGAACGGCCTCCAGGTTTTCTTCTCCCGCATAGGCAAGGAACCGGTCTACATTTTTTTTGTCGACCACCACGGCCATCCGTTCCTGGGACTCGGAGATGGCGATCTCCGTCCCGTCCAGTCCGGCATATTTCTTGGGCACCCGATCCAGGTCGATCCTCAGGCCGTCCGCCAGCTCACCGATGGCCACCGACACGCCGCCCGCGCCGAAATCATTGCATTTCTTGATGATATGGCTGACTTCCTCTCTGCGGAACAGTCTCTGCAGCTTCCGCTCCGTGGGCGCATTTCCTTTCTGCACCTCGGCCCCGCAGGTCTCGATGGACTTTTCCGTATGGACCTTGGAAGAGCCGGTGGCCCCGCCGCAGCCATCCCTGCCTGTCCGTCCGCCGAGAAGGATGATAATATCACCGGGGTCGGAGCTCTCCCGGATAACTGCCCGTCTGGGAGCCGCCCCCATGACCGCGCCGATCTCCATCCTCTTGGCCGCGTAATTCGGGTGGTAAATTTCCTTCACATAACCGGTCGCAAGGCCGATCTGGTTCCCATAGGAGCTGTAGCCGTGGGCCGCTCCCCGCACCAGCTTCTTCTGGGGAAGCTTGCCCTTCATGGTTTCGGACACCGGCACCGTCGGATCGGCCGCACCGGTCACCCGCATGGCCTGGTACACGTAGGTTCTTCCGGAAAGGGGATCTCTGATGGCGCCGCCCAGGCAGGTGGCTGCGCCGCCGAAAGGCTCAATCTCTGTGGGATGGTTGTGAGTCTCGTTCTTAAAGTTCACCAACCACTCCTCCGTGACTCCGTCGATCTCCACCGGAACCACGATGCTGCAGGCATTGATCTCGTCGGACTCCTCCTGGTCCTCAAGCTTCCCTTCTTTTTTCAGCTTCCGCATAGCCATGAGCGCCAGATCCATCAGGCAGACAAATTTATCGTCTCTGTCCCCAAAGATCTCCCTCCGGTCAGCCATGTATTTTTCGTAGGTGGCCTTCATGGGCACCTGGTAGTCACCTTCCCCAAAGGTCACATTTTTAAGCTCCGTCTGGAAAGTGGTATGGCGGCAGTGGTCCGACCAATAAGTGTCAAGCACCCTAATTTCCGTCATGGACGGCTCCCTGTGCTCTTCACTCTTAAAATAATTCTGGATATGGAGGAAATCCCCAAAAGTCATAGCCAGATTCAGGGAATCATAGAGACCTTTAAACTGCGTTTCTTCCATATGAGAGAAGCCCTCCAGAATCTTCACGTCGGCCGGCTCGTCAAATTTCGTGATCAGTGTGTCCGGAATCTTCTCTGCAGCCTCCCTGCTGTCCACGGGATTGATGCAGTGCTCCTTGACCGCCTCTTTTTCAGCCTCCGTGAGCCCCCCCTCCAGCACGTAGGTGGTAGCGCTCCGAATCACTGGTTCTTCATTCTCGTTCAAAAGCTTCACGCACTGCTCCGCGGAATCGGCCCGCTGGTCAAACTGCCCCGGCAGATACTCCACGGAAAACACCACATCCCCCGGTTTCCTTTCAAATTCTCCCTCGTAGAGGATATCCACCGGCGGTTCAGAAAAAATCGTCCCCTTCGACTTCTCATAAGTCTCGTCGGACAAATTCTCCACGTCATAGCGCATCAGAACCCGCACATCCGTCACGGTCCCGATTCCCAGATAACTGCCAATTTCTTCCTTCAGTTCCCTCGCCTGAACGGCGAACGGCTTCTTCTTTTCCACATAGATACGTCTTACGCTCATAGGTGTCCTCCATGTTTTCCTGTATGCTGTGGTATAAAACAGAATTTCTCCATGCGAAACTCCTCACCACAAATCCGCCGCACCCGCGGCATATTACCGCTGCATTTGCGTGCGATCCCCGAAGGGTCTGCCTCCCCCATATCATATTTCATTTTCCGTGGAAAGTCAATTTCTCTGCATGGCAGAAACAAAATTTGTTGCCGGCCACATGCGTTCACCTGTGCGCGCCCTCAATGTCCCCTCCTATGTTTTTTCACAAACAGACAGCGGATCGCATTCAGAACCGCAAGTATCATAAGTTCTTTGTCAATAAAACAGAAATTTTTCTGAATGATTTCCCGAATTCAGATTTGTTCTTTAAGGGGCTGGGGAGAAGCATGATTGATAGAAAATAAAAGAGAGGATTTGGATAACTGGCCAGAAAAACAAAAACCGGCCTCCTTCCGTCAAATTTGGGGCCTGGCAACAGGAGGTCAGTCTTTTTTTTCACAGTTCTGCCTGCGCCATTCCCGGGGCGGCAGACCATAATATTTTCTAAATGCCTGAGAGAAATAAAGCTGATTTTTGTAACCGCACCGGTCGGCCACATCCTTGACCGGAAGGGAGGTCGAGCGCAGCAGCTCGGCGGCATTGGTAAGCCGCTGGCGGATGATAAACTCCTGAGGCGTACAGCCCTGCCGTTCCTTGAAACGGCGGCTGAAATAAACCCGGTTCAGCCTGCAGAATGCCGCCACCTCATCCACGGTTATCTCCCGGTGATAATTCTGCTGGATATAAACGACGGCCTCATGGATATAATAGTCGTTCCCCCTCCTCGGCGCTTCGCGGAAAATAGACGGGCTGATCCTGTTCCAGCCCTGCCCGCAGCAAAAATTCCGGCACCCGCATCCCGT
Organism: uncultured Lachnospiraceae bacterium; assembly: GCA_910588815.1. Lineage (GTDB taxonomy): Bacteria > Bacillota > Clostridia > Lachnospirales > Lachnospiraceae > Lientehia. The sequence goes on along the minus strand of CAJUQY010000009.1, from coordinate 4,385 downwards.
CAAATTCCAGCCAGACATATTTCCACGGTTCTTTTTCATCGGCGGTATAGAGATTGATCTGGCCGGGACAGATGAGGAAGCCCTGACCGGCTCCCAGATGGTATTCATGGATTTCCCCGTTGACCGCATGGGAAAATAAAGTCCCCTGACCGTTTAAGATATAATGGAACAGATAATGGTTACGGACAAAGGGGCCAAAGGAGTGGAGAGAGTTACACTCCTCCCACCCGTACTGGTATGGCCGAAGGTCAAAAAAATCCTCATTGGGAAAGATCGAATGGACATGCGCTCCCATTAGTTGTCACCCGCTTTTCCTTCCTCTCAGGTGAAGCCGTCGTCAATTGATGATCGTCTTCTCAGTCTGATGGTCGAAAATATGGATCTTGCTGACATCCATTGCAGCTTGGCGTCCAGGTTGGAAAGCGGCTCGTCCATCAGGAAGACCTTGGGACTTCTTACAATGGCGCGGCCCATGGCCACACGCTGCCTCTGACCGCCGGATAAAGCCTTTGGTTTTCTGTCGAGGAGCGCCTCCAAGTCGAGGATCCTTGCCGCTTCCCGCACCGCCTTGTCAATCTCTGCCTTCGGCGTCTTCTTAAGCTTTAAAGAGAACGCCATATTGTCATAGACTGTCATGTGAGGATACAGGGCGTAGCTCTGGAACACCATGGCGATATCCCTGTCCTTGGGTTCCACGTCATTGACCACCTTCCCGTCAATAATCAGTTCGCCGGAAGAAATATCCTCCAGTCCGGCCACCATCCGCAGTGTGGTAGACTTCCCACAGCCGGACGGTCCGACAAAAATGACAAACTCCTTATCCTCAATATCCAGATTAAAATCTTTTACCGCCTCATATCCATTGGGATATTTTTTGCACACATGTTTCAACTGAACACTAGCCATAACTTCCTCCTACCTGTTATTCTCATTGTCTCTGTCAAAACCGATAATACCGTTTCATTTCCTCTTCAAACTGATCGTTCGGCTCCACATAGAGCATCTCGCCTCCGGCAAAGACGGTAAGCGCCGGGGCGTTCGCCCGGTTGGAGGTAAAATCCCGCGCCGCACATCCCGTTCGCGCGGCACGTCCCCGCTCAATTCCCGTGATCTCTGCCCGGCTCCCCCGGAAAAGCTCTTTGCGCTTTGATTTGTGGATGATCTTGGAGATGGTCAGGTCGCCGCTTACATATTCATACTCATATTCAATCTTCCAGCTCCGAAAAAGAAAAAAACCGACAGCCGCCAGGATCAGATCCGGGATCAGCATAATGGCCGCAAAGAAATAGGCGTCGACAAAAAACACGATCACAGCCTTTATAAGCTGTTGTTTCCTGTCCGGCACACGGGGCACATACCACTCAAATACAACGTCTCTCATACTGCTCCCTCTCCCACTTTAAGCCTGTTTTTATAAAAGCCTTTATGAAACGTTCACTGCTCTAAAATAGAACTGGAAGGACTGATAATCCCCCTGCACCCTGGGCAGAGGATAGCCTGCTTCCATCAAAACCTCCCCGCCATAAAGGGGTCCTCCCCCCTCTTCCTGATACTGAAACGTCGGGTCAAGCCCTTTAAGCCGCAGGGTTTTGAAAGGCGGAGCTGCGTGGGCCGCCCCCAGGACCACACTGACCAGCGCTTCCCTGCGGTCCGGCGATACCTGCTCCCACGCAGTACAAAAGCCGGCCTGGAAGGGGCTGCAGAGGCGGTAATAATCCCCCTGGTGGAGTACTTTATATCTGGCCTTGTACGTCTCCACCTGGAGGCGGATGGCCTCCTTTTCTTCCGGAGAGCATCTGCCCAGATCCATCTCATAGCCGAAAGCCCCGCTCATGGCGGTAATGCCCCTGGTCTTTAGCTGTTGACAAGAACCGGCTTCCGACGCCCCTCATGGGGATCCCTCAGCAGATGCTTCCGGACCGCCCGGTGATACTGACGGCTCATCTGCCCAAAGCCCCGGGGAGAACAAACCATTGCTGCCTCGGGGGCGGTAAACGCATCCCCGGGAGCCAGTGCAAAGCAGAAATGGTAAGGATGGATGCCCATAACCAGACGGCTGCTCTCATACTGGCTGCTCTCCGCCTCTGCCTGGAAATTGCCGCTGTAAAGAAGCATGGCTCCATAACATACGCCGGATTCTTCGTCAGCATCATGGTCACACAGGATCACAAAAGGATTGTGCTGATGACTGGACGTTCCCCGCGTACTTCCCACACTCTGGACCCCCGGACGCAAAGGTCCCCGGTCCATGCACCGTTCCATCAGATGATGGCCGTTAAAGGTGACAAAATCCAGGTCGGAACGGTTAAAGTCCAGGCAGAGAGAGGCGCACCGGCACAGACGGACGGTTTCCTCTCCCCGATTGACCACCTGGACCGCCCGGGTAATCACATCGAAATCCTCAAACACGCCATAGTACAGCTCCACCGTCACCCGGGCGGCAAGATCTTCCAGCATGACGATAAGCGTCTCCGCCCTTTCTCCGGTATCATAAAACGCCGGCAGGCCGGGCAGGGAATATTTCCCCTTTTCCAGCCGATACCCCACATAGCGCAGGTCCGCCGTGTGGCTGCCGTTTGGCAGCTCCAGTTCCAGGGAGGGCAGACGAAAATCGCCGACGCCGCAGGTGGAATACTCCTGGGGCATGACGTCCAGGGAGTATTCCCGGCTGGAGCCAGCTTCATTGGGATTAGGAGAAAAGCTGCGGTCGGTACACTGGATCAGACCGGAAAAGTCATAGCCGTCAACCCTGGGCCCATAGTAAGTATGCAGCAGCACGTGATACTGATCTGCCTTCATCTGATAAGTCGTATTTTGGGTATGCAGAGTAAACACTCTGTTTTTCTGGTCAAATATAATCATCAAGTTATCCCCTTAACATTTTCAGGTGAACAGCCCCGGCGCAGGCCGCGCCGGAACTGTTCCGCGATCAAGGAACATTTACTTGCCGCCGGTTCCGGCAATGCCTTCCACAAACTGGCGCTGGAAGATCAGATACAGCACGATCATGGGCAGCATGGCCAGAAGAGAGCCGGCCATCAGCACAGGGAAGTTGGTGGAAAACTGCCCTTTCAGGGTGGAAAGACCAGAGGACATCGTCATCATCTTCAGGTCGGAATTGACCACAAGCGGCCACATCAGGTCGCCGTAAGCAAAAACAGCGGTAAAGATCGTCAGGGCGGCTACGGAGGTCCCGGTCAAAGGGAACATGATCTTATAAAAGGTCTGCCACTTGTTGCAGCCGTCCAGATAGGCCGCCTCCCCCACCTCGTCTGGAATGCCCAGGTAGGTCTGCCGCAGGAAAAATACGCCGAAAGCACTGACAAGGCCCGGGAACACCAGGGCAAACACCGTGTTGGCCATCCCCATCTTCGCCACCATCTGGTACTGGGGGATGATGAAGATCTGGCTGGGCAGAGCCATCTGCACCAGGACGATTCCAAAAAGCAGCTTCTTACCCCTGAATTTTAGTTTGGCGAAGGCATATCCCGCCATGGAGCTGAACAGCACCGCACAGACCACGCGGAAGAAAACCATCAGAATGGTGTTCCAGTACAGGCTGCCAAAGGGCAAACTGGCAATGGCGTCCTTAAAATTGTCAAACATCACCTGCTCTGGAAGAACCGTGGGCGGGATCTGCATGCTCTCCGGAACCGTTTTGGAGCTGGTGAGGATCATCCATGCAAAGGGAAAGATCATGACCAGCGCGCCAAGGATCAAAAAGAAATAAGTAAAAAACTTACTGACCGCATAGGAGCGTCTCAAAGAATTTTTGCTTTTCATTCTGATACCTCCTTCCATACGAAAAAATATCCCTCTACTATTCAGTACATTTTTAGGGCAAATTGTGGGGGGCAGCTTGAAAAATTCACAAAAAATTCACATTTGAAGCATATGAACACTCCCTACAGAACAAAATTCCCTCTATATATCCGTTCATTTTCTCCTCAAAAATTGCCGTCTGTGTTTAGTTATTTACAAAAAAATCCGCCGCAGGTTTTCCTGCAACGGATTTTATGGACTTGGCTGGTATTCAAATTTATATCCGACACCAGCAACGCTTTTGATATAATCGGACACATCCGGCGAGATTTTCAGTTTCTTCCGCATATTGCTGATATGGTTGTTGACAGCTTTTCGTGAGTAGTAAGAATAATCCTCATTCCACACAAAATCAATAATCATCTCATAGGTGAACACCCGCTTTGGATTTCGAATCAGCAATGCCAGTATATCAAACTCCTTAGCTGTCAGATTGACAGTCTGATCCTGAACCCGTACAAGCCTTTGCTCCAGGCATATGTACAGGTTGCCCTCCTGAAATTCAGTTAATGATGGATTGTTGCTACGAAGGTATGAAGGAAAACGTGGAACACAGTTTCCCT
>CAJUQY010000008.1:61725-94215 GCA_910588815.1 uncultured Lachnospiraceae bacterium | reverse complement strand
GGCTTCCCGGCGGGGTGGGACTGGTTCTCGGCTGCTGCGGAGCCGTGTCCAAGTGGGCGGCCAGGGAAGAGTTATTCCGGCAGGCCCTTTGGCAGTTTACGGCTTCCTGGGAGCAGATGGGGCGGCCCACAGTGATCTGTGCCTGTCCCACCTGTAAGAAGATATTTGAGGAGTACACGGAGGCAGAAACCGTTGGGATCTGGGCGATCCTGCTCTCCCTCGGGGTGGAGAGGCGTGCCTCAGGAACCGTGGCCATCCATGATGCCTGCGGCGCCAGGGGGGATGAAAAGCTGCAGAAGGAGATCCGTGCTTTTGTAAAAGCCCTGGGCTGCCAGGCGGAGGGGATCCCCTTTGAGGGAGATCTTTCTCCCTGCTGTGGTTTCGGGGGGCTTACAAAATATGCCAACCGGGAGGTGTCGGAAAAAAAGGCAGCCTTTGCCGCCGGCCGGACGGACCGGAGGATCCTCACCTACTGTATGGCCTGCAGGGATCAGTTTTCGAGAGCCGGGGCGGACACCTGCCATATCCTGGAGCTGGCCTACGGGGTGGAACCCAGGCCGGTTCCGGATCTTTCCGCCAGAAGGGCAAACCGGCTGAATCTGAAGCAGAAACTGCTTGGAGAACTTTGGAAGGAGTCTTTTGAGATGGAGACAATGATTCCCGTATCCTACGGGGACGGCGTGGAAGCGCAGATGGAAGAGCGGATGATCTTAAAGAGCGACGTGAATGAGGTCCTGAAGGTGTACGAGGCTTTGGGGGAAGCCGTGTATGACGAGGAGAGCGGCCGGTTTTCGGCCAGTGCGCGCCTGGGGAACGTGACCTTCTGGGTGCAGTTTACCAAGGGCGAGGACGGATATACGGTACACGGCGCCTACAGCCACCGGATGACCGTGGAATAGGAGGGAGACATGGCGGAGAAAAGCTATTATACCATAGATCCATTGGGAAAGCTCACCTGTGCAAAGTGTAAGGTCCCCCTGGTGAAGGGGAAGGCCACCTTCGGATATCTGGGAAACGCCTTTCCGGTGGAGCTTCCGGTCTGCCCCTCCTGCGGGTATATCTATGTGCCGGAAGAGCTGGCAGTGGGGAAGGTGCTCACGGTGGAGCGCAGCCTGGAGGATAAATGAGCGGACAGTGGGCCGGCCCGGAATCCGGCCAATGCATGATCGGCTCTCACCCGGGCGGACTTTCCCTGACAAGGCGGCTTTTTGCCCTGGCAGGAATGACGCCTCCGGGACGTGTGCTGGATCTGGGCGCCGGAAAAGGAGAGGCGGTGCGGCATCTGCGGGAGCAGGGATACCAAGCAAAGGGGGTCGACCTTTTGTACCGGAAGCCCGCGGAACAAGAGTCTCTCGTCTTCGGGGACATGAGGGCGATTCCCTTTCCGGACGGAAGCATGGATCTCTGCCTGGCGGAATGCAGTATTTCCGGCTGCGGCGACGGACCGGCGGCCCTAGGGGAAGCCTTCCGGGTCCTGAGGCAGGGGGGAAGTCTGCTTTTGTCGGATGTCTTTTTTCACCGTGGGAAAGCTCCGTCTCTCTCTATGCCAGGTCCCTTAGGGATGGACTGCTGGAGGAGCGCCTTTCGGGAAGCGGGGTTTGAGGTACGGGGATTGGTGGACGAGACGCCTCTTTGGCGGGAATTTTATCTGGAAAGCCTCTGGAACGGCAATGCGGATCCGGCCTGTTTTGATTTTTTCCGGGAAGCGGCAAGGGCGGGATGCGGTTATTTTCTGGCATGGCTTTGGAAGGGAGGAGACGATGGAACTGTTTGACCGAATGCTGGAGCTTTCCGGCCAGGGTTTTTACTGTGCACAGATCCTTATGATTTTGGCCCTGGAGTCGGAGGGAAAGGAAGCTCCGGATCTTGTGCGGGCCGTGAGCGGTTTAAACGGCGGCCTTGGATTTTCCGGAAATGTCTGCGGGGCTCTGACGGGAGGCTGCTGCCTCCTTGGATACTTTTGCGGAAAGGGCGAAGCGGAAGAGATGGAGGCTCCGGAAGCCTCCCGGGTGATCGGGGAGTTTGTGGAATGGTTCCGGGCCTTTGCGGAAGAATCCTACGGTGGCTTTGACTGTAACCACATTTTGGAGAACGATCCCTCCAATAAAATGAGACGGTGTCCGGAAATCGTGGAGGGCGTGTTTGGGAAATGCATGGAACTTCTCTCGGAACACGGGCTGGTCACGCCATGAGGTTTGAGGGGTTGATCGCGGCGGCGGGGAGGTCCAGCCGCATGGACGGATTTAAGCCGCTTATGGAATTGAATGGGTTTCCCATGATTGAGATGACGGTCCAGAGCTTTCGCAATGGGGGAATCCGGGACGTGACGGTGGTGGCTGGCTGTCGGGCCGGGGAGGTGAAAAAGGCGCTTGAGCCTATGAGAGTGACGGTGGTGGAGAACGCGGCTTACGGGGAGACGGATATGTTTGCCTCTGTCCGGCTGGGGCTTTCTCATATCCTGGAACGGGGAGGGGCGGAGGCCGTCTTTTTTCTTCCCGGTGATATTCCACTGGTGTCGCCAAAGAGCATGGGGACGATGAAGCGTCTGGCCCTCCGGGCGGCGAAGGGAACCGAGGCGCTTCTTCCCAAAGTGGGAAATAGGGCCGCCCATCCGCCGGTGATTCTGAAAGAGGGGATAAAATCCGTGTTTCAGTATGGAGGAACGGATGGGCTCCGGGGGGCTTTCGCCGGGATGATCTGCCAGCAGGCGGAACTTCCCGGCGATGAAGGGGCTCTGGCCGATGCGGATTACCGGAAGGATTTTGAGAGGCTTTCTTCCTATGCGAAGCTCCATAAAGGCGTGTCAAAGAAGGTCTGCGAAGCGCTGTATGAGGAGGTGCGCCTTCCGGCCCATGTGAGAAGGCACTGTCTGTCGGTGGGGGAGCTGGCCGGACATTTGGCCGAGAGGCTTACGGAGCATGGCGCCTGCCTGGACATTGAGCTTTGCAGGAGCGGCGGTTACCTCCACGACCTCTTCCGCCTGTCCCCCGGACATGAAAAGTCGGCGGGGAATTTTTTGCGGGAACGGGGCTACGAGGCTTTGGCAAAGATCGCCGAGGAGCATAAGGGCTTTGGCCGGGAGCCGGAAACGGTGTGTGAGGAGGGAGTTATCGTTTGCCTGGCCGACAAGCTCATCCAGGAGGATAAACAGGTGTCCCTGAAAGAGCGCTATCAGAAGGCATTCGCCCATTCCCCGGTGAAAGAGCGCATCCTACGTGATATCAAAATCTGTAAAAGACTCATAAAAGAATTCGAGGTGATGACAGGTGAGCGGCTGTGAACAGCATTCTTACATTTATATGAACAATGCGGCGACCTCCTGGCCCAAGCCGCCTGAGGTGGCGGAGGCCATGGCGGAGGCGGTGAAGGCCCTGCCGGGGGCGGCAAACCGGGGCGGACTCAGCGATTTCGATGTGTTTGGGGAGGTGCGGAAGGAGCTGGCCCTCCTGATGGGGGTACCTCACCCGGAGCAGATTGCCCTGGGATGCAATTCCACCTGGGGGTTAAATCAGGCCATTTTCGGCTATCCTCTGCAGGCGGGGGATACTGTTCTCTATACAGGAGCCGAGCACAATGCCGTCCTCCGCCCTCTTTACCGGCTGGAGAAGAGGGGGATCCGAACGGTTGAAGTTCCGGTGAACGGCGCAGGGCGGATGGAGCCTGCGGACTGGGAGAGGGCGGTGAAGGAATACCGGCCCAGGCTCTGTATTTTTACCCATGCCTCCAATGTGACCGGGGCGGTCAACGATGTGATGTCTTTGACATCCGTCTCCAAGGAGGCCGGGGCAGACGTGCTCCTGGACGTATCTCAGACCCTGGGCTGCGTTCCGGTGCGGCTTTCGGAATGGGGCGTGGACATGGCGGCATTTACGGGCCACAAATATCTGCTCGGCCCGCAGGGAACGGGAGGCCTTTATGTGAGGCCGGGACTGTCTCTCTCCTCCCACATGGTGGGAGGGACCGGCGTGAAAAGTGACCTTAGAGAAATGCCGGAGAAGATGCCCCTTCGCCTGGAGGCCGGGACGGGAAACGAGCCCTCTTATCACGGCCTTTTGGCGGCGCTTATCTGGAACAGAGAGCATCCGGCAGATAGGAAGCAGGGGGAGGCCGTATTCAGGAAGCTCACGGAGGGGCTTTCCGGGCTTGGGTGTCTGGTAATCTTGCCTGGCGGGGAGACGACTCCGGTGGTGTCCTTTTCCATACCCGGCGTCTCTGCGGGAGAGGCGGCCGACATCCTGACCGGAAGCTATGACATCATCCTTCGGGCCGGTCTCCACTGTGCGCCGGACATTATGGGGGATATTGGGATGGCCGGAGGAACTCTGCGGTTAAGTCTGTCCCGGTTTACGTCGGAGGAAGAGGTGGATGTTGTACTTTCGGCTATCCGGGATATCAAGGAAAGCGGTGGTATATGATTTTCCAATGTAAGAAAACGGAGAACTGCTTTTCCGGAGCCAGGACTTATGAATATGAGCTTCCCGTGACTGGAGGAGAGCTCCTTTCTTTTCTGGAGGGCTGGGAGCTTCGGGAGAACCATAAATTCCGACGCCCGGTGTTCTCGGCCAAAAGAGGCGGACTGGAGATCAAGGGGATCCTGGCTTCCCACATCGTAAAGATTAATTATACGGAGGAAGGCTGGGAGAAGGAAAAGGAGGAATTGGAAGCATGGTTTCGAAGGCTCGAAGCGGCAGAAAGACCGGAAGACAGATTGGAGTGACAGAAAGTGTCTGTCCGGAGTGCCTGCGGGCGCTTCCGGCGAGGAAAGTGGCAGGAGACGGGGGGATCTTTCTGGAAAAAAGCTGCCCGGATCACGGGACCTATTCCGTTTTGATTTGGGAGGGGACGGAGGAAAGCTACATGGCCTGGGGCAGCAGTATGCAGCCGGCGGACCGAATTTTGGCGGCAAAGCCGGCGGACCGGGGCTGTCCCCTGGACTGCGGCCTCTGCGGGAATCATGAGCGGAGAGGCTGCTGCGTGCTTTTGGAGGTGACAAAGCGCTGCAATCTCCACTGCCCCGTCTGTTTTGCAGGAGCCGGGGCGGGGGAGGGAAAGGATGTACCCTTTCCAGAGCTGGAGCGGCAGATGGAGTACCTCATGTCCCACGGAGGCCCCTTTAACCTGCAGCTTTCCGGAGGCGAACCGACCATGCGGGACGATCTGCCGGATATCATCCGCATGGGAAGAGAAAAAGGTTTTTCTTTTTTTCAGCTCAACACCAACGGACTTCGGCTGGCGGGGGAGAAGGGGTATGCGGAAACGCTGAAACAGGCCGGTCTGTCCTGCGTCTTCCTGCAGTTTGACGGCTTTAAAGAAGAAACGTATCTCACGCTCAGGGGGAGGCCGCTGCTGGCGGAAAAACAGGCGGCCATCGACGCCTGCGGGAGGGCAGGACTTGGGGTGATTCTGGTTCCGGTCATTGCTCCCGGCCTCAATGAGGGGGAAATCGGGGCGCTCCTCGACTATGCGGTGAGCCGGATGCCTGTGGTGCGCGGCGTCCATTTCCAGCCCATCAGTTATTTCGGCCGGTGCCTGGAGGAAAAGGAGGGCTACCGGCTCACTATCCCGAAGCTCCTCTCGCTGATGGAAGCGCAGACGGGAGGGCGGATTTCGGCCGGACATTTCACGGGAGGAAACGCGACCAATCCCTACTGTACCTTCCAGGCCAATTATCTGAGGATGGAGGACGGAGGCCTCACTCCCATGGTTCACGGGACAGCCAGGGCCTATGCCTCCTCGGAGCAGGCCAGGGAGTTTGTAGCGAGGCAGTGGAGCGGGCCGGAAGATGGCTGCTGCTGTGGAACGGAAGGAGAGACCGGCTGCTGTAGTTCGGAAGAGGAGACCGATAGCTGTTGTGGTACAAAGGAGGCTTTCGAAGATGGCCGCGGCTGTTGCTGCTGCGGGGAGGACACGGCCCAGATGCAGTTTGACACCTCGTCCCTGGACGAATTTCTGGCCAGGCTGCACAACAATACTTTTGCCGTGTCCGGCATGCTTTTTCAGGATGCCTGGAACCTGGATCTCGCCAGACTTCGCCGGTGCTACATTCTGGAGACGGACAGCCGCTACGGGATGGTGCCATTTTGTGCCTATAACCTGACAAGCCGGGAAGGAAGGACTTTGTACCGATGAAAGTGTCTGCGCTGGAGCTTCTTGTACGGAAGCAGGAGAAAACAGAACGTCTTGGCCGAAGAGAAATTGAAGAGATACAGCTTCGGAAGCTGAACGGGCTTTTAGGGCGGGAGAGGGAGCGGGGCGGTTTTTACGGCGGACTCCCGGAAAGGCTCTCTTCCCTCTCGGAGCTGGCCCGCCTGCCCTTTACCACGGAACAGGATCTGCTGGAGCAGGGAAACCGGATGGTGCTCTTAAGCCAGTCAAAGATCGAACGGATCCGGACGGAGGAGACCTCGGGGACCACGGGGCAGGCAAAGCGAGTCTATTATTCGGCGGCAGACAACGAAAGAACCATTTCTTTTTTTACGGCCGGGCTTTCCGAGCTGGTGCAGCCGGGGGAGACAACCATGATCTGCATGCCCTTTTCCGGGCAGGGAGGCCTGGGAGAGCTGATCGCCGAAGCCATCCGCCGTCTGGGGGCCCGCTCAATTCCCGCCGGGATCGGAAAAAGTTACGGCGAGCTTCTTGAAATCCTGGAGGGGGAATGCCCGGAAACCTTCGTGGGCATGCCGATCCCGCTTTTGTCTCTGCTCCGTCTTAGGCCGGAAACGCCCTTAAAACGGGCGCTAATCAGTGCTGACGTCTGTCCGGAAGCGGTGAAAGGGGAGATAGAACGGAGGCTTGGAAACAGGCTTTATCCCCATTACGGCTCCAGAGAGACGGGGCTTGGCGGGGCGGTGACCTGTCCGGCCTTTTTCGGCATGCATTTTCGGGAGAATGATATCATTGGGGAGATTGTGGATAAAAGCGGGAAAGTCCTGTCTGTGGGAGAGTGGGGCGAGCTGGTGATCACGACCATCCAGGCGGAGGCCATGCCTCTGATCCGCTACAGGACCGGGGACTATACCCGCATTCTGCCGGGCTCCTGCCCCTGCGGGTGTGAGCTTTTCAGGCTGGATACAGTGACCCGTCTGTCCAGACGGAGTGAACTTTCCATGCATGAGCTGGACGAAGAGGCATTCCGTATCCCGGAGCTGATTGACTATAGGGCAAGGCTTGTGGACGGAACCTTGCGCCTGGAAGGGTATGTGGGCAGGCCGGGCGGGAAGCTCCCAAAAGAGCTTGGCGGATATCCGGCGGATTGGAGGCTGAAAGAGGTTTCCATGGAGGATTTCCCCTGTTACCCGGCAAAGAGGAGCCTGCTTGTGGAGCCGGAGAGAAAAGCCGACAACAGAAATAAAACGCTGTAAACTTCCATGTGAATTTTGTTGCAAATTATACACAACAGGGATTATAATATATTAAGATCAAAAGATTTTTACCTTTGATTATTGGGGAGAGTAACTATTTATATGACCACTTCTGCATGACAATTCATTCAGCCATTATTTCTTTCATGGAAATCTTCCTTATTTTATTGGCATATACAAACATCAGGCTTTCATAAACCAGGATAAAAATAACCAGAGAGACAAGCATGGCAGGAATATGAAACTGATAAGCAGGAATGCCCTCCACATCTTTGAATACAAGATCAACCATAATTCGCAGCAATATGTACTGATATCCCGTTCCGATGGCAAAGCCCAGATAGGACATCGGCCTGTATCCGCCGAGAATTGCCCTGCAGCATTCTTTTTGCGGATAGCCTAAAACTCTCATCATGGCGATGGCCTTTGTATTTCCCTTAATCACTGTCGTGACGGCAAGGAATAATGTGGTGAATGCCAGGACAAGACCGATCACAAGCATCATGGCTCCCATCATTTCGCTTGACAGGTCTTTCATGCTGAAGGACATCTGCGTCATGGCAGAAAAGCAGAATGAGGCAAAGATGATGAAAAAGGTGAGAACCTTCCTGCTTCTCAAGGTAGTCCTTCTCAAATCGTCTGTAAAAGAACAGTCGGTCCGGGCTTTATATGTTCCGGTTCTGCCCGAAGATGGAAAATCGTTTTTCAAAAGCACGATTACAGGCTTCCTCAGCTTGCACCAGGCATAACCGACGGCGAGTACAGAAAAACCGATGGTCGGCAGCAGTACAAAATACAGAAAAACGATGGGGTGAAAGCGCAGCGCGATCTCAGGAAGGATGTTGTCTTTATTTTGCAGGTCATAAAATCTTGGCATCAGAAGAAAGGCTCCGCCGAAACCGGCGGCAGTTCCCATAAATGCACTGATTCCAAACACCCAGAAGCTTTTTGCGATTCTCAGATTGGAATAACCCAAAGCCTTTAAGATACCGAGCTCTTTTTTGTGGGTATCGATCGAATGCTTAATATAAAACAGCAGCATAACAATTGAGGTGATCAGCAGACAGCCGCCGCTTACCAGACAGACCACCTTCGCCGTCGACACCTGAGCGTTATAAAAAATCACAGATAATTCTGATGTCAATTCCCCCCTGACAGACCGGATATCCAGATAAAAATTCAGGAACATGGTGCATACAAGTACGGCACAGCAGGAGATAACAGAGATGCCGACGAGCTTCGCGGCATGTTTCATTCCGATCAGCATAGATATCACCATCCAATCTCATAAGCGGTCTTTGGGATCTCATTTTGATAAATCCCCGTTATTTTTCCGCTGTTCATTTTGATGACCGTTTTCGCCATTTCTGCGATGTTCAGGTTGTGTGTTACCATTACAATGGCAAAAGCATACTCGCTTTTTAAGCGACAGATATAATCCAGAACCTGTCTGCCCGTCTGTTCGTCCAGTGCGCCTGTCGGTTCATCGAGAAACAATACCCTTGGCTTTTTCGCCAACGCCCTTGCGACAGAAACCCTCTGCTGTTCGCCGCCTGAAAGCTCACCGGGATATTTATGTAATTTTTCGCCAAGCCCGACGGCCTCAATCACCGCCCTGTAATCCTTGTTGTCCGCCAAATCCGCCCCCATTTTCACATTTCTGTCAACATCCATATTCGGCAGCAGATAGTACTGCTGGAAAATAAAACCGACATGTTCCTTGCGGAACGCAGTCAGATCCTTATCGGAGAGCGCGGTGATATCCGTCCCCGCGTAGAGCACGTTACCGCTGTCAGGGCGTTCAAGCCCTGAAATCACATTCAAAAAAGTGGATTTTCCCGAACCCGACGCACCGAGAATCACTGCAAAATCCCCATCCTTGATTTCAAGACTGATATCTTGCAGCACTTGAAACCGACTCACTCCGTTTCCGTATGATTTTATAATATGCTTCACTTCAATCATTGTTTTTGCGCTCCTCTATATTTTTCAGGATGCTTGTAAATACCTCCGTGATCATCGAACTGATTTGTGCGCCTGTAAAGCGGCACATTTTCGTGGCACAGAGTGTTGCAATACCGTGTGTATAGATCCAAAGGTGGTGATACAGCTTTTTGGCTAAAGGCCCGCTGATTCCATAATCATTTTGAATCGACGAAAGAATTTCTTCATAGCTTTCCTCTATTAACGGAAGGACTCCCGATAAATCAGGTATCTGCGGCTGTTCTGTCATAAACAGAAGCTGAAACAGCTTTGGCTCATTCACAGAAAAGAGGATATACTGTGTCCCCACACCCTTAAACGGGTGTTCCGCCGTCAGACCTTTCCTGACATATTCCTTATACAGTCCTTTGGCAGATTCGACCACCGCCTGCTGAACCTCGTCCATACTTTTGAATACCGTGAAAATCGGTCTTGCCGAGCTGCCGAGGCGTGTCCCCAATTCTCTGGAGGTCAGGGCATCCCATCCGTCTGTTCTGACAATATGGAATGCGGCTTCAACAATTTCTTCTTTTGTAAATTTTGCTCTCGGCGGCATATTCTGATTCCCCTCCTGTTTTAAATCGTTTGTTTTAAATCATATGTTTTATTATAAAGGGAATCACAAAAAAGTCAACATTTACCGCACAAATATTTGATTAATTCTCTTACGGGCATAAAGACGAATGGCTATAATTCCCGTATATTTTGTGCTATACTATAGACGTGATGTTGTTTTCCATATTTTTAGGATTCAGGTACTCAGTGAGACAGTACCGTCAGAATGTACAAAGGCGAAATTTGGAGGGATACCGAAAATGAAATTAAAGAACGCTCTGATTGTTGTGAAGGATATAGAAAAATCGAGACAATTTTATCACGACCTGTTCGGTCTCGAGCTGGTGCTGGACAATGACGGCAATATGATTTTAACGGAGGGCCTTGTCCTTCAGGATGAAACAATCTGGAGAAGGTTTTTGGGGAAAGATATTATTCCGGAAAGCAACTCCTGTGAATTGTATTTTGAAGAACAGGACATAGAAGCATTTATTGAAAAGCTGGAGAACTTATATCCGGAGGTTTCATATGTCAATCGGCTTATGACCCATAGCTGGGGACAAAGGGTGATTCGTTTTTACGATTTAGACGGCAATTTGATTGAGGTGGGAACCCCTGTATAACGCGGCGGTTTCCTGTTTTCCGGGGAGTGAAACAGAGGGGCGATCGGAAATTGATACAGGAGAACAGACAGATGGCGACCTGGAGCGGAATCAGAAAAAAACTGGAGACAGAATATCTGGCGCAGAGTCTGCGGGGACATATACAATATTATGCAACCTCATACAGCAAAAGCCCTGACCACGAAGGACGTGCAGCAATCAGATATGACGGAAAAGAGATAATTAAAGGCTGTTACTGGAATAACTGGACGAAGGCGGAATTCTTTCCCCGGGACGAAAAGTGGAATAAGCGCATGAGCGAGGAAAATGCGTACATGGATGACGTGGCCCTGAAACTGGGGGTTTTTGACCAGAGATGCTTTTACGGGGCGTTTGAGGAGTTTGACAATCAAAGCATTGACAAAAGCCTGCTCAGTGAGGATATGCTTGTGAGAATATTTGCGATACTGGACAGAAGAATCGGAAAGCGCAGATTGCTTCTGATGAAAAAAACAATCGAGAATGAACCGGAAACCTTCCAGGAGTTTTTTGCGATCCGTGCGCAGGCGGAAGGGCTGACGGCTTCGGGAGTCTCAGTGGGAGGCGACGAGCCGTGAAAAGGTGAGTATAAATCTGCATTCCATTCAGGTGACTAGGACAGCAAAATCAAACAAGTGCTCCCTTATTATGAGGAATTCTATGAACAGGTCATAGAATTGGTGTCGGAAAGGGGGCGGAAAAACCGCCCCCTTATTCATCTATTTTTCGATATATTGATACTTTTTTAATCTTTTCCCTGTGAGGATACAGACGGAGCTTCCGCTCACTCCGAGGATCAACATCATAAGTGCGGCGCCGGATCCCTTGCCTGCGCCGAAGAGGGTTCGTAGGATCGGCCAATCACCGTATGTCCTCATAAATGGTTCACATACATGATCTACCATAAAACCGCCGAAAAACAGCCCGATGGGAATCGTAAAAAATTGAAGCGTATTGCGGCAGGCGTAGACGCGCCCCTGCAGCTCTACAGGGATGGAGGTCCGGAGAATCACGTCCATATTTGCGTTCATGACCGGCACAAGAATCCACCCGATCAGCTGTCCAACGCACCATACCGCCGGTTCTCTGGAAAATGCCAGCAAAAAATTTTCGGTTCCCAGTGAAAAGAGCATGGTCAGGTAAATGACCCTCACCCGGTTTTTCGGTTTGGGCAGGAAGGAGACAACCAAACTGCCGACGATCATGGCGATACCGGAACAGGAGGTGACGATTCCCAGGACAGAGGAGCCGCCCTTCGGATTGGGGAGCACATAGCCGGGAAGCGCCGCGTCAAAGGCGGAGGCCACCAGATTCACGCCGGACATAAATAAAATCAGGTCCATAATGAGCGGATGCTCCCTCAAAAACATAAGCCCTTCTCTGGCAAGGACAAACACGCCTTCCCTCTTATCACGTTTGCTTTCCGGGATCCGGATAAAAAACAGCAATGCCGCAAAGGCAACCAGAAAGCTTCCAAGATCAACCGCTATGACGCCGTTTAGTCCTGCAAATGCATACAGGGACGTGGCGATCAAAGGATTCAGGACGGAGATTAAGCTGTTTGACAGCGAGCGAAGTCCGCTGGTCTTCTGATAATACTGTTCCGGCATGATAAGCGTCATGGCCACCTCAGAGGCGGGCTGCTGAACCGTATTCATCAATCCGGAAATCCCATTCAGAACATATAGATGCCATACTCTCAGGCGGTTGGTCTGAAATAATACAAATACAATCACGGTACAGACTGCGGCAAATACATCGCAGCCGAGCATGGTCTTCTTTTTGTCAAGGCAGTCTGTCAGCGCTCCGGCAAATACGCTCATCAGTACATACGGCGCATAGGAACATATGGCAAGCGCCGCCGTGCTCAGCGAGGAACCGGTCCTTTCATACAGCCAGAGGGTAAGCGCAAATCCCGTCATGCTGCTGCCAAGCTGAGACATACTTTGGGTGCTCCAAAGAATCAGAAAATCTTTTAACTCCAATAATTCACTTTTTTTCATAACTTTCATTTCTTTGCTCCTTCTGTTTTACTTATTTCTGAAACGAGAAGCAAAGACTGAGGATATCAGCAGAAGCGATTCCTCCATGCAGTCTCCTCAGACTCTGCATGGAGCTTTTGCAATGCAAAGTATCATGTTTTCTCCTTTCGCGCGTTTACGTTTTTCCCTATTATAAACAATTCCTTCCACAGGGGCAAATATTTTCTGAAAGCATTTTAATCTTTTTACGATTCCTGCAAGTTTTATGATATAATGTTTTCTGTGGATTCCTGGCGGGGATATCTATGTGCCGGAGCGTATGATCCGGAATGTTACTATGCGTTGCTTGCAGCAACGGGCAGTTTCTTGTATCATGGTGGCAGCGACTGAGAGAAAGGAAGGTATCCCTGATGTTAAACGAAAACATAAAAGCAATCAGAAAATCAAAAGGACTTTCGCAGGAAGAGCTTGCGGTCAAGCTGAACGTGGTGCGGCAAACCGTCTCCAAGTGGGAGCGAGGATTGTCCGTCCCTGATTCAGATATGTTGATCTCCATATCAGAAGCGCTTGAGACATCCGTAAGCACTTTGCTCGGTAAAACGGTTGACTGGCCGGCCGTCGATGACTTGAAGGCGATTTCTCAAAAACTGGAGATTATCAATTTGCAGCTTGCGCGAAGGAAGGCCATGAAAAGAAAAATACTTCATTGGCTGCTTATCTCCTTGTGTACGTTTATCGTCATCATTTCTACGGCCCTGATCGTATTAAATAGCCCTTATTTAGGCTGGGATTATCACGACCCTGAAACGGCCGTTGCCGGAGCAGCTTTTCATGCATTTGAATGGCTGTTTGTACGATTGGCGCCGGTGATCTTTATCGGGGCCATCGCTGCGATTTTCCTGACACGGAAAAAAGAATATTAGGAGGTTGTTATGCTTGATATCATACCCGGTGCAGAAGAGATGACAAGGTTAGTAGGAGAATCACTATATGATGTATGGAACAAATTAAATGCTTTGATTGAGGAAAAATATGATATGGACCGTCTATGGAATAAAGGCGGTAAAGCATGGAAATATGAATATAAATATCGCCGGGGCGGCAAGACGTTGTGTGCGTTGTATGCAAGAGAGAGCTGCGTGGGATTTATGGTTATCCTGGGAAAAGACGAAAGGCTGAAATTTGAGGCAGACAGAGCGCATTATTCAAAAGAGGCTCAGAGGATTTACGATGAGACACAAACATATCATGACGGGAAATGGCTCATGTTTGAGCCGACAGATACCACTTTGTTTGATGATTTTATCAGACTGCTGAGAATCAAAAGAAAGCCAAACAGATGAACGCAAACAGGATAATGTTTCAGGAAGGACATAACCATGAAGGACAGAATTGCATACTGCGGGCTGGACTGTGAACAGTGCGACGCATATCTTGCGACAGTCAATGACGACCAGGCGCTGCGCGAGAAGACGGCCAAACTGTGGGCCGAGTTAAATCAGGCCCCCATTCTACCCGAACATATCAACTGTGAGGGGTGCCGTGCTGACGGGATGAAGACGGTATACTGTGACAGTCTCTGCAGTATCCGCCAGTGCGCCTTGAAAAAGGGGGTGACGACCTGCGGGGACTGCCGGGAACTGGAAAATTGTCAGACGGTCAAAATGATTACGGCAAACAACCCGGCCGCTCTCAAGCGTCTGAGGGAGTTCGATGGACTATAAATAATACGGCCGGGTAAGACCATGGAAAAGGACTATTTTAAACAGTTGTAGGGGGATTTTATGAGACAGTGGACGGAATCTATCATTCAGGCTCTGGAAGGGGAGGAGGCATTGGTTTGGGTCAGCATTTTAGCCAGCTCCGGCTCCACGCCGAGGGGGGCGGGAGCCAGGATGCTGGTCTTTGCGGACGGACATTCGGAGGGAACCATCGGCGGCGGGGCAGTGGAATATGCGGCCCAAAAGCAGGCCGAGAAGCTTTTGAAAGAAAAGACCTCCGGAACCATGGGCTACAGCCTGAAAAAAGACGACGTCGCCAGCCTGGGAATGGTCTGCGGCGGGGACGTGAAGGTGTATTTCCAGTACCTGGAGGGAGAAACAGAGCTTCCCTTATTTTACCGCCTGCGGGAAGCCTGTCTCAAAAATGAGGATTCCTGGCTGGTGCGCCGATTTGAGCAGGATAAGGTGACGGCCATGGTGTTTGTCGGCGGTGACAGGATTCTTTTTGGTGACGGGATTTCAGGTGAGGAGGTCTCCGGGCTGCTGAAGGCGGAAGCTGTCTATCGGGTGGGAGAGCCTTCTTTTTATGCAGAGCCGGTGGGGCGGGCAGGCCGCGTCTATGTGTTCGGCGGCGGCCATGTGTCCCAGGAATTGGTTCCGGTACTCGCGCATATCGGCTTTTCCGTGGCGGTATTTGAAGACAGACCGGACTTTGCACGTCCGGAGCTCTTTGGAGGAGGGGCGTCCGAGATCTTCCTCGGAGATTTTAAGAAGATCGGAGAGTCGGTCACCCTGACGAAAAAGGATTATGTGGTCATCATGACAAGGGGCCATCAGGCGGATTTCGAAGTCCTGGCCCAGGTGTTAAAGCTTCCGCTCTCTTACATCGGGTGCATCGGAAGCCGGAAGAAAATCGAGGCGACAAAAGAGCGGCTCACAGAAATCGGTTATCCGAAGGATGCCTATGATCGAGTCCATTCCCCCATCGGCCTTGCCATCGGGGCGGAGACTCCGGCGGAGATCGCCGTCAGCATTGCGGGCGAACTGATCAGACACCGGGCGGAGTCAGGAGCCGGCTTATGAAAACAGGCGCACTGATTCTGGCTTCTTCCAACTATGAACAGGCACTCCGGGACAGGGGGGAAGCCCCCGTCTTCCTTCCCATGCATGTCCTGGACGGTATTACGGTGATCAAGCGGGAGATTGCTGCTCTCAGAAAGGCGGCTGTCTCCCCCATTCTGGTGTTCACAGGATATGAGTCGGAGACGCTTAAAAACCACCTGGTTCATAATCAGGTGATCTGTATAGAGGACAAAAGCTATAGGGAACACGACAGGAAGGCGGCTCTTCGGGCCGGTCTATTGGAAGCGGGAAAGCATATGGATCGGGTTCTGGTACTTCTGGCAGAGTACCCGGCCTTTTCTCAGTCTCTTCTTTTAGAACTGCTGTCCCGTGAGAACGCTGTCTTGCCCGTGTATGAGGGGGAGGAAGGCTGGCCCAGGCTCTGTCTTCCGATCGAAGGAAGCGAAAAGGCAGAGAGGCTTTCCGTGAAGGACGCGGGCTGCGTGATTTCCCTTCTGGAAGAAAACGGCCTGAAACGGGCGGAGGAGTATATAAAGGAGCAGAGAGATTTAAAGAAGCTTAAATTCCGGTTTCGGCTGATTCTGGGGAAGGAGAACGAATTTTGGGGGCCGGGGGTCTATGAATTTTTAAAGTGGGTGGATGAGACCGGCTCCATTCAGGCGGCGGCCGCCCACATGAACATGTCCTATTCCAAGGGATGGAAAATGGTGAACCAGGCAGAAAAAGAGATGGGCTTCCTGTTTTTGGATCGGAACAAGGGCGGAAAAAACGGAGGAAGTTCCCGGATCACAGAAGAAGGCCGGCTTTTCATGGAGCGGTACCATGAGATGGAAGAGGAGCTTAAGGCAGTCGGAAGGGAGCTGTTTGAGCGGTATTTCCGGGAGTATTTGTGAAAAGCTATACAAAATAGAAATGATAAAGGTCATTAAAGCATCCGTCAGATCTTCGGAAAATGAGTCGAAGTCCTGGCGGATACCTTATTTCTATAGTCGAGGACAAATTCATTTGTCGTTCGCTATATATTCAATTCTCCTGTCCGATGGTTCCATCGTAGAGCGACGCTAGCTGTTCTCCCGTCAGCTCCACGTGATAGAACAGGCGGAAAAATTCTCGGACCTCTTCATCCACGTCAAAGGCCAGGGCGTCCGGGTAGATCAGGCCGGAGAGCCAACGGATGCCGATCAGGCGGTTTGGTCCCGGTGGGCGGTCCACCCAGCTGAAGGGAGCGTTGGGCGTCCCGTAGACCTGTCCGTTCTGCACGGCCTTTAAGGAGGCGAAATCAGGATCCTTCAGGATCTTTTCCGCCGTCTGCCTGCCGCTGACATTGGCTTTGGGCTCGCCGTTGACGACGATCACGTCCGGATCCCAGGACAGAAGCTGCTCCAGGGAGATTTGGACTCTGGAGCCGTCGCCGAGCTCCAGATCCGCCACATTCACGGCGCCCGTCATGTCAATGATCTGCGCGTGGCCCGAGCCGGCAGGGGCAGTTTCCATGGCGTCCTCGCCGTTTCCGTAATACATGCGCACTTTTTCGTCTTCCGGAACATCCATGGCGGCGATATCCTCAAAGGTGCGTTCCGCATAGACGCTTAGCGCTTCGGCATCCTCCTGCACGCCGAACAATTCGCCCATAAACCGGTAAGCGCCGGGGGCATCCTCCAGGCTGCTGCTCACCACGACAGTCGGAGTCCCCAGGCTCTCGGTCAGCTTATCCGCCTGATCGGCAGTCTTATCGTTCAGCGCACCCACGACGAGGGCAAGATCGGGACCGGCGGCGATCACGGCCTCATAGTTGACGGCGTCCCCCATGCCGAAGTTGGGGAGATCGTGGTATTTCTCCAGGATAATACTCTTTTCTGTATCGTTGAGCTCATAATTCCATCCCAGAAGCCGGTCCGGAACCAGGGTGTAAAGAAAAATACCGGCGGTGGGATCCGTGGGAAATACCTTTTCTATTTCACCGGGTTTTGGGACAACCACCTTCCTGCCGGCCATGTCGGTGATCTCCCGTTCTCCGATAGGAGCCTTTGTCCCGTTTGCCTTTTCCACAGCCTCCTGGGTTTCCTGGCCGGCGGCAGTCTTTTCGGGAGCAGAAGAAGCTCCTGCTGCAGCTTCCTCCCCGTTTTCCTCCGCCTTCCCGCAACCCCACAGCAGGACGAGCACTGCCAGAAGGAGGACAGCGTGTAATGATCGTTGTTTCATAGGCACCTCCTGATAAAATGAATGTTCTGGGTTTTCTCAATCGACACAATTGACATAATTGACATGCTAACGGAACTATGATAGATTTTAGATGTATCACACACCTGAATACATGCGCTCTGCGCGGTAAAATTCAGGGATATCTATAAGCGATTATCTATAAAAAAAATATCGGAGTTTAAGAAAAATATAGCATGCTTTCCCGGCACTGTCAAGCGAAAGGGATATCTGCAGGTAAGGAGGAACGGACGATGAAACCTTTTGGTTTACTAAAACAAAAGGAAAAGACAAAAGACGAAAAACGTCATGGTCTCGTCCTGGCCGTTTTGCTGGCTTTGCTGTTTGCCTCCGTGCTGATTTCCTTTTGGGTCGGTTATTACCCACTTACTCCTGGTGAGGTCGTGAAGGCCTTTTTGTCACGTTTTGGTTATCAGGGAGAAGTCTCCTCCCAGGCAGTCACCATCTTTTGGAATATCCGGCTTCCCAGGATCCTTTCTGCCGTGCTGATCGGCGCCTGTCTGTCTGTCGCAGGCTCTGTCTACCAGGGGATGTTCCGGAACCCCCTGGTATCCCCGGATATTCTCGGAGTTTCCTCCGGTGCCGGCCTCGGGGCGGCCTTTGCGATTTTAAACGGGGCCTCCGGCTGGATGATCCAGGTATCCGCTTTTGCAGGAGGAATCCTGGCTGTGGCCTGTTCCTATCTGATCAGCCGCAGATCAGCCCATTCCCAGACTCTGAGCTTGGTGCTCACCGGCTCCATGATCATGGCTCTCTGCAATTCCGGCGTCACCATGATCAAATACGTTTCCGACCCCAATGATGTTCTTCAGCAGATTACCTTCTGGCTCATGGGAAGCCTGACAAAGTCTGATATGGAATCTGTTCTTTTTGCCATGGGACCGATGGTTCTCGGTCTGGCGGCAGCCCTTCTTTTCCGGTGGAGGCTAAATCTTCTGACTTTGGAGGATGAAGAAGCTCAGAGCCTGGGTATCCATGTGAGGCGTTACCGGCTGTTTTTCATCCTTGCTTCCACCCTGCTCAGTGCGGCCGCCGTCTGCCTCGGCGGGCTGATCGGCTGGGTGGGGTTGATGATCCCCCACATGGCCAGAGCCCTCGTGGGTGCGGACTACGGGCGGTTGATCCCGGCCTGCGGGCTTCTGGGGGCGGTCTATCTTCTCCTGATGGACGACCTTGCCCGCTCCCTTCTGTCTCTGGAGCTGCCTCTCGGTGTTGTAACCAGCATCATGGGCGCCCCCTTTTTTGTATACCTGATTATCAAGAGAAAGGATCGGTGACCATGCTTCTGGAAATCAAAAATCTGTCAGGCGGGTACGGCCGGGGCAACATCGTAAAGGGGATTACCTGCCAGGCGGATGCGGGGGAAATTTTGTGTGTCCTGGGGCCTAACGGCTGCGGCAAGACAACCCTGTTCCGCCTCTTGTTCGGCATGCTCCCTCCGACGGCCGGAGAGGTTTATATGGACGGAATGCCGGGAAAGGAGCTTTCTCCCAAAAAGAGGGCAAGGCTGGCCGCCTATATTCCCCAGAACCATACCCCTGTTTTTTCCTACACGGTTCTGGAGCTGGTGGTCATGGGGCGGGCCTCCCATTTTTCTGCCATGGAGGCCCCCCGCAAAAAGGACCGGGAGCAGGCGCTGTTGGCTCTTGAAAAGCTGGGGGCGGCCCATCTGGCAGAAAAACCTTATTTGTCCTTAAGCGGCGGACAGCGGCAGCTTGTCCTGATTGCAAGAGCTGTCTGCCAATCGGCAAAAATCCTGATTATGGATGAGCCCGCCGCCAATCTGGACTATGCCAATCGTCAGCTCCTCATGGATGTGGCTTCGGAGCTGGCCGGAAAGGGGTACTGCATCGTGATGTCAACCCACAGCCCGGAGAATCCCTTTTCTGTCGGACACAAGGTTCTCATGATGAAGGAGGGGAGGCTGGCGGCCTTCGGCGTACCGAAGGAGGTCATTACCCCAAAGTCCCTGGAAGAAATATACGGGATTCCCATGGACGTGGTATCCGTAAGGGACCGGTGCGGCAGAGAACGGACCATCTGTCTTCCGGTAAAGGTGCCCGGGGCAGTTTCAGGCATGGAAGGAGGAGGCTTATGAGAAACCCGGAAAAACTCTTCAGGGAGGCTTTGCGGGAGGGGATGGAACAGGAGTATTTTGCCGATCTCTATGAAGCGGAACAAATGGAGACGGAGGGGTCTCCCGAGCGGACCATGGAAAAATGGGATAAGAGGGCCGATGCCTGGGAGGCAGAGCGGCGGGAGGGCAGAAGAGAGGCGAGGGATGAACGGCTGCTCTCCACGGTGGAATATTTAAAAAGCCGCGGTCTCCTCACGCCGGAACAGACAGTCGCCGATATCGGCTGCGGGCCGGGCCGCTTTGCGGCGGAATTCGGGAAAACAGCGGGTCATGTCACAGGCTTTGATCTTTCGGAAAAAATGATCGGCTACGGAAAGGACTATGTCAGGCGGGCGGGGCTTACGAACGTGTCCTTTTGCCGCCTTGATTTCCGGGCTCTTGACGTGGAAAAGGCGGGGCTTTCCCACTCCTTTGACCTGGTTGTTGCCTCCTTGACCCCCGCTCTCAGCAGAGTGGAAGAGCTTGAAAAGATGATGGAAATGAGCCGGGCTTTCTGCTGCAGCGTCTCTTATATTTCATCGGCGAGGCCCCTGGAGGAAGCGCTCATGAAAGAGCTTTTTGGAAGAAGGGCAAAAAGCCGGGGGAACGGAAGACAATTTTATGCCCTGTTCAACCTTCTGTTTTTAAAGGGGTATCTTCCGGAGGCGACTTATTACAGACGCAGGGAGGAGCGGCGGATCCTTCCGGACGACAGCTATATCGAGGGTTTTATGGAAAATTCTCTTTCCGGGGAGGAGCGCACGAGAGAGAACAGAGAAAGGATAGAGGCATGGCTTAGAGACCGCACAGAGGCGGACGGAACCATCAGGACGGTCAACACCTCCTGTTACGGGCGGCTTCTGTGGGATTTGAGGCAGAAGCGGGAGGGCGGGGGATGGTAAGGCATTTTTTTCTCACGGGAGAACGGGGAGTCGGGAAATCCACGCTGATAAAAAAGCTTATAGAACAGGCCGAGGATCCGGTTGGCGGTTTTTTTACGGTAAAGTCAGGGAACGTATTTCCGGGGAAATCCTCGCTCCACCTGCTGTCCCTGGCGGAACCACTCATCCCCTCCGCCTCTAATTTCCTGGCTTTCTGCGGGGAGCCGGACGGAATGACCGCGGAACGGTTCGACCGGCTGGGGCCTGCCGCCCTGTCGGCCGTCAAAAATCCCGGTCTTCTGGTGATGGACGAGCTTGGCCCCCATGAATCCGAGGCATTCCTCTTTTGGGAGGCCATATCCCATGCCCTTGACGGGCCGGTTCCCATCCTCGGCGTTTTGCAGAAGGCCGATTCTCCTTTCCTCGAAAAAGTCCGTTCCCATCCGAAGGCAGAGATCCTGGAAGTCACAGAGGAGAACCGGGATCGGCTATGCAGGAACCTGAGCCGGAGGCGCCGGCGGTTATAGTTCCATGCAATTCAATCGTTGCCAGAGAAGGTCATGCGCTGACCCTGGACTGCTGTTTTTTGTCGTCCCTCGGCAAAGCTTTTGGCAGAGTTACGAAAAGGTCTTGCTGAATCCCCGGGGCTTATGGTAAGATAAATACTTACAGTCGCCTGTATCCTTCTGGTGGGAACCAATTACGGCAAAGAGGCGCCCCCGGAAGCCGGAAGCACGCTTGTGTGACCTGGAGATACCATCCGGCGGCAAAAGAAAACGGAGATGTAAAGTGAGACGGATCATAGTGGTCGGCGGCGGAGCCGCCGGAATGATGGCCGCAATCCAGGCGGCAGAACCAGGAAATCAGGTGCTTCTTCTGGAAAAAAATGAGAAGCTGGGAAAAAAACTGTTTATCACGGGAAAGGGCCGCTGCAACGTGACCAACGACTGTGACGTGGAAACTCTTCTGGCCCATGTGGTGACCAATCCCAAATTCCTCTACAGCGCCTTTTACGGATTTTCCAGTCAGGATATGAAGCAGTTCCTCACAAAGCGGGGCCTCAGGCTAAAGACGGAACGGGGAAACCGGGTGTTTCCGGCAAGTGACCATTCCTCCGACGTGATCGCCTGTCTGACAAAGGAGCTTTCCAGGAGGGGAGTGGATGTCCGTCTCAGACAGACAGTAAAAGAGCTTTTTCTGGAGGAGGAAGGGCAGGAAGAGCTTTTTTCCGTGGAAGAAGGCTCCGGGCGGGGGACGCATCCCCGCGCAGCGGGCGTCCGCATGGCAGACGGCGCGGTTTACGAGGCCGACGCGGTAATTGTCGCCACGGGAGGCCTGTCCTATCCTTCCACAGGCTCCGACGGAGACGGCTACCGGTTTGCCAGAGAGACAGGACACCAAGTGACGGAATGCTCCCCGGCGCTGGCGCCCTTTGAATCGCCGGATGCCTGGTGTCCTATGCTTCAGGGACTGTCCTTAAAAAATGTGAACGTAACCATTTATGACGGGAAAAAGAAACTCTACGAAGAATTCGGAGAAATGCTTTTTACCCATTTCGGGGTCAGCGGCCCTGCTGTTTTAAGCGGAAGCAGCATAGTGGCAAAAAGGCTCAGGACGAAGCCCCTGACCCTCTCTGTTGATTTAAAGCCGGCTCTCACGAGAGAGCAGCTTGACCGCAGGATCCTCAGGGATTTTGAGTGTGGAAAAAACAGACAGTTCCAAAACGCCCTTCATGAACTGTATCCGTCAAAATTGATTCCGGTCATGGTGGAGCGGAGCAAAATTCCGCCGGAAAAACGGATCAACGGGATTTCCAGAGAGGAGAGGGAGAGGCTGGTTTCTCTGACAAAAGCATTTTCCCTAACCATTTCGGGACTCAGAGATTTTAAAGAAGCGATTATCACCCAGGGAGGTATTTCCGTAAAAGAGGTGGAGCCTGCTACCATGGAATCAAAACGGGTACGGGGGCTCTACTTCGCCGGAGAGGTATTGGACCTGGACGCCCTGACCGGAGGTTACAACCTCCAGATCGCCTGGTCTACCGGGTACGCTGCAGGGGGCAGCGCCAGGGAAGTAAAAAGAAAAGAGGAATAGGTATGAGTGTCAGCATCGCCATTGACGGACCGGCCGGAGCCGGGAAAAGTACCATCGCAAAGCTGGTGGCAGAGAAGCTTCACATGATCTATGTGGATACCGGGGCTATGTACCGGGCCATGGGCTTACATTTTCACAGGAAGGGGATTTCCCCAGAGGATGAGGCGGCCATCTGCGCGGCTTGCAAAGAAGCGGATATTTCCATAACCTACGAGGACGGAGCCCAGCAGGTGCTTTTAAACGGGGAGAACGTGACAGGATATCTCCGCACGGAGGAGGCCGGAAAGATGGCTTCCGCAACCTCCGGCTATGCCAAAGTGCGGGAAAAGCTGGTGGAGCTGCAGCAGAAGCTGGCGGCAGAGAAAAGCGTAGTTATGGACGGGAGGGATATCGGAACCGTTGTTCTTCCCCGCGCAGATGTGAAAATATATCTGACAGCCAGCGTGGAGGCGAGGGCCAGGAGAAGGTTTCTGGAATTGGAGGAAAAGGGCGTTCCCTGCAGGCTGGAGGAAATTGCCGCCGATATCGAAAAAAGGGATTACCAGGACATGCATCGAGAAAATTCCCCCTTAAAACAGGCGGAGGACGCCGTCTACCTGGATTCTTCCGAGATGACTGTCAAAGAAGTGACGGACGCGATCATTGACGTCCTGTTCCGGAAAAAGATGGCGGAGAGAGGACGGACAGGGAGTCTTGACGATGCCCTGGAAGAGCTTATCAAAAAGGAATGTGGCCAGGGATGAAGGTGATTGTGGCAGAAACCGCCGGCTTTTGCTTTGGTGTGAGGCGGGCCGTAGATACAGTATATGAACAGGCCGGGGAGGAAACGGTTCTTAAGCCCATCTATACCTGTGGTCCGATTATCCATAATGAAGAAGTAGTAAAAGATCTGGAAGAACGGGGAGTCCGGGTTTTGGATGAGGAACGAATCCACGAATCCCGGGGAGGGACGGTCATAATCCGTTCCCACGGAGTCGGCAGGCAGATTTGTGAGGAATTAAAGGGACGGGGGTTTCAGGTTGTGGACGCCACCTGCCCTTTTGTGAAAAAGATCCACCGGATTGTACAGGAGGAATCAGAGAAGGGAAGAACCATCATTATCATAGGAAACGCGGAACATCCGGAAGTGAAAGGGATCCAGGGATGGTGCCGGGAGAGGGCTCATGTGGTGGAAACGCTGGAAGAAGCGTCAAAATTGACTCTGTTAGCGGACACAAAGCTTTGTATTGTGTCACAGACGACATTTAATTACAATAAATTTCAACTTCTTGTTGAAATAATATTAAAAAAGAGTTATGATAGTATTGTTGTCAATACTATCTGCAGTGCTACCCATGAACGACAGGCTGAAGCAAAGCAGCTGGCCTCCAAAGTTGATGTGATGTTGGTAATCGGCGGAAAGCATAGTTCCAATACTCAGAAGCTATATGAAATCTGCAGAAAAGAATGCAACAGTACCTACTATATTCAGACCGTCAGAGATTTGAATCCTAAGTGGTTAGAGGGAAAAAGAATCGTAGGTATTACAGCGGGTGCATCCACCCCGAATCATATCATAGAGGAGGTTCACACGAATGTCAGAGTTAAGTTTTGAGCAGCTGTTGGAGGAGTCACTAAAAACTATTAGAACAGGAGAGGTAGTCACTGGTACAGTCATCGGTGTGAAAGAAGATGAAATCATCTTAAATATAGGTTACAAGTCAGACGGCATTATCAGCAAGAATGAATATACCAATGACTCTTCTGTAAATCTGATGAATGTTGTCCAGGTGGGCGACGAGATGGAAGCCAAAGTACTTAAGGTCAATGACGGCGAAGGACAGGTCCTTTTGTCTTACAAGAGGCTGGCTGTTGACCGCGGCAACAAGCGTCTGGAAGAGGCTTTCAATAACGAAGAGGTTTTGACGGCAAAGGTTGTTCAGGTTCTGGACGGCGGCCTGAGTGTCAACGTGGAAGGCGCCAGGGTGTTTATCCCTGCAAGCCTTGTTTCCGATTCTTATGAGAAGAATCTGGAGAAATATGCAGATCAGGAGATTGAATTTGTCATTACAGAGTTCAATCCCAGAAAGCGTCGGGTAATCGGAAACCGCAAGCAGCTTTTGCTGGCCAGAAAGGCAGAACTGCAGAAAGCATTGTTTGAGCGCATTGAGATCGGCCAGGTGGTGGAAGGCGTCGTGAAGAACATCACGGATTTCGGCGCATTTATCGATCTGGGCGGTGCAGACGGACTGCTCCATATTTCCGAGATGTCCTGGGGCCGGGTGGAGAATCCAAAGAAGGTTTTCAAGGTCGGCGAGGAGATCCGCGCGTTTATCAAAGATATCAACGGTGACAAGATCGCATTAAGCCTCAAATTCCCCGATGAGAATCCTTGGGTGATGGCGGCTGACAATTATGCGGTAGGAAATGTTGTGTCCGGGCGTGTTGCCAGGATGACAGATTTTGGCGCTTTCGTGGAGCTGGAACCCGGAATTGACGCGTTGCTCCATGTGTCACAGATCTCCAGACAGCATGTGGAGAAGCCCTCCGACGTGCTCGCCATCGGACAGGAAATTGAGGCGAAGGTGGTCGACTTCAACGGTGAGGACAAGAAGATCAGCCTTAGCATGAAGGCTTTGGAATCCCTGGAGGCTCCTGTGGAGGTATCTGCAGAAGAGATCGAGGTGCCGGAAGCAGTGGAGGAAGCTTCTGTGGCGGAGGATGCAGCAGGAGAAGAGGAATAAAGACTGTGAAAACAGAAATTGTCAGATGACAGGATGAGTAAAAATGCCCCCGGATTTTCCGGGGGCGTTTGTTTGCCGTGAGATTCTCTTTCACCGGAATTCAAACATACTCTGATATTCCAGGAGCAGCTCTTTGGCCGCCGGGTTGATAGTCAGGGAACCGGTCTCCATATCAAAGGCGGCGATCCTGGCCTGGCAGTAACCGTTTTTGTAATAACCATAACCGCGGTAATAACGGAACCGGCGGACGGCCCGGCGGATGGAATCCGGGATCTTCTGTTCGCTGATGAAGATACCGGTCACATAAGTGTAAATATGATCCCGGGGAGGAGAAGACCGGCCGCCCCGGATCATCTGCGGCTCAATCAGAGTGGAAATCTGTTCCATAAAATGATCCAAATCGCTTTGTGACAAAGTCAAGGTACTGCGGATAAAGGCATGCTCAAAACAGTGATAATGACTGTAAAAAGCGTAAACGTCGTAAATCGTATCGCCAAGCTGATAGGGGCAGAGCAGCTCGTGATCGCCGGCATAATATATGGTAAGCCTTCTCAAAAGGTCTTTAGGGTTTCTCATAAAACGCTCCTGAATGGTATGGAAGCATGTAGTTATCTATCAATCGTTCGCCAAATCGACGAAATACGACATGGAACAGATAAAAGCATACCATTATTTAGGGAGAGTTGCAAGGAGAAACTTCCGCAAAAAGGCCGGTTCCAGGAAAAGCCCCTCTTTGTATTCCATGTAGGGGGGATTTTTTTTATATTCCGCATAGAAAAGCGGAGCATCTGCGGGGAACTTTTTGGGTACGGAAAAGAAAACCCCCTCATGTTTCTGATAGCAGGTCTTTGCTGTGGCTTTTTTTCTGTGGAGCGGATCCACAAAGACAGCCACACTCTTGTGAATGGCCTGATCTTCCTGGGGCAGATAATAGTAATCAGTATAACGCTCAAAAAAATATTTGAGCGTTCCCCTCACAGTGGGAAGGCGGAGTGTAAGAGTGTTTTCCCGGCAGGAAATCCGGCCGTTTTCTACCGGGAAGCTGCAGGGGAGGGGCAGGGTGCAGGAGGGGTTCACACAGGTGACGAGAAGCTCTCCGGAATCGAGCAGCCCTTCCGACTCCGGGAAAAACTCTCCTCTGAAAAAGTCCCGGCAGGAGAGAAGGGAGAGCAGGGAGGGAAGCCCCTCGATATCCTCGGCGTTGTGAAGCAGGAGAGCATCGTAGAGAGCGCTTTCACCGGTACGCAGATACTGCCAGTAAAAGCGGATCAGCTGTCCGCCGTCGTAAGGATCCTCCCTCTCCGTCCCGAGAAAGGCTTCCAGTGTCTTCTGGCGGCAATTTGACAGCCCCAGAAGCTTTTTCAAAGGCCTCAGTTCCCGATACAGATCAAGGCTTTCGGGAATGCGGCCAAAGCCGGGAGTATGGCAGAGGTCGGCCCGCTCCTTCAAAAAAGGAAGATCAAACGCAGAGCCGTTGAAATGGATCAACAGAGAAAAACGTGAGCTGAACAGGAAGAAATGAATCAAAAGCTCTGCCTCCGCCTCCACCGTATCGGCAAACCACTGCTTCCTGTACCAGACACCGTCTCTCAAGTAAACACAGCCAATCAGGTAGACCATATCCCGTTTTGCCGAGAGGCCTGTGGTTTCGATATCAAAAAACAAAATGCTCTCCGGATCTCCGAGGCGGGCCAGATCATAAGCAAGCGTACAGTTAAACTCTTTCGTAATGGTTTTCATGTTCCTATTATAGAGCTCTCAGGGACATCTGTCAAGATAAAACAGAACACCTGTGCGAAAAGGCTTGCCATGACGGAAAAACTGTGATAAACTGTCTGTGGAAAACAGGAAGTAAAGAGGAGCCGTACATGATTTCATATATTCGGGGAAAATTGCAGGAAATTTATGAGGAATCGCTGATCGTGGAAACAGGGGGGATCGGATATCAGATCCAGGTGCCCTTTTCCCTTCTGCAGAGAGCTTCTGTCGGGCGGGAGATTCAGGTTTATACATATCTTTACCTGGGGCAGGATCAGATACCGAAACTCTATGGATTCGCTTCCCGAGAGGATTTGGATGTATTTAAGCTTTTGATCGGAGTGAGCGGTATCGGACCGAAGGGGGCCATCGGCGTGCTGTCTGTGATTTCCCCGGATGACTTGCGCTTTGCCGTCCTCTCGGAGGATGCGAAGACCATTGCCAGGGCGCCGGGCATCGGTATCAAGACGGCAAAGAAGCTGATCCTGGAATTGAAGGACAAATTTAAGCTGGAGGAAGCCTTTGAGCTTAAAAGAAGCCATGAGGAGGTTTCGGCAAAGCAGGAAGCAGGCTCCGGGGTAAATGACGCGAAGGGGGAGGCCGTGCAGGCCCTTGCCGCCCTTGGCTACAGTGCCACAGAGGCTATGAAAGCGGTGAACGGGATCGAGGGAGCCGAGATGCTTTCTGTAGAGGAGATTCTAAAAGAGGCTCTGCGGCAGATGACGAGATTATGAAGGTGGGAAATGTGAGAAAGGAAGCATCGGTCTATGGAGAGGCGGATGATTAACACGGAATTTACCAGAGAAGATCAGGGCATAGAGAATCACCTCCGTCCCGGCTCCCTGGATGAATATATCGGCCAGCAGAAGGCGAAGGATATGCTGCGGGTATATATCGATGCGGCCAGATCCAGGGGCGAAGCTCTGGATCATGTGCTGTTCTATGGTCCGCCGGGATTGGGGAAGACGACTCTGGCCGGAATTTTGGCCCACGAGATGGGGTCGGAGCTCAAGATCACGGCAGGGCCGGCCATCGAAAAGCCGGGAGAGATGGCGGCGATCCTTAACAATCTCAACGACAAGGATGTTCTTTTTATCGATGAAATTCACCGGCTGAACCGCCAGGTGGAGGAGGTTCTCTATCCGGCCATGGAAGATTATGCCATTGATATCGTGATCGGAAAAGGGGCCACAGCCCGCTCTATCCGCCTGGATCTTCCGCGGTTCACCCTGGTGGGCGCTACCACCAGGGCCGGACTTCTGACGGCGCCTTTGAGAGATCGGTTCGGTGTCATCCATCATCTGGAGTTCTATACCGAGGAGGAGCTTCTCGCCATTATTATGCGTTCGGCCTCTGTTCTCCATGTGGAAATTGAGACGGAGGGTGCCAGGCAGATAGCCTCCCGGTCGAGGGGGACACCCAGGCTGGCCAATCGGTTTTTGAAACGGGTCAGGGATTTTGCACAAGTCCGTTATGACGGGGTGATTACAAAACAGGTGGCTTCAGACGCCCTGGATCTGCTCGATGTGGACGGTCTTGGTTTAGACCGCACGGACAGAAGGGTCCTTCTCACCCTGATAGAAAAATTTGGAGGCGGGCCGGTGGGGTTGGAAACCCTGGCGGCGGCGCTTTCTGAGGATGTGGGGACTTTGGAAGATGTCTGCGAGCCGTATCTGTTAAAAAACGGTTTTATCAACCGAACGCCCAGGGGGCGGACAGCCACAGAGCTTGCTTATCGTCATCTGGGTTATGAATTTGGTGCCAAAAAGCGAGAGTGATACTACATCTTGTGTTTTTTCTCCTCTGCCTGCGCGCCGCAGGTATCCGACCAGGGCTGCCGGGCCTGGTATAAGTATATATTTCTGGTTGTTTTTTATGGGAATTCCCTTTATAATAAAACTATGAATGTCCAGAACAGGTACATAAGGAGAAATGGAATGAGTTCCAGAAATTACACAGATGTGATTATTGCCGGAAAAGTATATACATTGGGCGGTTACGAGAGCGAGGAATATCTGCAGAGGGTAGCCGGCTACCTGAACGGAAAAAACGCGGAGCTCCGTAGAATTGACGGTTTTTTACGCCAGCCTTCGGATTATCAGAATGTGATGCTTCAGCTGAATGTGGCGGATGACTATTTCAAAGCGATGGCGAGGCTTTCCGAGCTGGAATCCCAGACGGAGTCCCAGGCCAACGAGATTTACAGCCTGAAGCATCAGCTGGTGACGGCTCAGCTTAAGCTGGAGGAGATGAAGCGGGAGTTGGAAGAAAAAAAACAAAAAAGATAAAGGTTGGGGGCAGCAGATTTGGGGGCGGGCCCCTTTTTCACTGTCCGGCCCTAAATGCCGGTTCAAAAAACAAATGGTTGTGAGGAAGGTATCGCTATGAAACATGAGCAGACGATCGAGGTATTGGCGCCGGCCGGTTCCTTTGAGAGCATGCAGGCGGCGGTGAATGCAGGCGCCGATGCGGTCTATATGGGAGGAACAAGGTTTGGAGCCAGGGCCTACGCAGAGAATCCGGAGACGGACCGCCTGCTGGAGGCCATTGACTATGTCCATTTCCATGGGAAAAAATTGTATTTGACCGTCAATACGCTTCTCAAAGAGCGGGAGCTTTTGGAGGAGCTTCATGATTTTCTGCTTCCGCTCTATGAGGCGGGGGTGGATGCGCTGATTGTCCAGGATTTCGGTGTCTGGCAGATGGTTCGCCGGCAGTTTCCGGATCTTTTGCTTCATGCCAGTACCCAGATGACGATCACCGGAGTGCACGGCGCAAAAGAGGCAAAGAGGAACGGGGCAGCCAGGATTGTGACCGCCAGGGAACTCTCCCTTGAAGAAATCCGCCGGATCCATGAACAGGTGGAAATCGAGATGGAAGCCTTTGTCCACGGAGCGCTTTGCTATTCCTATTCGGGCCAGTGCTTATTCAGCAGTCTGGCGGGAGGAAGGAGCGGAAACAGAGGGCGCTGTGCGGGACCGTGCCGCCTCCCCTATGAGGCCCTGGATGAGAAGGGAAGACTTTCCGGTTTTGGAGATGGCTATCTGTTGAATCTGAAGGATCTGTGCGGCCTGGACTGTCTTGGGGAGCTTTTGGATGCCGGTGTGTGTTCCCTGAAGATAGAGGGACGTATGAAAAGCCCCAGATATGTGGCAGGGGTGGTGAGTATTTACCGGAAATATGTGGATCTGTATCGGGAGGGAGGAAGGGAGTGCTTAAAAGCGGCATCCAGGGATAAGGAGTTTTTGCGGGAGCTTTTTGACCGGGGCGGCTTCACGGACGGATATTTCCACAGGCATAACGGCAGAGAGATGCTTGCCCTTTCCGAGAAACCCTTTCGCCCCGTGGAAGAATCCCTGTTTGAAGAACTGGACCGGAAGTATATAAAGACAGAAAAAAAAGAAAAAATAAAGGGAAACATAAGGATTACTCAAGATTTGCCTGTTAAACTGACCTTTAAGCTTGGGGATGTCTCGGTGTCGGTGGAGGGAGAAACGGTTCTCCCGGCAAAAAGCAGGCCCATTTCCAAGGAAGACGTCAGGCGGCAAATTGAAAAGCTGGGAGACACCCCCTTTGTTCTGGAGAAGCTGGACATTGAGCTGTCACCGAACAGCTTCTTTCCGATGGGAAAAATCAAGGAGCTCCGGAGAGCGGCAGTGTCCGCGCTGGAGACAGAAATCCTGAAGAACTATCGGAGAACGGCAGCGCCTGTGGAAGTGAAGGAAACATGGGCGGAGAGGGAAGCGCCCTCGGCGGAAGAGGGACGGACGGGGAATAAAGGTACTCTGCGTCTTTCCGTGCTGATCGAAGAAGAATCTCAATTTTTTGCTGCCGTCGGGGAAGATGTTGTGAGCCGGATTTATCTTTCTCTGGATTCCCTGAGGCCGGAACGGATTCCTGCCCTTTCAGACGCCTGCAAAGAGGCGGGAAAAGAATGCTTTCTGGCTCTTCCGCGAATCTGGAGGGGCGAGAGACTACTTGTGCAGGCAGAGCCAGAAGAGCTGCAGCCGGACGGTTTTCTCGTGCGGACGATCGATGAAATACCTCTGATGGAGGAAGGGCTTGCGGGAGAGAAGGCAGGGAAAACCCCTTATGAATTTGTGGCGGATGCATCACTGTATACGTTTAACACAGAGGCCAGGAAGGCGCTTTTGGGGCGGGGCTTTGTTATGGATACCGCGCCTTTGGAATTAAATCGAAGAGAGCTTTCTGACCGGGGGCTTTCCCTCAGTGAAATCGTCGTGTACGGAAGACTGCCCATGATGGTTTCCGCTCAGTGCATCCGAAAGACGGTGGGGGCTTGTGCGAAAAAAAAGGGGGCTTTTGGGGGAAGAGAAAGGTATCCGGGCAGAATGTTGTTTTTAAAGGATCGGAAGCAGCTTTCTTTTCCTGTAAAGAAGTACTGTCGGTTCTGTTACAGTGTGATCTACAACCATGCGCCCCTCTGGCTGGCAGGAGAGCTTCCGGCCATCGCGGCCATGAACCCCCGCATGGTGCGGCTGCAGTTTACGACGGAGGGGGAGGAAGAGGTCTCCCTGGTGATCCGGGCTTTTAAGGCGGCGCTGGCCGGGGAGGGCTCTTTTTATCAGCCGAAGCTTTTAACCAGGGGACATTTTCGACGGGGAGTAGAATAGGTGGTGAGGAAAATTTGACAAATATCGGAATTCAGGTGGCAAAGTATATCATGCTGGTGTTGATCCTCCTATATACCATGTCGACCTATCATTATCTGCGGATGAGGACTCACAGGAGGAGGAATCAGGCCTGCGGGATGCAGCTTTTTTGTATGTTTGCCCTGCATTTGACCGGCTATCTGGCCATCATACTCTATACCAATGAGAAGTCCATGGTTTATTTTTACGGGGCCCAGGTAGCGTTTTTTATTCTGTACCTGGTACTGTTTCGGGTCTTTTATAAAAAAGCATCCAGGCTTTTGCTGAACAATACCTGCATGCTTCTTGCCATCAGCTTTATCATGCTGACCAGGCTTGGACCGGACAGGGCGATCCGCCATTTCATCATTACGGTCGCAGCGGCGGCAGTCGCGATGGCGGCGCCGGTCATTGTCCGCAGAATGCGGTATTTGTGGCGGTTTGGCTGGCTCTATGCCGGGGTCGGCCTTGCGGCCCTGGGAGCCATCCTCGTATTCAGTACGGTGAGCGGCGGGGCACATCTGTCCTTTGATATCGGAAACTTGTTTTCCCTGCAGCCCTCAGAATTTGTAAAAATCACTTTTGTATTTTTCGTGGCCTCCATGTTCCAGACCAGTATCAGCTTTAAGCGGGTGGCGGCGACCACGGCGGTGGCTGCCCTCCATGTGCTGATCCTGGTGGCCTCAAAGGATCTGGGAGCGGCGCTCATCTATTTTATTG
>CAJUQY010000008.1:0-61715 GCA_910588815.1 uncultured Lachnospiraceae bacterium | reverse complement strand
ATTTCCAATATATAGCGGATGACAGCGAGAAAGATGGTTGTAGCTTCTGGTGGCCACAAACAGCTATTTTTATCTTTTTGGGGGGGCGGCGGCCGGCAGCGTGGCCTCAGTGCTGGCTTACCGGGTATTTTCCCATGTGAGGGTTCGGGTGCAGGTGTGGAAGGACCCCTGGATGGATGCCACCGGGGACGGCTGGCAGATCTTACAGTCGCTCTTTGCCATCGGAAGCGGAGGATTCCTGGGAACGGGACTTTACCAGGGCATGCCGGAAACAATCCCCGTGGTCCGCTCTGATTTTATCTTTGCCGGGATTTCCGAGGAATTCGGCGGGATTTTTGCCATCGCACTGCTTTTTATCTGTCTGAGCTGCCTGCTGCAGTTTCTTTGGATTTCCACCTGGATGGATGGAATGTTTTACAAAATCATAGCTTTCGGACTGGCTGCTGTTTACGGCGCCCAGGTCTTTTTGAATGTCGGCGGCGTCATTAAATTCATTCCCTCCACAGGGATCACGCTGCCCTTTGTCAGCCACGGCGGAAGTTCGATTTTGAGTACGTTTATAATGTTTGGAATCATACAGGGACTTTATATTTTAAAACAGGATGAGGTTGATCGAATTGAGCAGGAAGAAAAGCTTGAACGGAGGCGACAGGCCTTATACGCAAAAAGATATGAAACGGGTACAGCGGGCGCTGGAAAATCAGGAAAAAGAAGAGGAAGAAATCCTTCAGGTAGAAGAGCGGACCAGAACCGTTAACAGGGAAATCCGCCTGGCGGCCGTCTTTTTCACCTTGATGTTTCTTGCCACCATGGGGTATTTCTGCTGGTATCTTGTGGCAAAGAGCGAGAAAACGGTGGACAGCTCTTACAATGCCAGGCTGGACACCTTTTCCGAACGGGTGGTCCGCGGGGAGATCCGCGGCAAAAACGGAGAAGTCCTGGCGAGAACCGTCGAGGATGCAGAGGGGAACGAAACCAGGGAGTATCCTTACAGCAATCTCTTTGCCCATGTGGTCGGCTATTCGGATGCGGGGACAACGGGACTGGAAGCCTCGGCGAATTCGTATCTCTTAGCCACCCATTTGAACCTGCTTGACCAAGTGAGCAACGAGGTGGAGGAAATCAAAAATCCGGGGGACAGTGTGGTGACAACCCTGGACCCGGACCTCCAGCAGCTGGCTTACGATGCCCTGGGGGATTATAACGGTGCCTGCGTGATTCTGGAACCGGATACAGGAAAGATTCTGGCCATGGTTTCTAAACCTGATTTCAATCCCAACACCATCTCTTCTGACTGGGAGAGCCTGATTTCGGAAGACAATACGGGGGCAAACCTGCTCAATAGGGCCTCCCAGGGGCTCTATCCGCCGGGTTCCACCTTTAAGCTTCTGACAACTCTGGAATATATCCGGGAAAATCCGACAAACTGGCAGGATTACCGCTATGAATGCGAAGGCTCCATGAGTTATGGGGACGCGGTGATGAGCTGCTATGAGGGCCATGTGCACGGAGGGCTGGATCTGAGACTTTCTCTGGCCAACTCCTGCAACACCTCCTTTGCCACGGTCGGACAGACTTTGGATTTGGACAGTTTTCATGCACTGTGCGAAAGCTTTCTGTTCAACAAGGAGCTTCCGCTTCCGGAGGGCATGGAATACAGACAGAGTTCTTTTGTCCTGGACGGGACTTCCGGACTTGCGGAACGGGTACAGACATCCATCGGCCAGGGAAGGACCATGATTTCTCCCCTGCACAATGCCATGATTACGGCGGCTATTGCCAACGGCGGACTTCTGATGTCCCCTTATCTCATAGAGCGCGTAGAGAGCGCCGACGGAAAAGTGGTAAAGCAGTTTATGCCGGAATCGTCGGGAAGGCTGCTGTCTGTCCCGGAAGCGGAAACTCTGACCAATTTTATGGTAGCCGTGGTCAACGAGGGAACCAGCCCTTCTCTGCGGTCCGATTCCTACCAGGTGGCCGGAAAGACCGGGTCTGCGGAGTTTAATTCCAACAAGGAGGACAGCCATGCCTGGTTTGTCGGATTTGCTCCGGCCGAGAATCCCGAAATTGTAGTCAGCATCATATATGAAAATGGGGGGACGGGAGGCTCCGTGGCGACAAAAGGGGCGAAAAAAATTTTTGAAGGATATTTTTCGAGATAATCGTCATACCTTGCGTCTTTCCTTGAAATGGGGTATACTAGGAACAATAGATGTACACACCAAAACCAGGAGGAATTGCAATGATTGAAGCAACGAGCTGCGGCGGTGTGGTTATATTTCGGGGGAAGGTCCTTGTTCTCTACAAAAATTATAAGAATAAGTATGAGGGCTGGGTGCTTCCGAAGGGAACAGTAGAAGCGAATGAGTCCAGGGAAGAGACGGCGCTCAGAGAGGTGAGGGAAGAGACCGGCGTCCATGCTTCCATTGTCAAATATATCGGAAAAAGCCAGTATTCTTTCCATGTTC
The DNA here is from genome assembly GCA_910588815.1 of uncultured Lachnospiraceae bacterium. Taxonomy (GTDB): domain Bacteria; phylum Bacillota; class Clostridia; order Lachnospirales; family Lachnospiraceae; genus Lientehia. The sequence continues at coordinate 59,247 of CAJUQY010000008.1, read as the reverse complement.
CGCAGGATACCGTGGAGAAGGATGTGCACTGGTATTTGATGATGGCCGACAGCTACTACAGTAAACCACAGCGGGAAGAATATTTTCTGGATTCCGGGTATTACAAATTTTATGAAGCCTACCATCTGTTAAAATTTCAAAATGAAAAACAGATCATGGAAAAGGCTTACCACGAATATCTGGATCTCAAGAAAAAAAGCCTCTGGCTCTGCAGGAATGTTTAGCAGAAAACGGGATACAATAGGAAAGAGGATGCGAAAGTATCCTCTTTATTCATTCCGCAGGAAAGCCATAGGAACGTGTTTCCTGCAGAATGAAAACGCTCCGCAAAAATCGTACAGGGATGGAGGATAATGAGGATAATATGGAAGAGAAAGATACGGATGTCCGGAAAGAATTTTCTGATTTTCTGGAAAAGGAAAACGCCATACGAACTGCGCTTACGTTGTTTGACTGGGATAATGAGACTCTTGCGCCGGAGGCAGCTTCCTGGCGGACGGCCAAAGCCTACGGGGTTCTGGCGGCAGCCTACCAGGAGCTTTTTTGCGGGGAGGAGCTTGGAACGCTTCTTTGGCGGATCCGGGAGGAAGGGAGTCGTTCCCCGCTGGAAAAAGCTTTAGCCCTCCGGACAGAAAGGGAGAGGGATAAGCTTGTTTCCATTCCGCAGGAGGAATACCGGCGTTTTTCGGAACTGACGGCAGTCTCCGTGCAGAGATGGAGCATGGCCAAAAAACAGAATGATTTTGCCGCTTTTGCCCCGACTCTGGAAGAGCTTTTGGATATGCAGAGGCGGTTCGCCTCCTACCGGGCCAAAGAAGGGCAGACGCCTTATGATGTGCTCCTTTCTGACTATGAAGAAGGATTTACGGAAAAAAAACTGGATGGTTTTTTCGGGGAACTGGGGCGGGGACTCCTTCCCTTGGTGCAGGAGGTGACTCAGAAAAATAAAAAGCAGCCTGTATCCTGTGATTTTCTGTTTCAGAGCTATGATGTGGAAAAACAGAGGCATTGGAACAAATGGCTGGCGGCTTATTTGGGCTTTCAGTTTTCCAGGGGAGTCCTCGCGGAGAGTGAGCACCCCTTTACCACAAGCCTCCACAAAGATGACGTGCGCATCACTACCCATTATTATAAGAATAACCTGGAAAGCGCAATCTTTTCCACCATCCATGAGGCAGGCCACGGGATTTTCGAGCAGGGGAACAGCGAGGCCCTGACCCAGACGATTCTCGGCGGCGGGAGCTGCGGCGTTCACGAATCCCAGTCCCGGTTTTATGAGAATATGCTGGGACGGAGCAGGGCGTTCTGGACACCGATCTATGGGAGGCTTCAGAGATCCTTTCCGGAGCAGCTTGGAGACATTCCCCTTGATGTCTTTATACGGGCCATCAACCGTTCGGAACCGGGTCTTATCCGGACCGAAGCCGATGAGCTGACCTATTGTCTGCACATTATGATCCGGTATGAGCTGGAGAAGCGTCTTTTTTCCGGGCAGCTCTCCGTAAAGGAGCTGGAGCAGGAATGGAACAAATGGTACGAGGAATACCTGGGAGTGACGCCGAAAACGGCTGGGGAAGGGGTTCTCCAGGATATCCACTGGGCCATGGGGGAGTTTGGGTATTTTCCCTCCTATGCCCTGGGAAATGCCATGGCGGCCCAGCTTTATGCTTATATGGACCGGGAACTGAATATAGAAAAGCTGCTTCAGGCCGGAGAGCTGCTGTCTGTTTCGGAATATCTGCGGGAGCATATCCATCGATTTGGAGCTTCCAAGGGCATGGAAGAGCTGCTGTCGGAAATCACAGGGGAAGGGCTGAATGCAAAATATTATATTGAGTATCTCCAGGGGAAGTATACGTAGATCTCTCCCGGATTTTTGCGGGGAAATGATACGGTCTCCCGGAAGCGATTGCAACTGTCAGAGTACGGGGATTACTCCGTACTCTGAGAAAAAGATCAGAGAAGGACAAATGGAAAGGAGAGCAAATGAAGATTACATATATCCATCACAGCAGTTTTTCCGTGGAATTTGACGCGGCAGTATTCCTGTTTGACTATTTTGAGGGGGAACTTCCCGTTTTTCCGAAAGAAAAGGAATTGGTTGTATTTGCCAGCCACAGGCATCATGACCATTTTGACCGTTCCGTCTTCTGTCTGGCGGAGGAATATCCTTCGGTGCGGTTTATACTCTCAAAGGATATCCGCATGAGTGAGAATTACCGCAGACGAATGGGGATTTCCGACGAGATGGCAGAGCGTGTGGCTTACGTGGGAAAAAATCAGACACAGGAGCTTTGGGTGGGCGGAAGGCCGTTAAGAATGGAGACTTTGGCATCCACCGACGAGGGGGTAGCCTTTGTGCTGGAATATGAGGGGAAACGCCTTTACCATGCGGGAGATTTGAACTGGTGGACTTGGATCGGCGAGACAGAGGCCGAATACGAAGATATGACGAGACGGTTCCAGGCAGAAATGAAAAAGCTGGAGGGCTGTCATTTTGACGCTGCCTTCGTACCCCTTGATCCCAGACAGGAGGAGCGGTATTTCTGGGGATTTGACTATTTTATGAGGACAACAGATACAGACGCCGCCTTTCCCATGCATTTTTGGGGAGATTTTTCGGTGATCGGCAGACTTCTTTCCGACCCGGTGTCGGAGCCTTATGGGGAACGGGTGCAGAGAATCGCTGAAAAGGGAGAGACCTGGGAGATTTCATAATTTCATAGATACAGGCAGGGAAGAGGCCTCTTCCCTGCCTGACCGCAGACCGTGCAGAGTTACTTGAAGGGAAGCTCCATCTGCCGGAATTCATTTTTTCTCTTTTTGTTGTATTTGGCCATCAGCTTCTGGATTTTCTCCGTGGGATCGATGATATTGTTTAAGGAGTGGTCATGGTTGATGGTATTGATAATGGCCGCCATGAATTTAGACATATCGGCTTCCAGGTACCACTCACGGGTCAAAAGCTCTTTCGGCCGGTAATTCAAATTGGTGGTCACAACATAATCGAAATAACCCTGCTTATGAAACTCATCGAATTTTTCGAAGCCGTCGGTGAAAAGACCAAAGGTACAGCAAATGATCACCTTGTCCGCATGGCGTTCTCTCAACTCCCTCGCCGTATCCAACATACTTTCACCGGAGGAGATCATGTCGTCGATGATAATCACCGTCTTTCCGTCCACGTCTGCGCCCAAAAATTCATGGGCTACAATGGGATTTCGGCCGTTGACAACCGTAGAGTAATCACGGCGTTTGTAGAACATCCCCATATTTACGCCCAGGTTGTTGGCAAAATAGACAGCCCGTCCCATGGCGCCCTCATCGGGACTGATCACCATCAGATGGTCCTTGTCAATCGTCAGGTCGTGATTTTTCTTGAAAATCGCTTTGATAAACTGGTAGGGCGGCATGAAGTTGTCGAAGCCGTGAAGGGGAATAGCGTTCTGGACTCTGGGATCGTGGGCATCAAAAGTGATGATGTTGGAAACGCCCATATTGGAAAGTTCTTCCAGCGCATAGGCGCAGTCTAAAGATTCCCGTTTGCTGCGTTTGTGCTGGCGTCCCTCATAGAGATAAGGCATAATAACATTGACTCGATGGGCATTGGCGACAGAAGCGCCGATAATCCGTTTCAGATCCTGATAATGATCATCCGGAGACATAAAATTTTGATGTCCGCAAACGGTATAGGTCAGGCTGTAATTCACCACATCGACCATGATAAACAGATCCGTGCCGCGAACAGATTCGTGGATAATCCCTTTTCCCTCCCCGGTGCCGAAACGGGGACAGGAAGCCTCCAGCAAATAAGAATTACAGTCATAGCCCCGATACTCTAAGCTGGCCTGGCGCCGAATCAGCTCCTCCGTATCATTCTTCCGGAACTGCAGAATATGCTTGTTTACCTTTCTGGCAAGATCCCTGCAACTTTCCAGGGCACAAATTTTTAAAGGTGCTACGGGAATGGTATTGTTGAATGCGTAATTGTTGGACATGAGAATCCTCCAAAACTTAAACTCGTGTCGATCAATGATACTTTATATACAATTTATAACATTTCCTGCGGTATTTCGCAAGTACAAAAAGAGACACAAATCGGAAAAATCTTGGGATAAAAACCATTTGACAAGCCGCAGGAATTCTGTTATATTTATTAAGTATGCCGCACAGCGAGGTTGAAAAGTGCCATCCCTTCGGACGGACACCGCAGCTGGCGAGTAATGATAAACAGGAGGTGCCATATGTACGCGATTATTGCAACAGGCGGCAAGCAGTACAAAGTTGCGGAAGGCGATGTCATCAAAGTGGAAAAGCTTGGAGCGGCGGCCGGCGAGGCTTATACCTTTGACCAGGTTCTGGCTGTGGGCGGTGACCAGCTGACCGTAGGCTGTCCTACCGTGGCAGGTGCAAGCGTTTCTGCGACCGTTATGGGAGACGGCAGAGGCAAAAAGGTTATCGTTTACAAGTATAAGAGAAAGACCGGCTATCATAAGAAAAACGGTCACAGACAGGCTTATACCCAGGTTAAGATTGAAAAGATCAATGCTTAATCCGTTTTTGTAAAAGACGATGATTACGGTAAACGTATTTGTAGATGCGGAGGGAGAACACCGGGGGTTTCGGATATCCGGCCATGCGGATTTTGAGGAAGCAGGGAAGGATATCATCTGTGCGGCCGTATCGGCGCTGGCACAGAACACGGTCAATGCCATAGAGGCATTCACAGAAGATCCGTTTGACTGTTCTTTGGAGGACGGATATCTCGAGTGTACTTTTTCCACAAATGTCAGCAAAGAGACAAAGCTGCTGTTGAATACGATGCTGCTTGGTTTGGAGGGCGTCAGGGACAGCAGCTGTCAGGAAAACCAAAAAGATCCATGGATTCGGATCGTGACTGAGGAGGTGTGAGACATGTTAAAGATGAACCTTCAGTTATTCGCCCATAAAAAGGGTGTAGGCTCTACGAAAAACGGCAGAGATTCTGAGGCCAAGAGACTTGGCGCCAAGAGGGCGGACGGACAGTTCGTGCTGGCCGGGAATATCCTTTACAGACAGCGTGGCACAAAAATCCATCCCGGGGTCAATGTGGGCCGCGGCGGCGACGACACATTGTTTGCGTTGGTAGATGGTGTGGTGCGTTTTGAGAGGAAGGGCAGAGACAAAAAGCAGGTTTCTGTATATCCCAAGGCAGCAAACGAATAAACCAGGTTTTTAGGAAAGCCGGCGCTCCATGCGTCGGCTTTTATGCACACGGGCCCCAAAGGAAGATTGCCGGCAGAGCCGGCGGGGCCCGGCGCGACGAGTAGGGGAAGAGTAATCTTCCCTACTCGATCAAATACACGGGTGCCCGGAGGGAGAATGTCAGCAAAGCTGACGGGCACCCGGCGCAGCGGAATTTGGCGAATGAATGCGGCAGGGATGTGTCCGTATGCCGAGGAAAGGAAAACAGCGAAATGTTTGCAGACAGCGCAAAAATTTTTATTAAATCAGGAAAAGGCGGCGACGGTCATGTCAGCTTCCGCCGGGAGCTGTATGTGCCGAACGGCGGACCGGACGGCGGCGACGGCGGCCGCGGCGGTGACATTATTTTTGTGGTGGATAAGGGCCTGAATACTTTGACAGATTTCCGCCATGTAAGGAAATATGTGGCAACGAACGGGCAGGAGGGCGGGAAAAGGCGCTGTCATGGAAAAGACGGACAGGATTTGGTGATTAAGGTTCCGGAGGGGACAATCATCAAAGACTTTGAGACAGGAAAGATTATTGCCGATATGTCCGGGGAGAACAAGAGAGAGGTCATTTTGAAAGGCGGCTGCGGTGGAAACGGAAATATGCATTATGCGACGGCAACCATGCAGGTTCCCAAATATGCGCAGCCGGGCCAGGCCGGCCAGGAACTTTGGGTTCTTCTGGAATTGAAGGTGATTGCCGACGTGGGGCTTGTCGGGTTTCCCAACGTAGGAAAGTCGACACTGCTCTCCAGAGTCAGCAACGCGAGGCCGAAAATCGCCAATTACCATTTTACCACATTGAATCCTCATCTGGGGGTGGTGGATCTCGGTGACGGAGGAGGTTTCGTCATGGCAGATATCCCAGGATTGATTGAGGGGGCCTCCGAGGGGATCGGCCTGGGACATGCTTTTTTAAAGCATATCGAGCGGACAAAGGTGCTGATCCATATGGTGGATGCCGCTTCCATAGAGGGACGGGATCCGGTGGGGGACATCCGTGCCATCAATGAGGAACTCGGAAAACACAATCCTGCCCTGCTGGCAAAGCCCCAGGTGATTGCCGCCAACAAAATGGACGCGGTGGCTATGGACGGTGAAGATCCCCTTTCTAGGATCCGGGAGGCTTTTGAGAAAGACGGAATCCGGGTATTTGCGATCTCCGCGGTCAGCGGACAGGGCGTAAAAGCATTGCTTGGCCATGTGCAGGGGCTTCTTCAGGATATGGATGATGCTCCGACTGTTTTTGAGCGGGAATTTGATTTGGATGCGTTATCTGTCTCTGAATCTCTTCCCTACCAGGTAGAAAAGCTGGAGGAGGGAGTATATTGTGTGGAAGGTCCGAGAATCGAAAAGATGTTGGGCTATACCAATCTTGACTCGGAAAAGGGATTTGAATTTTTCCAGAATTTCCTGAAAAAGAATGGAATTCTGGAAGATTTAGAGCGAGCCGGAATCGAAGAGGGAGATACCGTAAAAATATATGGCCTGGAATTTGATTATTATAAATAGAAGACCGGAGGAAATCATGAACAGCAGACAGCGGGCGTATTTAAAAAGCTTGGCCATGACCATGGATCCCATTTTGCAGATCGGGAAGTCCAGCTTGACTCCCGAGCTCACGGAAGCGGCAAATGAGGCACTGGAGGCCAGAGAGCTGATCAAAATCAATGTATTGAAAAACTGCGTGGATGACGCCAGAAGCATCGGAGAGGCACTTGCAGAAAGAACTCGTTCCCAGGTGGTTCAGGTAATCGGAAAAAAGATCGTCCTGTACCGGGAATCCAAAACTAAAAAGAAGATTGAGCTTCCAAAATAAACATGTGTTTTGGAGGCCGGAGAGGATAGTTCGGAACATGGATTGGAATCAAACGGGACAGCCAAAGAAAAAAATCGGCATTATGGGAGGAACCTTTGATCCGATACACATGGCACATCTCTTGCTGGCGGAAAGCGCGCGGGTGCAGTTTCATCTGGCCCAAATACTCTTTATGCCTTCTGCCACGCCTCCCCACAAGGATCACAGGCAGGTGTCCCCGGTGGAACATCGGAGGAATATGGTTCAGATAGCCATTGAGGGAAATTCCGGTTTTGCATATTCTGATCTGGAGCTTCGCCGCAGCGGGATCACATATACCAGCGATACCCTGGAGACGCTCCACGAAGAATATCCGGATACGGAATTTTATTTTATCATGGGGGCGGATTCTCTCTTTGCCGTAGATGCCTGGCACCAACCAGAAAAGATTTTTCAAAGAGCGGCAATACTGGCCGGAAACCGTTCGGAGGTTCCTCTGGAAAACATCAAGAAGCAGGTGGATTACTTGAAAGAACGGTTTGGCGGAACCATCGGCCTGATTGAAATGCCTGATATTGCGATTTCTTCCAGTGAAATACGAAAGCGCTGTGCAGAGGGCGCTTCTGTCCGCTATTATGTGCCGGAGGCAGTATACCGGTATATGGAGAGCCATCAGCTGTATCGGTGAACCCGGTACGATACGGGTAATATTACAGATGACAGGATATCGGAGGAGGGATATGTGTGAAACCAGATTATATGGTGATCAAAGAAAAACTTCGTCACAAGCTGGGTATGGGACGTTTTGAGCATACGTTGGGAGTTGCGTATACGGCAGCCTGCCTGGCTATGCGGTACGGATGCAATGCAGAGAACGCGGAGCTGGCAGGGCTGCTCCACGATTGTGCCAAACAATATGACAATGAGACCTTGCTGAAAAAATGTATCAAGCATCATATCCCGGTGTCAGAGGCGGAACGGAAAAACCCCTCCCTGCTCCATGCAAAGCTGGGAGAATATCTGGCCAGAAAAAAATATGATGTGGATGATCCGGATATCCTGGACGCGATCCGCTATCATACGACGGGACGTCCGGCCATGAGCCTGATGGAAAAGGTCATTTATGTGGCAGATTATATTGAGCCGAGGCGTTTCAAGGCACCGAATCTCGACCGAATCCGAGGGCTCGCATTTGTGGATTTGGACAAAGCTGTCTGCGGAATCATGAGTGACACGCTGGATTATCTGAAGAAAACACCGGAAAATATCGATAAGACGACAGAGGAAGCATGTTTGTATTATCGGGAGTTACATGAGCATACTTATTTGTCAAATGATTCCCAGGAGTAATGGCGGTTATGCCGGCAAATCATTTGGCTCATGGCTATAAAAAAGGAGGAGCGTATATGAATCAATCAAAAGAAATGGCTGCTATCGCCTGCCGGGCCCTGGAGGATAAAAAGGGGCAGGAAGTGACGGTCATTGACATATCCGGGGTATCATGCCTGGCGGATTATTTTATCATAGCAAACGGCGAAAACAGCAATCAGGTGCAGGCCATGGTCGACAATGTGGAAGAAGAGATGGAGAAGGCCGGTTATCACTTTACACAGCGGGAAGGTTATCAGTCGGCCCACTGGATCCTGCTTGACTATAAAGATATTGTTGTCCATGTGTTTTCCAAAGAAGACCGGAGATTCTATGATCTGGAAAGGATCTGGAGAGACGGAAAATTTGTGGATATAAAAGAACTGGAGGAGTAATCCCTCCGGTTTTTTTATGAAATGTCACTGTGTATGGAATGGCGGAAATCTCAACAAATCAGTATTGGCGGAGGTGCTGCTATATGAAAGAGGAATGTTTAATCTGCAATGCTCCTTTGGAGTATATAGAAAAAGATGAACCTGTGGAAGGTGCAATTTGCCACAGGAAGGAAAACAGCAAAACCAGATGTGTGAATGGTCGCTGCGTCTGCAAGATTTGAGGTGAAGGAACATTGTTTATTAGAGAGTATCAATCATCAGACTGCAGGCAATTGACGGAGCTTTTCTACAACACGGTTCACACAGTCAATGCGAAAGATTACACCAAAGAACAATTAGATGCGTGGGCGACAGGACAGGTAGATTTGGAAACATGGAACCAGTCGTTGCGAGAGCATTTCAGTGTTGTTGCGATTGATGATGGCATCATCGTAGGATTTGGGGATATCGATGAGACGGGCTATCTTGACCGATTATTTGTACATGCCGGTCATCAACAAAAAGGAATTGCCACGGCTATTTGTGATCGGTTGGAGTCTGCAGTTCAGGAGAATATTGTTACTCATGCGTCTATAACAGCAAGACCTTTTTTTGAAAAAAGAGGATATAAGGCTGTCAAAGAGCAGCAGGCAGAAAAGCAGGGGATTCTTCTTACAAATTTTGTTATGATAAAGGAGCGGTAGCTTCTGCTGCAAATCAGGTACAGTATATCGCTGCCACAGAGCTGATTTGAAACTGCAAGACTAAAATTTAGAAGGCAAAGCCAGGATACAGTTTGTTAAGCGGCGGGAGAGCCATGTGCCTTCCGCCGCCTCCTGATCGGCCGGAGACCCGTGTGGCGGAAATGTGCCACTGAAATGGTGCACAAGTACCCGTCATATCATCTTACGGAACAAACCAATCACCTTTCCAAGAATTTTTACGTCTTTCACGATGATGGGATCCATATAATCATTCTCTGGCTGAAGACGATAATGGTCTTTCTCTTTAAAAAATCGTTTTACCGTGGCGGAGTCTTCCACAAGGGCAACCACGATATCCCCATTGGACGCGGTGGAAGCTACGGCACAGAGCACTTGATCTCCATCCAAAATTCCGATATTGATCATACTTTCCCCTTTTACATGGAGCATATAGGTATCCACATTGGGAAGCATCTCTGCGGGAAAAGGAAAATAACTTTCAATATTCTCCGTGGCGAGAATCGGCTGGCCTGCGGCAATGGTACCGAGGACAGGTACCTGAACCATCTCACGTCTGGTAAGGCCGAAGACATCGTCTACAATTTCAATGGCTCTCGGTTTGGTTGGGTCGCGGCGGATATAGCCATTTTTTTCCAAAGTTTCCAGATGCGAGTGGACAGAGGATGTCGACTTTAAATGGACCGTCTCACAGATTTCACGTACGGTAGGCGGATACCCCTTTTTTAAGATCTCTCTTTTTATAAATTCTAAAATTTCCGTCTGTTTGGGAGTGATTTTACCAGGCATAGATTTCCTCCTTCAATTGTTCTGAATCCATAGTAACATATGTTCGATCAATATGCAAGCGAAAAGTCCAAACATTTGTTTGAAATTTTCATGAAAAACCATTGACAAACATCCGTTCTTGCTGTAAAATAACCGCAATAAAGAACAAATGTTCAAAACACTTGTTTAACAAACAGAGAATGGTGAGGAATGTCCTATGAAAAACAGAAAAAAATATGTTTTTGTTCCGAAAAGAGAGTTTCTTATGGTTGCTGTGTTGCTTATCCTTTCTCTGCTTTTTTTTAACATGCTGGTTCAGGCTGACGACAGAAAAGAAGCCGCTTCCCTGTACAAATATTATACATCTGTTCCGATTCATCCGGGAGACACCCTGTGGGATATTGCTTCAAAATATTGCGGCAATGCGGACAGGCTCCCGGAATATGTACAGGAACTAAAACAGATCAATCACTTAAAGAATGACGAGATCCATGCCGGAAGATATCTGACCGTGGTATATTATTCGGAAGAATACAAGTGAACTTCCGTTCATGTGCCGGCAAAATTATCTTCCTGCCTTTTCTCTCAGCCGGACGGCATTCCGTGCGCTTCGGCGCCGTTCGTCCTCAAGGGCAGCATAGTGCTTTTTCGTGGTATTGACATCCGAATGCCCCAGGACATCGGCCACCAGATAGATATCGCCGGTTTCCCGGTACAAATTTGTGCCATAGGTGCTGCGGAGCTTATGCGGAGTAATTTTTTTTAACGGTGTCACAATTCTGGCATATTTTTTCACCAGATTTTCTACGGTTTTTACACTGATGCGCCTTTGCTGCAGAGAGAGAAAGAAGGCCTGCTCATGCCCGTCGGCGGGAATGATCCGTTTCCGTTCCTCCAGATAATCGAGAAGAGCGCCGTGAACCTCTTCGCCGAAATAGACGACGACCTCCTTGCCGCCTTTTCGGTGGATGCGGATACCGTCATTTTTAAAATCTACATCATTCAGGTCGAGACCGACGCATTCGGAAACACGGATTCCGGTACCGAGAAGCAGAGTCAGAAGCGCCACATCCCGAATCTTGGTTTTTCTGTGAAAGGCTTTTTGCCGCTCGGTCAGTCCGTCGCCGTTTTCCACACTGTCAAGGAGCATGGCAACCTCATCAATATCCAAACGGATGATGTCTTTGGTGTGGAGCTTCGGGAGAGAGACCAGGGCCGCCGGATTGTTTTTGAAAACCTCCTTTTTATAAAAATAATTATAAAAAGTTTTCAGGCAGGAGAGCTTCCTGGTGATTCCCCGTTCCTGATTGATATGTTCGGATGTATCATTGCTGGAATAGTATTTTAAATATTCCATATATTCTTCCAGGTCAAAGGGTTTTACCATATCCAGCTCCTCGAGGGTGATATCCCGGATTCCCTTTCCTTTATAGCTGGGGTTTTCCTTAACAAGAAATTCAAAGAAAACCTTTAAATCATAGGCATAGGCAATTCTTGTCCGGGAAGCAGTCGTTGGTTCTATTCCACGGAAAAAAGTGATACAGAAGGGTGGGAGAGAGGCAAGGAGCTCCCGCAGCTTCTTTGTATTTTCAATGTCTACCTGTTTAAAATATGGTCTTTGCTCCATGAGCGGTTCCTCCATTTCTCCATTATTTTGAACGTCTTGAAGAGGGCTTCGGCCAGCCGGAGATGTTTCCGTTTTGTATAGCCGTAAACATCCGTTCTTTTGCCCCCGGGTTTTCCGCATTTAAACGGCGCACCAGCTCTTTCGCGTATTCCCGTTTGGTCTGTCCGTCGGCCGGGCAGGGATTTTTGCAGACCGGCAGATGATACCCGTTTTTGAATCCCACAATATCGGCTTCCGGCACATACAAAAGGGGACGGATTACCGTCAAATCCATGCGGTCCAAATAGGTATAGGGAGAAAAGGAATGGAACCTTCCCTCGAAAATCAGGGACATCAGCATCGTCTCGACAATATCGTCCTTATGGTGGGCATAAGCGACCTTGTTGCATCCCAGAGCTTTTGCCTGTTCGTTAAAAGCGCCTTTACGCATCTTTGCGCAGAGAGAGCAAGGATTTTCTTCCTTCCGCTCTTTAAAAATAATTTCACCGATCTGCGTGGGAACAACGGTGTAAGGGATGTTCAGCTCTTTGCACAGGGCCTGTACGGGAGTAAGATCCATTTCCTCGAAAACGGAGACCGTAATTGCTTCGATGGTAAAGGGATTCGGATAAAACCGTTTCAATCCATGTAAGGCATAAAGCAGTGCAAGGCTGTCTTTTCCGCCGGAGATTCCAACTGCAATTTTATCATTAGCTTCGATCATATGGTAATCGTCGACTGCGCGCCTGGTGTAGCTGAGTAGCTTCTGGAGATTCATATTTTTCTTTCCCTTTTCTGAACGGTTGATAAGTGATCTTCTTTACGAAAACTCTTTTTATTATAACAAAAGCTGTCCCAAAAAGAAAGTCGGATTCCAAGTCATGGGGGAATTAATGCGCGCAAAGGGCTTAGAAGATTCATGTTTTGTATAGAAATTTTAATTAAGGAGGAACAAAGTTATGTTTAAGAAACATTTGAGACGACTGGCGGCAGCCTCCATGGCAGCTCTGCTTGCCTTTTCTGTGGCTGCATGTGGAGACGGAACCTCAGAGAAAAAAGAAACAGACGGAACAAGTGAGGCAAAAGAGACGGTTACTTCGGAGACTGAAGGGGAGGAAAAAGAAACCGGGGCTGTCGGAGGAGAAGGAAAAATTTATAAAATCGGACTTGGCAACGCCTATATGGGAAATGACTGGAGACAGATCATGTGCTCCGCAGCTCCTAACTATTCGTTAAAGCTGTGTTTCGCGAATAAATTGATATCAAAGAATTGACACTGGACTACTCTCCGTTTGCTGTGAATTTGCTATCAAATACCAAGATTTCCTTCCATTTTCTTCGATTTTTCTCAATTTCCTTTATCTTGACTGAGCCGGAAGAAAATGATATAGTTAGGTGGAATTGCGGCAAGGAGGACGCGGTGAAAAAACTGAATACTGAATATGGAAAAACTGAATAGAGAAAAAGCGCCATGTCCCTTGTCTTTTAAGGGTGACGAGGAGAAGAGAAAATCGAAATGTTCGGCGGATGCTCTTCCATGCTTCCCGGGTGTGTACAGACCGGCAAATATGCCGGTAACGGCAAAACAAATTCGGTCTGATCGGGAATTTTGACCATTGAGATGTTATATAATTTAAAAGCTTACATAATTTGGAATCTTTAGAATCTTACATCGTATCGGATATAAGGAGAATTTTATATGTGTGGAATTATTGGATATACAGGACATCTGGATGCCCTGCAGGTTTTGCTGCGCGGACTTGAGCAGTTGGAGTACCGCGGTTATGACAGCGCCGGTGTTGCGCTGCTCTCCGGCGAGGGGGAGGACCGCCTTCTCATCAAAAGAGCCGGCCCGGTCTCCACTTTAAGGGATGCCTGTGAAACTCTGGATGTAAAGTCCCACTGCGGAATCGGCCATACCAGATGGGCTACCCACGGAGGGGTGAACGATACCAATGCCCATCCCCATATTGCGGGAAAGGTGACGTTGATCCATAACGGGATCATCGAAAACTACCATAACCTGATTGAAAAATTCGGTTTCCGGGATTCGCTGGTATCAGAGACAGATACGGAGGTTGCCGCCAGGCTTCTGGATTATTACTACCAGGGCGACCCTTATGAGGCGATCCGAAAAACGATCCGGGAAATTACAGGTTCTTATGCCTTCTGCATCATGTTTGAGGATATTTATGACAAAATATTCTGCGTGCGCAATGTCAGCCCCATGGTGGCGGCCCATATGGAGGACGGTTCTTTTGTGGCCTCCGACGTGACTGCGGTGATTCCTTATACAAACCGTTATTTCGTCATTCCGGAATACCAGATTGTCACCCTCTCGGGGAACGGTGTTTCGGTTCAGGATTTGAAGGGGAATCCCGTTACTCCGGAAATGCTGGAGGTCAACTGGAATGTGGAGGCTGCCCAGAAGAATGGCTTTCCCCATTTCATGCTGAAGGAGATCCACGAGCAGCCGGAGGCTCTCAGAAATACCATTACTCCCCGACTGGAAAACGGCCTTCCGGATTTTTCTGAAGATGGAATTCCCGACGAAGTTTTATCCGGCTGCGATAAAATTGCCATCGTGGCCTGCGGTACGGCGATGTATGCGGGTATGGTGGGGAAGGCGTTAATCGAGCCGATTATCAAAATTCCGGTATCCGTAAATATCGCTTCTGAATTCCGGTATGAAAGTCCTTTGGTGGATGAAAAGACGCTTGTCCTGGTTATTTCCCAGTCCGGCGAGACTATCGATACTCTGGCGGCGCTCCGGCTGTCCAAGGAATGCGGCGCAAAGGTTCTCTCCATCGTCAATGTGAAGGGCTCCACCATCGCCAGGGAGAGCGATTATGTTTTTTATACCCATGCAGGTCCTGAGATCGCCGTCGCCAGTACAAAGGCTTATATGGTTCAGCTTGCCAGCCTCTATCTCATTGGCTGCAGGATGTCCATGGCGCGGGGAAAGTTTTCCGAGGAACAGGCCAGGGATTTTATTTCCAGGCTGACGGATTCTATTTTTGCGGTTCGGAAAATTCTGGAACATAAGGAGCGGATCAAAAAAGCCGCCAGTTTGATTGCCAAAGCTCCGGATGCGTTTTTCGTGGGACGCGGGCTGGATTATGCTTTTTCCCTGGAGGGGGCGCTGAAGCTGAAGGAAATTTCCTATATCCACGCGGAGGCCTATGCGGCCGGCGAATTAAAGCACGGAACCATCGCGCTGATTGAGGAAGACACGCCGGTGATCGCCCTGGCAACTCAGGATCACATTTATGGGAAAACGATCTCCAATATCCGTGAAGTCCGGGCAAGAGGCGCCTTCGTGGTCTTGATCACGAAAACGGGGGCAGAAATTCCGGAGGATATCTGTGATATTCATTTTGCAGTTCCGATTCCACATGACCGTTTTACCGTATTTCCTGTAGCGGTTATTTTGCAGCTCCTTGCGTATTACGTGTCGGATATGAAGGGACTTAATGTGGATAAACCGAGAAATTTGGCAAAATCTGTCACTGTAGAATAATGAGACTCTTATGCAGACAAAAATGAATTACCGGAGCCTTAAGGCTCCGGTATATTTGAATGTTTGATTTGATTTTTTAGGGTTATTTCTTCATGGCCGCTTTTTTCACTTCGGCAAAGTTCATAATGATATCTACGGCCCCGTCAAAGCCGACGGCGCTCCGATTGATACACAGATCGTAGCTCTTTGCACTGCCCCACTTCTTATTGGCATAATAATTATAATAAGAAGCACGTTTCTTATCTGTCTTGGTAATAAAATCTTTGATCTTGGAAGGTTCAATATGGTAATGCTCTTTTAAATACTCTACCTTGTCGTCGTAAGTAGCCGTGGTGAAAATAGAAAGCATATTGGGATAATCAGCCAGTGCATAATCGGCACAGCGTCCCACGATCACACAGGATTCCTGTTCCGCCAGTTTTTTGATGGTATCAAACTGGGCCAGGAATACCTTCTGGTTCAGAGGCATATCCAAAAAACCGGACGGATTGTAGCTCATGGAATAGGTATCCATTACCAAAGAATATAAAAAACTGTTGGTAGGCTTTTCGTCGTGGTGCTCAAAAATTTCCTTGCAAAGTCCGCTGTTCTTTGCAGAAAGGGTAAGAAGTTCTTTGTCATAGCATTTGACACCGAGCCGGGCCGCCAACTTCTGACCAATAAATCTTCCGCCGCTTCCACACTCTCTTCCGATTGTAACAACCAGGTTTCCATTCATAAACGATCAACTCCTCTCCTTATTCACTTTCTTATAATTTCAGAAAGATAATTACATTATACTATATTTGTAAAAAAAAGTATACCTTAATTGTACAGCGCGGAGCGCATGCGTTAAGGTGTGCCCTTTGGGTATACCTTAATTGTACAGCGCGGAGCACATGCGATTAAAAGCAGGCGCTACAACCGTAACCGGCCCAGAAGCCTTTCGAAATACTCCGGGAGCGGCGCCTCAAATTCCATGTATTGTCCTGTGCCGGGATGAATGAAACCGAGCACTTTTGCATGGAGTGTCTGTCCCTCCAGGGGAAACGGCGGCTTTTGGGGGCCGTATACGGTATCTCCCAAAAGAGGATGGCGGATGGAAGCCATGTGGACACGGATCTGATGGGTCCGCCCTGTCTCCAGACGGCATTCCACATAAGTGAATTTCTTTAAGGGTTCTAAAGTATGATAATGGGTAACAGCGCGTTTGCCGTTTTTTTCATTGACGGCCATTTTCATACGGTCCAAAGGGCTTCTTCCGATGGGGGCGTCAATCGTTCCGTCTTCCGTGAGTACGCCGTGGACAATGGCGTGATACCGCCTGGTGATGGAATGGGTACTTAACTGCTCTGCGATCGCCGCATGGGAAGCGTCGTTTTTGCAGACGAGAAGCAGGCCCGTCGTATCCCGGTCAATCCGATGGACAATACCCGGGCGCAGTACTCCGTTAATTCCGGAAAGGTTTCCCTGGCAATGCTCCAGAAGGCCGTTGACCAGGGTATGGCTTTCATGGCCGGCCGCCGGATGAACCACCAGACCCTTGGGTTTATTGACCACCAAAAGATCCTGATCCTCATACAGAATATCCAGATCCATCGGTTCCGCCTCCACAGACAGCTCCTTTGGCTCCGGAAGATACACGGTGATGGCCTTTCCCTCCTGAAGTCGGTAATTACCCTTTGCAGGGCTTCCGTCCACAAGGATCTGCTGTTCTTCGATCAATCGTTTCAGATAGCTTCTGGAGGGCAGCTCCGGCTTTTCCGACAAATATTTATCCAGTCTGGCACCGGCCTCTTCTTCAGAAACCTGATAAGAAAAAACCGTCATCTTCAGGACTCTCCTTTTTTCTTTTTTCTGCCCGGGAAAGCGGGGACGAAAACGGCCAGCTCTTCATCCTTATAATAAAACAAAAAGAGCAGGACAAATAAAATCCCGGAGACCACCACATAGCAGTCTGCCACATTGAAAATCGGGAAATGGATGAGGCAGAAAGAAAAAAAGTCCACCACATAGCCATGGAGAAGACGGTCGATCAGATTTCCGGCGGCACCGGCCGCCAGGACTGCCAGAACCACACGCAGCGGCCGATAGCGTCTGGTCAAAGGCGCCTTCCGAAAGGCGTAGAGAATCAACGCCAAAATTACCATTGTCCCGGCCAGAAAAATCCACCGTCCTCCGGCAAAAAGCCCCCAGGCCATGCCGGTATTCTCCAAATAAGACAATTCAAATACGTCTTTGATCAAAGGAATATCTGCCTGATCCTTTAAGTGCTTCACTGCCAAGCGCTTGCTCCATTGATCGAAAAACACTAAAAGAAAAAAGGCGGCGGCATATCCGGTCATAAGTGCTTTCTTATTATTTGTCTGAGTTTTCTTATTCTCCATATGATTTTCTCTCCCAGTTGCGATACATTATAAACCGGCCAGATAGGAAAGCGCCTCTCTCATCTCCCCGTCCGTCACGGTTCGATCCATGTAGGCTTCCCCTATGGCCTTGAGAAGAATAAAACGGATCACACCGGAATCCATTTTTTTGTCATGTCTCACTGCCGCCAGAATATCCTCCGTCTGCAGATCCGAAACCCTTGTGGGAAGATCAAAGTATGAAAGCAACTCTTCCAACTCTTTAAGCTCTTTTGGCAAAAGGTTCCCGCGCTTCACAGACAGCCATACGGCAGCGGTACATCCGGCACTCACACAAGCCCCGTGGCTCATGGCAAACTGCTTTTCTTTTTCGATGGCATGCCCAAGGGTGTGGCCGAAATTTAAAAGAGCCCGGATCCCCTGTTCCGTAGGATCCTCTTCCACCACCGCTCGTTTGATGAGGCAGCTTCCTTTTACAATCTCCATAAGGGCAGGCCTTTCCCGCCGTCTGACCTCCTCCTTATGTTCCAGAATCCAATGGTAATAATCCGCGGATTGAATACAACCGTGCTTGATGACCTCCCCCATGCCGGAGGAAAACTGTTCGGCGGAAAGTGTCTGTAAAACAGATACATTGATATAGACCAGCTTCGGCATATAAAAGGCACCTACCATATTTTTGTAGGCATCGAAATCCACTCCCGTCTTTCCGCCGATGCTGGAATCCACCTGGGATAACAGTGTTGTCGGAATCTGGAGAAAACGGATTCCACGGAGGAATGTGGCGGCCGCAAAACCGGTCAGATCGCCGACCACACCGCCTCCGAGGGCAAGAAGGACATCCTTCCGATCAAAAGAATGCCGAATCAAACATTCATAGAGGTTTCTCACCGTATCCAGTGTTTTATGCTCCTCTCCCGCCGGAAAAACATAAGAGACCGTATGGGAAGCACAGATCCGGACGATCTGCTCCACCTGTTCCAGATAAAGTCCGGCGACATGGCTGTCGGTCACAATACAGACTCGCCGCCCGGAAAGAGAAAGCGGGGCAAGCGCCTGTTCCAATTCCTCAAAGGAATCGGTAAACCAAAGGGGATAGGCCGGCTGCTGATCTTTGTGGACTGTAATGGTTTCTGTGGACATTCTATCACGCTCCTAACAGTATGTTCTGATTTTTATCAGAAGGCGCCCTTTTTTTGTGGAGGAAGAGACACCGTCAAAAATGAATTTTCCGATTCCCCGGACAGAGATGACATCCCCTGCCTTCGGTTCGAAGGAATGGGAGGCGCAGAGTCTTCCGTTTACAAAGACCCGTTCACCGTCCAAAACAGAAGCTGAGGCGGAACGGGACTTTTTCATAAAAAAGGCCAAAAGAGAATCCATGCGCAGGGAGGCAACCGTTCCCGTCAGCTCCGTAAAGACAATCCGGCCGGCCAGTTCTTCAAATTCTGTGACGGCACAGGAGACAGGGTTCCGCTTTACGGAAGTCAGATTTTCCAGCAAAAAATTCGCCATGGATTTCATACACAGCAGATGGGCCTGTCCCTCTCCCACAAGGATGTCGCCAATCTTCCCCCGCTCAATACCCAGATTCAAAACAGCTCCCAGATAATCCCTGTGAGTACAGGGGACTGTAAATTTACCCGCGGAGGAACGGATCCTGACCGGTGTCATGGGTCTTGAAGAGAGGTTTTCTTCGTAAGCAGGAAGAAAGCAAACAATCTTCCGCTCCGCCCCCTCATATCCGCCGTCCATGACGGTGCGGACATGAGAAAATTCCGGCAGCCTCGACAGAAAAACTGTTTGCTCATTCAAATTCAAAAAATCCGTATATACCGGAATGTTCCGGCTATAACAGGTGTCAGCCAGGTCCTGCAAATGGTTAAATAATATTTGCTCTTCTCTGTTCATGTACAAAAACTCCGTTTAATAGCCCGAAGAAGATCGTTCGCTTCCCATCAAATCTTCAAAATCACCGGACAGCTCAATGGACGGAGGGGTCGCAATAAAAATAAAATTGGAAATCTTCTGCAAATTGCCGTTCACAGCGTAACAGGCGCCGGAGGTAAAATCAATGATTTTCTGAGCAATCTCTGTAGGAATCCCCTCCATATTGATTACAACGGCCCTTCCGTTGAGCAGGGTATCAACAATCTCCCTCGCGTCTCCGATATTTCCAGGTTTCACCATGCAAACTTCCATCCCGCCTCTGGTGGCAGCACGGAGCGGAACCACATTGGGTGCCGTG
Organism: uncultured Lachnospiraceae bacterium; assembly: GCA_910588815.1. Classification (GTDB taxonomy): domain Bacteria; phylum Bacillota; class Clostridia; order Lachnospirales; family Lachnospiraceae; genus Lientehia. The sequence goes on along the minus strand of CAJUQY010000008.1, from coordinate 39,267 downwards.
CGGGGCTTTGCTTTGGGGATCGGTTCCAGGTCATCGGGAACTGCAGCTTTCTTATTCCTTCGGAATATTCCTTTCTGAGGTTCTTCGTAATCTTCATCCTCGTCGTACATATTATCATCCTCGTAATCGTAGTCTTCGTCATCGTTTAATTTCATGGAGTCCAAAAATCTGTCAATTAAACTCATGGAGTAAACCGCCTTTCCTGATTATGCTCATTTATCATTATCAATGTTTTTAGGAATGATGTCAACCGATAATCCAAACTTTTTCAAAAATCACCGCAAAAGCTGGCCTTCCGCAAGCCCCAAACCATGCAGTGCGATCTGGTCATAAGCACGTATACTATAATAGACATTTTTTTCCACAATACAGTATTCTTCATTTTCATCAATCACATTCACGTAGCGAAAGGACGCATAGCCTCGATTTACATTATAAACTCCCTCCAAACTTTGTTTTTCTGCCACCCGGAACCTGTCATTGGAATCAGGCCGCAGCAGCATGTCTCCCTGAGAAAGGCTGGACACCGAAACATAACAGAAATCGGGGATCGTCTCACCGGCCTCTTTGGCGGCTTCTTTCTCTGCTTCACTGGTAATCCGTACAATATCAGCCTCAACAAATTCGATGGAGACGGAGCCGTCTTCCCCGTAGACTTCTCTGTTAAAGCCCTCGACAAGGCTGTCCCCTCCCATCGTCAGATATTCTCCCGGAATCACAAAGACATCCTGGGCAGCCAATGCTGTTTTGGGGATTTTCAACCCTCCGGGATGAGACGTTTTTATTTCAAGTTCGATAAAACGCTCCCCTGCAAATTGAATCATGTATTTATCCAAGGTAAGAATCCCGTAGGAAGCACCGTCCGCCCCCCGGACAACCGAAAAAGCAGCCGTGGCATCCAGATTCTTTTCCGTAAAGCGGATGGACATGGAGGTCTCTCCCGCGTAAGCTGCCGCGTCCTCCTCGGAAAGAGGAATGGCAACGGACCAAGTGTCCTCTGTAATGAGACGGTAAACAGGATCCCCGTTTTTTACCAGCATCCCTCTGGTATAGATGTTTTTTTGATAATTTTCCTGTGAAAAGGTATCGGCGGTGAGAAGCTCGGGGGTAAGCCCTTCCATACCGTCAGAGGAATAAAAGACCACTCCGCTGACGTCAGCCGGGCATTTTTGGAAAGAAGCAGAAGCCTCGGCGCCGGTTTGGGCGGAAAACTCGTTTAATAAAGTACCATTCATATATTCCATCAACATAGAAGAAAGCTCTGCGTGGACATCGTACACCTCGAAAAACTGTTCATCAGAATAGGAGGTACTGAAAGCGGAAAGCTTTGATTTTAATTCCTTCAGGTTTTCTTCCGAAAGCCTGCTTCCGTTACCGGAGGAGACATTCAAATACTCTGTCATCGCCCCGCTTTCATCCACTGTGTAAATCAGATTTCCCACCGACGCTTTTTGACGTTCCCGAAGATAATAATTGACATATCCGGCATAGGGGGAAGTGACAATGGTTTCATTTCTAATGGCCACACCGGTATAATAAGACGTATTTGCAATATCCCCCTCAAGGACTTCGTACATTTCAATCTTTGGAGCAGTAAAATAGCGCACGGTCATGACCGCCAGATATAAGAAAATAACGGCAAAGACAGCAATGCCGATATTAAATGTTTTTGTTTTTTTATATCGAATAATCTTTTTTCTCTTTTTAGCCACAAATCTGCTCCCTTGATACGGAAAATCTTTCCATAATAATATGAAAAAATAAGAATACACTAGAGATATACCTGCAAGCCAAATGATTCACCGATGGCTCCTCATTGCTTCAAAAAATAATAAAAATCATTTGGTACAAATAAGTATGCTCTTTAGTATAAAAGGAGGGAAACAACTATGAACTCAAAACCACTGGATTATACAGCGCTTGCCTTGGTGATCATTGGCGCCGTCAACTGGGCCCTGATCGGATTTTTCCGGTTTAATCTGGTCACATTTCTTTTCGGGGATATGACGCTGCTCTCCCGCATCGTCTATGGAATCGTGGGAATCTGCGGCCTCTATCTCCTCAGCATGTTTGGCCGCGTGGGAAGCGGACGGGAAGCAGAGTAAAAACTGTGTCCTTGTAATCGAGTAGGGAAACTCTCTTCGCCCCTACTCGCCGTGCCGGGTGCCTGTCAGCTCTTCTGACATCTTTCCTTTGGGCACCCGTGTACATAAAAGTGCGGGACGTGGTTACACGTCCCGAACCAATTTTATCTTTTTATATGTATACAATTACAGAGAAACAATTACTTTAGACTGTGCATGCTCCGGCAGATCCTGTGCATCCAGGGAAATACTCAAAATCAAAGTGACTCCATACTGCTGTCCAAGCTGTTCCAGTTCGATCAATTCAGAGGAAATATCCTTTCCCTCCAGATGTGCCAGCTTCAAAAAGCTGTCTAAGAACACATACTCCAGGTCGTAATCCTGTGAAATGATCCCACATAAAAATCCAATAAAAGCATTGTAAGAACGAATCGGATAATCATAAACATTTATAAGACGAATCTGATTGTCAAGCGCGTGCATATGTTTTGTATTTTTATCCAGATATACAATGGACCCCTTACATTCTTTTACTGCTAAATTGGCTTTTTCAAGCAGAAACTTTGTTTTTCCCTTCCCCATTTTTCCCGCTATGATCTGCACCATAATGCACTCCTCCTTTAGTCACTGATTATAATTTGTTTGCCGTGTTTTAATTATAGTATAAATTTCTGGAAAGTACAATCCTTATTTCTGAATTTTTGAAAGTAAGGCCGTCATATTTTCATAGAGATCGTCACGATTCTCTGCTTTTAACACAACTGAGACATATTGTTCCCCCCGAGGATCCACGGATGCCAGGGACAGGCAATAGCCGGCCTCCGGGGTGGTTCCCGTTTTTCCGCCAATGGGGGTAATGCCTTCCGGCGCCTCTGCTCTTCCGTTAAAATACCAGATTCCACGTGTCCAGGGAGTGGATATGAGGACTCCTGCATTTTCATACTGGGCCATATAATCAGGAGTACCGATCACCTCGAGAAATTTGTCATAATCCAAAAGTTCGTTGTAGATCAGATAGATATCATAGGCCGTCGTATAATGCTCCGGATCTGTAAGGCCGTGGGCATTGGAAAAATGGCTTCCGGTGGCTCCGATGGCCCTCGCTTCCTCATTCATGAGGGCGACAAACTCCTCTTCTCCGCCTGCGACCAACCAGGCAATGGCATTGGCCGCATCATTTCCCGAGGGCATCATAAGGCCGTAAAGCAATTGATCCAGGGTCAGCGTATCGCCGGGTTTGAGCCCTGCCACGGAGGATGCCGGATCCAGATTTGCAAGCATCTCCTCCGTCACTGTGACCTTGGCGGCCAGATCACCGTATCTCAAGGCTGTGAGAAATGTCATACATTTGGTGACACTGGCCGGATACAACTGCCGATAGGCATTGTGGCTATAGACAGCCTCACCGGTCGTCCGGTTAAAGACAATCCCGGCGGCCGCGTCGATCCTTCCGTCCGGTTCCGATTCCTCCGCTACGCAGAGACCGCTTCCGAAGAGGGGCGGACGTGTCTCCTCCGTCCGGATTTCCAAGGTTTTTAGTTCTACCCGGCTCTCATAAGGATCCGGCATAAAGTTTTTTCTGCTCTCTCCGGTTCCAAGTGGATTTTTAATCAGGAGAAATGCTCCTGTTCCCAGGACGGCAACCGTAAACGTCACAAAAAACGCCCGGAAAAACATCCTTCTTCTCCGTACCTGCCTGGCCGTTTTCTTTCTGGACATGACTGAAAACTCCTGTTTTTCTCAAGAAATCAATTTCTCTTTATTTGAACGCTTCTCGCCACTCCATATCTCCCCGCTCCAGGGCCTTGATCAAAAGTTCGGCGGAGGCAAGGTTTGTGGCTAAAGGAATATTGTGCACATCACAGAGATGCCCGATATTGAATACATTCGGTTCATGTGACTTGGGATGAAGCGGATCCCTGAGGAAAATCATCAAGTCGATCTGGTTGTTTTCAATCTGTGCGGCGAGCTGCTGTTCTCCCCCCAAATGCCCGGCCAGAAATTTGTGCACGGTCAGATTGGTCACCTCTTCGATCAAACGCCCTGTAGTCCCCGTCGCATAAAGCTCGTGACGACATAAAATTCCACGGTAGGCAATGGTGAAATTTTGCATCAGTTTTTTCTTCGCGTCATGGGCGATAAATCCCACATTCATAATTTAGAACCCTCCTCTGTTATTTTCATAGTTTCGTTGAAGCCCCACATTTAATACTAACCCCATTCCGATAAAGATACTGAGAAGTGAACTCAGCCCCGCACTGATAAAGGGCAGCGGGAGTCCCGTATTGGGCAGAAGTCCGGTTGCGACACCGATGTTTACAAAAGACTGGAAAGCAATTAAGGCGGCCATACCGCTGCAGAGCAGTCGCCCGGACAAATCTCTGGCCCGGACAGCCACATAAATGCACTCTGCCACAAGAATCAGAAGCAGTGCGATGATAAGCACACTTCCGACAAACCCAAGTTCCTCTCCGATGACGGCAAAGATGAAGTCACAGTCCTCCTCTGAAAGGAAGTTCCCGTTCTTCACGGACGCCAGCGTTGTATTTGCGATTCCTTTTCCATGAAGCTGTCCGGAACCGATGGCCATAATGGAATTCATCTGCTGCTGCGTATTGTCCACCGGATATTTGGCCGGATCAATCCAGGACATGATCCGGTTGACCTGATAAGGCTCCAAAAGCTTCTGGCCCTCCTGCTGGATGGCAAAAATAAACCATGTGCCAAAGGGAATGATCAGAGCCAGAGCCCCTCCGATCCATTTATAACTGATCTTAGCCACATAGAGCATCGCCAGAAAGATGACCACCACCACCAGGGTAGTGGAAAGGTTTGGCTGGTCGAAAATCAAATAGGCGGGAACGGCAAAGAGTACCAGGGAGCTTACCACAATCCGTACCTTATTGATGTTTTCCCGGTGCTTGTAAAAAAACATGGCGAAAAAGCAGATCATCATGATTTTGGAAAACTCCGAGGGCTGGATCTGTCCGATGACCGGCAGATTCAGCCACCGCTGCGCTCCGACGCCACTGGATTCTCCCATAAATTTTGTGGCCAAAAGCATGGCGATATTGACAGCGTAAACAGGCCAGTAAAGCATCAGGATCCAGTGATAATCGACGAAAGACACAAAAAACATGCAAAACAGTCCCACTGCCACGCCGAAAATCTGCTTGTAATAGCTGCCGGTACCGGTCCCAATCGTGGCGCTCTTTACGAAGATAATGCCCACTGCCGAGAGAGCCAGGACCAACAGGATCAGACGGATGTTGTAATACCGAAAATGATACTCCTTGAATTTAAACATAACTATCCCTTATCTGTCAGGATTCCCACTTTTCATATCTCTAATTGGAATATTTGCAAAAAGTGCCGGAACAAAGCCGCCCCCTTCCTCCGAGGGAGTCTGGGTAATCTGGATATCCAGCGCTTCCGTATCCACATCCATATATTTGGAAATCACTTTGATGATGTCGTTTTTGATTGCTTCCATAGTTTCAGGAGAACAGTTGGCCCGGTCGGAAACCAAAAGCAGCTTCAGCCGGTCCTTTGCCACGTTCCCTGACTTATTCTTTGAAAAAAAGTCAAACAGACTCATGACATTCCTCCTTATTTCTTTTTAAAGGCTCCTGCAAGCCGGGAAAAAAAGCCGTTTTTCACATTCAAATCCAACATCGGAACATCCTCGCCGGTCACTCTCCTCGCAATATTCATGTAAGCTTGTCCGGCCAGGCAATCGGAACCGGTTAAAGGCTCTCCCTGGTTGCTGGAAATCACGATACTCTCATCGTCCGGAACGGCGCCGATCAAATGGACGGCTAAGATGTCGATGACATCCTCGATGGACATCATGTCCCCTCTCTTTACCATATCCATGCGGATCCGGTTGACGATCAGGTCAATCTGGCGGATATCATTGGACTCCAAAAGCCCGATGATCCGGTCTGCGTCACGGATCGCGGAGACCTCCGGCGTCGTGACGACAATGGCCCTGTCTGCTCCGGCAATGGCGTTTTTGAAACCCTGTTCGATGCCGGCCGGGCAGTCTAAGAGTATGTAATCAAAATCTCCTTTCAGGGAATCTATCAGTTTTTTCATCTGTTCCGGTGAAACGCTGGATTTGTCCCTGGTCTGTGCCGAGGGCAAAAGCTGCAGCATCGGATAGCGCTTGTCTTTGATCAGGGCCTGGCTCAGACGGCAGCTTCCCTCAATGACATCCACCAGATTGTAAACGATCCGGTTCTCCAGCCCCATGACTACATCCAGGTTTCTGAGTCCGATATCCGTATCGATCAGGACGACTTTTTTGTTCAGCATGGCAAGACCTGTTCCAAGATTGGCGGAAGTTGTAGTCTTTCCGACTCCGCCCTTTCCGGACGTAATGACAATCACTTCACTCATTTTTCTTTCCTCCACATTCAGATTCCTGCGCTAGGAAAAGCTTACCTCGTCGATCACTTCCTGGCCCAAGGTTCTGACATGGATCATTCCCAATTTCAGATATGCGATCTGAGCATTCCCGGAAGGTTTCATCTTCCCGCTCATACGGGCAGTCACCTCTCCGATGCGGATTTGAATGGGAGCCATCTCCAGGGCCACGACAACGGCATGCTTCCCTCTGCCAAGTCCGGCAATGGCCGTACCGTGCAGAGCGCCGAGCACAATAATATTTCCTTTCGCGACGATCCGGGCACCGGGATTCACATCTCCAAGGATGATGATACTCCCCTCGGCCTCCAATACCTGACCGGAGCGGAGCGTTCCCTTATAGAACTGTCCGTCCCCGGAGGCATTCCCGTCAGCTTCCTCTTTGGCCTTTTCCTCAAGAACTCTTTTGAAAAAGGCCTCCCGTGCTTTGTCCGTGTCGATGACACAGGAGATCTCTATCTCTGAATTTTCACAGATGGTGTTTATGATTGTATTAATTTCTTCCGGTGTAAGGGTGCGTCCCTCAAAGGAAACAGCCATGTTTGCACCCCGGAAAAACCGGGCGGATTCCTGAAATTTTTTCCTGATATCGGAAAGCAGCTCCTCCATGGGAGTCTCCGGATCCAGAAACACGGAAAGTCCATAATTGTTTCCCTTGATAATGACTGTCTGCCGCATGGTTTTCACCTCTTAAGGTTAATCGGATACATGATGAAGGTCACCGTCCGCCGCATGATTGTTTTCCAAAATGGAATCCAGGGTGACGTAACCAAAATAATAATTTAAAATGTGTTCCGATAAGGCCCCGGAATAGCTGGAACCATAGCCATTGGGAATCGCCACAGAGAGGGCGACCTTTGGTGACGTGACCGGCGCATATGCGATAAAGGTTGCGTGGTTGGCCCGTCCCTTCGCCTGCTCTGCGGTACCGGATTTGGCGGCAAAGCCGACCTCATTAAGTACTTTTGAGTCTTTGAAGTTCTGGGAGAAGGTTCCGCGGGAACCTACAACCTCCTGCATTCCCTGTTGAATAATGTCCCAGGTGGACGAGGAGAGCTCGACATGCTGTTCAATGTCCGGCTCATAATTCTTCACCACCTGTCCGTCACTCTTCTGTATTTTTGAGATCAGGCTGTATTTATAAAGATTTCCTTTGCTGGCTAATGTAGTAATATATCTGGAAAGATGAATCGCAGCGTAGGTGTGGGTTCCCTGTCCGATACAGGAAGGGATCGGGTTCTGATCCGTAATATGTGGCGCGTTTTCCGCAATCTCCACACCGGATTTTTCTCCCAGGCCAAACATGGATGCATATTTTTGAATGGTCTCTATTCCCTGGTTACCGCTGTAATTGCCATTCTCCTGTGAGATCAGCCATCCGATCTCACAAAAATAATAGTTACAGGACTGGGCAATGGCCGTAATTACGTCAAGGGGCCCATGGCCGACGATGTTCCAACAGCGCAGATGGAGGCCCTGCCGCTCAAAGGTTCCGGTATCATCGATGATGGTTGCCGGAGAGACCACTCCTTCCTCCAGTCCGATGACAGAGGTTAAAACCTTGAAAATGGAACCTGGAGCCGTCTCTACCTGGGTCGCCCGGTTTAAAAACGGCTGACTCAGGTCATTGTACAGACTCCAGTAATAATCGGAATCGATCGAGCCGGAAAACCGGTTGATGTCATAGCCCGGGTAAGTCACCAGGGCAAGCACCTCCCCCGAATTCGGATTCGTCAACACACAGGAGGCCGAACAGGGGTCGAGGGCAAGCTGTGCCGGAGTCAATTCAATATTATAAATCTTTTCCTTGAGGAATGCAAAAGCTGTCTCCTCATTTCCTGCGGTTAGAGAGGCGATGGCGGCATCATCGTGCTCCAGCACTCCCTGTTCAAACAGGCACAGACAAAGCTCCCGCCCGCTGACCACATTGTCATAAATCAAATATTTATAGATTAACTTCTGGAACCCGGTATCCTTTTCCATAGCCGCCATCAGTGTGTCGACCAGAATCCGGAAAGTGTCGTCTGTGCTGGTATACTTTTCCTCTGAATCAAGTTTCTCCGAATCGATCCACCCCTCTTCCACCGCATGGTAAAGGAACTGATGGAAGCTGACGCCGATTTCATTGGCCCAGCCCATATAGATCTCATCGGCCGTGGTAAAGGAACCCTCCAGAAAAAAGGAATTGTCCCTCATATAATCATAAATATAATCCTGATAATTCTGCATATCGGCACTGCACCGGTCATAGGACGGCGCTCCCTCGTTCAAGAGCTGGGAGGAAATGTTCGGGATCACCGAAGCCATCCGGGAGGTGTAACGCCCGTAAATACTTTTTTCCAAGGCGGAACCGTCCGCAAACTTCTCCATGGCCAGGATATGGTTGTTGATAAACTGAAAATACGCGTCCCGTACCGGGATCCGGATCTTGGAAGCGTCCGTATCCTCCGTGACCACATAGGTGGGATCGTCCTCCAGGCGGTTTACCAGAATGCCGGCCAGGTTCTGTTCCAGCAGATGGTAAACGCCAACCTGCAGATCCCGGTCGATACTCAGATACACGTCATTTCCGGTCTCCGGTTCCACGGTATCCGTAATCTCAAGGATCCTTCCCTCACTGTCCAGATACATGGTCTGGCTTCCCTTGACACCGGAAAGTTCCAGCTCCATGGCAGATTCGATACCAGACTTTCCGATTACATCGCCCAGCTCGTAGCTGTCATCGACAGCCGAAAGTTCCTCCAGTTCATCCGCGTCCGCCTGTCCGGTATATCCCAGGATATGGGAAAATTCAAAGCTGTCATTATAAATCCGGACCGTTTTTTCCTCCACATTGACATCTTTTAATACCTCGGCATTTTCCTTGATGTCGGCTACGGTTTCCAGTTTGATGTCGGAGGAGACCGTGACCGCATCGTAACGCCTGAAAGCATTGAGGGTCATGGCATAACGGATATTCAGCATCTTGAGAGCCGTCCCGTCGTCTACCTCATATGTGGTCTTATCCGCGTTCTCCCCGATGCCATATCGCTCTTTCAAAACTTGAAAAAGATCAGCGGCAGACACGTTTGACGGGTATTTTCCGTCCTCGTCGTCCAGCTCCTCCACGGACTTTAAGCCGTAAACATCCCTCAGGAAGCGAAGCCGTTCATCTTCACTTCTGGTGGTATACTGCATTGTTCCGCTTCCGTCCAGATTCAAAGAGAGGGAGGTAAGCAGTGTTTCCTCATGTTTTTCCAAAATCGGAATCAGACGCATCAGCATCTCGTTGCGCTCATAACCGTTCTTGTAATAACCGGAGTCTCCAATGGAAACGGCATACGCCAGTTTACTGTAGGCCAGGAGATTTCCGTTCCTGTCATAAATATTCCCCCTGGTACCGGAGGTGCTGACCTTATTTAAAGTTTTTTGTACATAATTTTCCTGATACCCGGCCCCGTTCACAATCTGAAGCTTGAACAGACGCATGACAAGCGCACCGAACATGGCAAGAAACAGAATACTCACCACAAACAGCCTGGATGTTACGATTTTCTTCAGTACACTCCCTAAAAGCTCTAATAATTCTCTAAACAAATTTTGCCGCACTCCTTCGTTCTGCTTCTTCCAGTCTATAGTTGACAGAGGATATGATCTGATAGACCACACCGGTCAGGACCACCGTGTAGATCACCTCCGGCAGGATGATATGAATCATGTAGTAAACAAAATCCAGCCGGTTCCGAATCAGGAACTGGAATACATAAATGTAGCCTCCATATAAAAAACTGCAGAAGGTGGTGACAATAAGCGGGAACAGGATATAGTCCGAATATAGCAAATGGTGAAGGGCGCCGTTCACGTAACCGATCAGAATAAAAATGGCCATGTGAAATCCCACGAGACTCATGGACGCAATATCCACCAAAAGGCCGCAGGCAAATCCCACCGCCATTCCCTGGGTCTTTCCGTTCATAAAGCCAAAGGCCACGGTAATGATCAGGAGGATATTGGGCACGGTATCAATGATAGGACTGTTGGCAAACAATCCGAATTGAAGCAGGAACCCTGCAAATATGATGAGCGCTGTCACAAAAATCCGTTTTAATCGTTTCAAGACTGATTCTCCTCACCTGTCACTTTTAATGTCTTAATCACCAGAACCGTCTGAAGATGGCCGAAATCCACTTCCGGGATCAGATAGCCGGACTTGGTCACATTGTTGCTGTCAACCTGGATGTCTTTTGCGTAACCGATCAAAATATTGGGAAGATACTTATCGCTGATGTTGGACGTGACGATCTTGTCATCATCCCAGATATTATCATTTTTATCAATGTAACTGATCCGGAGACTTCCCTCGGAGTAGAGCTGTAAGTCTCCCGACACGATGCAGGCGTCTCCGGAATTTAAGGACATGGCGCTGACATTGCTGTCATCGTCGATGATGGAACGTACCTTTGCATAGTTCTTTCCCACTTCCGTGACGATGCCTACCAGTCCGCCGTCGGCAATGACATTCATGTCCACGGCAATGCCGTCCTCTTCTCCCTTGTCAATGACAAAGGAATGATACCAGTTTCCGGCATCCTTTTGTATAATCCTGGCTCCTGTAGTCTCGTAATCGGAATACTGTCCCTTCAGTTCAAAAAGCTCCCTGAGCTCCTGAAGCTCTACCTGTCCCTGCTGATAATTGCCGATATCCTCTTTGAGGGCCGCCAGTTCTTCTTTCAACTGTTGATTCTCCGCCCTAGCCTCCTCCAAACTCTGATAATCGAAGGCCGTGTCGGCAAAACTGCTCCCCAGCCGGTTAAGCCCTTTCTGCATGGGGGCCAGGATAGAATTTACCACGCCCGTGACAGGGCTTAAGAAGCCCGGCCTGAAATATCCTACGGCCAGAAGGGCGACGCAAAACAGCATCAGAAAAAAAAGTACATATCTGGCCGGAAGGGAAAATTTCTTTTTGTCTTTCATTCTATATGATTCCTCGTTCTTTTAAACTGATATAACAATTGTCCCCGATGACGATATGGTCAAGAAGAGAAATCCCAAGAAGCTTCCCGCCCTCAATGATCCGTCTCGTCACCTGGATATCCTCCTCGGAAGGCTCCGGGTCGCCGCTTGGGTGATTATGGAGCAAAATCATCCCCACTGCCTGGTATCGGAGGGCATCCATGAAAATCTCCCTCGGAGAAATGAGCGCTTCATTGACCGTTCCGACGGATAGCGTCACTTCCTTCAACAGATTTCCCTTGGTGTCCAGAAACGCGGCCCGAAGCTCCTCTTTCTCCTTGTGGCGCATCTCTTCCATAAAATAGGCGGCCACTCCTGCCGGGGTGAGAAACGCCTGCTCTTTTGTCATCCGGCTCCGGCTGAGCCGTTTGGCCAATTCCCCGATGCAGGAAAGCTGGACGGATTTCACAGTGCCGATTCCCGCAATCTGCCTAAGCTCGCCACAGCTTAAATGATAAAGTCCGGAAAGGCCTCCATAGGGAGCGCAGAGTTCCAAAACCTGCCTGGCCGTCTCCAATGCTCCCTGCCCTCTCGTCCCCGTCCGGAGAATGACAGCCAGAAGCTCCGCATCCGTAAGCCCAACCGGCCCTGCCGCCTCACATTTTTCATAGGGGCGTTCGGAAACCGGAAGTTCGCTGATCGTATTTCGTGTCATATACCTGCCTCCTTATTTCGTGAAGTCAGGCTCAAAATCCACATCTGCAGAAACTAAAGCAGCCGATAGATCACAATGGCGATCACCATCCCCAGGATCCCGGCGATTGTAATCTTGATGGTCAGCGCAAAGGTGATGGTCAGGATCCCAAGATCCAGAACCATGGGACTTGCAAGACCAAAAATCTGTCCGAAATTCAGCCACTCAAAGGCGGAAAGGCCGCCGAGGAGCTGTCCGAGAAAACCGCCCAGCACAATCCCTGACAAAATCAGAATCAGCAGGGACCATCTGCTCTTTGCTGTCTTCATATGGTAATCTTCTCCCGTTTCTCTGAAAAACTCTCCAAACTCAAAAAATTACTAACTATCAGTTTATCACAATTTGGGACTCCTGTACACCAAAAAAAAAATTCTTAAGGAAATTTAAGGAATTTCTCATATTTCCTCATAAAGTGATCAAATTCGCCTCCAGGAGCTTTTCAGCCGAGGATAGAATACCTGTTTTCGCATGATACCAGGTCAGTCCTCCCTGGAAAAACACGGTATAAGGCGGTTTCAATGGACCGTCCGCGGAAAGCTCAATGGAGGAGCCCTGGACAAAAGCTCCTGCTGCCATGATGACGTCGCTGTCGTAGCCCGGCATGGCCCAGGGCTCCGGAGTCACAAAGGAATCCACCGGAGCGGCCGCCTGAATGCCGAGGCAGAAGGCTTTTAAGGCCTCCGGGGAACCGAGGTCCACCGCCTGAATGATATCGTGCCGCTCTGTTTTGGAGGAGGGGAATGCGGAAAATCCCAGTTTTTCGTATAGGGCCGCCGCGAAAATCGCCCCCTTGACGGCTCCCGCCGTCACTGTCGGCGCAAGGAAAAAGCCCTGATAAAAGGTCTGGGAAAGCCCGAGGCTGGCCCCAACTTCCTTCCCCAGTCCCGGGGCGCTTAAACGAAAGGCAGCCTGCTCCACGTATTCTTCCCTGCCCACAATATAACCGCCGCAGGGAGCCAGGCCGCCGCCCGGATTTTTAATCAGGGAACCGACGCAAAGATCGGCCCCCACCTCCGTAGGCTCGACAGTCTCTGTAAATTCTCCGTAGCAATTGTCCACCATACAGATTATATCCGGTTTTTTTGATTTGAGAAAGGCGACCAGCTCCCCGATGGCGGAAACGGACAGGGTGGGCCTCGCGGCATAGCCCTTGGAACGCTGGATGGTGGCCATCCTGGTTCTAGCGTTTATGGCCCGTCCGATGGCATCGAAGTCAAAAGAACCGTCCTCCTTTAAATCTGCCTGGGCGTAAGAGACGCCGTACTCCTTCAGGGAGCCTTTGGAGGGGCGGATGCCAATCACCTCCTCCAAGGTGTCATAGGGCCGTCCCACCGGGGATAACAGCTCGTCTCCCGGTCGGAGGTTGGCAGAAAGCGCCACCGCGAGGGCATGGGTCCCGCAAGTAATCTGCGGCCGCACCAGGGCGGCCTCGGCATGGAAGACATCCGCATAGATCTGTTCTAAGGTCTCCCGCCCCAGGTCGTTATAGCCGTATCCGGTGGAGCCGGAAAAATGTGCTTCCGCCACCCGGTTTTTCTGCATGGCCGAAAGCACTTTTATCTGGTTGTATTCTGCTGTCCTGTCTATAGAATCAAACCGTTCCTTCAAAGAAGCCTCAACCTCTTCCCCAAGAGCCAGAAGTCTCTCGTCAACCCCCAGGGAACGGTACATATCTCTCAGCGCGTTCATGAACATTCCTCGTTTCCATATGATATCATTGCCGGCATTGCGCCTGCATGCAGAGCATCGCTTACATGCAGAGCATCGCACACTTCTCTTCTTCTTTCAAGCTCTGCCTTCCCATATTATTTATGATAAAAGGCCTCTCTGCAATAGAATCCCGGCAAGCTCCTCCATCGCTTCTTCTTCTGTCTTTCCATCCAGAAAGAGCCAGTCCGTCTGCCGCTCCCGCTTAAACCAGGTGATCTGCCGCTTGGCGAAATGCCTGGTGTCCCGCTTTAAAATCCGGACGGCCTCCCCATAGGAGATCTCTCCGTCCAGATAAGAAAGCAGTTCTTTATAACCAAGGCCCTGCATGGAAACCATATCCTTCGTAAAACCCATTTCCTTCAGCTTCTTCACTTCATCCACAAGCCCGGCTTTTAACATTTCGTCTACCCGAAAGTCGATCCGCCTGTAAAGCTCATCCCTCTCTCTGTTTAAGACCACATAGGCGAACCGGTAAGGGGATTCCTTCTCCCTCTCTGCCTGGTTGTGCTCGGAAATCGGTTTCCCTGTCTTTTCATAAAACTCCAGGGCACGGATCACCCGTTTTATGTTGTTCTCGTGGATCTCCTCTGCCGCCTTTGGATCCCTCTCTTCCAAAAGGCTGTGGAGATAAGAGGCCCCCCGCTCGGCAGCCAGGGCAGAGAGCCGGTCCCGGCAGGAAATATCGGCGTCGTTTTCCGTAAAATCAATGTCGTACAAAAGGGCCTGAATGTAGAATCCCGTGCCGCCGGTGAGGATCGGCAGACGTCTTCTTTCGTAGATCCCCTCCATGGCGGCCTTTGCCATCTCCTGAAACCGCACCACATGGAAAACCTCCCCGGGGTCCAGTACGTCGATCAGGTGATGGGGGACGCCTTCCATTTCTTCCTTTGTCACTTTGGCGGAGCCGATGTCCATCCCCTTATAAACCTGCATGGAATCGGCGCTTACGATCTCCCCGCCAAACCGTCTTGCGGCCTTCACGGAGAGGGAGGTTTTTCCTACGGCTGTGGGACCGGTCAGAATCAGTAATGGTTTTTTCATATCAGACAATCCTTTTAAACTTTTTTTCCAGCTCCCGCCTGCTCATGGAAATGACGGTGGGTCTCCCGTGGGGACAGGCGTATGGGTTCTCGAGGGTGAGGAGCTCGTCGATCAGCGCTTCCGCCTCCGCGAATGACAGGCTGTCCCCTCCCTTCACTGCGGCCTTGCAGCTCATGGAAGCCAGCTTTTCCAGAATTAATTGGTCGGATTCTCTGGAGAGCCCGTCGGCGAGGCTGTCCAAAAGCTCCAGCAGCAGTTCTTTTTGGGCGATACCGTAGAGGTTGGCCGGAACAGCGCTGACAGCGTATTCTTTGCCTCCGAAGGGTTCGATCTCAAAGCCCATCTGCAAAAACCGTTCCCGGAAGCGGAGGAGAATCTCCTCCTCCCGCATACCCAGGGTCAGGAGAATGGGCGGGCTCACCATCTGGCCGTAAATTTTTTTCTCGGCCAGCTCCTTCACCAGCCGTTCGTAGAGCACCTTTTCATGGGCAGCATGCTGGTCAATGATGAGAAATTCGTCCTTATACTGAATCAGCCAGTAGGTATCAAAGAGCTGTCCGATAAAGCGGTACTGGGCTCTTGCCGGAGCAGAAAGCAGCTTCTCCTCGAAAAGCTCCATCTGCGTTCCATCTGCGGATGCGTCTTTGTCCGGCGCGGACGCTTCCGAAGGCAAAACTTCCTCCGATGCAGATGCCGCTTCCAGACGATGCAGTTTGACAGCAGACGCCTCTTCCGGCTTCCGAAGCTTTGGCTCATAGGAGGCCGCGGACTCCCTGAGGAATTTCGGAGGTTCCACCGGAGGAATGGCCGAAGCCAGGCTCCGCTTTGCCTCAAAGGGTTCCGGTCCACGTTCTGTACGCCCGGAGAGCCCTCCGGCTGCGGCGGTATGCCCTCTGGGAGCTTCCCTTCCTTCCCTGAGGGCCTCCGGCCCGCCGTTTCGGGAAGCAGGCTCCTTTTCCGGGACAGAAGGCCGTTTCCTGCGTTCCGGTTCGGAAAAGCTCACCTTCCGGATCAGCTCTCTTCCCGCAAGGGTGTTTTTGACGGTGTCCCGGATCTGCTCATAGATGGCTTCCTGGTTGCTGAAACGGAGCTCCATCTTTGCAGGGTGGACATTGACGTCCAGAAGTTCGGGGGCGATGGCCAGATGGAGAACCACAAAGGGATATTTATGCTGCATCATATAGGAATGATACCCGTCTTCGATGGCCTTATCTATCAGGGCGCTCCTGATATATCGTCCGTTGATAAAATAATTTTCATAGGTGCGGTTCCCTCTGGAAATCAGCGGTTTTCCCAGAAAGCCGCTGATTTCCAGCCGCTCCCCCGTCGCCTCGGCGGGGAGCAGGTTGGCGGCAATGTCCCTGCCGAAAATCATATAGATCAGATCCTTCAGATTGTGGTTTCCCGCCGTGTGCAGCCGGTTCTGGTTGTTCTGGATGAACCGTATGGAGACGTCTGGCCTGGAAAGGGCCATGCGTTCCACCAGACTGCTGATGTAAGACCCTTCTGTCTGGGGGGATTTTAAAAATTTTTTCCTGGCCGGCGTGTTGTAAAACAGGTTCCGCACCAGGAAGGTGGTTCCCTCCGGCGCTCCGACCTCTTCCATGGAAATTTCCTGGCCGCCGTGGATCTGATAGCGGGTTCCCGTGAGCGCCCCGGCTGTTTTGGTGATCAGCTCCACCTGGGCAATGGCGGCAATGCTGGAAAGGGCCTCGCCCCGGAACCCCAGGGAGGAAACCGTCAAAAGATCCAGAGCCGTATGGATTTTGCTGGTGGCATGGCGCAGAAACGCCGTCGGAATCTGTTCCTTCTCGATTCCGCAGCCGTTGTCCGTGACCCGGATTAAGGTGGTTCCGCCGTCCCGGATCTCGACAGTGACGGCCGTGGCCCCTGCGTCGATGGCATTTTCCATAAGCTCCTTCACCACCGACGAGGGCCGGTCGATGACCTCCCCCGCCGCAATCTGATTGATGGTCTCCTGGCTCAGCACTTTGATTTCCGGCATTCTTTTCCCTCCCCTTCATACACAGGTAATTGCCAAACTCAGCGAAATCCCGACAATATTTTCGTGAAAAGCCCTTTGCGCCGTGGAATCAAGAACCTTGTATGGATTCCGTCTGCCTCCACCGGTTTTTTAACCCGTTCTGTAAGCGGTACAGCGTATTCAAGGCATCAATGGGCGTCATGGAAGAAAGCTCCAAAGCTTCCAGCTCCTTTAACACGTCGTCATCTTTCATGGTTTCAAACAGGCTCATCTGTTTCAAATCCACCTCGTCCAATTTGGGCACGCGGGGCTTGGCCTGTCTGGCTTCTCCGGCTATCTCTCTGGAACGGGCAGAAATGTCCGCGTCGGAAAGCTCTGCCGCCAGTTCCTTCGCCCGGGCGAGGACCGGCTCCGGCACCCCGGCCAGACGGGCCACCTGGATCCCATAGCTTTTGTCGGCGCCGCCCTTTACGATCTTTCTGAGAAACACAATATCGTCCCCCATCTCTTTGACGGCAATGCAGTAGTTATTGACGCCCCCCACGGAACCTTCCAGCTCAGTCAGTTCATGGTAATGGGTGGCAAACAGTGTCTTAGAGCCCAAAATTTTCGTGTTGGAAATATATTCGATGACCGCCCAGGCAATGGAAAGTCCGTCGAAGGTACTGGTTCCCCGCCCGATCTCGTCCAGGATCAGAAGGCTGTTTCTGGTGGCATTGCGCAGGATATTGGCAACCTCTGTCATTTCCACCATAAAGGTGCTCTGGCCGCTGGCAAGATCATCGGAGGCTCCCACCCTGGTAAAGATCCTGTCACAGATGCCGATGTCGGCCGATTTCGCCGGCACGAAGCTTCCCATCTGGGCCATCAGGCAGATCAGGGCCGCCTGGCGCATATACGTCGACTTTCCCGCCATATTGGGGCCGGTAATGACGGAAAGCCGGTGATTTCCGTTATCCAGGTAAGTGTCGTTGGCGATAAAGAGATCGTCCCGCATCATCTGCTCCACCACCGGGTGGCGTCCCTCCCTGATATCGATGACGCCCTTCTCATTGATTTTCGGGCGGACGTAATGGTTCTTTGTGGCCACGGCGGAGAGGGAGGTGAGCACGTCCACCCAAGCAATGGAACGGGCCGTTTTCTGGATCCGCTCCACCTCGGCGGCGATGTCCCTCCGGATCTGGCAGAAAAGGTCATATTCCAGAATAAACAGCTTGTCCTCGGCCCCCAGGATGATCTCCTCCAGCTTCTTCAATTCTTCGGTGGTAAAGCGCTCCGAACCGGTCAGAGTCTGCTTCCTCACATAACGATCCGGCACCATGGAGAGAAAGGAATTGGTCACTTCCAGGTAGTAGCCGAAGACCTTGTTGAACTTGATCCGCAGGTTTTTGATGCCGGTCTCCTCCCGCTCCCTTGCCTCCAGCTCGGCCAGCCAGGTCTTCCCCTCCGTCTTGGCTTTTTTTAATCTGTCGGCCTCCTCGTTGAAGTCCTCCTTGATCAGGCCGCCTTCCCGGATTACCAAGGGTGGGTCGTCAATGATGGAGCGTTCGATCAGGTCCGCCAGATCTTCCAGCGGATCCAGTTCCTCATAAAGCTCCCCCAGAAGCGGCGATTTCAGTTCCCTTAGCAAAAGTCGGATATGGGGAAGCATCTGCAGAGAATTTTTGAAAGCAATCAGGTCCCTGGCGTTGGCCGTCTGGTAGGAAATCCGGCCGATGAGCCGCTCCAGGTCGTAGATGGGATTTAAGTATTCAATCAGCTCCTCCCTGGTAATATAGGCTTCACCCAGTTCCTCCACGGCATCCTGCCTGCGCTCGATCTCTTCCCTGTCGATGAGGGGCTGTTCGATAAAGCTCCGAAGAAGCCTGGCCCCCATGGCCGTCCTGGTTTTATCCAGAACCCACAGCAGGGAACCCCGCTTCTGTTTTTCCCGCAGCGTTTCCAAAAGCTCCAGGTTCCGCCTGGTGGACGTGTCGATGAGCATGTATTTTCCGGACCGGTAAGGAGTCAGCCTGGTAATGTGGCTCAGAGAATTTTTCTGGGTTTCCAGAAGGTAGAGAAGGGCTGCCCCCGAAGCCGCAAGGCCGATCTTATAATCGGAAAGGCCGAGGCCCTCCAGCCGTTCCACATGAAAATGCCGTTTCAGAGTGTCCGCACAGAGGTCTTCATCGAAATAATGGCTGTCCAGCGCCGTGGCAAGGAAATTCACCCGGTCCTTTAAGGCTTCCAAATCCACGCCGGACATGTAAAAGGCCTCGTTGCAGATGATCTCCGAGGGCGTGTATTTGTAGATTTCATCTAAGAGCGCCCGGATGGAGGAGACCTCGGTCACCAAAAATTCCCCGGTGGTAATATCTGTCACCGCCAGGCCGAAGGCTTTGGCCATGTAGACAATGCACATCAGGTAATTGTTCTTCGTCTCGTCCAGAGCCTGGCTGTCAAGGAGAGTTCCCGGCGTCACAATGCGGATGACTTCCCGCTTCACCAGCCCCTTGGCCTGCCTGGGATCCTCCATCTGCTCGGCAATGGCTACCTTGTAGCCTTTCTGGACCAGACGGCTCAAATAGGCGTCCAGCGCATGATAAGGGACGCCGCACATGGGCGCCCGCTCTTTTAGGCCGCATTCTTTTCCCGTCAAAGTAAGCTCCAGCTCCCTGGAGACTGTCTTCGCATCTTCAAAAAACATTTCGTAGAAATCGCCCAGCCTGTAAAACAGGATACAGCCGGGATACTGTTTCTTGGTCTCCATATACTGCTGCATCATCGGTGATAATTGTCCCGTCGCCACGTTCAAACCTCTCCTTTGTAATAGACAATCTTGTCATGGACCGGGTAATCCCGGAGATACTCCGCCAGGGTGGGGCGCTCTTCGGATGCCGGATCGTTGATGAGGAAATCGGAGGCTTTCAGTTCTATCCCGTCACCGATGTATCCGGTGATTAACACCCAGTGGGGATGATCGTCCTCGGTAAAGCCGCCGATCAACACGGGGACTCCCCTCCGAAGCTGTGTGAGCGCATGCTCCAGATAATCGGAATCCCAGTCCTTCTCGTAGACCTTCGGAAAGCCCAGCCGTCCGTGCTCGTCATAGTACAGCCGCGTGGCCATGCCGTCCGGCGTGGTCACCGCCCCCTCCAGATAGGAATAGGACATGGCCAGACAGGAAGTGGCGCAGCCGGCAGAGGCAATGGTCTCGTAGCTGTCCCCGAGAGGGAGCGCTCCCCATCTGGAATCGTACTGCTTGTAATCCGGGATATCAAGGAATACACGGCCATCCGCGGGGGCAGATTCCGAAAGCTCCTCGATCACACAATAGCCCTCCACCAAATCGGCCGAATAGGGCTTTTGATAACGGACCCGCACATAGCCTGTACTTTCCTTCCAGAACACCTGAATCGAATCGCCGTAAGAGACTCTGGCTACCACGGGGGATCCGGCATCCGGTTCCTCCCGGATATTCAGGAGGCCGAAATAGGTGCAGTACATGGTGTCTCCCCGGGAAAACCGGCTGTAGGGAAATTTCCCGTCTTCATCTGCGGACGGTTCCCGGTAAACGCCGGGGAGACGGGCGGAAAGCCTGAGCCGCCACAGATTTTCAACCTTCCTGGCAGAAACGGTCCCGAACCCTGCCGGCTTCAGCACCTCCGCCGAAAAAGCCCAGACCAGAAGAAGCAGACAGGTAAAAAAGACGACCATCAGAGAGGCCGTCACCGACCTCCGCCGTTTCTCTTTATCCGCAAACAAGCCTCTTATGTTCATAAGTCCTCCCGGTTTATGGAAGTCTTTCTCCCATGTAATAAAATCCTTTGGATTCAAGAAGCATGACAGGAATCAGCTTTCCGATGTCGGAAGCATCTCCCGGAAAATGTACCATGATGTTGTTGCCGAGGCGCCCCGTCACCAGACGCCCATCGTGGGTATCCATCCCCTCCACCAAGGCTGTCATGGTCTTCCCCACATCTTTTCTGCAAACCTTTGACGAAATCTGCTGGACTTCTCTGAGAAGTCGTTCAAAACGGGGCTTTACCACTTCCTCCGGCACCTGTTCCTCCATGGCGGCCGCCGGTGTGCCTGTCCGTTTAGAGTAAATAAAAGTAAACGCACTGTCGTAGCGCACCCGACGGACCACGTCCAGGGTCTCCTCAAAATCCTCCTCCGTCTCTCCGGGGAATCCCACAATGATATCCGTTGTCAGGGACATATCCGGAATCTCTCTTTTGATTTTTTCGACGAGGGCCAGGTACTGTTCTTTGTTGTAAACCCGGTTCATCATTTTTAAAATCCTTGAGCTTCCCGATTGGAGGGGCAGGTGCAGATGCCTGCAGATTTTCGGGCAGTCCCGCATAACCCCGATCAGCTCGTCCGACAGATCCTTGGGATGGGACGTCATAAAACGGATCCGTTCCAGTCCGTCAATCTCTGCCACCCTTCGCAAAAGCTCCGCAAAGGTCATGGGCACGTCCAGGGTCTTCCCATAGGAATTGACGTTCTGCCCCAGAAGCATAACCTCCACCACCCCGTCCGCCGCCAGCGTTCGGATCTCCGAGAGAATATCCTCCGGCTCTCTGCTTCTCTCCCTCCCGCGCACATATGGGACAATGCAGTAGCTGCAAAAATTATTGCAGCCGTACATAATATTCACACCGGATTTAAAGGGGTACTTTCGTCTGGCCGGAAGGTTTTCCACAATCTGGTCCGTGCCGTCCCAGATATCCACCACCATCTGCTTTTCTTCCAAACAGCAATACAAAAGCTCCGCCAGGCGGAAAATATTGTGGGTGCCGAAAATCAAATCCACAAACCGGTAGCTTTTCTTAATCTTTTCCACCACTGAAGGCTCCTGCATCATACAGCCGCACAGGGCGATAATCATCTCCGGGTTTTTCTGCTTTAAACGGTTTAAATACCCAAGGCGCCCGTAAACTCTCTGGTTGGCATTATCCCGGACGGTACAGGTATTATAAAGGACAAAGTCCGATGCCTCGTCCTCCGAGGCCGCAAAGCCGGCCTCGAGGAGAACACCGAGGAGCTTTTCCGAATCCTTGGCATTCATCTGGCACCCAAAGGTCTGGATGCAGGCCGTGGGACGGCGCCCCTTTCTCCGTTCAAAGCTCTGAACCCACTTCTGGCATTTTCCCATATAGTAGTACTGCCTGGCAGGTTCGTCTGCCGGCGGTACTGAATTCCCATTCATTTTATCTAAATCCATTTTTTTGACTTCTCTTTCTTAGTCCCAGTTTATTGCTCCATGTGGGATTGTTCCGTTCACTGCTCTGTCCTCCCGCCCGGCTCTTAAAACTTCCGATTCTTCTGATTCAGGAATCACTTCGGGCACAAATTTTACATTTACTCCATACAAGGATTCCTGTTGGGTTTTCTTTCCTGACAGATTTTCAAGATTTTCACGGGCGCACCTGCCCGTTCCCATAAATAATGTATTTCGTCGTCGTGAGCGCCTTAAGCCCCATGGGTCCCCTGGCGTGAAGCTTCTGGGTGCTGATTCCGATCTCCGCCCCGAAGCCAAACTCGAAGCCGTCTGTAAATCTGGTCGAAGCATTGACATAGACCGCCGCCGCATCCACCTCGTCCAAAAATTTTTGGGCATTCCCATAGCTTTCCGTGACAATAGCCTCCGAATGTTTCGTGTTGTAACGGTTGATATGGGCGATGGCCTCCTCCACACAGTCCACCGTTTTGGCCGACAGAATATAATCCAGGTATTCCTTCCCCCAGTCCTCTTCGGTCGCAGGTACTGCCCCCGGCACCAGGGAGCAGACCGTCTCGTCCCCCCGGATCTCCACCTGTTTTTCCGCAAGCCGTCCGGCCAGGACACTCCACAGCCTTTCCGAAATATTTCTGTGGATCAGCAGAGATTCACAGGCATTGCAGACGCCGATCCGCTGTGTCTTCGCATTAAAAATAATCTCCACGGCCGTGGAAAGGTCTGCACTTTCGTCCACAAAGATATGGCAGTTCCCCGTCCCCGTCTCAATGACCGGAACTGTGCTGTTCTCCACCACCGTGCGGATGAGCCCCGCCCCGCCTCTGGGAATGAGCACATCGATGAGGCCGTTCATGCGCATGAGATACTTCGCCGCCTCCCGGTCCGTGTTCGTCACCAATTGAATGGCGTCCCCCGGAAGGTTACAGGAGACAAGGGCTTCCCGGATCACAGAGGCAATGGCCAGGTTTGAGCGCAGCGCATCGCTTCCGCCCTTTAAAATCACTGCATTTCCCGCCTTAAAACAAAGCCCGAAGGCATCCGCCGTCACATTGGGCCTGGACTCATAGATGATACCGATGACGCCGAGGGGCACTCGTTTCTCCCCGATGACAAGGCCGTTTGGCCGCTTCTTCATGGAGAGCACTTCTCCTACCGGATCCTCCAGAGCCGCCACCTGAGAAAGTCCCTCAGCCATGGAAGCAATCCGCTCCTTTGTAAGCCTAAGCCGGTCCAAAAGCCCCTCGTGCATGCCCTTCTTCCGGCCCGCCTCCATATCCGCCTCATTGGCCGTAAGGATCCGCTCCTCATTGGCCGTGAGTGCCCGGGCCGCCGCAAGGAGCCCACGGTTTTTCTCCAGGACACCCAAGTTTCCCAAAAGGGCAGCCGCCCTTTTTGCCCGCTCCCCCATCTTCTTCATGGATTCCTCCATGGTCTGCTCCGGGAGTCTGCTGATTCCCGCCTCTGTAATGAGGATCCGGGGCTTAATGTCAAAGCTTTCAAAGGGAACCGTCTCAAACATCTGGCACTCATAGGCAAGGGCCGCCGTCACAAGCTGCGGGCGGACCTCCAGATACCGGTCATAAAAGCCGCCGCCGTAGCCGACTCTATGGTGCTCCCGGTCAAAGGCCACCCCAGGCATCAGAAAAAGCGCACGCCTTCCGGCCCCGCCCGCAAAATCCTCCTCCGAGACCACAGGAAGTCCCTGCTTCGGCTCCAGAATCCCGGAATAGCCGGATTCCAGATCCTCCCGGCCGGTAATCCGGTAAAAATCCATGGCCGACCCGTCCACCCGGGGAACTGCCACCTGCTTGCCGTCCTTCATGGCCCGCTCCATAATGGGCCAGGTCCTGACCTCGTGGTTATAATCCACATAGCAGTAAATCAAATCCGCTTCCTGATATTCCTTAAGCGAACAGACATAAGACAAAATTCTCCCGCTTCCCGACTCCTCCTGTTCGGGAGTAAGCCCGTGCCTTCTCTCTCTCACCGTCCGCCTGATTTCTTTTTTTGTCATCATTGCCCGCCCCCTCACGACTCTCTCTTTCTCTTTGCCTTCCGCTTGGCCACTTTCTTAAGCTCTGTCACCGAACCGTCCGGTTCCAGAATGCTGACATTATTTAAAGTCCCTCTCAGATTCTTACGGACCGCCAGAATATAATCCTGCCTGAGCTTCGCCTGCTCCGCCTTTTCCTCATCCGTAAGCCCCTCCTTCTTAGACTTGTGGTACAATTCATTGATCCGGTTGATTTCCTTCTCTGTCATCGTTTCCTCCATTCTGTGTGCCGCAGTATTGCAGGTCCCTCTTTGCCGGGTAACAAATATGGTGCATCCTTCCTTCACCCCTTCCGCCGGACGTTCTGTGCCTGCATAGCCGCTCAATGGAGATAAGCAAGCAGTTCCTCATATCGCACCTTCATGCTCTCATAGCCATGGCGGTAAAAGGCGTCAAGTACCTCCGGCCGCTGTTCCGTCCGGGATACCACCGGCACCCGGGGCCGTATCACAAAAATATGCCCCTCCCGTTCCAGACGGTCGATGAGATCCATGGTGCGGTTATAGACCAAAGGTCTTCTGTACGCCGCCTTTACAAGCTCTGGATACGCCTTATAAGCCGCCTGATAAATCACGGCGGCCTTTTTGGAAAGCTTCTTCCGGTATCCGGCGTTCCTGGTCAGCACCACCACGCACCTTTTATACCCCTGCCGCAGCATCCGGACAATGGGAACCGAATCCGCCAGGCCTCCGTCCATATAGGGAATGCCGTCCACCTCCACCATCTTTGAGGCGATCGGCATGCTGCAGGAGGCGCGGCAGATCGAGAGAAGCCGAAGCTCGTCCTCCCTGTCGTCCAGATACTCCGCTTTCCCCGTAATGCAGTTGGTCACTGCCATTTCGAGACGGATATCCGAACGTTTGTAAGCCTCGAAATCAAAGGGGAAAACCTCTTTTGGATACTTGTCAAAAATCAAATCCATGTCAAAGAGATTGCCCGTCTTTAAGGCGCGTCTGACATCAATATACCGGCTGTCCTTATCCGGAGGAATGATGCAGTTCCTGGTCCGGCCGATTTGTCCGGCCACATAGTCAATTCCATTACAGGCCCCCGCCGAGACGCCGATCACATAAGGCAGGTACAAATCCCGCTCCATCAGAAAATCCAGAACGCCTGAGGTAAAGATCCCCCGGGTCGCGCCGCCCTCCAAAACAAGTCCCGCTTTTTTCATGGTTTCCGCTCCTTATAAAGCCTCAATAGGCCGTCAAATACTCCATCAGGTCAAAATTTCTGTTTTTATGGGCCAAGAATAAAGTCCCCACCGGCTCCCCGCCAAGAACCCGGTAAATATTCTCCACATCGTCCCCATTGGTGATCACCATGTCAATGCCCGCGTCGGTGGCCATTCTTGCAGCCACAATTTTGGCAGACATGCCCCCTGTTCCCACGCTGCTTCCGGTGGTATCCTTCCCCATCTCCACAAGGCCGTCCGTGATCTCTGCCACCTCGTCGACAAAAGCGGCCTTGGGATTCACCCTGGGATCATCCTCATAGAGCCCGTCAATATCCGAGAGCAGAATCAGAAGATCCGCGCCGATCACCGCCGCCACGATGGCGGAGAGCCGGTCATTGTCCCCGAACTCGATCTCATGGGTGGCCACCGTGTCGTTTTCATTGACAATGGGTATCACTCCCATGGCAAGAAGCTCGTCAAAGGTATTCCTGGCATTCCTCCTGGATTCTTCATTGAGCATGGTGGTCTTCGTCATCAAAATCTGGGCCACCACCTGGTTATACTCCGAAAAAAGCTTCTGATAAGTCATCATCAGCTTGGCCTGCCCCACCGCCGCCAGCGCCTGCTTCACCGGCAGGACATCCGGCCGTTCCATATAGCCCATGGTCTTTCTGCCTACGGCGCCGGCGCCGGAGCTTACCAGCACCACCTCCATGCCCTGGTTTCTCAGGTCACAGAGAACCCTCGCCAGCTTTTCCACCTTGTTGAGATTCAAAAAACCCGTATATTTGTGAGTCAGGGAAGACGAGCCGATTTTCACCACCACCCGCCGCTTCCCAAGAAGTCTCGTTTTTCTGTCCATGACGTATGTCTCCATTTTCCTTTCCCGCCTGTCCTCCGGGCAGCGGCCTAACATTTCTATTTTATCAAAAATCCGTTCACTTGGCAAGAATGCCCGCAAAAAAACGCTGACGGCTGCTGCCCTACGAATTCAGTCTGTGAATTTCCTTCAAATCGTCAACAGCCATCGAGACGTCAAGCGTATGGAAGCCGGGCCATGATTCCTTCATTCTTTCTGCATCGGCAATTTGATAGATTTCACGGCTGAATTCACCTGTGTAATAATGCCAGTAACGATAAAGGTATCCTGTCCAGTACATGACCTCCACAGGGTAAATCATACCAGCTTTTTTCAGCCCGCCTGCCTCATCATCCAACTCCTCCAGAATATATTCCTCTCCGGCCCATTGCAACCGATCATAGACATCATCGAGAGCCCGGGCTGTCCGACTATTCATGAAAGTCTCAATAAATGACGGGCAATCGTATCCGTTTTTTAACGCAAGCTCAAACAAGCGGCCCTGAATGTCACAGAGCTGCCTCTTTTCCAGTGAAAAATTTTCCATCACATTTCCCCGCCTTAAACATTATTTTCACTTATAATCTCATCAAAAAAACGACCCTCACGGCGATATTTCTTACAGATCTCATCTGCCATGCGAATTCCGGCAGAACGGTTTGACTCACTCTCCTGTTTTAGCTTATCTCGATCAGCATCAGAAAGGCTGGATTCCTCAAGGATGTTTATCCTTCGGCAGGCTTTCTCCGTCAAAGCGACATACTGCAGGCCAAGTTTCAATGCCGAGAGGCTGTGGATCAGCGCAAGATCCGTGATCTCCCCATTGAAAAAACGGTCAAGGACAACAAACATTCGGTCGTTTGCAATCGAGCCGATGACCATATCACAGCCTTTCCTTAAATTTGCAAAATACTCATAAATAGGAGAGCTTTTCACTGATTCCATTTTTCCGCGGTTATATGCAACCAACAATGCCCAATCCAGCCCAACTTCCATGTTAAGGATTCTGAGATCAGACAGATCGGCACTCAACGTATACAGTTTCGCATTTGGATAATTGTAAATCAAAGTAAGAGGCTGAATCCGGTTTGTCCCCATGTAAAATCCCTGGCCAAAATCACAGTGTTTCCGGCTTGCAGGCATGATCGCACCGGAAATCCCTGATTTAGAACCATGATAAAGGGTAATCCTTTGACTGTCCAAAGCCGCACAGCCATTTTCCTTTTCAGAACCTTTCATAACTCCTCTCCTCCCCGGCCAACATCTCCGCCACCCGGATTCCGTCCATGGCCGCCGAAGTGATACCTCCGGCGTATCCAGCCCCCTCCCCGCAGGGGTAGATGCCGGGAATGCTTCCCCGGAGTCTTTCGTCCCGCTCCATCCGGACCGGAGAAGAAGTGCGGCTCTCCACCCCGGAAAGAACCGCGTCATAGCGGTCAAAGCCGGAAATCTTCTTTCCCCAGAACTCCACGCCCTCTATGATGGCCCGGCCCGCAAAATCCGGCAGAAGCCCCCGGAGGTTGGCATAACAGCTTTTTCCCATGGTATCCGGAAGAACCTCCCCCGGGCCCGTGCTTGTACGGTTTGCCTTAAAATCCCCGTAGAGCTGTATGGGTACGGCCCCGTCCCCCAGGAAGAAAGCCCGCTCCTCCAACCGCCGCTGAAATTCCACTCCGGCAAGGGGATGTATCCTGCCGGCAGGGCAAAAGGCATCTCCCTCCGGTCTGAAGCTTCCGTCTGAAGCCTCCTGGCCGTAAAACGGAACAAAATCCTCCGGGGAGACGGTGACGATGATGGCGCTGTTGGCATTTCTCCCGTCCCTGGCCCGGTTGCTCATACCGTTTACGGCCAGCCGGTTCTTCTCCGAAGAGGCATTGACCACATAGCCGCCGGGGCACATGCAGAAGGAGTAAACGCCTCTCCCGTCCGAAGCCCTGGCCGTCACCTTGTATGGCGCCGGAGGAAAAAAACCGGCAAACCGCTCCCCGTACTGAGCCCTCTGGATCATGGACTGGGGGTGCTCCATACGGAGCCCCACGGCAAAGGACTTGGCATGCATAGAAAGTCCCCGGTCATAGAGCATCCGGAAGGTATCCCTGGCGCTGTGCCCGACGGCGAGGATTAAATGCTCCGTCTCAAAGAAGCGGCGTTCCCCGCTCCCTTGCTCCTCCGCAAAAATCCCGGAAAGCCTTCCGCCGGAAACTTCCAGATCCACAAGCTTGGTGTGAAAATAAAATTCCGCCCCCAGGCGTTCCATTTCCCGCCTGAGATTTCCGAGGACCAACTTCAGCACATCCGTCCCGATATGGGGCTTACTGTCATAGAGAATTTCATCTCCCGCCCCCATGGCGGCAAAAATCTCCAAAACCTTTCTGCCCCGGAGCATGGGATCTTTGGCCATGGTGTTTAATTTCCCGTCGGAAAAGGTTCCCGCTCCCCCTTCCCCGAACTGGACGTTGCACTCCGTGTCCAGGATTCCGGTCTTCCAAAACCTCTCCACCGCCGTCACCCGTTCCGGGACTCTGCCTCCCCGCTCCAGAAGAATCGGGGCAAAGCCCGCCTTGGCCAGCATATATCCGCAGAAAAGCCCGGCAGGCCCCGTGCCCGCAATGACCGGCCGGTGCCGAAAGCTCTCCCCCGCTCCCCCGGGGAACCGGTAAGACTCCTTCTGGATAAGCCGCACCTCCGGTCCCTTGAGGCCTTTAAGGGCGGAAGCCTCCCGCCCGCGCACCTTCACGTCCACCTGATAGACATAAAAAGGAGCCTCTTTCTTCCTGGCGTCAATGGAGCGCTTCACAATATGAAACGCCTTGACCTCTTCCTCCTGAAGCCGGAGCTTTTTGCAGATTTTAGAGAGAAGAAGCTCTTCCCCCTCTCCCGGCATCAGCTTTATTCCCGTAATACGAATCATGGCCTCCCCTGCTTTCCGGCCAGAAACCCGCTGGCCCATGCCCATTGTAAATTATAACCTCCGCAGTCTCCGTCCACGTCCAGAATCTCTCCGGCAAAAAAAAGGCCGGGAACCAGCTTCGACTCCATGGTTTCCGCCCAAACCTCCCTGGTATCAATCCCGCCCGCCGTCACCTGGGCTCTGGAAAAATCCCCCGCCGCCGAAATCTCAAGCGGAAATCCACAGACAAGCTCCGAAAGCTTTTGCAGCTGTTTTCCCCCCGGATGGCCTGCCGGGGCATGGAGAGGAATCCCCGCTCTTTTTAACAGCACGGCCGCCAGCTTTTCCGGGAACAGGCCGCAGAGAACCTGCATGCAGTCCCGATTTCCCGTATCGGGCAGAAAAGAAGGATCCGCATCGGTCCGCGTACGGAAAATACGGAAAATCAAATCCTTGGCCTCCTCCCGCCCATACTCCGGAAGAAAGTGAAGCGCAGCCGATACCCCGATCCCCTCTGAGAGGGCCCTGGAGGCGTGCCGGCTCACCTGGAAGACTGGAATCCCTGAAATCCCGTAATCCGTAATTTGAAGCTCCCCCGTGTCCTGGCATACAAGCCTCTTGTCCTCTCCTTCCCCCACATACAGAAGGATAGTTCCGTCCGTGCGGACCCCGGCCGCCTTCCGCAAAGGATTGGAAGAGGCAAAAAGTCCGGTGAGGGCAGGCACCGGCAGAACCAGACGGTGGCCGAGAGCCTTGGCCAGCCCATAACCGCTCCCGTCAGAACCGGTAAAGGGCGCTGCCATCCCGCCGCAGGCGAGAATCACTGCATCTGCCGCGAACGAAGTGTCCTGTGTCCGCACCAAAAACCGCCCTGCTCCGTCAGAGCCTTCCGGGTCTTCTCTTCCGTTTTTCGCCGGCTTGCTTCCTAAAGTCTTCCTCTCCGGCGCCTTTCTTCCTGCCGCCTCGATTTTTGTCACCCTGCATTCCGTCCGGACATCCACTCCCTGTCCCAAAATGGCCGCAAGAAGCGCATCCCTGACCGTTTGGGCCTTGGAAGAGCGGGGATATACATACCCATCCCGCTCCTTGAAAAAAAGTCCCAGCGTTTCAAAAAAACAGAGCGTTTCGGAAAAACCGAACCGGCCAAGGGCCGGAAGCGGAAAATCAGGATTCTCCGAATGATAAAATTTTGCCCCCTGCCTCCGGTTCGTCAGATTGCAGCGGCCGTTCCCCGTGGAGAGAAGCTTTCTTCCCAGTCTGTCTGTGTGCTCCAAAAGAGTCACCGCGTCGCCCTCCCCGGCAGCAACAATGGCCGCAGTCATGCCGGCGGCCCCTCCGCCGATGATCACCGTCCGTCTCATGTTTCTCCTCATTTTACTGCTCCGTGAGCGAAGCCTCCTGCAGTTCATCAAACATAGCCATACACTCATCCACAGAAGCCCCTTTGAGCAGCTCCCGCACAATCAGGCAGGTATTGCCCCACTGCTCCACCTTCATACCGGCATTGGAGCCGAGGACATAAATTCCCTCATTAACCCGGTCATTGAGAGGCTTCAGGGCATCGATACAGTCAACTTCCACATTTTGGGAAGGGGAAATAACCTGGTTGTTTTCCGTATACAGCCGGAGCGCTTCGTCGGAGAGTACCACTTCCAAAACATCAAGAGCCTCCTCCAGATGCTCCGCATTGGCCGAAACCGCGTAACCGGTTACGGAGATGACCGGCATCTGCCCGAGGCTGCTGGGGAATCCAATCACCTGCAGGTTGAAATTCGGCTTCCCGTACGCGGTCTCCGCATTGGCCGCCGACCAGTAGGCCATGACAATTGGCGTTTTTCCTGCCATGAAATCCGGGCCATCCCCCTCGATAGCCTCATAAGTATAGGCCGTCTCGGCGTCAATATAGCCTTTGTCGATCAATTCTTTCAGATATTCAAAGCCCGGCCGCATATAGTCACTGTACTTTGCCGTACCGTTATTGAGAGCCTCAATCTGCTCCGCCGTACTGTCCCCGTTATAAAGCTCTGCGTAAGCCTGGGCCAGCACAAAATTCTCCAGCCACCAGCGGTTGGCGCCGATGGGTGTCTCAATGCCGTTCTCCTTGAATACCCGGCAGCACTCCATAAACTCCTCCGGCGTATCCGGAACCTTCAGTTTATACTTATCAAACAGATCCTTGTTGATAAACAGGCCGTGTGCCACCACCTCCTGAGGAATGGCCACCAGCTTTCCGTCCACCGTATTGGCCGTTTTTACCACATCCCTCAGATTTTTTGCACAGGCCAGGTCAGACAAATCGGCAAGACTCCCCTCCGAACCAAGAACCTGAATGGTGTCCGGATTCAGCAGGTACAGATCGTCCATGTGATTCCTCACACGTTCAAGCGTTACGTCGTCATAGGTCTTCTCCTGATAATTCTCTGCCGTATAAGTCCGGTACTCCACCGTCAGCCCAAGCCGTTCCTCCGCCATGGCGATCGTCTGGTCGAAAGCGTTCCTCGCCACGTTCTTAAGGTCCGGCTTGGATTTCTCCATAGGACCGAACAAATTGACCACAAGCCTCTCCTTCTCCTCATTGTCAGCCAGGTTGCCGTCCTGCCTCTTCCCCGCCCCACAGCCGATCAGAGAAAGAAACAGGCTCCCCGCCAGGCCAAGAGACAGGAATCGTTTTACAGACAGCCTCATGACTCCTTCCTCCTTTTTGAAAATTGATTGACAGCGACCCTGAGAAGCTCCATGTCAATGGGCTTCGCCACATGGGCGTTCATCCCGGCATCCATGGCTTCCTTCACATCCTCCGAAAATGCGTTGGCCGTCATGGCAATGATCGGAATCTCCTTCGCATCCTCTCTGTCCAGGGCACGGATCGCCCGGGTAGCCTCATAGCCGTTCATGACCGGCATCTGGACATCCATCAAAATGGCGTCAAACCGGCCGGGCTCGGAAGCCTTAAAAAGTTCCAGGGCCAAAAGCCCGTTTTCTACCAGTTCGCAGGAGGCGCTGTCCATATCCAGAAATTCCTGTACGATCTCCGCGTTGATCTCATTGTCCTCCGCCACCAAAAAATGATGGCCTTCCAGGCTGGCATGCCCCTCCGTCGCAAAACCGTTCTTTGCGTGTGCATGGAGCCCCTCCCTCGGAAGCTCCAGGATCTTTTCCATAAAAGCGGACACGAAAAACGGTTTCGTCAAATAACCGTCTGTACCCGCACAGGACGCCTGGTCCTCAATCTCATTCCAGTCGTAGGAAGTCAGGAAGAAAATCGGTACATGCTCCGTGAGAACATCCCTGAGCCGCTGCGCCGTCTCCAGGCCGCTCATATGTCCCGGCATCTGCCAGTCCAGAAGGATCACGTCATAGGAGCCTCCCTGACCATTATATGCCTGAACCTGCTCAATGCCCTCTTCTCCGCTTAAGGCGATATCCACAGAAACGCCTGAGCCTTCCATCAGCATCTGGATATTCCGACAGATCCCCTCGTCATCGTCAATGGTTAAGATCCTTGATATCCCGTGGTTCGGCCAGAACTGGGCATCCATGGTTTCCTCCGGGAGCCGAAGCTCCAAATCGACCGTAAAGAGCGTTCCTTTATCCACCTCACTGGAAACCTTAATGGTCCCGCCCATCAGTTCCACGATGTTCTTTGTAATCGCCATGCCAAGGCCTGTGCCCTGGACCTTGTTGGTGGTGCTGTTCTCCGCCCTTGTAAAGGCGTCAAAAATGACCTCCAGGTACTCTGGAGTCATGCCGAATCCGTTATCTTCCACCTCGATCCGGATATGCTCATACTGGGGAGACCGCTGCTCTAACCCGATAATCCTAAACCAGATCGTTCCGCCCTCCCCCGTATACTTGACGGCATTGGAGAGCAGATTTAACAAAATCTGGTTTAACCTGGTCTCATCCCCGATCAGGCACTCGTGTTTGACGCCTGTTACCGTGATCTCAAACTCCTGCCCCTTGGCCTTGGCCGCCGGCCGGATAATAGAATCCACGGAGGCCACCACATGGTTTAAGGCAAACTCCCCGATGGTGAGCACCACCTTCCCGCTCTCGATCTTGGAAACGTCCAGAACGTCATTGATGAGTCCCAAAAGGTGCTGGCCGGATGCCGTGATCTTCTTGGTATATTCCCGGACCCTTACAGGATAGTCGGCATTCTTCTCAAGGAGCGCCGCAAACCCTAAAATAGCGTTCATGGGCGTGCGGATATCGTGGGACATATTGGAGAGAAACATCGTTTTGGAATGGCTGGCGATCTGGGCTGCCTGCAGCGCTTCCGCCAGCTGTTGGTTATGTATCTTCCGCTCTTCCTCCCGTTCCTTGCGGATACGGCTCTTCTGCCGCTCCGTCAGGAAATAGAAAATCACGCAGACAGAAAAAGCCACCAGCATGGAAGCGACCACGATATAAATATTCTGATTTACGGCCCGTCCCTCCTGCTGGATTGCCTCCACCGGCACGTATCCGATCAGATACAGGGCGCTGTCCTCCACCGCCCACATATAGATCAGAGACTCCCGTCCCCGGACATCGTGGTAGAACATGACATTTTTTCCGGTCTTCAGGCTTTCTGCAATCATGGTCTGGTTCTTCTCTTCCACGATATTGTTGGCCCGGCAGAAATCCTCCAGGTTCAAATGGCCGGCATCCCTTTCTCCCATACCCTTGGGCTTGAGCACCAGCCTCTCACTGATGGTGTCCATGACATAAAGCGTCGCATTGGTATTATAAAATTTATCTGGAAGGGCATCATCCAGGGCATCATAAATATATTCAATATAGAGCGTGGCAACCTGCCTGCCGTCTATGGAGACAGGACAGGACATGGTATAAGCCCAGGTCCCCATACTGTTTAAATAAGACCTGGAGATGGGGAGCCCTTCCACGGTCTTCCCGGTGGAAAAATCCAGCTCTTCCGGCAAAAAAGCCTCTCCTGTGTTGGAAATCCCCTCCGTCTCACCCGAAAATACCAGAGAAAGCCTCGCCATAGCCTTATTGCTTCCATATGAAGAGAGGAATACCTCCGGCTGGCCGGAAGCGGCGAGCTCCTGGGCGATTTCCTTCTGGAACTCCGCTTCCATCCCGAGGATTGCTTCGATCGTCCCCTGAATCAGCTCCAGGCTTTCACTCAAATTTCCGATGGCTGCTCCCGCCATTTCCCTGGAAACTCTTCTTGACACGGAAAACACAATGACCGCCAATACCAGAAAAACCAGTACGATCAACCCGATAAACCCCCGCCCGACCCCTGCTTTTTTCCATCTCTTTTTCTTTTCCATCACGCAAATCCCTCATCGTCAAACACCGGACGCCGCCGGCTTTTCTCTGTCTATTATAATCCCCGGCAGAGAATTCGGCAACCATATCTTTTGGAATCATGAGAAAACGCGATTCTTCATTTTTCACAGAATCAGCTGGTGATGGATTCCAGATAATCATAAAGTTCTTCCACACCTTTGATATAATAGCCCGTCTTCAGAACATCCACCTCACTCTCCGGAAGCTCGTCCTCCGTCAGATAAGTTTCCATATAGACGTCGCTCCTGTCGCTGTAGTAAATCTTAAGATACCCCTCCTCTAACAGCAGCAGAAACCGGTAGCTTCCCGGGTCTACCGCCTCCCGGCTTCGGATCACCAGCCGGTCCGCAGAAAACGAGACCAGGCTTTTCCCGCCCCCCTCCTCCTTGAGCCGTTCGATCAGCCCTTCTCTGGTAAGCCCCATATATTCCTCCGGCACGGGGAGAATCGTTTCCGTGATCTTTCCGTCCGCCTCATTATAATTTTGAGCAATATACAGCATGCTGTTGCTTACGGAAAGCACATTCTGCTGCTCTGCGGCCAGGGCGCTCTCTTCCAAAACCTCCGGTCCGTCCAGAGCCGTCTCTTTCGTGGTTTCTCCTGCGGCTTCCCCCGCCTCCCGTCCCGCTTCGGCCCCTCTGGCAGACAAAACGTTCGCTTTCTCTTCTGCAATCTCCAACTGCTTTTTCAATTCCAGATTCCGGTAACTGAAATAATAAACCGTGGAAAACAGGAAAAAAAACAGACAAAAACCGGATACCCAAATCCATAAGCTTTTCTTCATAACAGCTTTCACTCCGTTCTTTATAATCCGATAAAACCGCGCCGGGGCCTGTCGGCTCTGACGGCACTTTTCCCTCAGGCGCCCGTGCGTAATCGAGCAGGGAAGATTTATCTTCCCCTACTCGCCGCGCCGGGGCCCGTCGGCTCTGACGACAATTTTCCTTTTGGCACCCGTGCGCATAATAAAAAGGAGGATATCGGATCCTCCTTCCAAGTATTGGCTGATAAAAAGA
This sequence comes from uncultured Lachnospiraceae bacterium, assembly GCA_910588815.1. Taxonomy (GTDB): domain Bacteria; phylum Bacillota; class Clostridia; order Lachnospirales; family Lachnospiraceae; genus Lientehia. The sequence continues at coordinate 3,817 of CAJUQY010000008.1, read as the reverse complement.
AAAATATACAGATATACAGAAAAGCTCTACATCAGATGAAGCTTCTTCGCCACACGGACAGCCTTCCCTCCCATGGGCATGCTGCGAAGCTCCTTTTCACTGATGCACCGGAACAAAAGCAGCAGGATAAAATACACGATTACCGCCACGAAGACTGCCGTCACACAGGCGATGACATTGCTCTGCGTAAACCTGTTCAGAAGATAGTACACACCGTAGGAAAGCCCCCCCATAATGGCCGATGCCAGAAACGGAAGCACGAAAGTTTTCTTGACCTCCTGCCGGTAATGGAGATATTTCGCGATGGACACGCCGTTGAACATGCACATGGTCAGCCCGAAAAACATATTTGCCACAACCACGCCGTAGATTCCCATGTCAAGGCCGTAAAGCACGACGGCCAGTATACCCACATGGAGCACCAGGGAGATCATGGCATTGACAACCGGAGTCTTCATCCGGTTGATTCCCTGCAAGATCCCGTTGGTGATGGTGGACAGCGAAAAAAATACCACGGCCAGGGAGCCTAAAAACAACAGATCCCCTCCCAGCTTCGTATCCTGCCGGAACAAAAGGCTGACGATGGGAAATCCTAAGACCGTGAGACCCACTGCAGCCGGAATGGCCACCAGCATGGAGAAACGGACAGTCACATTGACTTTTCTTAAAATTTCCCCCTTCCTTCCCTCGGCCACCGTCCTCGTGAGGGCCGGGAGCATGGAGGAGGCCAGGGCGTTGGAAATCGCGATGGGTACGTTGATCAGCAGATAATATTGGCCGGAATAAACGCCCCAGTTGGCCATGTAGTGGGCCGTCTCCCCCGTGGACTTCATATAAAACCCGTAAACACTGTTGTCGATGAGGCTGCTGATATTATAGACGGTGCCACTGATAATGACAGGAATAATGGTAGCCACCAGAACTCTGGCGATATTCCCGTAGGACTCCAGCATCACCGTCTTATCCCGGTGCATCTGCCGCCTTAAGACCCTCCGGTACAGGAAAAAAATCAGGATGCAGAATAAAAACGCGATGAGCGCCCCGGCAGCCGTGCCGATGGTCCCGCCGGCGGCCCCGTAGGCGTCGGCATAGGTTTTGGCGCCCTTTTCCAGATCCATCTGTGCCCCGATGTCAAAAAGAAAAAAGGCCGCCGCAATACTGATCCCCGCATTGACGATCTGCTCCAGCACCTGGGACACCGCCGTGGGCATCATGGTGCCAAGTCCTTGGAAATACCCCCGCAGAGTTCCCAGAAAAGCCATGATAAAGATAGTCGGCGCCAGTACTTTGATGGCATAGGCGGCTCCCGGCTCATGCAGAAGCTTCGCCGCGAAAAAATCAGCCCCGAAGAATGTCGCCAGACCGGCGATCCCTCCGGAAACCAGTGAGAAGATCAGGGAGCTTTTAAAGATCCTGTACGCATTCTTATGCTGTCCCAGGGCCACCCGGGCCGATACCATCTTGGAGACGGCCAGGGGCAGGCTGTAGGAGGACAGCAGGAGCATGATATTATAGATATAATAAGCCGACGAGTAGATCCCCATGGCAGCGCTTCCGATCTTGTTCTGCATGGGAATCCGGTAGACCATGCCGATGATCCGCACCAGAATCCCCGCCGCCGCGAGAATGGAGCCCTGCACCAGGAAATTATTGGATTTTTTCTTTTTCTTAGGTCTTTGGTTCTTGACGCTCATAAACGTTTCTTTCCCCTTATCCTCTAGGAATGTCCAGGGCTTCCATCAAAAGCCTCTGCCGCTCCTCCATGAGTTTTCGTTCCTCCTCCTCCATATGGTCATAGCCCATGAGGTGAAGCATGCTGTGGGCAGTTAAGAACGCCAGCTCCCGTTTTAAGGAATGGCCGTACTCCCGCGCCTGCTCTTTGATCTTTTCCACAGAAAGAACAATGTCCCCCAAAAGGAGCTCTCCCGTCTCCGGATTGAAGCAGTCCGCCGCCGCGTCCTCCTCCAGAAAATCAAAATCCGCCGGTTCTTTGTATTCCGACATGGGAAAGGAGAGGACGTCTGTGGTCTGATCGACGCCCCGAAACTCCCGGTTGAGCCTCCTCACCTCCTCACCGGAGGTCAGGGTGACACTCACCTCCGCCTCATAGGGGCATCCCTCCTGGGCAATGGCCGCTTCCACCACTTGGCGGATGATCTCTCCGTAAGGAATCGAAAGAAGCGTATCTGCTTCATAAGAAATTTCACAGGTCATAATCCTCTCCCCCGCTGTCTGTGTTCCCATTGTCTGTTTCCGTCAAAACTGCGCTTTTTCTCGCCGGCCCGGCTTTTACTCTCATATGCCTCATAGGCTCTGACGATCTTCTGGACCAGAGGGTGCCTCACAATATCCTTGTCCGAGAGCCGGATAAAAGCGATATCCTCTATCTTTCCGAGGACTCTCACCGCCACGTCGAGGCCCGAAGGCCCGTCCCCGGCAAGATCCCGCTGGCTCATGTCCCCGGTGACAATGACCTTGGAGCCAAAGCCGATCCTGGTAAGGAACATCTTCATCTGGGCCGGCGTCGTGTTCTGGGCTTCGTCCAGGATGATATAGGCATTATCCAGGGTACGCCCCCTCATATAAGCTAAAGGCGCCACCTCGATGAGTCCCTTCTCCGCATTGTGAAGATAGCTGTCGGCCCCCATGATCTCATAGAGGGCATCATAAAGAGGCCGCAGATAGGGGTCGATCTTGCTCTGCAAGTCCCCCGGCAGAAACCCAAGCTTCTCCCCGGCCTCAATGGCCGGCCTGGTGAGGATAATCCGGCCGACCTCATTATTCTTAAACGCCTGGATCGCCATGGCCATGGCCAGGTAGGTCTTTCCGGTCCCGGCAGGCCCCAGGCCGAAGACGATCATCTTCTCCCGTATGGCGTCCACATATTCCTTCTGTCCAATGGTCTTCGGCTTCACCGGCCTCCCTGAGATGGTCCGGCAGATGAGATCCTCATCGATCTCCAGAAGCTTTTCATCCCTTTCCTCGAATACCATGGCCAGGGCATAGTCCACGTTCTGCTCCGTGATCTCATTTCCCCGGCCGGAAAGTCCGAGCAGAGTATTTAAGACCCGCTCCGCCTGGGATACGGCCCGCTCCGGCCCGATCACCTTTAAAAGCCCGTCTCTTGAAACCATGGTAACCCTCAACGTTTTTTCAATCTTTTTTAAAAAGGAATCAAACTGACCACAGACATTCCGCTCATGCTCCGCCGGAATGTCGATCATCGTTTCCACAATCGCCATGAATTTATTGTCGTCTCCTTTTACTGTCTTTTTTCAATCAGCGGCACTCCCTCCTATTTTAACACCTTTTTCCATAAATAGAACCCCTTTTTTTATTCTTTTATCGATTCCATCCGTGACCGTCCCGACAAAATCAATCATTGACGATATGGTGAAGAAAGGCATCCTCCTTACAGTGGAGAGAGTTTCGCTTAATGCAGGATGCTCCAAATCGTTCATATATAAGAATCAAGAAATTATAGATTACATAAATAACTCTAAACAAAAATCAGTAATTGGTAAAAGAACCTATACAGACTTAGAAGAAGCCAACAAACGCATTAAAGAACTTGAAATTAAGAACATAACCTTACATCTCAAAAATATAGGTCTTTTTAAGCGAGCAACGAATCTTTACACCAGAATGGCTAATCTCACAGAACTAAATATTCGTAATATGGAAGAGGAGATGGGAGAATATGACGAAAAGGAATAGCGTGTTGTTTTTTCTTTAAAAGAGCATTCGATTTGCAGATTATTTAATTGTGGTACCGATACGGGCAGCCAGCAGCTCCATCTGTTTGTTCTTATAGGCG
>CAJUQY010000007.1 GCA_910588815.1 uncultured Lachnospiraceae bacterium | reverse complement strand
ACTGTTATCAATTTGTTATCAAAAGACCTTTCCAAAGTCCGCAAACCCGCATAAGCACTGGGTTTATTAAACATTTTTGTTTATTCGAACTCAATCGTCGCCGGCGGCTTCGGGCTCATGTCATAGCAGACCCGGTTGACGTTGCCCACCTCGGCCAGGATCCGGTTCGTGATCTTCTCCAGCACGTCCCAGTCGACCTTCTCGACGGTGGCTGTCATGGCGTCGATGGTATTGATGGCGCGGATGATGACCATGTACTCGAAGACCCGCGCATTATTTTTCATGCCGACAGACTTGAAATCCGGCACTACGGTAAAATACTGCCAGACCTTTTTGTCCAGGCCGGCCTTTGCGAATTCTTCCCGAAGGATGGCGTCGGACTCGCGGACGGCCTCCAGACGGTCGCGGGTGATCGCGCCGAGGCAGCGGACGCCGAGGCCGGGACCAGGGAAGGGCTGGCGGTACACCATGTCATGAGGCAGGCCCAGCTCCACGCCGCAGGCGCGTACCTCATCCTTGAAGAGCTGCTTTAAGGGCTCCACCAGTTCAAATTTCAGGTCTTCCGGAAGGCCGCCCACGTTGTGGTGGGATTTCACCATCTTTGCAGTCTTGGTCCCGCTTTCGATTATGTCGGGATAGATGGTTCCCTGGCCCAGGAAATCAATTCCCTCCAGCTTCCTGGCTTCTTCTTCAAAGACCCGGATAAATTCGCTGCCGATGATCTTGCGCTTCTGTTCCGGATCGGCCACATTTTCCAGCTTGCCCAGGAACCGTTCGGAGGCGTCCACATAAACCAGATTCGCATGAAGCTCGTCCCTAAAGACCTGTACAACACTTTCAGATTCATTCTTACGCATCAAGCCGTGGTTGACATGGACGCAGGTCAACTGCTGGCCAATGGCTTTGATGAGCATGGCCGCCACTACAGAAGAGTCCACACCGCCGGAAAGGGCCAGCAGCACCTTTTTGTCACCCACCTGCTTCCGGATCAGCTCCACCTGATCCTCAATGAAGTTCTTCATGTTCCAGTTGGCTTCTGCTCTGCACGCGCCAAAGACAAACTGCTTCAGGGTCTCCTGATCCGGCAGTTTGTCAAACCTTGTCTCACATTTGGACTGGGGGTAATCAATGGAAATCATCGGATAGCCAAGCTCATAAAGCTCCTTCCTGATCTCCACGGCCTGTCCGTCTACAACGCGGTTTTCCCCGCCGTTTAAGATTACGCCCCTCACATTTTTAAACCCTCTAAGCTCCTCCGCCGTAATGTCATGAGGATGAATTTCACTGTACACGCCAAGACTGCGGATCTCACGGGCAAGCACCGTATTCTCCGTACTGCCAAGATCCAGAATCACGATCAAATCCTGTCTCATAAAATACCGTTCTCCTTTTCTTCCCAAACCGGGTATTTTTTCTTTATTCTAGCACAATCCGCAAAAGAAGGCTATCCTCCATTTCCGGCTTTCCGCATTTTTCCTCCGGCTTCCCCAAGAAACGGCTCCCCCATGAGGATTTTCTACAGAAAGCATGACAAACCTTATTTTTCCAAGAGCGTTCCTCTTCAAAAGCGATCTGCTTCAAAGCCCTGCTTCTCCAAGAGTCTTCTGCTTCAAAAGCATTCTTCCCCAAAGACGTTCCTCTTCAAAGTCCCGCCTTTCGGCTCTCCTCAAAGGCCCGCATGGCCGCCTCCTCCTCAAACTGTCTGGAATAGAGCTCGCTGTAATATCCGCCCGCCTCCAAAAGTTCTCTGTGATTTCCCCGCTCGATGATCTTTCCGTCCTTTACCACCAGAATCAGGTCTGCCTGCCGTATCGTCGAGAGCCGGTGGGCAATAACAAAGGATGTATGCCCTTTTAACAGGCGTCCTACCGCATTTTGAATGAGCTGTTCCGTTTTGGTGTCAATGGAAGAGGTGGCCTCGTCCAGCACGAAAATAGCCGGATCCGCCAGAATGGCTCTGGCGAAGGAAATCAGTTGTTTTTCTCCCACGGAAAGCCGCCCGCCGCTCTCTCCCACATTGCTCTCATAGCCATTCTCCAGCTTTTCCGCCACCACGTCTGCCGATACCTGCCTGGCGGCCTCCTCCACCTCCCGGTCAGTGGCCTCCAGGCGGCCATAGCGGATATTCTCCCGCACCGTCCCGGAAAACAGATGGGGATTCTGCAGCACATAGCCGATCTGACTGTGAAGCCACAGCTGGGACCGTTCCCGGTAATCCACACCGTCGATGAGGATCCGCCCCTTCGTCGGCTCAAAGAACCGTCCCAGGAGATTGACCAGCGTGGATTTCCCTGCTCCCGTCTCCCCCACGATGGCCACATTCATTCCCGCCGGAATGTGAAGTTCAAAATGCTCCAGCACATATTCCTTTCCGTCCGGATACATGAAGGACACGTCCTCAAAGACCACATCTCCCCGGATCCGTTCCCAGTTCTCCCGCTTCGCCGTAAAATTGTCCCCGTACCGTTCGATGACATCTGCGCGGTCCACCACGTTAGGCTTCTGTTCCAGAAGGTCCATGACCCGTTCGATATTGGCCTGGCAGGAGATCAGATCCGACAAAAGCCTTGCCAGCTGTTGGATCGGTTCAAAGAGAACCACTGCATAAGAAATGAACACCGACAGCGTTCCGAGCCGCATCAGGTCTCCCCTCACCATGCCGCCCCCCTTTGCCAGTACAATGGCCGAGGCCACAGAACTGAAAAACAATATAGTGGGAATGTAGACGGCATTCAGCTTCGCGCTGCGGTTGGATGCCCGGCGCATCTCGGCCGTCTTCGCAAAAAATTCCTGATCGTTGTCTTTCTCAATGACCATACTTTTGGACGTCTTCACCCCTGTGATCCCTTCGTTGTAGGCACTGGTGATCTGGGAGTTGATCCGGCGTATCTTTCTATTCCAATGAAGGATCCGGTTTTGAAAGTACACCGTCAGGCATGCGATGGCAGGAACTACCAGCATAATGATCAGGGCCAGCCCTGCATTCAAAAACAGCATGACCCCAAACACGGCGACCACGTAGATAAAAGCCCAGAACATGTCCACCAGCCCCCACGCCACCATGGACGCAATCCGCAGGGTATCGCTCATAACCCTGGCATGAATGTAGCCCACCGGAGTTGTATTGTAATAAGAAAAAGAAAGGGTCTGCAGATGCTCGAACTGTTTCCATTTCAGATCCCGCCCCAGATTCATCTCGATGGTGGTGGCCGCATGGACGGAAACGTATACGCTCACCGTCTGCATCACAATCATTGCCACATATATCAGGGCGAAAGGGGTAAGCCCCTCCAGAGTGTCCTCCACAATAAAATGATCAATGGCATAGCTCTGAAACAGCGGCACCAGAATATCCACCCCAGCCAGAAAAATATTCAGCCCCAGAGTTATGAGAAAATATTTTTTATAAGGCTTGAAAAACGGAAGCATTTTCGCCCAGACCCGAAAGCTGAAGGGCTTATTATATTCCTGTTCCTCATATGCCGCCATGTCGTCCTCCCATCTGCCTGTTCGCGGGCCGCGCTGCACTTCCCGTCTCCGTACAGGCCATATTACACATTTTCCGCCTCCGGGCGGCCGGTACGCCTGTCGTCGCTGCTCATCTGAATCTCATAGATCTGCCGATAGACGCCTGCCCGCCTGATCAGTTCTCCATGGGTTCCCATCTCCTCCACCCGGCCCCCGTTTAACACCATGATCTGGTCCGCACTCATTAATGTGGTAATCCGGTGGGAGATGAGAATGACCGTCGCCCCCTTTACCCGTCCTTTGAGCGCCTGCCGGATCTGATAATCCGTCCGGGAATCCACGGCAGACAGGGAATCATCGAAGACCATAATGGGCGCCCGCTGCAGCAGCATTCTCGCAATGGCCACCCGCTGCCTCTGTCCTCCGGAAAGGGTCACGCCCCGCTCGCCCACCAGCGTCTCATAGCCATCCGCAAAACCCATGACGGCGTCATCCACACAGGCAATTTCCGCCGCCTCTCTGATTTCTTTTATCGAAGCTCCCGGCACCGGGGCGGCAATATTCTCCCGGATGGTCCTGGAATAGAGGAAAGGCTCCTGAAGGACCATGCCCACCTGTCGGCGAAGCCAGGACAGCGGAAGACTCCTGATATCCACACCGCCGATGGTAATGGTTCCTTCTCCCAATTCATAGAGCCTGGTGAGAAGCTGCACAATGGTACTTTTCCCGCTCCCCGTCCCGCCCAGGATCCCGAAGGTCTTTCCCTGAGGAACGGCAAAGGAAACATCATCCAACACCTTCTTTCCCTGCTCATAAGAAAAGGTAACATGGGAAAAAACGATGTCCATGGATGCCGGAAACTCTGCCTCCCCGGCATGCCTATAAGTTTCTTCTGCTCCATAAGACTCTTCTTGTCCGCAAAACTCTTCCTGTCCGTAAGCCTCCTCCTGCCCGTGAATGATATAGTCCACACGCTCAAAGGACACGCCCGCCTTGCTCATGTCCGAGAGGATTCTGCCCAGACCGCGAACCGGCCAGACCAGCACCGTGTTATAGGAGGCAAACGCCACAAACTCACCCACAGACATATTGCCATGGACTGCTTCCACCGCCCCCAGCACAATCACAGCCACCACCTGCAGGCCCGTGATCAGATCCCCGACACCCCAGTAAAGGCCGGACAAGGTTCCAAGCTTGATCCACATGCGGGCAAAAATCTCGTTTTTCTCCTGAAACCGCTCCATCTCAAACTGTTCCCTGCCAAAGGCGCGGACCACCCGGACACCGGTGGCGTTTTCCTGCACCACCGTGGACAGCTCTCCCTCCGCCTCGTCCGCCCTGGTGAACCGCTTCGCGATCAGCCGGTAGAACACCGCCGAATACAGGACCACCACCGGCACAAAGAGAAGCACCACAAACGCCAGTTTCCGGTTCATGGATACCATGATTCCGAAAGAGATTCCCACCAAAAATACCGTCCGGAACACCTCCAGAAGCTGTGTCACCACAAAATTCCGGATCACCTCCACGTCGGAGGTGCAGCGCTGAATGATGTCACCGGTCTGGTTTTTGTCATGCCAGCTCATGGGAAGCCGCTGGACATGGACAAACAGGGCATCCCTCATGTTCTTTGCAAAATTTTCTCCGGCCTTTGCCGTACAGGTGCGGGTCACAAAGGTAGAGCATCCCGACAGCACCGCCACCGCCACAATGGAGAGCGCCAGGATCCAGAGATTTTGCGCCAGGTAGTCATATCCGCCGCCCCCCAGCACCTCGTCGATGCTGAAACGGAAAATCTGCGGCGTCACTGCATTTAACGCCGTCGTCACAAAAGAGGCTGCCACAGCCAAGGCAAAATACCGCTTGGATCCTTGAAAATACCGTAAAATCAGTTCTGTTTTTCTGCCTTTTTTACTCACTTTTTGTAATCTCCTGCCTGTCCCTTTACACCAGCTCTCCTGTCTCTTCACTGATCAGGATGCCGGGATTGCTCCCAAGAAATTCAGCAATCTCCCCGATGAACCTCTGACCGTACTTGTCGAGCTTGTTCCTCCCCACTCCGGATACGGCAAGCATCTCCTGCTCATTTCCCGGAAGCCTCTGACACATGTCGATCAGAGTCTTGTCACTGAAAACAATATACGGCGGCACCGCCTCCTCCCTGGCGATTGCAAGGCGAAGCTTTTTGAGCCTTTCAAACAACTGAAAGCCCGCACTGGTGAAGGAATCGGTGCTTCTCGATTTCGCCCCCATCTTTTCAGCAAGATTCTTTTTTGTTTCTGCCAGGCTCACATTCCTTTCTGCCATCCGTACCATAATGCGGGTATCTTCATCCCTCAGTTTTGTGAAATCCCCCATCCGCAGCACGCTGTACTCCCCGTCTGTCCGGATTATATAGCCTTCTGCCACCATCTGGTCGATGAGCAGGCGGATATCGCTCTCCTTTCGGTGGGACAGGGCCCCGTAAGATTTATAATCCGTCGCTCCCACTTCCCTCAGCCTGGCCCGCTTCGCCCCCAGCAGAGTGCCGGCCACAATACTCTGCCCATATCTCCCCTTTGTCTCCGCAAGGCAGTTAATCACCCATTTCCCGTCGTCCGTCATATCAATCTCCGAAAACTTCTGATGACAATTCCCGCAGTTGTCACAGGGAGTACCCGGCCGCTCCCCAAAATACTCCAGAATATAATTTCTCAGGCAGGATGTAGTCTTACAATAGTCCTCCATCAGCCGAAGCCTGCGGTAGTCTCTCTCCCGGAGCCACTCTGCATTCTCCTCCCCCTCCGCGAATTCCTTTTTTTCCAGGAGAAACCGGTTGATAACCATATCCTGCGGGGAAAACAGGAGGATGCACCTTGCCTGCCCGCCGTCACGGCCTGCCCTTCCCGCCTCCTGATAATAGTTTTCCATACTCTGAGGCATATTGTAATGGATCACAAACCGGACATTGGACTTATCGATCCCCATGCCAAAGGCATTCGTAGCCACAATCACCGGTGCCCGGTCATAAATGAAATCTTCCTGGTTCTTCCCCCGCACCGTGCTGTCCATCCCTGCATGGTAAGCGGTTACCGGAACTCCCCTCTTAAAGAGAGCCGTCTGCAGAGCGTCCACATTTTTTCTGGTGGCACAGTAAATAATCCCGCTTTCCTCCGGATGTCTCTCTATATAATCCATCACAAAATTATCTTTCTGCCTTCCGGGCAAATGCTCCACCCGATAATACAAATTCTCCCGGTCAAACCCCGTCACGACAACCTTTGGATCCGCAAGCTTCAGGACACACAGGATATCCGTCTGAACCGTCTTTGTAGCCGTAGCCGTAAAAGCACTTACCACCGGACGTTCCGGAAGACGTTCGATGAAATCAACAATTTTCACATAGCTGGGCCTGAAATCCTGCCCCCACTGGGAAATACAGTGGGCTTCATCCACCGTCACCATGGAGATCTGCCCATGCATGGCAAACCGCAAAAACTCCGCGCTCTCCAGCCGCTCCGGCGCCACATAAATGATTTTGTAGGTTCCCCTCAGCGCCAGGGCAAGCGCTTTCGAGATCTGTGTCTCCGTCAGGGAGGAATTGATAAAGGCGGCATGGATCCCCGCCTCATTCAGCGCCTTTACCTGATCCTGCATCAATGAGATCAGCGGAGAAATTACAAGGGTGATGCCGGAAAGAAGCAGCGCCGGTACCTGGTAGCACAGAGACTTCCCCGCCCCCGTCGGCATAACAGCCAGGACGTCCCTTCCGGACAGGACAGAATCTATGAGCTCCTTCTGCCCCTTCCGGAAGGAATCGTAGCCGAAATATGTTTTCAGAATTTCTTCAGCATTCATAGCTATCCCCCGATCTTCCCGCATATGCGTAAAAACGGGTGGCAGCCCTCATCTCTGTCACCCCAGTTTCACTTCACACACGTCCCTTGACTCAATACGAATCTCCACCTCGCAGTCTGCCATGTGCTGGTAATCCACCTCCAACCGGTAATCCAGCCTGAGCCGGATCCGGTTCTCCTCCTCCAGAAGATCCATGTGGTTGGTCTCCAGCCCCACAAGCAATTTCCCGTAAGGCATGTCATAATAGGAAAGTGTTTTTTTATGAAGTCCGAACACCATGTGGATGCTGGACTCTCCGCTTTTCAAAACCTCGGCCCCGCCCTCATAAATTTTGATGGTATTCTTCGACTTGTGCCTGCCGCTGTCCGAAAGCTCCTCGTAAATCACATAATGTTTGCCGTTTTTATGGTAATACTGCCCTGTGGTAATCAGCTGGAGCTGATCGTCCTCCACGCTGCCTCCCGTCTGATGGCTGCCCATAAATAAAATTACATCCTTCTGCATGCCGCATCCTCTCCAAAATCTTCCGTCTCAAAATTCTCAATATCGATCTGCTGCACCCGCTCAATGTCATAAGGGAGAATGGAGTTTGCGAAATCACAGAACCTTTCTGCCGCATCGCTGACAAAAAACTCATATTTTTCCCCTGTCCGGTCCATAGCCCCCCTGCAGGCAAGCCCCTCCCGCCCGAGAAGCTCCCCAAGCTCCATGGCCACCTCATAGGCAGGATTCACAAGGGTCACATCCTCTCCGGCAATCTTGCGGAAGGTGGATCGCAGCAGCGGATAATGGGTGCATCCCAGGATCAGTGTGTCAATGGACTTATATTGCAGATCCTTCAAATAGCGGCGGACGACCTCCTCCGTTATGGTATCATGAAGCCATCCTTCCTCCGCCAGAGAGACTAAAAGCGGGCACGCCTTTCCGTAAACCTTCGCCTTCTCATTGTACCGTCTCAGCGCCTTCTCATACATGCCGCTCTCAATGGTGGCCGTAGTTCCCACCACCCCGATCCGATTATTTTCCGTAACGCTCCCCGCCACCCTGGCCGCCGCGTCGATCACACCGATCACCGGAAGGGTAAGCTCTCTCTGTATTTCCTCCAGGGCACAGGCCGTCGCCGTATTGCAGGCAATCACGATGGCCTTCACATCCTTCGTCTCCAAAAAACGGACAATCTGCCTGGAAAAGCGGATCACCGTATTCTTGGATTTTGTACCGTAGGGAAGTCTGGCCGTGTCCCCGAAATAGACCATCCGTTCCTCCGGCAGCTGGCGCATGATCTCCCTGGCAACAGTCAGCCCTCCCACACCGGAATCAAAAACCCCAATGGGCGCATTGCTTCCCGCCATCTACTGCTCCCTCCTGGAAAACGCCATTTGAATCAGCCTTTCCACAAGCTCCGGCTTCGCAACCCCCCTGTGCTCCCAAAGCATGGGATACATGCTGATGGCCGTAAAGCCGGGAAGCGTGTTGATCTCATTGAAGACCACCTGGTTTCCGTCTCTCGTCACAAAAAAATCTACCCTGGCGAGGCCAAAACCGTCCACTGCCTGAAAAATCTGAACCGCATCCCGGCGGAGCTCCTCCACGGTTTCCCCCGGAAGGTTCGGATCCGGCACAGTCTTCGATTCTGCGTTGTGGTACTTCGCCTCATAGTCGTAAAAGTCCGCAGCCGCCAGGATTTCCCCCACTCCGGAAGCCTCCGCCCTGTCTCCGCCCAGGACCGCGCATTCAATCTCCCGTCCCACAATGGTCTCCTCCACCAGAATCTTCCGGTCATGCTCTGCCGCCTCCAGAAGGCCGGCCACCAACATTTCCCTGTCTTCCGCCTTGGAAACACCCTTCGACGACCCCGCGTTGCAGGGTTTGATGAATACGGGATAGGAAAGCTTCTCCTCCACCCTCCGCACCACTGCCTCCGGGTCGGAAAGTTCCGACTTCCTCACCGCCACATAAGCCGCCTGCCGGATCCCAAGCCGTTCTACCACCAGTTTCGTATAATATTTATCCATGGATATCGCGGAGGCCAATACGCTGCAGCCCACATAGGGAATCTGAGCCAGTTCCAAAAGTCCCTGGATGGTCCCGTCCTCACCGAACAGTCCGTGAAGCACCGGAAAAGCCACGTCGATATGCAGACAATCCACCCGCTCTCCGTCCAAAACCAGCAGGCCGTGATGCTTCGCGTCGGGGGAAAGGACTGCCCGGACGGAACCGTTTCTCCATGTACCGGATCGGATCTCTTCCACGCTGTCCGTAAGAAGCCATTCCCCTTCTTCCGTGATACCCACCAGCGTCACGTCATATTTATCTCGATCAATGCTTCCGATCACATTGACTGCCGAGAGGCAGGAAATCTCATGTTCGGATGACTGTCCTCCGAAAAATACCGCCACCTTCTGTTTTGCCATTGGAACGCCCTCTTTCTATGGTTTTCTCTCTTTTTTCAGACTCCTTCTCATTGTACCTTTCTTTCCCCATTTCTTCAACGATAAATTGTAATAAATTCCAAAAAAGGGGAACACTCTTCCTATACCAGTTTACATAAAGGAGTATGAAAATATGAAAAAAGATCGGATTCTTTTAAGTTTACTTCTGGCCCTGCTCTGCATGGGGGCCGTTTCCCTGTGGATTTCCTCCGACCGGGCTGTGCGTGCCGTACACGAAGACCTGGCCGGCCACATCCTGCGGTTCCATGTCCTTGCCAACAGCGATTCTGACGAAGATCAGGCTCTCAAACTCTCTGTCAAAAGCGCTGTCCTCGATTACCTGGAAACATCTCTCCCGGAGGACGCAGATCTTGCCTCCACAAAGGCTTTTCTCTCCTCCCACGAGACAGAAATCAAAAAAATTGCCGAAGATCTCATCGCTTCGGCTGGTTTTGACTATTCCGTTTCCCTCTCCCTCGAGCCCTGGTATTTTCCGACCAAAGCTTATGGGGATTTAACTTTCCCCTGCGGCACCTATGAGGCGTTCCGCATCATCATCGGGGACGGAAACGGAAAAAACTGGTGGTGTGTCCTCTACCCGTCCCTCTGCTTCGTCGACGTGGCCTCCGGGGATGTGCCGGAAGACTCTAAAGAAGAGCTGCAAGCCATCCTCGACGAAGATACCTATGAAACCCTGCTGCCATCGGAAGCTGCCGGCTCCAAAGCCGCAGAGCCAAGGCCGCAGATCCGCTTCCGTCTGGCCGAATGGCTGGCGGAACTGTTTTGACTGCCTAGGGCTCTTCTTCCCGCTTTTTGATATGCTTTCCCACGGTGATCTCCTGTTTATTGATATGGTTCCGGATGGTTCTCCTGGTAGCCTCCACATCCCTCGCAGACAGAGCCCGCATAATCTCCTGATGCTCCTGCACCAAAAGCTTTCTCTGGGAGCGGTCCTTGATATGCTCGATCCGGTACCGATACATCTGTTCCCGCAGGTGATTGACCATCTGGATCAGCCGGTCATTGTCCGTCGCCTGATAAATCAGTCCGTGAAAAGCCTCGTCCGCCTGGGCGATCACCGTAATGTCGTCGCTTCCCAGCACCGAGATAAATTTGTGATTCGCCTTCTCCAGCTGTCTCAGCTCTTCCTCCGTCATGCGCTTGCAGGCCAGCTCTCCGGCCAACTCCTCAAGCGCCCGCCGGACCTCCAGCACATCCCGCAGATTCTTTCCGGAGATGTGGGCCACTTCGGCGCCCTTTCGTGGGATCATAACTACCAATCCCTCCAGTTCCAGCTTTCGGATCGCCTCTCTCACCGGTGTGCGGCTGACCCCCATTTTCTCTGCCAGCTGAATTTCCATCAGCCTCTGTCCGGGAACCAGTTCCCCACGGAGAATCGCCCTCCGCAGAGTATTAAACACCACCTCGCGCAGAGGAAGATATTCATTTTCCTTTACTCTCCATGCGTCCATCTCTTACCTCCAATTGCGCCCGTCCACATGAAAGGGTCTTACCGTATAGACCTGTCTGGCCAGCCCGCCGGCCCGCAGCTTTCTCCCGGCGCTTAAGGCTTTCTCCCGTTCCGTAAAAATCCCAAACACCGTCGGCCCGCTCCCACTCATCAAAGCCGCCAGCGCGCCGGCTTCCTTCATCTGATTCTTAATCTCCTGGATCTGGGGATAGGCCGGTATGGTCACCGTCTCCAGCACATTTCCCAGGCAGGAGGAAATCGCAGTCAGATCCTTATCCTCCAATCCTTTCAGAAGCCCTCCTATATCCGGATGAAAGGGAAGGCTGTCAGCCTTCAGGCTGCCATATACAAATTTAGTGGAAACACTAATCGGCGGTTTTGCCAGAAGAAGAGAACACTCCGGCATAGAAGGAAGAGGCGTGAGTCTCTCGCCGATCCCTTCCGCCAGGGCAGTCCCCCGCATAATGCAATAGGGAATGTCAGCCCCCAGCTTCACCCCCCGTTCCATGAGCTGCCGCTTAGAAAGCCCCAGCCGAAACATCCGGTTCATCCCCACCAGGACGGCCGCCGCATCGCTGCTTCCTCCGGCCATACCGGCCGCCACCGGTATCTTTTTATATAAGGAAACAGAAATCCCTTCCCCAATGTCAAATTCGTCCATCAGAAGCTTCGCCGCCCGGTAAACCAGGTTGTCCGGCCCCGTGGGCAGAAACGGGAGGTTTGTCCGCACTCCGATTCCCGGCGCCCGCCTTGTTCCAATCCTTACACCGTCATAGAGACTCACATTCTGCATGACCATCCGCACTTCATGATACCCGTCCGGCCGCTTCCCCGTCACATCCAGGCCCAAGTTAATTTTTCCATAGGCCCTCAAATTAATTTCGTCCCTCATATTGTACTCCAAAGTATTTTGTATCCACAGTATAGCACATGTTTCCCTGAAAATACAATAGGTTTTGAAGTAGGTGCAATATGTGGGCCCCGCCCCTTTTTTTCTGCCTCTATTTCCTCTCCCGCTCCTTTCGCAGCTTTTGAAACCGTCCGAACAGTCCGCTTTCCGGAGCCTGGCTTTTCTTCTCGGCCTTCTGCCCCTTCGCCTCCTGCTCCCTCCGGTTCACATACTCCTGCACATAAGCAAGATACATCATCACAGCATTGGTCACGGCATCCTCGTCAATGTTAAACTTCTCATGGTGGTTCGGGTAGGCCCGCCCCATCTCCTCATTACCCGCGCCAATAAAAGCAAAAGCTCCGGGGATCCGCTGCTGATACACGGAAAAATCTTCCCCCAGCATCATTTTGGGCACCTCAATAAAAGCACGCTCGTCAAAAACCTTTTGAGCCCCGCCAAAGGCGATCTCCGCCACATCCAGATCATTGTCCACCGCCGGGTGAGCGGAAAGGTTGTACTCCACATTGGCCGTCGCGTGATAAGTGGCTGCCGTTCCCATGGCTACCCGTTTGACCGCGTTCTTGATCCGTCTTCCCTCTTCCCTGGAAAATGTCCGAACCGTTCCCTCCAGGACTGCCGAACCGGCAATGACATTCCGCACAGTCCCGCACTCCACATGGCCGATGGTCACCACAGCCGAATCAATGGGGTTGGTCTCCCGGCTGACGATCTGCTGAAGATTCAGAATCATCGCCGCCGCAGCCACTGTAGCATCCACACACTGCTGTGGTTTCCCGGCATGGCCCTGCCGTCCCTTGATGCTGATCTTGAAATAGTCTGATTCGGCCATCCTGGGCCCCGGCTCCACATTCACATAGCCCACCGGGATGTCCGCAAATACATGTAGCCCGAAAATTTGCTCCACATGATCCAGATGTCCCGCCTCCAGAATCATCTTGGCCCCCTTGGAGACTTCCTCACCCGGCTGGAAAATCAGCTTCACCGTACAGTTAAGCTCCTCCTCATGGGCCTTTAAGATCCTGGCCGCTCCCAAAAGCGCCGCCGCATGGGCATCGTGCCCGCAGGCATGCATCACTCCCGGCACACAGGATTTGTATACGATATCATTCTGTTCCTCCACCTTTAAAGCGTCAATATCCGCCCGCAGGGCGATTACCGGCCCCTTGGAGCCAATCAGCCCGATCACCCCTGTCTCGGCTGCCGGAGTGACCGGAATCCCCATCTCAGTAAGCTCCTCCTGGATCCGCTTCGAGGTCTCCCATTCTTCCAGAGAAAGCTCCGGGTGCTGATGAAAATGCTTCCGCAGATTCACCACATAGCTGTGAAGCGTCTGGGCTTCTCTTCTGATTTCAATATTCATACCCTATCCCGCCTTTTCGCTTTCCGTCAACACATTTCCGGTTCCGGGTAATCCACGCCAAAGGTCTCCACCGTCACGGTCTTCATCCTCTGTTCCTCAAGGGGCTTATCCGCATAACCGGTAGCTACGGCCGCAATGGCATCCACAACGTCCATGCCCTCGACCACCTTTCCGAAAGCAGCGTATTGGCCATTTAAATGAGGAGCCTTCTCATGCATAATAAAGAATTGGGAACCTGCCGAGTCCGGATCCATGGCCCTGGCCATGGAAAGCACGCCGGGATCGTGGGCCAGATTGTTTTCCACACCGTTCGTGGAAAACTCGCCTTTGATCTGGTAGCCGGGGCCGCCGGTCCCCTGGCCCAGCGGGCATCCCCCCTGGATCATAAATCCCCGGATTACCCTGTGGAAAATCAAGTCGTCATAAAATCCTTTCTTTACCAGGCTGATGAAATTGTTCACCGTATTGGGAGCAATCTGCGGATAAAGTTCTGCCTTTATCACGCCTCCGTTCTCCATCTCGATCGTTACTACAGGATTCTTCCTCTCTTCCATTGCTTTGCTTCCTTTCTTCTATATATAAATACTTTCTTTTATTAGATGCTTTTTTCTCTTATAGTGAACGACCAAAAATTTTGTTTTTGGCGTTCACCGCGCCAATTTTTACTGCGTCCAAGCGCAGGATCCATTTTACTAAACATGAGCGTCTCAAAAACTCCGGCCTCCTCCGCCGTGGCTGTGGCCGCCGCTGCTAGTGTGGGAAGAGCTGTGGCTATGGCCTCCTCCTTTGCTTCCTCCATTATCCTTGGGAATCGGACGAGTCACCACTGTGGTATGGGTGAACCGGTCGCTCCGCTCCTTAAAATCCAGGCCCCTGCCGTCCAGGTAGGTTCCCCCGTTGACGCTCATCCTGGTCTTTCGTTTCCAGGAAATAATCAAGACGATAAAAGCTGAGACAGCCGCCGAAATCGAAAACACCACCGCCAGCCGTTTCGGGGCAATCGCCTTTTTCCACCCCGGCTCTTCTTTTGCGGCAGAGTACTCCACAAATCGGTTCTCCTCCTCGTCATAGTACCCGTTTTTCCCCGTCTCGCCGCCTGTCAGGCACCGCTCTGCCTCCGAGACAAAGGTCACACAGGCCCCCGCATAGTCTCCCGCGCGCATGTACGGCATAATCGCATCCAGCGTACCATCGATCTCGGAATCCGTATATTTCTCAATGGCCGTCCCCGCCGTGCTGATGTAAAAATCCCTGGCATCCATGTCAATCAGGAACAGGACGCCGGAGCCGTTGTCCTTCTCATAGCCAAAGCCATGCTCGTCATAAAAATCATCCGCGTAATCCCCGGCCTCTTTTCCCCCGTTATCCCGGGTAGTCACGACGATCAGATCCTGCTCCGTGCGCTTCGCTGTCTCCACCAAGAGCTCCTGAAGCCCCTCCTCCTCGGCATCTGTCAGCAATTCCCCGTCGTCATAAACCTTCTTTTCCTGGCTGTCAAAGCCACAGACAATCATGAGCGCCGCCGCCACTGCCAGCAGAAAGGACAACTGTTTTGTTCTCATTTTTCTCATAACAGCCCTCCTATCACCGAAATCAGAGTGACCGCTGTAAAAATGCCTGCCGTGAG
This sequence comes from uncultured Lachnospiraceae bacterium, assembly GCA_910588815.1. Classification (GTDB taxonomy): domain Bacteria; phylum Bacillota; class Clostridia; order Lachnospirales; family Lachnospiraceae; genus Lientehia. Next base: position 88,288 of record CAJUQY010000007.1, on the reverse strand, counting down.
TCCGGCCCACCAGCCGGCCAGCCGGCCCTTGCTGAGGGGCAGCGTCCCCACCAGCCTTCCTGTCTGCCCGTTGATGGCAAACTGATAATTTTTTCCCTGATAGCGGTAATTTAACATCCACACCGGGAGCATCACATATTCTGCTCCTGTCTCATCGATCCGAAGATGCTGTTCCACGATATTGACACCGCTGTAGCCGGAGATGCTTCCCCTGGCCGCCGCCAGGGCATACTCCCTGACCCGGTGCTTTCCCCGCCCCTCCATATCCTTCTCTGTGTAAGAATAGACGTCTGCCAGATACCCGGACAGATAGGGGAGTTCAAATGGCTTTAAATCCTGATAATGAAAGGGCTCCAAAAGATCCATCGTCTCATCATCCATTTTCTCCGAGGCATCCATGGGAATCTTCTCATAGCCCGCATTGACATTCCGTCTCACATCGTAATGATCGGTATATATGTATTCGGTATCCTTGGAACGAGTCACCCTCGTCCTTGTACAACGGGCGCGGAGCCGGACATTTGCCTGATAATCCACCAGCCAGAAGGGCACATAAATTCCGGTAATCTTATCAATCGTGCTCTGGCTCCGAAAGCCTCTCGGCGTAAATAACCCCCGCTTCGTCCAGGCCCGAAAGGTCTCCCCTGCCTGCTCTTTCGTCACCCGGAAGGGAATCACCCTCGACGGCCTCTTCGCCCCTTCCATCCGTTCCTCCAAAAGGGTCGGACTTCCGCAGAAGCCGCAGACCGAGGCCGCCGTCGTCTCGTCGGTGACCACCTCCGCCCCGCAGGAGGAACAGTGGTACTTCTTCACACGCATGGTCGGCCCGCGCTCGTAGGAAACCCGGCTTCCCTCTTCCTCTGTCTCCGCCGGTCCGCCCTCCATGCAGTCTGCCGCCTTCTCCTCTTCCGTCTCCTCCCGCAGGGTTGGCTTCCCATACTGCTTTTCATACTCCTTTGCGGAAAGCTCTGCCCCGCAATGATCACAGGAAAGCTTCTGGCTCTCCGGGTCAAACAGCATCGGCGCCCCGCAGGACGGACACTTATAAGTGATTACCATTCCCTCTCACCTCAACCTCTTGTTTTCCGATGTTACCATCGTAACATTTTATACCCTTATTTACAAGCAAAAAATCTCCCTGTCCTCAGAAGGAACCCGCCAAACTCCTGAAGCCGTTCATATTTTGTTCAAATATCATTCAAAATCTTTTTACAGACTGGGCATGATTTCTTCACGATTTCCCCATATACTATAACCATAAAGCAAAGCAACACCGACCATGACAACCGACAATATTTGGAGCATCAGCCAGTGCTAATGCCGCAATATTTTTTTCATAACATGAGCTGTCTTCAGCTCTCCTCCCTTTTTACTATCATAATAAAACAGCCTCTGTTCTTCGTCAAAACAGAGGCTGTTTTATTTGCATCAGACAGGGGAATTTTACAGCAGCGCTTTCTGCCATTCCGGCTCTTTAAATCCCACCAATACCTGATCCCCCGCCAAAAGGAGCGGCCGCTTCACCAGCATGCCATCCGTCGCCAGAAGTTTAAGCTGTTCCTCTTCGCTCATCTCCTTCAGCCTGTCCTTCAGATTCATGGACTTATAAAGCTGTCCGCTGGTATTAAAAAACCGTTTCAGCGGCAGCCCGCTTCTCTCCCACCAGGCCTTAAGCTCTTCAAAGGAAGGGTTCTCTTCTTTGATGGGACGCTTCTCACAGGTGATTCCGTTCTCTTTCAGCCACTGCTCTGCCTTTTTGCAGGTACTGCATCTGTCATAGCAGATAAAAACATTCATGATTGTTTCCTCCTGTCTCTTTAAAACCTCCCGTTCCTTCGGCGAGCCAGGCCGCTCCTTCTTCTTTGCGGACGCTGTAGCCATAAAACTCCTGTCGATCAGGTCAAAGACCGTATCCTCCGGGACTGTGCCGTCTAAAAGAACCGTAATCCAATGCTGTTTGTTCATATGGTAGGCTGGCAGGATGCCCTCCTCCCGGAGGAGTACGTCCCGGAAAAACCTATCGTCCAGCTTCAGGTTGACCACGTCGAGCATGTCCTCTCCCGAAAAGCCGAGCTTATTTTTCCTCACCCCCATGACCAGGGCAAACCATTTTTTGTTATCCCTGTGGCGGAAGACCACATTGTCGTCCCGCCAGGGGTATTCTGCAGACACCTTATATTTCTTTTTGATATAGTCAGATATCCTCTGCCTCATGGGACCGCCTCCCTCTGAACTTTCCCCGCCACTTTTAAAAAGCTTTTTTATAGTGATGGAAGCGTTTTATCCGGGCTTGAAAATCCCGGTCTCTGTCAGCGCCTCAGCCGGCTCATGACCCGGAACATTTTGTTGATGTCCACCGGCTTTGAGAGATGCTCGTTCATTCCGGCGGCTTTTGCCAGTGCGACATCCTCTTCAAACGCATTTGCCGACAGCGCTATGATGGGCACAGACTCCGCATCCGGCCGGTCCAGGCCGCGAATCACACGCGTCGCCTCATATCCGCTCATAACCGGCATCATCAAATCCATGAGCACGCAGTCAAATGTTCCCGGCTCAGACGCCGCAAACGCATCCACGGCAACTTTTCCGTCGTTGGCGATCACGACTCTGGCGCCCGCCTCTTTCAGCATGAACTCTACGATTTCACAATTAATTTCATTGTCCTCCACCAGAAGAACGCACATTCCGGCAATATTGCCCCGCACAGACGGCTCCCCATCCGCGGAATGTGTGCCCCAGGACTGGTCAACCGAAATCGGCAGCGTAATCCGAAACACGCTCCCCTTGCCGAGCCGGCTGTCGACCTCAATGGTTCCCTTCATCTGGTCTACCAGTTTTTTCGCTATGGACATGCCAAGGCCAACGCCGCTGTAGTAAGTCCTGGCATCCTGGCGTTCCTGGGTGAAGGGCTCAAAAATATGCTTTTTGAAGTCCTCCCTGATACCGATCCCGGTGTCTTCGACCTCAAACCGGTAGTCTGCAGTCCCGTTCCCGTAGGCAGTCTCCTTTACCCGGACAGATACATAGCCGCCGGGCCGGTTATACCGGATAGCGTTATCGATGACATTCATCAGAATCTGTTTCAGGTGCAGCGGGTTTCCGATCAGCCTTCCATGCTGCACGTCCGCCTCCTCCAAAAACAGCCGGATCCCCGCCTCCTCCGCCTGGGCGGACAAGACCGCGATGCTCTTCTTCAAGGTATCCTGAAGGTCAAAGGGCTCCTCTACCGCCGCCGGCCTTCCGCTGTCAAGCTTGCTGACCTGAAGCACATCGTTGACCAGAGAGAGCAGATGCTCCGCGGATATGCGGATTTTTTCCCGGCACTCTCTCTGCCGCTCTGGGTCGCCCTGGCTCTTTTCCTGGATGGCCAGCATTCCCATAATCCCGTTGATGGGAGTGCGGAGATCGTGGGACATATGGGAGAGAAATTCGCTCTTTGCCGAATTTGCCCGCCTGACCTTTTCCAAAAGCTCCATGATGGCTTGCTCCTGCTTCTTCCGCGTCACCATGGTATCCGTGATGTCCTGGTGGTATCCGTTCAGGCCGACGCCCGGTTTTTTGAATGTCTTGTCCGGCACGCCGCCGCAGCGGACATAGATTTTCCCCTGCTCCGGATGATTCCAGGGATAGATCACCTCGGAACGCCCGGTTTCCAGTATTTCCTGCACCGCTTCCTGCACCATCTCCACATAATCCGGTTCAATGTTGTCAAACCAGTGCCGGTAGCACTCTTCCGGTCCAATTTCATCCGTCACCCCCAGGAGGATCCGCATAGTCCGATCCGCGTACATCCTGGGCCGGCTCCCTTCCTCCAGCTCGATGGTCCAGATTCCTGTTCTGGCCCCCTCCAGAATTTCTTCCAGGCTCTGTCTTGCTTCCAGCTTATACTTCTCCTCCTGCTCCACCACGGCGTTGATATCCCGCAGGGCAAAAATCACGCAGCTGTCTTCCTCCGTCTTCTCCGTGGCAGAAAAATGGATCTCCAGGTGTTTCAGTCCGTAGGAATTATCCCTCACCTGATACCGGACATAGAATTTTTGCTTTATCTTTAGCTGGGCAAGCACATAATCTTTCTTCGTCACGGCGCGAAGCCGCTCCTGATCTCTCGGAACCACATACCCGGAAATATACTGCTCCATCGCCGGCTGATAACCTTCTTCAAAGTTGACGGCCCAGCCCTTCCTCAACCGCTCGTCATCCCGATATATCTCGCATTTGCCCGTATCAAAGTTCGCCCGGTAAATACCCCGGTAATCCACGCTGAGCGCGTGGAGAACATTGTAGCTCCTCTTTTGAAGCTCACGGACCAGGTTGCGCCTCTTCAGGGACGATACGATGAAATAAGCCGCAGTCTGAAGCATGTTCGACGCGTATTCCAGCGATTTTACAGGCGGATTGTCCACTCCGTAAAAGCCGATGAGCTTTTTGCCGTCATAGAGAGGAACCACCACAAGAGAATGGACATTCTGCCACTTCAAGGTTTCATATTGAAGAGGATCCGTCCCCCGGATCTCTTCCAGGCTCTTGATGGCGATGTGCCTGCCGATGTCGAACTTCCGATACCAGCTGGCACATACCTCCGGAGGGACGTTCTGGAGATTCTCCTTTTCCGGCTCCACCCCGTCGGCCACCCACTCATAGGTATTGTCGTCGCCGCCGGACTCATTCCGCTCAAATATATAAGTCCGCTCTCCATCCAGCGCCCTCCCCAGATACTTGAGCAGCACCTCCAGAGACCGGTCCGGAGTCTCCTCCAACAGGGCAACCCGAAGGCCCTCATTGATGATGGCCTCCAGATTCTGAACGCTTTGCATACCACTGTGCTGCTTACCTCCTGCATCCGCCGGCACACTTTCGCCCGCCCGTTCAAAATTCCCCCTTGAATACTCCATAAACCTGCCCTCCCTATGCCTCCTTTGTTCCAATAGCTTTGCCACAAAAACAAGTAGAGTTTGTGTCATAATACCATATGCTCGCCGCCACGTCAATACAGAGGGATGCGCGCTAACCCCCGCCGTCCTTACCGGCCATTCTTCTTCCGGGGCCTGTGTGCGTAAAAAAATTCCGCCGCCCTCCCGGAAGGAAAGGCGGCGGAACACTCATCTGAGCCGATTGCCGCGGACGGCCCAGACACGTTGATTTTTGCTTTATACCTCGAAAGTCAGATCGCCGTAGGACGGAATCGGCCAGAGTTCTTTGTCCACAATCATCTCCAGCTTGTCAAGAGGCGCGCGGAGCGCGGACATGGCGGGCATAACCCGGTCATGATAAGCTCTCGCCTGGCCCTCGCCTTCTTCCATGGCAACCGCCTCTGCAGTGACTGTCTTCAAGGTTCCCAGCGCCTTCTTGGATTCGGCCAGCAGTGATGAGGTCTCAAGAAGCAGTTCCGTCTGGGCGCTCACGTCCGCCGCTTCGCAGGCATCACGAACTGCGCTGATGGAAGCGGCCAGCTCCGTAGTATAAGAAATCACGGAAGGAATAAGCTGCTTTCCGGCCATATCGATCATGGTCATGGCCTCAATATTAATGGCTTTCGCGTAAGTCTCATAAAGAATCTCTGCACGGGACTCCAGTTCTGCCTTCGTAAAAATGTGAAATTTTTCATACAGCTTCACGGCCTTCTCCGTGGTCAGGCTCTTCACAGAATCTACCATGGACTTGATATTGGGCAGCCCTCTACGTTCGGCCTCCGCCACCCATTCCTCGGCATAACCGTTGCCGTTGAAAATGATCCTCTGATGCTCGGTCAGGTATTCCTTGATCAGGTCATGGACTGCAATGTCAAAATTCTCCGCCTGTTCCAGAAGGTCCGCCGCCTCGCAGAACGCCTCCGCCACAATGGCATTCAAGGTGGTATTGGGGCTTGCGATGGAATCGGAGGAGCCGACCATACGGAATTCAAATTTATTCCCGGTAAAAGCGAAGGGCGATGTCCGGTTCCGGTCCGTGGCATCCTTCTGCAAATCCGGCAAAGTACTGACGCCCGTGTAGAGCCTCTCACCCTCCTTGCAGGAAGCGGCCTCTCCTGTCTCGATTAACTGTTTCACCACATCCTCCAGCTGTTCTCCGAGGAACATGGAAATGATCGCCGGCGGCGCTTCATTAGCACCCAACCTGTGGTCATTGCCCACGTTGGAGGCAGACTGCCGCAGAAGATCCGCATGGACATCCACCGCCTTGATGATACAGGCCAGTACAAGGAGGAACTGGATGTTCTGGTTGGGGGTATCGCCCGGATCCAGCATATTCACCCCGTTATCCGTGCAGATGGACCAGTTGTCATGCTTGCCGGAGCCGTTCACCCCCGCAAAAGGCTTCTCATGGAGCAGGCAGGCCAGACCATGACGGGCCGCCACCTTTTTCATGGTCTCCATGACCAGCTGATTATGATCCACCGCGATATTCGCCGTGTTGAAGATAGGAGCCAGCTCATGCTGTGCGGGCGCCACCTCATTGTGCTGGGTTTTGGCAGAAATGCCTAACTTCCAGAGTTCCTCGTTCAGATCCTTCATATAGGAGCCGATCCTCTCCTTGATCACGCCGAAGTAATGATCGTCCATCTCCTGTCCCTTGGGCGCCGGCGCGCCAAACAAGGTGCGCCCCGCATAGATCAGATCCTTTCTCTGCAAATACAGCTCCCTGTCAACCAGGAAATATTCCTGCTCCGGCCCCACAGAAGCAGTCACCTTGGCCGCCTCCGTATTCCCGAACAGGCGCACGATACGGAGCGCCTGCTGCGAGAGTGCTTCCATGGAACGAAGGAGCGGTGTCTTTTTATCCAGCGCCTCGCCTTTATAAGAGCAGAAAGCCGTCGGAATGCAGAGGATCGCTCCCGTCGCATCTTTCTTGACAAACGCAGGAGACGTACAGTCCCAGGCCGTGTAACCCCTCGCCTCAAAGGTAGCCCTTAGGCCCCCTGAAGGGAAGGAGGAAGCGTCCGGCTCGCCCTTAATTAACTCCTTGCCGGAAAATTCCATCAGCATATGTCCCTCCGCGTCCGGATTGGTCACAAAAGAGTCATGCTTCTCCGCCGTAATCCCGGTAAGCGGCTGGAACCAGTGAGTATAATGCGTCGCCCCCAGTTCCACAGCCCAGTCCTTCATGGCCTTCGCCACCACATCGGCCGTCGCCGGTGAAAGCTCCCCGCCATGGTCAATGACATTTTTCACCTCTGCATACACTTTTCTGGGCAGACGCTCCTTCATCTTGCCCATGGTGAATACATTCTCGTTAAAAATCGCTTCCACATTCACTGCCTTTTCGCACATAGATTTTCCTCCACATTTTCCTCGGGCCTGATAATTCCCTGAAACGTTTTCCACTCCGCCGCAGGGCGATCCCCCAGAGGGCATTTGTCGTATAGGGAACGAAGTTTCCTATATGATAAAGAAAGAGAAGGCGCCCATGTCGGAACGCCTTCGTTCGGTTATCAAGCCAATATTTCGGAGCCTGGCCCCGTCCTTTGTCAAAACGTATCACCGGTATCACCGATCTGTTTTGCTGGATACTTCGTCATTTAAGATACCTCATTTTCTTCAGAAATGCAAGCACTTTTTTGCGTACAGCCGTTTCTTTTTCTTAATTTTCTAATCGTTTGGCCTGAACCACCAGCCGATCCACGTTTTTATTGACACAGGTGGACAGGGTGATAATTTTATCCCCGGCCTCCACCGTAACTCCCGTGTTATGGAGAGAACGCTCCTGCATACTGGCAATATAATCCAGAAACTGGGCGTCATCCGCAAAGTCCAGGGTGTATGTATCACTGTCGGGGGAAACCACTGTCACCGCAAAAATCTCATAGGTATAAAAACCGGTCTTCGTATTTACCCGGAATGTCTTATGGCCCTCATAAAAATCGTCCTCTCTATATTTCTTAAGTCCCGCGAACATGGAGCCGTTCTTCATGTTGTGGCCATAAACGATCACGTTTTTCCCCTCCATGCCTTCAGGAATGTTACTGTCCACAAACAGGGTTCCCGCCGCATTTTCCGTCCCCTCAAATGTGTGGGCCAGATAATAATCATTATCTGTAAACTGGACGATGGGGTAATCAATCTGGGTATCCGGAATCGTAATCCATCCCACATAATCCTCATTCTCCCCGCGCATCAGCGCGTCCAGCTCCTCCCAGGGAAAGGGGCCTGTCTCCGACTGCCCTCCGCCATTTCCCGCGCTGCTTCCGTCTTCAAGCGCCTGGCCGTCTTCCGCTTCCGACAAGATCCTCGCCGCCTCTCCGGCCAATTTCTCATATTCGTCGCTGCCTTTTTTATACTCCAGATAAATTTTCAAAAGCTGATACCCGGAAAAAAGAAAAACCGCCAGTGCAATTATAAAAATCACTGCCTGAATCCTTCTTGAACGCTTCTTTTTTGTCCATTTCGTCGCCATATGTCCGTTCCTCCTGTTTAAAAGGCCCTTCCCTGCATTTGCGCTCCCCCACTTGAATTTTTTAACTTTTTCCTCTATGATAGAAGTAAATTTTTATGCAAAGGAAGATACGCCTCTTATGATTATACGAAATATGTCTGCCAAAGACAAGAATAACTTTTTATCCATGTCTGAGATTTTTTACAACTCCGAGGCGGCTCTCCACAGCTTCGACCGCGCCGCCCAGGAGCGGAATTTTGAAGCTTCCTTAGAGGGTACGCTTCCCGTCCGCTGCCTGATGCTTGAGGAGAGAGACAAAACCGTCCTCGGTTACGGCATCGTCTGCCATTCCTGGAGCAGCGAGCTTGGCGGGCCGATGATCCTGGCGGAAGAACTGTATCTGAAGCCGAAAGCAAGAAGGCGCGGCCTTGCCAGTGAATACTTCCGATGGCTTTTCAAAGAATACGAAGGACAGGCGGCGGGCTTCCGCCTGGAGGTTGCCCCTGAAAATGCCTGGGTTATGGAAATTTACAAAAAGCACGGGTTTGAACCCCTGGAGTACATTCAGATGATCAAGGTTCTATAAACCCATTTCATTTTATGACGAGGAGGAAACATTATGCGCAAAACAAAAATCATCTGCACCATGGGTCCGGCCGTAGATTCGGACGATGCGATCCGGGCCCTGATCGGCGGCGGCATGGACTGTGCCCGCTTTAATTTTTCCCATGGCTCCCATGAGGAACAGAAAATCCGTATAGACCGGGTCAAGCGGATAAGCGCCGAACTGGAACGCCCCATCGCCCTTCTTTTAGATACAAAGGGTCCGGAGATCCGGATTCGGGATTTTGAAAACGGCTCCGTTACTCTGGAAGCCGGGCAGAGCTTTACTCTGCGCGCTCTGGGGGAAAACGGCAATGAGGAGGGGATCGGTTTAACCTTTTCGGGCCTCGCCTCCTGTGTGTCCATCGGCACCAGGATCCTCATTGACGACGGAAAGCTCGCCATGTTTGTGGAGCGTATCGACGGCTCTGACGTGGTCTGCCGGGTCATCAACGGCGGAACCGTCAGCAACCGGAAAAGCATCAATATTCCCAATCTGGATATCCCCATGCCCTACATCAGCGAGACAGACAAAAGCGATATCCTTTTTGGCATCGAACAGGATGTGGACTTCGTAGCCGCCTCTTTTACGAGAACCGCGGACGATATCCGTAAGCTCCGCAAACTGCTGGACGACAACGGCGGCAAACGTATCCAGATCATTGCAAAAATCGAGAACACCCAGGGAATCGAAAATCTGGACGAAATCCTCACCCTGGCCGACGGCATCATGGTGGCCCGCGGCGACATGGGCGTGGAGATCCCGTTCCGTGAGCTTCCCGGTATCCAGAAAACCATCATCAAGAAGTGTTACATGGCCGGCAGGCACGTGGTCACAGCCACCCAGATGCTGGAATCCATGACCAAGAATCCCCGCCCTACCAGAGCCGAAGTCTCCGACGTGGCCAACGCCATTTACGACGGCACTACAGCCATCATGCTCTCCGGGGAGACAGCCGCCGGAGACTATCCCACGGAAGCCGTCCGCACCATGGCGGAGATTGCCGAGGAGACGGAGAAGCACATCAATTACAAGAAGCGTTTTTCCGAGCTTCACGATTCCCTTTCTCTTAAGAAAAGTCCCGCCGTGGCTGTGGGGATCGCTACGATCACCAGCTCCAACTATCTGGATGCCAAGGCCATCGTGGCCGTCACCAGAACCGGAAGGAGCGCCCGCATGATTGCCGATTACCGCCCCGTCGCCCCTGTCATCGCCCCGACTGTGGACCGGAAAGCTCTGCGCCAGTTAAATCTGACCTGGGGCGTCTATCCCTTCCCCGCCGACGAACAGTTAAGCGCGGACAGCCTGTTTCATCACGCGGAGGAAATCGCCCTCCATTCCGGCATCGTGGAGGAGGGGGATACCATTGTAATCTCCGGAGGGCCACATGAGAAGAATAGTGCGATTGATATGATGAGGATTGTAAAGTTGTAAAGTCCGAAGCGCCGGGCCGAAACTGTCCGTCGCAGACATGGCAGCAAAACGCCAACTGTCTGCTCACGGATAGTTTCGGCCCGACGCTTCTCTCAGGGGGCCAGGCTTTATCTCATCCAGAGCATCCCTATTTTCTTCCCTCTTACTGTTTCACACGTTCCCATTCATTTTGCAGGCCTCACCACCACTTCTCAAAGCCACGCCGGCACTTCCTCGTCGATTCTCATAGAGTCCGCTGTGACCGCACAATCGAAGGCCAAAACATGGACGCCTCCCCGCACGGCCCTGCGCAGGGCTTCTCCGAAAGCCGGATGGGTCTCTTCGTTGGGGGAAAAGCCCCTGATTCCTTTCATCTGGATCACAAAAAGAAGATATGCCTCATATCCGGCATCCACGGCCGCCACCAGTTCCTCCACATGTTTCACCCCACGCTTTGTGGGGGCATCGGGAAATTTTGCCACCCCGCCCACGTCCAGAGTCACCCCTTTCACTTCCATGAAGCATTTCCTGCCGTCCGCCTCAAAATACAGGTCAAACCTGGAATTTCCGAATTTCTTCTCCCTCTTTAAGAGCATCAGCTCACGAAAGCGGCCGTCCGCCCCCCTGGAAACCCACTTGGCCGCCGCCTCATTGGGGGCCTGGGAATCTATATTTACGAGAACTGGCTTCCCGCCCGGTCCCGGCTTTTCCACGGCAATCAGCGAATACTTTGTTTTCCGCTCCTCCTTTTCGCAGTGCTGCACCCACACTCCCCTTCCCGGAATCAGGAGTTCCTTAAGTCTGCCCGTATTCTTCACATGGCATCGGACCCTCCCTCCGGCGACCTCTGCCTCCGCCACAAAACGATTGGGGCGCCCCAGAAAGACGCCCCGTTCCATCCCCTCATAGACGATGTCAGCTCTCATTTCCGATCTCCTTTCCCGTTATCCGCCCCTCCATATTAAACCTCCGGAAAAGGACGAGTTCCCGGCATCTCACATTTTAGACAGACGGCCCCCGCCCTCCTCCGGAAAGCTCCGTGATCAGAAGCTCCACCGCCAGTTTATCGGAAAGGCGCCCCGTCTTCACGGCCTCCTCTGCCTCGGCGCATTTCTCCAGACAGTTCCTGAGCTCTTCCATGCGAAAATTCTTTCCCTGGCTCATGGTTCTCGCGACGACAAAGGGCTGAAGCCCTGCCTTCTTCGCGATCTCCTCCTTCCCCTTCCCGGCAGCGGCAAGCTCCTTCACCATGAAAAGCTGGTTGAACTGCCTCGCAATGAGAAACAAAATCCGCATGGGCGGTTCCTTCAGCGCCATCAAGTCATAATACTTTTCCATGGCCGACTTTTGGCGGCCCGACGCCACATCCGTGATCATATCGAAGATCCGGCCGGTAATCTGCACGGAACAGACCGCCTCCACATCCTCCGGCAGAATGCCCTCCCGGCCCTCCGTGTAAGCAATCAGCTTTTCAAGTTCCGTACGGATATGCTCCATGTCATCTCCCACGCTGTTTAAAAAAAGCTCCATGGCCGCCTGGGAGATCTGCCGGTTTTCCTGCTTTAAGCTCCGGACGATCCATTTTTTCAGCTCACCCTCCGGCTGTCGGCCAAGCTCCGTCACGTAACCTAATTCCTTCACCTTTTTATAGAGCCTGTTGCGCTTATCCACCTGCTCCTCCACAAAAAGAAGCACGGTGCTCTCCGGCATACCGGGCAGATAGGAGGGAAGCGGCTCCGCATCCCTTTTAAACAGACCACTGTTTTCAACGAGAATCAGGCGCTTTTCCGAAAAGAACGGCATGGTGTCCGCCAGGCTGGTAATCTCGTTCAGATCCGTTTCCTTTTCATAAAAGCTGTTAAAATTCATCCGGTCATCGCCGAGTATCGCCTCGATCAGCCTGTTTTTATAGCTCTTTTTTAAAAAGGCCTCCTCCCCGTACAGACAGTATACGGGGCGGAAGGCTCTGTCTTTGATATCCTGATTTAATGTTTTCATTCTCTATATGGTTTTATTCTCTTTCCGGTTTCATTTTTTCCTCTGCATGGCAGGTCTTGCACCTGCCATATAGGTAGATATGAAAGCTTGCTTTCATACTTTCAGGTACTCTTCAAACTGCGCCGCCGTCGCATAGGAGGCGATAGCGCCGTTTCCGAGGACGCTGTACTCGCAGTAACGGTTGGAGAACAGAAGATATTTCTCCATCTGCTCTGCTGCCAGATCCTTTAACGTGTCCACGGTCACCCCGTCTGCAGAAAGCTGATAGAGGAAGGAGCCGATAAAAGCATCGCCCGCTCCTGTGGTATCGATGGCCTTCACCTTTCTGGAAGGCGCCTCGGCAGACGCTGTCTTCGTGTAAGCTTCCGCGCCTTCGGAGCCTTTGGTATAAAGCACCAGCTGTACATTCCCCTGGAAAAGAATGTCCTTCGCATCTTCCACTTTCGTCTTTCCGGTGATGAATTCCAACTCCTCGTCGGAGATCTTAAGCACATGGGCATAAGGGATAAATTCCAGGATCGCCTTTCTAAGCTCATTGTAATCCTTCCACAGCGGCAGCCGGATATTGGGATCAAAGCTGATCATATCCCCGCACTCAAGAGCATAGTTAATGGCTTTTCTGTGGGCCTCCTTCATGGGGAAATCCCCCAGGCAGAGAGAACAAAAATGGAGGGCGTAAGCATCCTCAAACCAGGACTTCTCCACCACATCCGCGCTCATGAGCATGTCCGCGCTGGGCTTCCTGTAAAACGAAAAATCTCTGTTTCCGTCTTCCTTTAAAGATACGAACGCCAGGCAGGTGTTGGCCTCGTCCGTCCTCAGCACATGGCTCACATCGATGCCGTGGCCCACGAACTCATCCACAATCCGGTCGCCAAAGGCGTCATTTCCCAGCTGGGTAACCATGGCCGCCGGACCGCCAAGCTTGATATAGGCGCCTCCCACATTGGCCGGGGCGCCTCCCACTACACCCTTGAAATCCTTCACCTCTTTTAACTCGCACCCGATCTGATGAGGCACAAAATCAATCAGCGCTTCCCCTATGGAAATCAGTCTCTTCATGGTATTCCTCCTGCTTCCGTTATTTTGCGGCTTCCTCGCCGCACCTTTTTTACCAGTATATCACGTGAAAAATTTTCCCGCAATTCTTTTATCATTTCCCGGTGTTGCCGGCTGCCGGACATTGTTTTCCTTCTCTCACTGCCAGGCATTCCCGGCCTCTCTGGTGTCGGTCTCGTTCCAGACGGTCGTCTCTCCCATATAAAATTGATACTTTTCACTGTTTATATTGTTCTGCATCACACAATCCCTGAGCGTAAGCGACAGACCGTCCCCGCTGCCTCCGAACAACGGCTCGCTGCCATATCCGCCGTCTGTGCCATTCCCGCTGAAGACACAATGCTCAAAGTTTAGTTCTCCTCCGCCTCCCATCCAGGAAACCGCACATCTGCTGCAGTCCCGGACAATCGTATTCTGCGCTGTAAGGGCGCTGTCCCAGCCGGAAATCCCCACCAGCCCGCATCCATAGATGTCACAGCCCACAAGCTTCACGTCCTTGCTGTTGCTCAAATAGAGAACTCCCGCCGTGCAGCCGCTCTCCTCGGGCCGAAGCTCATGGCCCATAACAAGGCCGTATAACAGCAGATTTTTACAATTGATTGCCTCAAGTATCTGTTCGTATCCGTTGTTGACTACCAGACGGGTCTTTCCCGTCCCGATAATAGAAAGATTCTCAAATCCATACAGATTAAAGTAGTTCAATTCATATGTCCCGTCTCCCAGGCGGATTTCCGTGTTGGAGAGATCCTCGCCGTTCCTGGAAAGCTCCGCAAGCGCTTCCCCGTCTGCCGCCTCTAAAACTCTCCGCTCAATCCCGTCCTGCGGAACTTCCGGAAGCTCCAACCCTGCCTGCGGGTCATAGAGCAATTCGTCCGTCTCTTCCTCCTCCGGCTCCGTTTCATCAATGTGTTCCTGCTGCATGGCCGCCAGCCGATCGATGAGCTCCGGAACCTCCGCACGCACGAAATCCGGAACCTCCTCCGCACGGAGAGGGAACACGGAAATCTCCGTATCGCCGTCTGACAAAAGGGCCATCTGCCCCGCCTCAAGGAGCACGCTGTCACCGCCTGCCGCCCGGCACTCCACCGTGCCTTCCAACAGCCCGAGCCCGGAATAACCTGCACCCCGCTCCAAATATCCGCAGGTACCCCGGATCCCCGCAATCATCGTAGACGTCTGAATCTCCATGGACTCATCCTCCGCGAGAGGCTCCTTCACGTTGAAAAACATGCTGCCGGAGCGCACATCAATGCTCAGCTCCTTCTCGTTTTCGCTCTTCCGGATTTCAATCTCACTGCTCTGATCCATCTTGGCAAGCTTCACCTGATCCAGATCGATCCAGGCATAGCTCTCCTCCTTTGTCCCCACCTGATAACCGCTGTAAAGGCCCAGGTTGTCCGCAAGAGAAACCTCCTTCTCGTTTTCGTCCTGCACTCCTACTGTCCCGGCCGTCTGTACCAGACGCATAGTCGCCGCCTTTTTCTCACTGCCGCAGCTCACAAACAGCATCGCCGCCCCCAGAAATACCGCTGTCAGGATCCCCCTTGTCACTTTCCGTTCTCTCTTTATCATCCACTTTTCCCCTTTTCGCTTTCCCATCTCTCCCCGATTTTTCAGGAATATTTCAACCTTACTATAAAAGGCAGTCACATACAAGTCTCAATTCCCATATTCCCATATTTTTTAGTCCACCGTCCATGAAAATAGTTTTACAAAAAGCCCTCAAAGTCGACAGAGTCAAACGCCTCCCTTGGCATCCCCTGCATCTGAATCAGGAAATAATTTTTCGCAGAAAACCGGCCGCCCCGCAAAATCTTGCAATCTCCCCCGTTCTGTTATACAATAAAATCCGTGATACTCAGCCTAAAATGCCATTGACCAGTTCACCAGGGAATATACCTACGACTACGAAACACCTGATGCCGCCGAAGAGCGAGACCGGAGATTCCGTCTTTCTCTACGCCCCGGATACCTTGTTCGGCGAACTCCCGAAGGAAAACCTGAACCGGAGAGGCATGGGCGGAGAGGATTCCTCCAAGTCTCTCGGCTCCTACGCGTTTTATAATGTGACCGAGACTACAGCTTTCTTCCAGTAAGCCCTGCTTTTACCGCCAGAAAGGAGACCCTATGAAAAAGAAACATCTGCGGGAAGCCGCCTTCTCCCTGCTCGCAGCAGGCATTTTGACCCTGAGCTTTGGACTTGGCTTTTTCCGGACGGCCGATCTTTCCCTCTCCGATTCCCTTTATCAGGAACGCGCCTCCTCCGACGGAAAAATCGTCCTGGTGGGCATCGACCAAAAGGCTCTGGAGGTTTACGGCCCCTATGGACAGTGGGGCCGCGGCCCCATTGCCGAAACCCTGGAAATCCTAAATGCCTCCGAAGACTGCCATCCCGCCGTCATCGGAATTGATATCCTCTACAGCGGTGAATCCGATCCGGAATCAGACCGGAGACTGGCCCAGGCGGCCGGACGGTATCAGAACGTGATCACCGCCTGTGCCGCCGAATTCGGCAGCGCCCTTGTGGAATACAACGGAGACTATAGCCTTTCCCCCCATTCAGTCACAGCCTTTAACGAACCTTATGAGGCTTTAAAGGCCGCCTCTGGGCAGGGACATATCAATGCCATGCTGGATAAAGACGGCATTCTGCGCCACCATATGCTGTATCTGACCTTGCCGGACGGAGACAAAGTTCCATCCCTCGCCCTCGCTGCCGCAAAAGCTTACGGCGGCTCGGATGTCGCGGAACCTCCCATCGACGGCCGCGGCTTCTGGTATCTGCCGTTCTGCGGAACCCCCGGCGATTTTTCCATGATCTCCGTCTCCGACATTCTCTCCGGAGCCGTATCCCCGGACTATTTTGACGGCAAAATCGTTCTCATAGGTCCCTATGCGGCGGGGCTCCAGGACAGCTACTTAACCTCCGCCGACCATGCCAGGCCCATGTACGGCGTAGAATACCAGGCCAACGCCATCCAGGCCCTTTTATGGGGCGATTACAAAAAAGAAGTATCCGACGGCATGCAGCTGGCGATCCTGTTTCTTTTTCTGGCTCTCGGCTTTGTTCTGTTCAGACGGTGCCGGATCCGGGTTTCCGTTCTTCTCTGGGCAGCATTCACCGGCGGCTGGATCCTCCTCTGTCTCGGACTCTACCGGGCAGGCCGGATCCTCCATGTACTCTGGGTTCCGGCAGGCATGACCGTCCTCTACGCCGTCTGCCTGGCCACTAATTACGTCCGCGCCGCCCTGGAACGGCAGCGGGTCACCAACACGTTCCGCCGCTATGTGGCGCCGGAGATCGTGGCAGAGATTCTAAAAGAGGGCACCGATGCCCTTTCTCTGGGCGGAAAGCTGAGTACCATCGCCGTCCTTTTTGTGGATGTGCGGGGGTTCACCCCCATGTCGGAGCACCTTCCGCCGGAAAAGGTGGTGGAAATCCTGAACCAGTATCTGACCTTGATTTCCGACTGCATTCTGAAAAACGGAGGCACCCTTGATAAGTTCGTGGGTGATGCCGCCATGGCCTTCTGGGGCGCCCCCCTTCCTCAGGAAGATTTCGTCATGCAGGCCGCCAGGGCTGCCAGAGACATGGCGGCCGGCTCAAAAGAACTTTCCGAAGAACTCCTTGCAAAATATGGACGGACCGTTTCCTTCGGCATCGGCATCCATCTCGGCGAAGCCGTCGTTGGCAACATCGGTTCCCCCAGGCGGATGGATTACACCGCCATCGGCGACACAGTCAATACGGCCGCCCGCCTGGAAGCCAATGCTCCCGGCGGCAAAATTTACATTTCCAGAGCGGTCGCCGATGCCCTGAAGGGCCGGATTTCCGTGACCTCCCTCGGCGCCACCGTCCCCCTGAAGGGGAAAAAAGAAGGATTTGAAGTCTTGACGTTGGACGAAATCCTATGATTGGAGGAGTGAAAGATGCGAAAAAACCGGGAAATAAAAATCTGGGGAGTGAGGGGTTCCGCCCCCAGACCAGAGGCGGACCATCTGGAATTCGGCGGCAATACGACCTGCATTTCCGTGGACTGTGGAGATGACCTGGTAGTCCTGGACGCAGGCAGCGGCCTGTCGGCCCTCGGCAGGGCCCTCGCCGCCGGGGGAGACAGGCGGAGCATCCACATTCTGCTCAGCCACCTTCATCTGGATCATGTGATGGGCCTGTTCTCATTTTCTCCCCTTCACAACCCGAAAGCCGAGATCCACATTTATGCACAGGTCGCTTCCTTCCACAAGCTGGAAACTCTCGTCGGGCCTCCCTTCTGGCCGGTAGGCCTGTCCGATTGCCCCGCCAGCGTATCCTTTCATGAACTCTGGGCAGACGAACATTTTTCTTTCAACGGGCTGGACGGGTATACCATGGCAGGAAACCACCCGAACGGAAGCCTTCTGTACCGCCTGGAATTTCCGGATCCGGCACAGACAGAGACAAAAAAAAGTTTGACTTATGCCCTGGACTGCGAAGCAGATGCTTCCACGCTCCCGTCCTTAACGGAATTTTCCCATAAAACCGACCTGCTGATCTGGGACGCCTGCTTTATGTCCGATGATCTGCGTCCCGGCTGGGGACATTCCACCTGGGAGCAGGGGATCCGTGTCCGGAAGGCCGCTCAGGCGGGAACCGTGCTGATGACCCATTACAGCCAGGACTACTCCGATTCTTTTCTCCGGATACAGAAAGAAAAGGCGGCCCGGATGGATCCGGCCTGCCAGTTTGCAAAGGAAGGTATGGTGATTACATTATGAACCAGAAACATATCGAACAAATCTTAAAAATCGGCGTGCAGCTGTCTGCGGAACGGGATTTAAACCGCCTGCTGGAGCAGCTTCTGACCTGTGTCATGGAGCTCTCCCACTGTGATGCCGGAACCCTGTATCTGTTGGACGGCGACGTTCTTCGGTTTAAAATCATGCGCAATCACACCATGGGGGTCTATTCCGGCGGCGACGGAAAGGAGCCGGATATGGCTCCGGTTCCCTTAAAGCGGGAAAACATGTGCGCCATGGCTCTTTTAGAGAGACGTACCATCAGCATCGCCAATGTGAAGGAAAGCCAGGAATATGATTTTTCCGGCCCCATCCGCTACGACGCCGTAACCGGATACCATACCCAGTCCATGCTGGCAGTCCCCATGTGCAACCGGGAGGGAGAAAAACTGGGCGTCCTGCAGTTAATCAATGCCATGGACGATGCAGGAAATATCCGGCCCTTTCCCGACGAGATGACCCTTGTGCTGGAATCCGTAGCCTCCCAGGCTGCCATCACCATACAGAATGTCCGCTATATCCAGGCCATCAAGGAGCTGTTCTATTCCTTTGTCCGTGTCATGTCCTCTGCCGTAGACGAGCGAAGCCCCTACAACGGCAATCATACAAGGCATATGGCCGCTTACGGCGACCGCTTTTTGGATTACCTGAACCAGAAAGCGGCCGATGCCGGCAAAAAACCGCCTTTCCCCTCCGCCGAACGGGAGGAGCTCTTAATGAGCGTATGGCTCCACGATATCGGCAAGCTGGTCATTCCCCTGGAAATCATGGATAAACCGGCGCGTCTTTTGCCGGATCAGCATACCGCATTTTTACACCGCATGGAAATCCTCCGGCTGCAGAGTGAAATCGACCGGCTGTCCGGCAGACTCACCGACAGCGGACAGGAAGCTCTGATCCAAAAAACCCAGGAGGCAGAAGCGCTGGTGGAGGAGGTCAACATTACAGGCTTCCTGTCCGACGAAAAACTGGAAGCGCTGGCCCGCCTCGCCGCTCTGACCTACACGGACAGAGACAACCAGACAAAGCCCTGGCTCACGCCGGAGGAATATGCTATGCTCTCCATCCGGAAAGGAACCCTCTCCGAGGAGGAGCGAAGCATCATGGAATCCCATGTATCCGTCACGGAAAAGCTGCTTTCTCAGATACAGCTTTCCCATGATTTTTCCCATGTAAAGGAATGGGCCTCCGGACATCACGAGCTCTTAAACGGCAGCGGCTATCCCAGACACTTGGCAGGCCGGGAAATCCCCACAGAGGTCCGCATAATTACGATCTTAGATATCTTCGACGCCCTGACCGCCGACGACCGTCCCTACAAGCCGGGTATGCCCGTAGAACGGGCTCTGTCCGTACTGAAAACCATGGCCGAAAAGGAAGGCAAGCTGGATCCGGAACTGGTACGGCTGTTTACGGAAAGCAGGTGTTGGGAGTACAGGCAAACTGCCATATAGAAAGGCATATACCAGATCCCCTTTTCAATTTTAAAATCCTTTGTATACAAATGCTTCCCGAATCGCCTGAGGGCTTTTGTCGTATAGGGAACGAAGTCTCCTATACGACAAAAAGAGGGGCTGAACACTTTACCTCGTGCAGCCCCTTTATATTCTATGAAGTTTTATATTTACTATTGCATTCTCTTTTTATCGAAGGAGTCTGTATGTGATATCCTTTCCGCCTTGTTTACAAGTTCCTCTCTAAGATGAAGATTTGCTTTCAATTTTGAAGCAACCGTTTTTGCAGTTCTTCTATTCGATCTCACATAGACCGCTCTGCTTTTCTTCCTGCTTCTATCCATGTATCACAGCATCCGGATTCGCCGGAGAACCTTCCTGAATCTTCGTCATTCACTGAAAAACATCTCTGATTTCTTTGGAATGAACATCCATTCTCTGCTGTCCGCCCGAAAACAGGTGATATCATACACGAATTTTCCCGAAAGCATTTACGCTGTTTACGACTAATATTTCACTACTGAAAACTTCTGATTCCCGTCGATGTATCACATCTGATCCGACATCTCTGCTTCGATCTATATCTTCCATATACGGATTCGGATTCTTACGCTTTTATCTTCTCTCTCTATGATGATGAAGGCGGTTCCAACAGGATTTCTCTTTCATCAACTGAGAATCATATGAAGTTTTCAGTCGTGTAAATTCTGTGTCCAGTGGAATCTCCTCCTTTCCCTTTCATCAGGCTCCAGCCATCCAAAGCTTCCATTTGACACCGCTGCTTTTTGCTTCGTGTCTCTCTTGTTTGGAAAAACTTATTTATCACCCCAACCGATCTTTTCAGCCTAATCTTGATACATACTCCTATGTGATCGCCACCGGCCTTTCCTTCGTTCGGAATAATTTTACCAGATACGATTTCTTTACACCGACCTGTTTTCCTGAAATCCTTTCTCGTCAGATTTCTTTGAAGTTTCTTTTGCTTTGAAGACTGTTTGTTTTTTGTTATGTCCTTATGATAGCACTCTTTCAGGTATTTGTCAACACCATTTTTAGTTTTTTTGAAATTCTTTTCTGCGTTAATTGATATAAGTGTTTATTCTTTCTAAATTATCTGTTTTTTTCAAACTATTGCATACAGAATCTGCAATGGCTATAATAGAAGGGCAGCTCCCATATAAAAGGCTGCAAATCCCTCTTCAAAAGAGAAAGGAGTTTCTTCATGCGTAAAAAAGCATTTCGGGCCGCCTTCCCACTGACCCTCCCCGTCTTTATGGGATATCTGTTTCTGGGGATCGCCTTCGGAGTCCTTCTGGCCAGTGAGGGATTCCACGCAGGCTGGGCCGTTTTTATGAGTGTAACCATTTATGCAGGCGCCATGCAGTTTGTCGCCATCCCTCTGTTAACCGCCCCCTTCAACCTGGTTTCCACCGCCTTTATCACTCTGACCGTCAATGCCCGCCACTTGTTTTACGGGCTTTCTATGCTGGAAAAATTTAAGGAAAGCGGTCCCTTAAAGCCTTACATGATTTTCTCCCTGACGGACGAGACCTACTCTCTGCTTTGCTCCGTGAAACCGCCGGAAGGCGTCAGTCAGAGATGGTTTTTCTTTTTCATCGCCCTCTTAAACCACAGCTACTGGATCCTGGGCGGTGTGATCGGCTGTCTGGCCGGACACCTGATCCCCTTTGATTCCACAGGGATTGATTTCGCCATGACGGCGCTCTTTCTGGTCATCTTTGTGGAACAGTGGGAAAGCAGCAGCAGTCATCTGCCGGCGCTTTTGGGCCTCACCGTCACCGTTCTCTGCCGGATGTTTTTCGGTGTGGACTGGTTCATCCCCGTGGCCATGGGCTGCCTGCTTTTATCTCTGTCCCTGCTAAAGAGAAAGGAGAACCGCTGATGTCTGTGGTATATACGATTCTCACCATTGCCGCCGCCACTTTTTTAACCAGGCTGCTGCCCTTCCTTTTGTTTCCGGCCAACAAAAAGACGCCCGGGTTCATCCTTTACCTCGGGCGCGTGCTTCCCTATGCCATCATGGGAATGCTGATCATATACTGTTTTAAGGACGTGCATTTCCTCTCTTACCCTTGGGGGCTTCCGGAACTTCTCGCCGGTCTCTTTGTGATCCTGGCCCACAAGTGGAAGCACAACCTGCTCCTGAGCATCGGAGGCGGAACCGTCCTCTACATGGTTCTGGTACAAGCCGTGTTCCGGTAATATCTGTCCCTCATGACATATCTGTATGCCAAATGGCCGATATGCTCCGACGCCTCACAGCTCAGTCCGCCCCTCCAGGGCCCTGAGGAGCGTCACCTCGTCGATATACTCCAGGTCTCCGCCCACAGGCACACCGCTGGCGATCCTGGTCACCCGTATACCGGCGGGCTTAATCAGCTTGCTCATATACATAGCCGTGGTTTCTCCCTCCAGGCTGGAGTTGGTGGCAATGATCACCTCTTTCACATCGCCTGCCAGCCTCGTCATCAGTTCCTTTAAACGGATATCAGACGGGCCAATCCCCAGAGCCGGGGAAATGGCCCCGTGAAGCACATGGTAAACCCCCTCGTAGCGGCCCGTCTTTTCATAAGCCGCCAGATCCCTTGTATTTTCCACCACCATGATGGTGCCGTGATCCCGCTTCTCGCTGGCACAGATGGGGCAGAGCTCATCATCCGTCAGCGTAAAACATTCTTTACAATAGCGAACGCCCTTCCTGGCTTCCACAAGGGCCTTGGCCAGTCCGTCCACCCGCTCCTTCGGCATGCTGATCACATGAAAAGCAAGCCTCTGGGCCGACTTGGCACCGATGCCCGGAAGCTTCGAGAACTCATCGATCAGCGCCGTGATCCTGCTGCTGTAATAATCCATCAGAACGGAAACCCTCCGCCGAGGCCGCCGAGACCGCCGGCCAAACCGGACATATTGGCCGCAGAAGCCTCCTCCATCTGTCTGAACGCCTCGTTAACCGCCGCCATGATCAGGTCCTCCAGCATCTCAATGTCGTCCGGATCCACCACTTCCTCCGTCAGCTTGATGGCGGTCACTTCCTTCTTGCCGGAAACCGTCACCTCTACGGCACCGCCGCCAGACGCCGCCTTAAATTCCTTCGTCTCGAACTCCTTCTGGGCCTCTTCCATCTGCCGCTGCATCCTCTGGGCCTGCTTCATCAGATTATTCATGTTGCCGGGCATCCCGCCCGGAAATCCGCCGCGCTTCGCCATAATTTCATTCTCCTTCCTGTTTTGCGTCCTCTATAGTCACCGACAATATATCTCCTCTAAATTTTTTGTCGTTCACCATATATATTCTAATCATTTTCCGTGACAATGTCCATATGAATTTTTTCTTTCAGCTCTTCCTCACTGACATAACGGGTATCTGTCCTCTCCCCGCCTGTGAGCAGCCGGGCCTGGAACGCTATCTCTTTCCGGAAATTCGTCCGCACATAGTCGGCAAGCTCCGCGAGCACCGTCTCCCTGCTTCCGATCATATAGAGATTGTTATCCCTAAAATTCAACATAATCCCGTTATCCCCAAAGGGCTCTGTCTCCGCCCCCAAAAGGGCCGGGCCGTTGGCCCCTCCCAGGTCTTTTGCAATCCGGCTCCACTGCTCTCTCACAAGCATGAGATCCTCGTACCGGGCCTTTGAAAGGGCCACCACCTGTTCCCCCGAAGCGCCGGAGGCAGCTCCGGAATCTTCCCTCCTTCCGGCATCTCCGCCGCTCCCCAGGCCTCCGCCGTCAGGCTGCGCCGCTTCAGGAAGGACAAACTTCCCCTCGTCCAGACGCTTTTCCAGCTCCTTCAGCCGCTGCAGGACAGAATCCATATTCTCTTCCATCTGAGGCTTTGTAAGGCGGATGACTGCCAATTCCAAAAGAACCCGTTTCCCGGCCGCATAGCGCATCTGATTGGAAAGCTCCGAAAAAACGCGGATGTACCGCATCAGAGTCCCGCTGTCCACCAACTCTGCCTCCTCCCGGAGCCGCCCGATATCCTCCGCCGTCACATCCAGGGCCTCCTCGTCCCCGGAGGCTTCAAACAGCAGGAGATTCCGCATATACCAGATAAAATCCAGTACAAACTGGGTAAGCTCCCGCCCCTGAATCACAATCTCCTCCACGAGCCGCAGGCTCCCCGTGGTATCCCCCCCGGCCACACTCCGAAGAAGTGCGCTGAAGACTTCATTGTCCACGGCCCCCAGCACCTCTAAAACCTTCTCATAGGTCAGTGGTTCCCCGTAATGAAAGGCCACACATTGGTCGAAGAGGCTGATGGCATCCCGCATGGAGCCGTCCCCCTTTTTCGCAATGTACCGGAGGGCCTTTTCTTCCACATCAATCTGCTCCGCCGCCGCCATCTGTGCCAGACGGCCGGTAATGGTATCCCCGCCGATCCGGCGGAAATCATACCGCTGGCACCTGGATAACACTGTCACGGGAATCTTATGCACCTCTGTAGTCGCCAGGATAAAAATCACATAGGAGGGCGGCTCCTCTAAGGTCTTGAGGAGAGCATTGAAAGCTCCTGTGGACAGCATATGAACCTCGTCAATGATATAGACCCGGTACTTTCCCTCCGCGGGAGAATACTGGACCTCGTCCCGGATCTCCCGGATATTGTCCACGCCATTGTTGGAAGCGGCGTCGATCTCCACCACATTGACCGAATTTCCGGCGAGAATGGAACGGCAGGCAGCACACTCCCCGCAGGGATTTCCGTCCCTTGGCTGCTCACAGTTGACCACCCTCGCAAAAATTTTGGCAATGGTAGTCTTCCCCGTGCCTCGAGTCCCGCAGAACAGATACGCATGTCCGATCCGCCCGGTGCGGATCTGATTTTTCAGAGTTGTCACAATATGATCCTGGCCCTTCACGTCTTCAAACGTCCCGGGCCTCCATTTTCTGTACAGTGCCGTGTATGCCATCTCTATCTCTCTCTCTACACAAAAACCGAATCGGGCAGGGGCACCTTTTCCCTCCGAGGCCCCTGCAATCGAGTAGGGAAGAAGTGTTTTCCCCTACTCGCCGTGCGGCCCGTGCGCCACTTCAGCGGCATGTTTCCTCTGCACGGGCCTGTGCACGCAAAGAGCGGGCGGGCCTTCTCCGGCCCGCCCTGCCTTTTTTGTCCTATAGGAAACTTCGCTGCCTATACGACGATTATTTCTTCTTGCCATTCTCCTCGTAAGGCTCGTCGCCGAAGCTGATCCCCAGAAGCCTTGCCTCTCCGATAATGGTCGATTCGGGGGGAACCGTCTTTAACTTTCCCGCCACCTCTTCCAGAGGAGTCTTGGAAATCTCACGGCTCTTGACCGCCACCATATAGCCGTACTGCTTCTTGCTGATCATCTTGGCCGCCGCCGCGCCCAAGCGGGAAGAGAGCACTCTGTCGTACGCACAGGGGACGCCGCCTCTCTGCATGTGCCCGGGAACCGTCACGCGGACTTCAATCCCGCACGCCTCTTCGATCTGTGCGCCGATCTCATAGGCAACAGAAGGGTAAACCGGCTTTCCGTCCTTTTTCGCCTTTTCCCTCTTTTTTTTCAGCTCTTTTTTGGTGAGTTTCGCATCCTCTTTGGAGATCGCGCCCTCCGCCACCGCGATGATGGAGAAAAATTTCCCTTCTTTCTCCCTCTTTTTCAATGCTCCGATGACGGAATTGATATCATAGGGAATCTCCGGGATCAGAATAATGTCGGCGCCTCCGGCCATACCGGCATTCAACGTCAGCCAGCCGGCCCCGTGGCCCATAATCTCAATCATGAACACCCGGCTGTGGGATGCAGCCGTGGTATGGATGCAGTCAATGGCGTTGGTGGCAATATCAACCGCGCTCTGAAAGCCGAATGTCATATCGGTGCCCCAAAGGTCATTGTCAATGGTCTTAGGCAGGCCGATGACGTTAAGGCCCTCCTCCCTGAGCAGATTCGCCGTCTTCTGGCTGCCGTTTCCGCCAAGTATAACCAGGCATTCCAGGCGCAGCTGCCTGTAGGTATGCTTCATTGCCTCAACCTTGTCCAAATCGTTCTCATCATGGACCCGCATCAGCTTGAAGGGCTGTCTGGAGGTGCCGAGGATCGTACCGCCCTGTGTCAGGATCCCTGAAAAATCCCAGGGCTGCATGATCTGGTAATTCATATAGATCAGACCCTTGTAACCATCCTTGAAACCGATAATCTCCACATCATCGTACATCTGGTACAGCGCCTTCGCCACGCCCCGCATAACCGCATTCAAGCTCTGGCAGTCCCCGCCGCTTGTCAACATCCCTATTCTCAACATAATTGAAACGCCTCCCTCTGCCGCATATTTTTCTCCGGGCTTTTTCGCCTGTGAATTACTTCTATTATATAATAAACGGGGAGCCGGGGCAAGGAAAATCTCCCGGAGTTTATGGATTTAAAGCAAATTTGCAACCGACCCTCTCCGAATGAGCCTGCTCTCCATAACCAGCCGCTTTTTCTCCGGCCGCTCTCCGGAAAGAAGAGCAAGAAGCCGCCTCGCCCCCTCCCTCCCCATCTCGATGGTGGGCCGCTCAAGGACCGTCACGCCCGGCACAGAGTAGCGGGCCAGCAGATGGTCGTCAAAAGCCGCCAGGGAAATCTCCCTGCCGGCACGCATCCCCCGCTCAGAGAGCGCCTTCATGCAGCCGATGCAGGTCAAATTATTAACGGCCACCACCGCGGTCGGACGGATATATTCCGGCAGAGAAAGAAACGCCGCCATACCCCTGCTTCCCGTCTCCTCAAAATGGCTTCCGGGTGCCATAAGCCGCCGGTCCACCGGGATGCCGTACTGCTCCATGGCCAAGTGATACCCGGCCACCCGTCTTCCGCTGGCGGATGCCCCCGAAAGGCCGCCGATGAGCCCGATCCGCCTGTGGCCGTTTCTGATCAATTCTTCCGTCAGAAGAAAGGTTCCCCTCTCATTGTCAATCTCGACAGTGTAATAATCCTCCTGGGGCCTGTAGGCATCGACCAGCACCAGCGGCTTTTCCCACCTGGCGTAATCCATCCGGTCGGGACTCCCCTGCACGACTAAGATTCCGTCGGCCAGACCGGAAAACCTCCGGTACAGATTTTCAAAATCAGCTTCCCCAAAATCCCTGGTGGATGAAATCAGCATGGTATAGCCCCTGGCCTTCAGATATTCCTCCGCCCCCTGGATCACCGAACCGTTGAAATCATTGGTAAAATCCGGCACCACCATCAAAATAGTCTTTGTCTGTCCGGTCACCATGGAGACCGCCAGGGCGTTCTGCACGTATCCCAGCTCCGCTACGGCCTCCCGCACTTTTTTTTCTGTTTTCTCGCTGACCTTGTCCAGACCGTTTAATACCCTGGACACGGTAGAAATCGCTACGCCGGCCCGCCTTGCCACATCTTTGATTGTCACGTCTTTACGAATTTTCTCCCGCTCCATAAATCTCTCCTTGCCAGCATAGTATCATATGTGGTATACTAATATGCAGAAAAATAAAAACGTTTTTATTTTAATGATTATACTATGGGAAGGAGATTTTTACAATGGCAAAACCAAAAATTCTTGTGGTGGGCAGCTTCGTCATGGACCAGATCGCGACAACGGAGGTCTTCCCCAGAGAGGGGCAGACGGTCCTGGGGGGGACCTTCTCCAAGGCTCCCGGAGGAAAGGGAGCAAACCAGGCAGTACAGATGGCCCGCCTCGGCGCGGAAGTCACCATGGTCGGAAAGCTTGGCCATGACGGCAACGGCGAGGACATGATAAGGACCTGCAGGGAAGCAGGGATCAACACGGATTATGTGCTCTACGACGATGAGCTCCCCTCCGGCTGCAGCGTTATTATTCTGGAAGAGGCGCCCGGCAAGCAGACCGTAAACCGGATCATCGTCTTATCCGGCTCTAATATGAGCATTACACCCGACGACATCGCGTTCCTGAAAGAGAAGGTAGCCGAATATGATCTGGTGGTCCTCCAGCTGGAGATTCCCATGGAGATCAATGAGCTGGTGGCCGCCTATGCCCATGAGAAGGGCGTGCCTGTCATGTTAAATTCCGCGCCCAGTGCGCCGCTGTCGGACGAGCTGCTCTCCCACCTGACCTACATTTCCCCCAACGAGCACGAAGCCTTTGACATGATCGGAGTAAAGATCAGCCATGAGGGCAAGGAGGTCAATATGGAGGAGGCGAAAGCCGCCACCGCCGCCCTGAAGGCGAAGGGCGTGAAAAATGTGCTGATTACTCTGGGCGAATCCGGCGCGGTCCTGGATACGGAGAAGGACGGCTTTTTCTACAGTCCCTGTGTGGACGGCATTATGGCCGTAGATCCGACGGCCGCGGGAGATTCCTTCGTAGGCGCCTTGTCCGTGGGGCTTTGCTGCGGCTGGGGCTATGAGGAGACACTCCGTTTCGCCAACCATACCGCCGGCCTCACCGTATCGGCCCTCGGCGCCATGCCTTCTCTGCCGACCCTCGAAAAAGTAGAGGCATTCCTCAGGGAAAAAACCGGAGGCGCCCCGGATACCTCTGTCCTCCGATAATATCATCTGTTTTACACATCATTTGTGAAGGAGTTTGTCTATGGAAGCAAAATGCAAGGAAGCTTATGGGTTTTTCCTGGATACTGTAAAGACGGATCTTGTTGATTTCATTGACGGAATGGATTATTCTGAGATTGAAGATGCCGCAGACTTGATTGTGGAAGCCCAGAAAAAGGGCGGCCGGGTCCATGTATCCGGTATCGGCAAGCCCGGCCACATTTCCGGTTATATCGCGTCGCTCATGTCCTCCACCGGAAATCCCACTTATTTTCTCCACGGCACCGAGGCCGTCCACGGCTCCTGCGGCCAGCTCGTCCCCGGCGACGTGGTGATCTTTATCTCCAACAGCGGTGAGACGGCGGAGATGCGTTCCACCGTCCTGGCAGTCAAAAACAACGGCTGCTCCATCATCGGCGTCAGCGGAAATTCTGATTCCTGGCTGGCAAAGGAAAGCGCCGTCCACATTTTTGCCGGAGTAAAAAAAGAGGGCGGCCCCATGGGACGTGCTCCCCGCATGTCCATTCTGGCCGAAACTCTGGTGCTGCAGGCCTTAAGCGTAGCTCTGCAGGCCCATAAAGACGTTTCCCCGCAGCAATATGTAAAGTGGCATCCCGGCGGAGCCCTCGGAAAGCTCCGCGAAGACGAAAAATAACGAGTGCAAGGAGGATTTTTATGCTTACAACCAAATGTATCCATCCCGGTATCATGAAGGCTCTGTCCCTGTGCGGACACGGCAGCAAGGTTTTGATCGCCGACGGCAATTACCCTCTGGCAGAAAAAAGCGGCAATGCAGAGAAAGTCTACCTGGGGCTGACCCCCGGACTTCCCACCGTTACGGATGTGCTGAAGGCCATCCACTCCGTGGTGGAAGTCGAAAAGGCCGAAGTCATGACTCCCGGCGACGGCACCACTCCCGAAATCTTTGCGGAGTTCAAGGAAGAGCTGGGGCTGGAGCTTTCTGGCGTCGGACGTTTTGAGTACTACGACATCTGCTGCCGGCCCGACGTTGTCCTCGCCATCTCCACCGGAGAAAAGCGGGTATTCGCCAACATCCTGCTGACCATCGGGTGTGCGTAATCGTTCTAAAGAAAAAAATTCATATTGTCTGCTGTAATTGCAAAGCGCAGTGCCGGAAATTTCCGGCACTGCGCTTTTTCCGTCCTCTGAGTTTTCATCAAATTCTTCAACATCTCTTGACATTCACGAATATATGTTGTAATATTTACATATACTTAATCTAGTTTTAAAAACTACTTCTCATTTCAGGAGGTGTCAATATGAAGAATTTAAAACCAAAAGATCCCGGCAGCGCCATTACCCATCTAATCGGCTGGCTCATGGCCATATTTGCCGCCACCCCGCTTCTGATCCGTGCCGCCAAAGCGCCGGACAGCATTCACGTCATCTGCCTGACGGTATTTATCCTCAGTATGATCTTTCTATATGGAGCCAGCACCATTTACCATACGCTGGATATTTCACCGGGGATCAATAAAATCCTGAAGAAAATCGACCATATGATGATCTTTATTTTAATTGCAGGAACCTATACCCCCGTCTGCGTCATCGTCATCGGAGGGCGGGAAGGCTTTCTGCTCCTTGGCCTTGTCTGGGCCATTGCGCTCGTTGGGATTCTCATCAAATTCTTCTGGATCAACTGTCCCAAATGGTTTTCCTCCGTGCTCTACATCGGCATGGGCTGGATCTGCGTGCTTTCCTTCACCCAGATCCTAAATAATCTATCGCCGTCCGCCTTTGGCTGGCTTCTGGCCGGCGGCATTATTTACACCATCGGCGGTATTATCTATGCCCTTAAACTTCCGATTTTTAATTCCAGGCACAAATATTTTGGCTCCCACGAAATCTTTCACCTGTTTGTCATGGGCGGAAGCATCTGCCACTTTATCCTGATGTACCGCTTTGTGGCTTTTATGCCATTATAAAGCTCCGCCTCCGATTAGTTCCAGCTTGTCCTCTCTGGACATACGCTTGATGGCTGCTTCCCTGCTCATGGCCTGTGACCTGGTAGGGAAGCTTTCCCAATATACAAGCTCCACCGGCCTGCGGCATCTCGTATATTTGGCACCCCTGCCAGACTGATGGGCCGCCACCCGCTTTTCCAGACAGTTTGTCCAGCCCGTATAAAGGGTTCCGTCGCTGCACTTCAAAATGTAAGTATAATTTTCCTCTTTCGCCTCTTTCATTTCCCCTGCTCCTTTGGGTGATCCGTCTTCTCCCGGAAAGCCGGAAAATACGTCAAAACGCTATGTAAGCGTGCGGAAACCGCACGCCGTCCACGCCGCCGCATGCCAAAAGGCCTCTGTCGGCAGGCTCTTGATTTATATAAAAGCATCAGACGCAGAGCGGACTTTCCGCTCTCGGTATTTTAAAAGTTTTCCGGAAAAGCCTGTGATCATATATCGTCTGATGCCTATTATTTATCCGGCTTTCTGATCTTGACCCGCTTTTTTACCGGCTCGGTTTCCTGATCAAAAACAGCTTTCCCTTCCATACTTTATCTTATGTACCTTCTCCCCTTTTGTCTACTGAAATTTGAAAGAAAATTTCTGCTTGTGTTTTGCCTCAGACCGCCTCTTCCACCTGTTTCATAACCAAGAGACGTTTCCCCGGCATCAAATTGTCATCACCAAGCTCATTACATTGGCGCAGGGAATCCACGGAAGCGTGAAATTTTTTGGCGATTTTCCAGAGCGTGTCGCCCGGCTGCACCACGTAAACCACAATCCCCGGCAGCTTCTGGATCCATTCCAGATCAAGGGGGGCCTCCGTGATTCCGGTAATGATCTGTTCCTCCAGCTGCTTTCTTACCAGCAGATCGAAAATAACGGACGCTTTCACCTCAATCTCCCCACCTCCGAGCATGGTCGCGCTAAGCTGCTCCAGCCCTGTATCCAGCTGATAAGCACAGGTCTCATCCATTCCTCTGGCTTCCGCCTTATACTGGAAGGGTACCACCCCCTTCATGGACTGAAGGGGATGACTGTCACTGTCTGTCATATAAAGCACCTTCAGGCAAAGGGCGCCTTCCAGCATCAGACCTCCCTCCACAGGCTTTTTATCATCCACTCTGAGCACGCCGTCCACATGGCAGATCTGCAGAATATTGTCCTCCGTTCCGCTTTTCAGCCGTTCGCTCAGCCTGGTCTTAGAACTGTTCTTCACCAAAATTTCCTCCACCTGGGCCGGCAGATATTCCGGTTCCAGTCCCTTGGCCGGGGAATAGACATCACTTACTACCTGAAGAGTCTCTTCCTGGTACAGTTTGATATCCATCTCCATGACCACATCCAGGGAAAAGCTTCTGTTTTCCCCGTCAAAATCCGGCTGAATCTCGATCTGGCAATGCCCCAGTCTTGAAGTGATCTCCGGATACATGTCTTCCGTGGCATCCGGCAGCTCCACGGTTCCGGAGAACGGAATTTCCTTTTCCAGCCACTGAGGCGGAATGTGAGCCTCCGGCCCCCGGTAAATACAGAATACGTGCACCGTTCCCTGGATGCCCAGCTGGCCTTCCAACGGCTTGATCTGCACATTTCTTAAGCGGCACTGGCTCCAGAGGAGCTCCTCGATATCCGGCTGTGTCCCCGCAATCTCAATTTCTTCTTTCAGGCGATATGTATCCTTCTGGCAGACAGCCGTCTGGGCTGCCCGCATGACGCGCATCAGCGTCTCCACCGGTCCGTCGTCCTCCACAGCCGTCACCGCAGGCTGCTCGTCAATACCTTCCAAATTCAGGCAGAATGTCAAAATAGCCTTCACGTTGATTTTTCTGGAATGTATCAGCTCGATGGTCAAATCTTCGACCTCCGCCTCCACCTGCAGGTAATCTTTCTCCTCCAGCTCCGGAATGTTCACGTACTCGTCAAAAGGAATCGTTCCCTCCATGGCGCAAAGCCCGTTCCCCTCTGTCGGATGGTAAAGAATCTTGTAGGAAAGCCTTCCGCGGAGCTCCGCTTTCTCTGCCAGTTTTTTCACTTCCTCGATTTCCACGTTTCCGTCATCCAAAATAATCTTTTCGATATCCGGTTTCACATCGGGCACAATGAAATCGTCATCCATGGTAATCTGGGACACCGCCTTTTTCTTCAGTCTGCACATGCGTATACTTTTTCTTGTCAGCTCCATAGCATCCTCCTACAAAAATACCACCGGTTCTTCTCTGTACTGAAGTCTGATCACCAGACAGGGACAGGACGGCGTTTTAACCGCCGCCTCCTCCTTCGTCGGCCCCATGGACTGTGTTTCCAGGCAGATGGAACCTCCCTGCAGATACAAATCCTGTACGGAAATGCTGTATCCTCCTGTCTCCTGCTGCCCCGCCCCCACCACCAGATACAGGAAGCCGTCGCAGGTGTAGGTCAGCTTGAACTCCGTCTGCTTCTTTTCGTCAATGATGGTCTTAAGCTCCGGTGGGACCTCCGCTTCCGTGACGATCTCATAATCCAGCGCCTCTTTCTCGTCGCCTCCGCTTCCCTTGCCGCATCCGGCCAAAAGGAAAACCGGAATAAGAAGAAGTATCCAGACACTCTTCCTCCTTTTTCCTCCCATCCGCATCTTCATTGCCTTTCTTCCTCCTTGACCATTCTCCTTCCAATATATGCGGATGAGTTTTCCTCTATGCGGAAAAAAGGCCGGCCCCGCTTTATCAATCTGCGAAACCGGCCACTGCTTCTGCGGCTGTGCTTTCTGCTCCTTTCTCTGCCGAATCTTTTGCTTCTGCCTCTTTTGCTGTTTTCTTTTCTTCCTTCAGCCGTGCCCTGAGCTCCTTAAAAAAGTTCTTCAGAAGCATAGAGCATTCTTCCTCCAGCACCCCCCGCACCACCTTTACCTGGTGGTTAAACTCCGGCATCTCTAACAGGTTCAAAATAGAACCTGCACAACCTGCCTTCGGGTTCATACAACCAATCACCACCTCGGTCATCCGCGCCTGTACCAGTGCCCCGGCACACATCTGGCATGGCTCCAGGGTCACATACATGGTACAGCCCTCCAACCTCCAGTCCCCGAGCTTCCTGCCGGCCCGTCGGATGGCCTGAAGCTCCGCATGGGCCAGTGTATTCTTGTCGGTAGTTCTCCTGTTGTAGCCCCGGGCAACAATCTTGCCGTCGCATACAATCACACAGCCGATGGGCACTTCTCCTATGGCCGCCGCCTTCTTCGCCTGCCGGATGGCTTCCTTCATATAATATTCTGCGCCACGCACTTTTTCTGCTTTCATCGAACGACTCCTCCTGCCCGGAAGATTCCGTACCCGCGGCCCGACTGGTTATCAAGCACTGTCTCTATATCGTCATAAGTCACATCTGTACTGATACCCGGGTTATTTACAATTACCTTCCCATCCTCCGTGAGGCCGGAAAGCGTCACATAGTGATACACTGTCGCATAACGTCCTCCCCTGCCCCCAGGCTTCATGGACATAACGATTTTCGCTCCGTCCTTCAAGGCGTTTAAAATCTCTTCCCGTGAAAGGGGAGCCGTATCCGTCTCCGCGGAAAGTCCGTAATCTGCCGCCGCGGCCGCACACATCTTCCCTCC
Source organism: uncultured Lachnospiraceae bacterium (assembly GCA_910588815.1). Taxonomy (GTDB): domain Bacteria; phylum Bacillota; class Clostridia; order Lachnospirales; family Lachnospiraceae; genus Lientehia. The sequence continues at coordinate 54,534 of CAJUQY010000007.1, read as the reverse complement.
ATATGAGCCCTGCTCTCTACTCCTGTAAGCATCCTGGTCGTACCGTCTCGCCACCTGTGCAGGAGTAATCCTCTCTCCTTTAAAATAAGATACCACCATGGCAATGGCCGTAGGGCAACAGGCATCACTGGCAAGGGTTCCGTTTCCAAAAGGCTCCGCCCCCCACTCTGCCGCCCCCTGCTTGTAAAAAGGCACCGGCGTGGGAAGCAGGCTCGCCCCCTGTCTTTCCTCCAGTTCCCTCCGAAAAGCTCCGTCGTCAAGCTCCATCAATTCGTCACACTCCGTCCTTCTCTCCTGTGCCCATCCCTCCCATTCAACCGGGATGGGAAATCGATAAGAATCTGTGTCATAAATCTCTTCCCTCGGACGGTTTTTCAATACCACCGCCACTTTGCATTTCCCGTCCAGTGCATTTCCTGTCTGCCGTGCGGCATCCGACAGAGACGCACCGGAAAGCCCTAAGAAATCTGCCACTCTGAGCATAGGTAAAAGCTGTTCCACAGCCTTCTCCTGATATTTGGTTCCGATTACCTGATACGTATAGGTCACATCCCACAAATGATCCGCATACCACTGGCACATAATCCGGTTATAAAACGTATAGTTCCGGCACACAGCCGTCATCGCCAGGATCTGTTTTGACATATCCTGAAACCCATCCTCATATAAAAAGCTCTGGTTTTCCGTCGGAATCCCGGCCTCCGCCATTTTCTGGGACTGCTTCTCCCGAAACAAAGCCTCCCGGTTCTGAATAAAATCCCACAACGCGTCCAGATCCGCTGTTCCTAATTCTGTCGTCTTTGATTCTGTTTTCTCTGGTTCCGCCGTCCCTGGATCCGCAGTTTCCGGCCCTACCAGCATATCTCCGATTCCGGGAGCCGCCATACCCGTAAAACCGGACATCCATACCCCCGCTCCCCCAAATGTCAGAGACAAAAGGACCGCGGCGGCCCGCCTTCTCATTTTTTTTGACATTCCCTGTTTCTCTCCTCGCCTCATCGTTTCGCCCTCCCTCCAAATAGAACGCTCCCAGGAAAGCTTTTTGCCGTATAGGGAACGGAGTTTCCTATACGATGAAAATAGAATCCTGCCAAGACAGGATTCTATTTCTCTATTTTACATTTTTATAAATCTGCTGAGCCTCCGTAAGGCTGGAGGCCATTCCCTGGTTCAGAATATCGATCAGCTTATCCAGCCTGTCCTGGTTCATGAATTCCTGGCCGATATAAGGTCCGTACGCGTCCGTAAAGGCGATGGTCTTTTTCTGAAGGCTGCTCCCCATCTCCCGGTTCGCTGCCGTCACCTGCTTCAGCTGACCGGCAATCGTCTCCAATTTCACACGGTTATTCTCAAAAATTTCCTGCTCCAGCGTCCCTCTTGTCTGATTTTCAAAAACGCCCAGTGCTTCCTGTTTCCGTTTCGCCAGTTCCGAAAGCTCCGCTTCTATCTTTGAAATTTCCTTATCATATTTGCCCAAATTATAAATGGATTCATTTTTATCTTTTTCGATGGCCTTGATAATCACCCGGATCTTTCTCTTGTTGGCCTCAATCATATCCCGGTTCTTTCTGGCATCCCGCATAATCTCCAGGTGCGTCACCTTCGTCCGGTTATTGATGATAATATAAATTCCGCACAAAACCAAAATCACCGCCACGTAGATCACGATCAGAAGCCAGGGCGCATGCCCCGGAATCAATAGATAAATCCCACATGGCAATACCAGAAAACCCAGAAGAAATGTCAGAAGGAAGATCAGGATCTCCTTGATTCCCTTTGTAAAATACAGCGCATAATAAAATTTTGTATTACAAAAACCCGGAATCCCGCTCTGGCGGAAAGTGGTGGAATTCTGGAGCTTTAGCTGACGGTTCTCCTCACGCAGCTGAGCCGTCTCATTATTGATCCGCTCTTTTACTCCCTGATTTTTCGCCTTCTCCCGGCGTCCCCTCGCCTTTTTCAGCTTATCCTGGGCTCTGCTGATCTCCCGGTCATAACTCAGCGTGATCTCGTCCTTGCGTTTTCGGACTGTCGACGCGATTTCATCCTCGACCGACTTTTTCTGGGATGCCAATGCCCGTGTCAGGCGCTTCTCTTCCGACTGCAACCGAAGGCTCTTGGCTCTCTCTGCCTCAAGCTCCGCAAGCGCCCCCTTGGCCTCCATCAGAAAGCCCACATTGTCCTGTATCTCCCTCGCCATAATTATCCTCCTGTATACGGCTCACTTTTCTTTTGTCGAAACAGCCAGATTTTTAACTCCTGAAGGATTCGTTTTGTCTATTATACTACATAATCCCTCATTTGTGTGATAAATTTTTGAAACACTGCATTTCAAGTAAACATCCCGTCGATTTCGTCCGGTTGCCAGCTCTGCCAGAAAATGATATACTGAAACGGATGACTGAAGGGAGGCCGTCTTATGTTCCGCATCTGGGGAAAAGAATTCCATAATAACCACCTGTTAAAAGACATTGTGATCTGTGATGACGACCCGGCGCGAAACCGCACCGGAAAAATTTTTAAGGCCCTGGAAGAAATCTGCGTGGCCTTTGATTTAAGTGTGCCCATTTGGCTGGATTCTACAGTGGAGGATTTCAAAAGACATTCCAAGTGCCGCTTTACGGCGGACAACTTTATCGAACAAATTGACTTTGATTTTCTGGAAATACAGGTGATCGAAGAAGACTGAAAAAATATTCAGACCCCCGGCAGGTATCACCGGGGGTCTTGTGTATGGGGAAAGAAAACTCTTCTTCTCCCGATTCTCATTTCTGCTAACCTATAACCGGGCCAAAAGCGCTTCTCTCTGTGCCTCATAGCCGGGCTTTCCAAGCAGGGCAAACATATTCTTTTTGTAGCTCTCTACGCCGGGCTGGTTAAAAGGATTCACACCCAAAATATATCCGCTGACGCCGCAGGCAAACTCATAGAAGTAGAAAAGTTCACCCAGGAAGAACTCATCCTGCTTCGGAACAGAAACCTTCATATTGGGCACCTGGCCATCCGTGTGAGCCAGCATCGTTCCGTTCATGGCATTTTTATTGACAAAGTCCATGTTCTTGCCGGCCAGATAGTTGAGGCCGTCCAGGTCTTCATCCTCTGCCTCAATAAAAATCTCTGCCGCCGGCGTCTCCACAGAAATCACCGTCTCCATGAGATTTCTGGAGCCATCCTGAATAAATTGTCCCATAGAATGAAGGTCTGCCGTCAGATCCACCGCCGCCGGGAAAATCCCCCTCTGGTCCTTGCCTTCGCTCTCTCCGTAAAGCTGCTTCCACCACTCCGATACATAATGGAGGCTGGGCTCATAATTGGCCGTGATTTCGATGCATTTTCCCTTTCTAAGGAGAATATTCCGAACCGCCGCATACTGCAGGGCATCGTTGGACTCAAAATCATTGTTGAGGGCCCGCTCTCTTCCGGAGGCTGCGCCCGCCATCAGCTGATCAATATCTGCGCCGCTGACTGCAATCGGGAGAAGCCCTACCGCCGTCAACACGGAAAAACGTCCGCCTACATCATCCGGCACCACAAAGGTTTCGTAGCCTTCCTTGTCTGACAAAGTCTTCAAAGCCCCTCTTGCCTTGTCCGTAGTGGCATAAATTCTCTTTTTCGCTTCTGCCGCACCGTATTTCTCTGTCAGAACCTTTTTCAAAATGCGGAAAGCAATCGCAGGCTCCGTGGTTGTCCCGGACTTTGAGATCACATTGATCGAGAAATCCTTCCCTTTCAGGAGGGCAATCAGATCATTCATATAGGTGGTGCTGATATTATTTCCTACAAAGTAGATCTCCGGAGTCTTTCTCTCCTCCTTAGACATACAATTATAAAAATTGTTCTTCAAAAACTCGATGGCTGCCCTGGCCCCCAAATAGGAACCGCCGATACCGATCACCAGGAGCACCTCCGAATCGGATTGAATCTTTGCCGCCGCTTTTTTGATTCTTGAGAATTCTTCTTTATCATAATTTACCGGCAAATCAATCCATCCCAAAAAATCATTTCCCGCGCCTGTTCTGGATACCAGCACTTCCTTCGCATCAAGCGCCAGTTTTTTCATGTTTTTGATCTCATCTTCCGAAATAAACGGCGCCGTCTTACTGTAATCAAATGTTACCTGCATACCTTTTTCTCCTTTTTGTGAATCCTCGTTCTCTGAGGTATTTGTACTTATTATATAAAATTACCTTCCATTTCGCAAGGGTTCTCAGGAATTATTCATACAAATATTCCTGAATAATGTCCTCAATCAGACGTTCCTCCTCCTCTGTCAGCTTCCTCTCCCCGCCGTCATTTCTCCTTCCCGCCGCAATACGCTCCAGACGGTTCCTAAGAAAAACGGCATCCTGCTCCCGCCCCGCAGCTTCCTCACGCCGACAAAGCTCGTCCGGCTTTTCTGCGGCGGCAGCCTCCTCCCTGTTTCCGCCCCCGATCACCGCATTCACCTCAGAAAATGCATTTGCGATATCCGCCCTGGAAAAGAGACTGCCGGCCCCCCCTGCCGTTTCCGGCATCAGCTCCTGGGAAAAATCTTCTTCTGCATAATCCCCGTCTCCGGCATCTCCTGTAAAGCCGTCGCCAAAAGCCGGCGCCGCAGCCTGAAAGGTTTCCAAACGTCCTGCCAGGGTATTTTCAAAATAATCGCGGATATATAGGAGAAGTCTTCCTCTCTTACCCTGGGTATTACAAAATCCCTCCCACAAAACCATGGCCCCTCCCAGCAAAATCCCGGAAGCCGCGTATAAAATAACCATCTCCATCGTGTCCGCATACCAGTAAGTCATAAAGGACGCAGTCAAACCGCCCAGACATACAAGGGCCGCCGCCAGAGCATTCAATCTGGTTAATTTCGACAGCCTGATTCCCAGAAATCGGTACTGCCCCAGGTTTTTCTCCACATACACCGGTATGTTCTCCATTCCTCCGCCTGCCCGGTATGTATTTTCAAACTTCATTTTCCATTGTTTCAGATATTTATCTTTCGCGGTTCCCATGTTCTGTGATTGCCTGAGCAGCTTTCTGTATCTTCCGTTCACCAGAAACTTACTTAAAACTCCCAGCGCGCTGATTGCCAGCATAAGATAAAGCACGTTTCCCGTCTCCAAAAATTCTGATACCATAATGGTTCCCCTTTCTCATCCGGACTACCTCCGGTTTTTCGGTTCTGCTCCGGGGCATCCTTACTGCTTCCGGAGATTGTCCCTATTGTATACCAGAAAACCGTTGGATGAGAAGGAAAATCGTTCGTATTTTTCCGACAGGAATTTCCATGAGCCTTCAACCTGAAGGGAGGCTGAAGGCCTGAAAGAAAGGATTTTAAAGCTCCAGGCTTCCTGCCATGGCTTTCATGAGAGCGACCGTATGGGAAATGGCCTTGGCCTCAAATTCCGGATAGTCCACAGACGCACTCCCGTCCGCCTTATCGGAGATTGCCCGGACTACCAGAAACGGAATGTGGTTCAGATAAGCAGCCTGCCCGACGGCGGCCCCCTCCATTTCCGTACAGCAGCCGTCAAAGGTTTTCACCAGCCACTCCTTCTTTTTTCCGTCCGCTATAAACTGATCTCCGCTTAACACCCGCCCCTTAAAGGTCTTGATATCCGGATTTACCCTCTGACAGCATTCCTCCGCGCAGGAAATCAATCTCTCGTCTGCCCTAAAAGCCAGTGTTTCCATCCTGGGAATCTGGCCCACAGGATACCCAAAAGCTTCCGCCTCCACATCATGCTGAAGGGTGTCTGTGGACAGGACAATATCCCCGATATCGATCCGGGCCTGCAGAGAGCCTGCAATTCCCGTATTGACCACAGCCTTTACCTGATAAACATCCGCCAGGATCTGGGTACAGATTCCCGCATTGACCTTTCCGATGCCGCTGCGCACGACCACCGCCGGCTTTCCCTCAAGGGTTCCCTTAAAAAAGCGCATGGAAGCTCTGGTCTCCACTGAAACATGCTCCATCATTTCCTTTAATTGATTGACTTCCTCTTCCATTGCTCCAATAATTCCAAGCATGGCATTTTCCTCCTGTCTTTCTTTTCCTTTTATTTTCTTTTTTATTGTTTTGTGCTATACTTTCCTGAAAGGAGGTAACAGCACCATGAATACTTACAAAACACACGGCGTGTGCAGCCGTGAAATCCGCTTTGAAATCAAAGACGGCAAAATCGAGGCCGTACAGTTTGTCGGCGGCTGCGCAGGAAACACGCAGGGCGTCGCCAGACTGATCGAAGGCATGGATATCGGCGAGGCTATCCGCAGAATCGACGGGATCGACTGCGCCGGACGGGGAACCTCATGTCCGGATCAGCTCGCAAAAGCCCTGAAGGAATATCAGGAAACCCACTAGACTTTAGGAGCAGACCATGAAAAAAATCATCTTGACAGGCGGTGGAACCGCCGGACACGTCACCCCCAACCTGGCTCTGATCCCCGCGCTCTCGGAGCAGGGCTATGACATCCGCTACATCGGCTCTTTAAACGGAATCGAAAAAGAACTGATCGAAAAAGCGGGAATTCCCTATGACGGGATTTCCTCCGGCAAGCTGAGACGTTATTTCAGCCTGAAAAACTTCACGGATCCCTTTCGCATTCTGAAAGGATATGCCAAAGCACGGAAAATTCTGAAGCGGCAAAATCCCGACGTCATTTTCTCCAAAGGCGGCTTCGTGGCCGTCCCCGTGGTACTTGCCGCAAAGAAATACCGTATTCCGGTGATCATCCACGAATCTGACATGACGCCGGGGCTGGCCAACAAGCTCTGCATTCCCTCCGCCAGAAAGGTCTGCTGCAACTTTCCGGAAACCTTAAAGTATCTTCCAAAGGAGAAGGCCGTCCTCACCGGTTCTCCCATAAGGCGGGAACTTCTAAACGGCTCTCCCCTGGCCGGGTTTAAGTTCACAGGACTTTCCTCCGGAAAGCCTGTCCTTCTTGTAATCGGCGGAAGCCTGGGCTCTGTCCGGGTCAACACGGCCGTCCGAAACATTCTTCCACAGCTATTAAAATCCTGGCAGGTGGTCCATCTGTGCGGCAAGGGAAATCTGGATGAATCCCTAAAGGCGCTAAAAGGTTATGTCCAGTATGAATATGTGAGCGCCCAATTAAAGGATCTGTTTGCCATTTCCGATCTGATGATTTCCAGGGCCGGCGCCAATTCCATCTGTGAAATTCTTGCTCTCAAAAAGCCAAACATCCTGATCCCGCTGTCGGCCGCCGCCAGCCGCGGAGACCAGCTTCTCAACGCAGAGTCCTTCCGCAAGCAGGGCTTTAGTGAGGTACTGGAGGAAGAGAATCTGACAGATCAGTCTCTTCTCGCCCTGATCGAGAAGGTTCATACCCACAGACGCGATTATATAAAAGCTATGGAATCAAGCAAAAGTTCCGATTCCATCGACACAATTTTAAAGCTTCTCAACGAGGCAGGCGGTTTTTGACCGCCTGCTTTTCCTCTTTCCTGCTACACCAGTTCTTTTTTGATGCTCTCCGCAAGGCCGGCCAGTTCTTCGCCTGAAGGAGAACCAGGCTCCCAGCTCACCATCCTGGGGCCACCCTCGTATCTGGGGATCACATGCATATGGAAATGAAACACGGTCTGCCCCGCGGCCTCACCGTTATTTTGAACCAGGTTAAACCCTGCGCATCCAAGGCTTTTTTTCATAGCCGCCCCGACCCTTGCCGCCAGCAAAAGCACCGCCCTGGAGGTCTCTTCGTCCAGATCCAGCAAATCGGCAAAATGATTTTTAGGTAAAATCAGTGCGTGCCCTTTCGAGGCCGGGCCCAGATCCAGGATAACCCGAAACTGCTCATCCTCATAAACGGTTGCCGCCGGGATATCTCCGTTTGCTATTTTACAGAAAATACACGTTTCCTCTCTCATTGTCCCTTTTCCATCCTTTCCAATTTTGACAGTTTCCCATCCTCCCCTTCAGTTTACCGTTCTCATCTCCATTTGTAAACGGTTCTTCCAAAAAGTTTTCCAAATCTCTTCCCCTACCGGAAGGGAAGCTCTTCCTCGTCCATCGTCTCCGGGATATCCATAAAGTCCCCGTCTGCCGCTTCCGGCCTCGCAAAACCGGAAGAAACAGCTTTTTTCTCTGCAAACTCCTGCTCCGTCACCACAACCTCCGTAGTGTAAACCTTCTGCCCTTCCTTATTTACATAGCTCCCTGTCCGGATATGTCCGCTTACCAGCAGTTTTAGTCCCTGGTGCAGATACTTCTCCGCAAATTCCGCCCCCTTTCGGAAAACAACGCAGGAGACAAAGTCTGCCTGCTGATCTCCTCCGCTTTTTCTATAACGGTCCACCGCAAGCGTATAGCGCGCTACCGCCATCGCCGTCTCCCCCTGTGTATACCGGATATCCGGATCTCTGGTCAGCCGTCCCATTAAAATCACTTTGTTCATGTTTCATCCTCCTCACAAAAATATCTGACATTTTCTTTTTCCTGTTTTTCTTCTTTTTTCTTTTTTCTTTTTCGTCCTCTGTACGATTTCGAGGTTTTTCTCCATGAATTTTAAACATCCCAGGTCGTTTTATTTCTTCTTTTGTCGAACGATTTTATTTGCCTTATTTCGTCTGAAATGCTACTCTGCTATGTGGATACTGTTAGGGTGCGGCCGCCCGGCCCATACTCTTTGTGAAAATCAAAGCAACGGGATATTGTTGAAAGGCACGGTAAAACCATGGATGATAAAAAGAAATGCGCAGATGAACTGCTCCTGGAAATCAAGAAACTCCGGGCAGAAAACAAAAACCTGACAAGTCTTCTGGAAAACTCGGAAACAGGAATACAGACTTCCCTTTCCGCAATTTCCCACGAACTGCGGAATACCCTCACTCTGCTCGTCGGCTCCGCCCGGTTTCTGGAACAGGACCATCCAGAAATCGTCTCCGACAAGAGCTGGCACAGTCTTTGGACCGACCTCCTTCATATGCAGACCTTTTTAATGGATCTGTCCTCATTCCGCTCCATGAAAAATATTTCTCTCTCCAAAAGGCTCTGTGACCTGAACTTCCTCCTCAACGAAATCTGCCGCGACTGCCAATCGCTCTTCGACGGTGTCCATAAGCGCCTGATCGTTCTCTGCCCCAAGACGCCCACAGTACTCTACGCAGACGGCCGAAAGCTCATGCACGTCTTTACCAACCTGATCAAAAACGGAATGGAAGCCCTGGATGATACCGGCACCGTCTCCGTACATGTCAGAGAAGCCTCAGAAAAGGAGGCCGCATCCATCGGCCGGGAGACAATCGCTGTGGAAGTGAAAGATACCGGTATCGGTCTTTCCGGAGAACAACTGGAGAAAATCTTCGAGCCTTTTTACTCGGAAAAATCCGACGGAACCGGCCTCGGCCTCCCCATCGCCCAAACAATCATCAAGGCGCATTCCGGGCAGCTCACGGTAGCCTCCAGTCCCGGGAAAGGGACCGTTTTTACGGTTCTCCTCCCCAAGCTTCTGCCTGATACGGATACCGCATCACCATCCCCTTCAGGGAAAGAAACAACCGCATAAAAGACCACTTAAGAATCCTCCGACATGGGCCGCCATATTGATCTCGGCATTGGCCGCCCCGCTGTAAAGCATCAGAAACACCATCATAAATACACGCTCTCTGCGGATCCCCGGAATCCGCCCCCGCTTTTTGAGCACCATGGCACAGAGTACTCCGACCAAAGCAAACACGGCTCCGGATGCTCCCGCGGATACAACGCTTTTTTCCAGCATGCGGCACCAGAATACTGTCGCCACGTTTCCGGCAAGGCCTCCCACAAGATAGACAAACACCACCCGAAAGGTTCCTAGCTCCTTCTCCAGAATATCTCCCACTGCCATCAGCATCAGAAGGTTACTCCCCAGATGGTAAATGTCAAAATGCATAAACATGGGAGTCACCAGGCGATACCATCCCCCGACAAATTCTCCCGCCTCCATATACAGCGCGCCCCACCGAATCATCGCCAACGTATTTTCCACGGCTCCCTCTGCGGTGAGGAGTAAAAAATACAAGATATTCACTGCTGCCAATACAACCACGCCATAGGGGTAGCGTCTGTCCCTGATAAATCCCAAACGACTCATATCTATTCCTCTTTTCCTGAGGACACCTTACCACGATTCCGCCCCGCTGTCAAATTCGTATACCAGACCGGCCAGCCAAATCCGGTCACCGTCCCTCAGCCTCCGTTCTTCATTTGGCTTTAATGGTTCTCCGTTCAAGGCCGTCCCGTTCGTCGAATTTAAATCCGTGATCCAAATGCCGTTTTCACGCCGTTCCAGCTTTAAATGAATGCGGCTGATCCCCTGAAAGCCCGGACAATGGTCCATACCCGGCTGAGTGCCTATATAAAAAGGAAAATGCTCCAGCAAGATCTTCACCTTTCTCTCTTGCTCAATCAAGCATGGAACCGGCTCCGGTTCTTCTATATAAAGTACCTCCGTCGGATGATCCTGCGTCTCCTTCGGGCCTGGCGCCTTCTCCTCCGTCCCCGGCACGGCAACTTCCCGCCTCCGCTCTTGAACTCTGGAAGGCTCCAGGTCATCCCACATATCCTCTACAGCCATGGGACTCTTCCCAAACAACTTTGTCAAAGCCTCCTTCTTCCCTGCAAAAATTCCTTTTCTCCCCCGTCCTTTTCTGTTGTCACTCTCTTTCTCAAAATCTTTCTGTTTCCCGCTTCCATACAAATCTTTTATATGTTCCTCCGCCACCCGACCGGAAAGTTTCTCCGGTATTTCCCTCTCCGGTGAGAGGGTTCCAAGACACGCGAGAAGCTCCTCTGCCCCCAATTCTTCTCTGCCAGCCAGCCGATACAGCCGGAACAAAAGCTCCGCCAGCCCTTTGTCCTCCTCATCGGCCTTCTCAAACAAATAAAGCATCAGCTCCTGCAAGTGCTCCCTGCTGCTTCCTTCCTGCTCCTCACAAAAAAAGAAAAGAAAGCCCCTGCCGTCGGAAGAGATGTGTCCCTGCCGATCCACATACACATAGAGCAGCTCCGGCTTTAGCACCAGCTTATCCCGATCCAAAAGAAACGATTCTAGGCTCCGCAGGACTCCGGCCAGCTCCGCAATAAGACTTTCCGCCTCCTTTCTTGTGAAGGGGCGGACATCCAAAAGCTGCCCCAGCCGTTTTGCCCTGGTAATGTCGTATCCGTAATATCTCTGATTGTCCTCCCACTCCGTATAATAATCTGCCAGTCCCGGAATCCGGTTCCTCCGTATCATCTCCGTCTGGACTCCTGCATCGCCGTTCCCCGGAAACAGAATATAATTATGTCCCTGCTCCCTCTTATAGACTACTTCCACCTTTCGTACACTCCTTCTAACAATCCTCTCTGACGAATCTCCGCTTCCCCATATACCCGCCTCATATGCTCTGACTCCTCCACGTGCAGGGTCCCAAGAGCAAACAGGACTCGGACAAATGACGGCAGAAACCGTTCGTTTCCCTGACAGGTAACCGTAACCTCTTTTCCTCTCTGCGCCACCAGTTCTTCTGCCTCTGTCACAAGAACCTCCACAGAAAAATCCCTGCTGCCCTCTTCCCGTTTCTGAAACCCCTCCCACACTGCCGTTTCATGAACCCATGCACAGGCAGAAACCCGATCGTGCAAAAACAAGGCACAGGAAATCAGAAACAATACCACCCCAAAGGCCAGCGGAAGCAGAATGGCCGCCTCCACCGTACAACTTCCCCTGAAGCTTTTCTTCCGCACTCTCATCCTTCGGTCTGTGTTTCCGTTTCGCATTCTCCGTTCTCCCCTTCCCGCCTTTTCTACATTTCTTTTTCAAAATACTGCCAGTCCACACAGGCAGGCCGCCAGCATAAACGGCGCAAAAGGAATCTCCTGTTTTCTTTTTTTCCGGACAACCCCCCAGAAAAATGCCGCCGGAAACAGGAAAAGTAAACCACCCTCCAAGAGAAATAACCCCCTGGCCCACCCTGTGAGGGCTCCGGCGCCCATGAGCAGCCATCCGTCCCCCATTCCAAGCTGTGCAGGGGCCGCCACGGCAAGCAAGCAGAGCCCCGCTCCCGGCATCAGGTTCCAGAGCAGACTCATGTTCACTCCGCGCTCCAAAAACTCCAGGGCCGTTCCCAAAAGGATTCCTGCCGATAAAATCCATACGGGCAGCCGCCGAAAACGAAGATCCCAAACGCTGCAGGAGACCAAATACACCAGCAGACAGCCATTCCGAAACTCCGTCATTTGTCCCTCCTCACCCCCCGCCGCATTTACTGCAGGGCCGCCTTGTCCCGACTTCACTCCGTGGGATTTTCATGACCCACCGATTCAAACTGCTGCAATTTTTGCTGCTGTGGTAGCGATCTCCGTAAGTCGTAAGATATACAGCCTGCGGAGTCTGCTTCCCCCTCATGCACCGCTCACAGGAGTAGTATTTACTTCCGTCACTGCTCCTTAGCCCGTCCAAACTCCCGGAAGACACAGAACGCACGGAGGGCCGCAGATAAGTACAATCCCTGCTCCCGTGATAAACTGCTCCAGTTTGAGTCACATACACATATTCATCCTCTTCATCGTCTCCTCCCGCCCCTCTGTCCTGAACAGACTCCTGCCCATTCCAGAGACGGCGTCTGCACCTGTGAATATAGGTTCCCTTCATCGGCCCGAAAAGGGAAATCCTGGGACCGGCCTCAAAGACGGCCGTCACATCTAAAAATTCGCCTCCTTCATTTTTTATAAGGCGGAGCCCTCCCATGGAAAGTCCTTTCCCCTCTCCCAAAAGCTCCCGGTTCACGGAAGCCTGCAGGCCGTCCGGAAACCCTTCCGTAAGCTTCACTGCGGCCTCATGTACCTTCCGCTCCAGGGCGAACTGCAGCTCCACCTGAAACTCCATCAGGTAAAAAAAGTAAAACAGCAGATGGACGGCCAGCAGAAAAAAACTCATGACAAGGGCGGCCTCCACACTCATACTCCCCCGCGCCTTGTTCCGGGAGGCAGAGGCAGATGCCCTCTTCCCACCTGAAAAGTGATGCGGATGGAAAAAACAAATGATCGATTTTGAGCCTGTATTTTGCTGCGCCCGGAGAGGTTTTCTTTTATTTTTTTTCAATTTATCCGATCGATGGATGGAAAAGGACACCTGTCTCCACCTCCCTTCTGTGACTATTTTTTGCGAAAATCATAATAACCGTATGCGGCTGTTTTATCAAAGACATACCCAGAATTTCCCGGCAGTGATATGTGAAAAAATATGGGTTCTGCCCGGAAGCGAAACTCCGCCAGGGCATAGGAGATACAGTTTTCCATAAAAAACCCGGCATCCTCTTTCCGCAGATTCGCTTCGATCAAATCCATCATGCGAAAGCACTGGATCTGCGTATTTCCCATAAGAAGCAGCATGCAGAGATATCCTTCATAATCCCACAGGCCGCCCTCTTTCTCTGTTCCGGCCTCACTGGAATCTGCCTTTGCCGCTCCCTCCAGAGACAGCTTCCAGTCCTTCCCTGTTTTGACAAGGGGGACCTGTCCGCCTTTATAGAGAATTCTCACGTCACTGACTGCCTCCGCAAAAGCCCAGGCACCCAGAAGAATCCCCTTCATGAGCTTCACCAGAGGATAAATTCCGGTGAAGCCCACCAGAGCGGCGGCCAATCCCTCCGCCTCTGCCTGCTTTTTGGCATCTGCAAGCAAATGCAGAAAATTCATACCGCTTCTCACTGCCAAAAGCTGTTCGGCCACCACAGTCAAATTTTCTTTGTCGCTTCCCTGTCCCCCGACAAGATATTCTGTCTCATAGGCCAACACCGTGTTCTCTCTCTCCTCCCCGAACCTGCCAAAATGGCTGACCGCGTAGAGGGAGGAGAGAGCCTTTTTTGAAGCCGCGGCAGCCTCCGCTTCCCCTTCCTGCGCCATGTCGGACAGCCGGTTTTCCTCCGGCAAGCTCCGGTCGGAAATATTTTCCGCATCCTCCAGCACCAGTCCGAGAATCCCCCTGTCCTTCCATTCCCTCACCGTCTCCAGCAATTCACTTTTCTGCTTTGTTCTGGTACCTGTGTCTTCAAAAACACGTAAGGCCTCTGAGCCATTCTCTGCCATCTGCTTCAATTCTTCGCCGGCGGCTCCGTCCTCCCAGGCGCTGACTCCATATAAGGCGCCCGCATATTCCTCTAACAGATCTTTTGTCTGCTCCGCCGCCTGCCTCCTGCTTCCGTCCGCCCTGGTATACTCCCTCAGATTTTCGAGCTCCGATTCCATCTGCCTGTAGGAGCCTGCACTGACCCTATCCTCCTGCGCCAAAAGCCTGGCCTCTTCTGCTTTCAGGCCGGCTTCCAGCTCTTCTGCCTCCGCCAAAATTCCTCTGTAGCTCTCTTCTGTATGCCGGAGTACCTCCAGCGCCCGGCTTTTCGCCTCGTTTAAAAGCTCTCTTCCGCTCTCCTCCGCCAAGGCTCCCGTTCCCAGTGCCTCCGCAATTTCCGCATAGGTTTTTCTCAGCCGAAGCCCCTGCTCCTCCATCGCGGCATAGTGCTCCTCCATGTCTGAGACCACTTCCTCGTACTCCGACAGACTCCCGATATATCCGGACACTGCTTCTGCCTCCGTCACAAGCTCTGCCTGCCCTAAAAATATCTCCGCAAGCTCTGCCGCCCCATGGCTTTCCATATCCGCTGCGACAGCCTCTAAAAATGCCTCTCCTCCTGAATCCGCCGCCGTGACACACTCCTGCAAGGCCACATCCTCTGTGCGAAAAGCATACAGGTTCGTCCCCTGCGCCGCTCCGCCCTTCCCCGGCTCCTCATAGTAAGAAAGGTGCTCCTCCATCGCCGGCACAAGCCCAGGGCCGTCCGCCATAAAAAACAGATGATACTGCTCCCAGAGAGGTTTATAATAGCCGGCAAAGGCGGACTCCAGGGCCGACTCCCCCGCCTGGGCCGTCAGGTAAGAAAGGGCCGCATGCCTGGCCGACTCTAAACCGGTACAGATAAGTGCGAGAACCGTCGTGAGGACCAGGGCAAAAAAGACGGTGATGCTTCCTTCGTACTGCCTTTTTCCCATCAATAGATATCTGACGCCGAGCTGTTGATCTGGGCAAAAATACCTTTCACCAGGGAGGTAAGCTGTTTCTTGAAGATCAGCACCAGAGAAATCAACACTACCAGAATCAATATGATCTCTACCACACCGACTGCTGTCTCCTCCCGCCAAAAGTCCGGCATCTCCTCTTCATATTCCATACAAAAAAGCTTTCTCATCATACTTTCCTTTCCTGTCCATACGGGATGCGCTCTGAAAGAATGCGGATCCTAGAAGGACAAAAATGCAGGCACCATAATTACTGTCAATACCATAAATAACATCAGAAACATCGGAAGCATCAGCCTTGTCTCTGCCTCCTCGCCCAGACGCCTGGCCAGATTCTTTCGTTCCTCGAAGGCAGACAGCGCCTCCTCCTTTAGACGGAGCGCAAGCCCCGTCGTCCCCTGACGCAGGTTCTGCTCCAAAAGTGCTCCGAACTTCATATAGGTATGGAGACCGCACCTCCTGCCGAATTCTCCGTAAGCCCGGCTTTCATACATGCCGTTCTTCAACTGATTCCAGGTAATCGCCATTTCTTCGTAAGCATATCTGGGCTTCTTGCCCGACTCCTTCTGCTCTTCATATTCCGCCACCATCCTTTCCCATACGTTCCTCGCCGCCAGCCCCGCCTGCAAAAGCACCGTAAATTTGGAGACCATCTCCGGGTAATCCATCAGCATTTCCTTCTCTCGCTCTTTAAGCTTCTCCTTCTCCTGCTGCCGCCCCCTGGCCAGAAGAAGGATACAAACTGCCGGCAAAACCGCCAAAACCCAGAGACTGTCCCTCGCTTCTCCCCTCTGGAACCAGATCAGTTTTTCTCCCTTGTAGGTGTCCGGAAGCTCCAGAATCCCTCCCTGGCCTTCTTTCCCTGTTTTTTGTTCCAGTTCTGTTTTCACAGTCTCCCTAAGCTCTTCTTCTTCTGTCTGCTCAGGCGGATAGACTGCCACCAGAAGCTCATATAGGCACTCATACCCGCCGCAGTGTAAAGAAAGCTCATAAATTCCTGTCTCGCCCTCCGGTGAAAGTTCCCCCGGCCCTTTTACAAGTTCTCCCCAGTCGTTGAACAATTCCCTTGACCTGGATGTCCATTCAATAGAAACCGTTCCGTCAAGGGCCTTTTCCGGGAGCTCCAGATTTCCCTCCACGTGATCAAGACTGTCGTTTTCTCCCAACATGCTCCGGCAAATCTCTCCATAGGCTTCCTCCATCCGTTTCTCCGCCTCTGCTTCTGTCAGCATTTGCTCCGGTACTGTTACCTCCATGGGAAGCCGGTCACCATTCTCCCTCTGTGCCTCCAGCTCATACACCAACTCCTTTTCGCCATAATCCGGCCTCTTAAGCGCCGATATGGGGGCCTCTTTTTTTCCCTGCCACAGGAAAAGTCCGCAAAGGAAGCACCCTGCCAGAAAAAACATCCCCACCCGTGAGATCTGTTCACCGTCCAGCCTTCTCAGGACTTCCTCCGGCTCCTCTCTGGGGTATAATCTTCGGATCCGACGAATGCGTTCTGCCGGAACCGGTACCTTTTTGCAGAATTTCCGAATATCCCGATATCTGTCCACTGCCCACATTCCCGCTTTCCCCATACAAGCTCTCCCTTCTTTCCCAAACAGACGGCTCATTTTGCCATCCAGGACGAACGCCCCGGCCTCACACCTGAATGTCTGAAATTCTCCCTGCCAGGTAAAGCGCAGCCAGATAGACAGCCAGGCAGCAGGTCATGATTCCCCGCCCCAAAAGACTCCCGTATAATACGGAAAAGAACCCCGGCGATGTAAAATCCATGTAAATCAGAATCAATAACGGGACTGCCCGCATAATCTTCTGCTCGTACTGTCTTCCCCGCAGCATGGTATCAATTTCTTCCCGGACCTCCAGCCGCCCGGCAATGGTCTGCACCGTATCAATAATCACCCTTCCCAACTCTCCTCCTGTTCGCCTGGCAGCCGAAAACACCTCGGAAAAGGTTTTCATGTCGGGGAGCCCGCAGCGGTCCGCCAACTCCCGGACTGCCTGCTCCAAAGGCACGTTCATGTCTGTACGGACAGTCACACGCTTAAATTCACAGGTGATCCGCTCTTCTTTGCCATAGAGAAAGGCAAGCTCTTCTGCCGCGTCCCGAAATGCATTTTCCGCAGAATGTCCCGCCCGCAGCGAAGCTGCGAGGGCGAGCAGCCCGTCCTTAAACTGACCGGCAAGCTTCTGCGCTCTCCGGCAGGCTTCTTTTTTATTCATGTCCCTCGCCAGATAAAGGGCCAGGGGCTGCATTAGAAAAAACGCCGGAATACTCCGATAAAACAGATAGGCGAATACACCCGCCGCCCCCTCTGCTTTTAACAGTGTCATCAGACCTCCCCCGCCCGCCAGACACCGAACTCTACCCCTTCTGCTTTTCCAATTCCCCGTTTTCCCGTTTTCTCTCGAAAAGGCCCTTGAGCCGATATTCCCCTTTGCCTCTGTCAAATCCCTGTACCTCCAAAATTGTCTCCACCTTCCTGCTCCCCTCGCGGTTTCTGCCAAGATGCACCATCAGGTCAACGGCCGATGCGATTTGTTCCCGAATCGCCGTCAGAGGAAGATCCCCGCCCATCATCGCCATAGTCTCCAATCTTGCCATCATATCCTTTGCCGACCGGGCATGTCCTGTGGACATGGAACCATCATGACCAGTATTCATGGCTTGCAGCATGTCCAGGCAGGCGCCGTCCCGCACTTCCCCGACGATGATCCGATCGGGCCTCATCCTTAGGGCAGTCTTAATCAGATCCCGGATGGTGATCTCCCTCTCGCCCTCCCCCGCGGACCGCCTCGCCTCCAACCGTACCAGATTTTCCAGATTCTGGAGCCTCAGTTCCGCCGAGTCCTCAATGGTAATAATCCGCTCCCCGGAAGGAATCCAGGCAGAAAGGGCATTTAAAAAAGTGGTTTTTCCGCTTCCTGTTCCTCCCGAGACAAAAATGTTCTTCCGTTCCCGGACACTCTCCTTCAAAAATTCTGCCGCTTCTTTTGTCAACATTCCGGTGTCTGTCAGCTGTTCCAGGGAAAATCCTGTTTTTCCAAACTTGCGGATGGTCACGGCCGGTCCGTCAATGGCCGCCGCCCGCAGCACCACATTGACTCTGGAGCCATCCTCCAGCCTGGCATCTGCAATGGGATTGGCCTCATTGACCGTCCTGTTTACCCTGGAAACGATCTGCTGAATCACGTCCTCCAGCTTTTCTTTGGAGGAAAATCGTTTCCCGCTTTTAAAGAGCCTTCCGCCTCTCTCCACAAAAATACAGTCCGGGCCGTTAATCATAATCTCTGTCACCGTCTCGTCCTCCAAAAGCTCCTGAATGACATCCAGGCGTCTCAGGCTGTTAAACAGAGCTGTCCGCAGGAGAATCCTCTGCTCTAAGGGAATCGGAGCTTTCCTGTTTTCTGTCACAATCTCCTCGTCGATACATTCCCTGAGCCTCTCATCCGGCACCGCACCCATAAGCTCCAGGCGGACAAGAAGCCTTTTCCGAATTTCCTCTTCCCGATCCGTCTGCCCGCTCTCCCCCTGCAGCTGTCTTGTATTCCTCATTTCTTCCAAACCATCCCTCAATCCTATTTTCATCTCCCGGCCCTATCCTGCCTCCTCCGGCAAAAATCCGTCTTTCCTGAGCAGCCTTTGCACTGTCTCCCCTGTCTCCGAAAGAAATGCCAGCTGAAAGCTGCAGTCATGCCTCTTTCCGGTATCCCATGGAATGCGGCAGCGGACCGCCCGCTCTGAAAGTCCCCTGTTTTCCAGCCACTTACAGAACTGTTCCATGCGGATCAAACCTCCCGGTGAAGTCTCCTCCGGCACATACAGTCGTTTGCACAGACCGAGGATCCCCTCTTTGCCAAACAGACTGTTTCCCAGATCAAGTACCACATACCGATAGGCTCCTGCCTGTGCCAGTGCCCGGAAAAAACCTGCCTCATAGGGCTTTCCCTCCCTGTACAAATCCTCCGGTTCCCCGGCCGGGACAAGGTACTCTGCTTTCCCCCACCGGCAAAGCGCCGGCTGAAGCCTGATGCCGGAAAGCTCCCCCTGGCTGTAGTAATAGTAAAGCTCCGAAAGCTCCGCCACCCCTCCTCCCTCTCCCAAAATCTCCGGCAGGCAGGAAAACTCATCCAGGGAGAGGAACAACGTCCGCTCATATTCGGCCAGGAGCCGGCCTGCAAATAGTCCGAGACTTGTTTTCCCACAGCCATGAACGGGAGAGGCGATCCCGATAAAAACCGGTTCCGCATCTGTCGCCGTAAAAGGCGTGCCGGCTCCCTGCAGCCGCTCCCCGCCAAATTTTAAAAGCATCTTCCAAATCTGTTCTGCCGACTGATATTTTTCAATGCAGATGCCTCCCCTCTCCTTCGCCTCTTCTCCGCATTCCGAAAGAAGCGCTGTCCACACCCTGTACTCTCTGCAGAGAGGCTCTCCATCCGATTCTGTCAGCATGCAATCCACTCCGCCCTCCTCCAGACATTCCTTAAGGGCCTCCTTTTTTGTAAACGCCTTCACCTCCAGGCTGTCGCTGCACCTTCTCCGAATATAGGCGGCCAGTTTCCGCACATATTCACCCTCTTCACCGTAAATGCCGATACGGCTCCGCTTCATCACGTATTCATCCCTCCTCACATTTATTAAAATATTAGGTAATTGCGAAACGTAAAATTGTGGGAATATTCTGGCAATATGTCCGTCCAACGCCTGCTGCACCAGGCGTTCCGGCAAGCCCAAAACCGCAGAAGTCACTCGGGAATGAGTCCCTCCTGGTTTCGCAGTCACCTGATTAAAATATCACTGTCAGGAAAGCATCTGTCCCAGGACATACCCTATAAGCATTATCGGTGCAAAGGGAATTGTCCCATCCATATCCCGTTCCTTTCTATAAGGAATCCATATTCCACAGGAAATGCATTGCCTGAACCAGGCCAGAAAAATACCGATCCGCCGCCTGAGACTTTTCGCGGCGATTAAATAGAACAAAGACAAAATACTTCCGACAAGCAGACTGTAAATCATACACCTGACAAAGACCCGAAGCCCCAGAAAGGCCGCCATGACACCGCAAAGCTTCACATCTCCCGCTCCCATCATACGGAGCCGCCAGGCGGGGATAAGTATCAGATACACCAGAAGCGCCCGCCCAAGATATCCAATTCCCGCCTGCCAGGACCAGGGATATTGCAGCACCCCCTCTGTCAAGGAGGCTGTCTTTGGGGCGGCTGCGAGCCCGGCCAACAAAAGCCCTGTCAGAAACCAGCTTCCCAGCCAAAGGTTCGGAATCTGCCGCCGGAAAAGATCCGTCACCGCCGCTGTCAGGCATACCACAAAAAACAGGTATTCCACCAACTTCCTCCGTCTGTCATAAAATTAAAATTCTGGGATTTCTGTCCGGAAACCGGACAGCTTTGATTTGATGGTTCGATTATGCACCAAGGCGGCAGGATTGTCAAGAGCGTTTTTCGATTTTCTAAAATCTTTATACTTTTTATCTTTTGGACAGAAACGCATTCTTTTTCCGAAAAAAAAAACTGATTGAATAAAATCCGTTTGATATCCTCAAAAACCGCCGATATATAAAATAACAGACATATTTTTATGGGGGGAGGAATGATTGATGATCATAAATACATCAAACCGATCGTGGGCAAAGGGAACTGCCTATCAGCTGGCGAAAGATAAAATAAACAAAGCGGCGGAGGGGCAGCCGGCCGCTGAAGCGGAAGAAAAAGCCACGGCAGGCGCAGCTTTCGAAAGCACGGTCAAAGAAGGACAGCCGAAGGACAGTGAATCCGCTAAAAAGGAAACAGCAGCGAAGGAAACCGATACGTTCCTTTCTTCTTTAAAGGAACAAAATTTAATGGAACAAAAAGAAGGGCTCTTTCCGGCATCTCCCGGCCTTTCTTCCGGGCAGCCCGCGAAAAACTCCGACGGCTTTCAGATGCGTTCGTCTGCGAAGGACGATTCCGTGGGCCAGCTTGCAGCCATGCTCGCAAGGGCGGAAACAAAATTGGACGTTTTGCAGGTATCCGGCAAGGCCATGCGGGCTCTGGTAAATTTAAAGGCCTCTGCCGCCACCGCCAAGGGCGACGATGCGAAAAAGCTTGCCGCCCAAATCAAGCGAATGGAAAAACTGATCAAACGTATTGAAAAAAAGATCAAGCACCTGGCTAAAGAAGAGGATCTGGAGCGGGAACAGAAACGGGCCGTTGAAAAAGCCGAAAAACAAAAAGCCGAGCAGATTGAAGATGAGCTGAGGACCAGACGGAAAAAACGCCGCAGAGATGAAAAGAACTATGCGGACAAGGAGATGGCTGAGGACGAAAAGGAAGCCACCTCCGACACTCTTGCAGCGCTTTCCGGCCTGGGCAGCGCCTCTGCCCCTTCCCTTGACGTGACATCCGGTATGGACGCTGCCATGGGCGGAGATATCCCGGCAGCCGCGGCGGATGCCGTATCTCTGGATGTCACCGTCTGAGACAGAGTAAAACTGCACGGTACCGCCCGGAATATATTCCCGTGAGGATACATCAGATGGGAGGATGCATTTGTACGATACTGTAATTAAGAATGTCCGCATCATTGACGGCACCTCTGCACCCTGGTTCAGAGGCTGGGTCGGCATCCGGAACGGAGTGATCGCCAGAGTCGGGACCGGCGTCCCTGAAACGGGCGCCGATACAGTGGACGGGGAGGATAACTGTCTCGCCCCCGGATTTATTGATATCCATTCACACAGCGATACCAGTCTCCCCTCCTGCCCTTCGGCAGAGAGCCGGATCCTCCAGGGAATCACCACAGAAATCGGTGGGGACTGCGGGCTTTCGGCAGCGCCGGTAAGTCCGGATCCGCAGAAGAAAAAACAGCTGTCCGACTATGTAGGGGAGATGGATTACTCCTGGGACAGTATGGGCGGTTACCTGGATTACATGGAAAAAATAAAGCCCAGTGTCAATTTCGGAACGGCGGTAGGCCATGGAACCGTGCGCCTGGCGGCCATGGGCTTTGAAGCGAGACGCGCCACCGAAACGGAACTTGAGATTATGAAAGGCCTCCTCCGTCAGTCACTGGCAGAAGGAGCGTTTTCCCTGTCCAGCGGGCTCATTTATCCGCCGGGCTGCTATGCTGACGCGGATGAATTGACCCAGCTATGCAGAGAACTGATTCCTTATGGCGCTTTCTATGAAACCCATCTGCGGGACGAGGGAGAACATGTAGTAGAAGCCGTCAGGGAGGCCCTGGCCATCTGCGAAAAGAGCGGTGCGCCTCTGCAGATCGCCCACCACAAGGTCACAAAGAAGAGTGGATGGCAGGTCCACTGCAAAACCACCATTGCTCTGGCAGACCAGGCGCGCAGGCGGGGGCTGGATGTGACGATGGACCAGTATCCCTACCGGGCATCGGCAACGTCGCTGGACAGCAACGTCCCCCTCTGGGCCTTTGAGGGCGGTGTGGAAATGCTGCTTTCAAGGCTTGGCGATCCACAGACAAGAAAGCGGATCCTCGCGGAGGCCGATGCCAGCCATGTGGGCCGGTGGGGTGACATCTATGTTTCCTATGTTGCCACGGAAAAGAACGGATGGGCCGTGGGAAAATCCATTCTTGAGATCGCAGGGCTGCGGGGTGTGGGACCGGCCGAGGCCTGTCTCGACCTGATCCTGGAGGAACGCTGCCGCGTCGGTGAAATTAATTACGGGATGTGCGAGGAAGATATCGAATATATCATGAAACAGCCCTATACCATGATCGGTTCCGACGGCAACGCCGCCTCCCTGGCATGTGACGGCCGCCCTCATCCCAGATGGTTCGGAACCTTCCCCAGAGTGATCGCCAAATACTGCAGAGAGCGGAGGCTATTCCCGCTGGAAACGGCCGTATTCAAAATGACAGGCCTTCCCGCCTGCCGCCTGGGCTTTGCCGACCGGGGACTGATCAGAGAAGGGATGTACGCCGACCTTGTGCTTTTTGATTTTGACCGGATCATGGATCTGCCAACCTATGAAAATCCAAAGCAGCCCTGCGCCGGGATCAGGAGAGTCTATGTGAACGGCGTACTTACGGCTGAAAACGGCGCCCACACAGGCGCGTCTGCAGGAAAAATTTTACGCCGGGGAGCGGATACAAAGTGATGAGTGCAAAAGAGCAAATTCTTAACGAGATTAAAACCTTTGACGGACAGGCCGGACTTTATTATCGGAATCTAAAGACCAAAGAAAGCTGGGGCTACCGGGAAAAAGAGCCATATCTGGCGGCAAGCATCGTCAAACTGCCTCTGGCGGCGGCCATCCTTTTGTGGCTTTCTAGGGGACAGACCAGTTTTCTGGATCCGGTAACCATCCGCGAGGAGCAAAAAATCCCCGGATGCGGCGCGGTTCAGTTCCTGAACGGGGATGTCACTCTAACTGTGGGAGAGCTCTGCAAGCTCATGTTGGCCATCAGCGACAGCTGCGCCACAAACGCCCTCTTCCGTCATTACGGGGCGGAAAAAATCCGGGAGGCATTCCTGGAGCTTGGCCTGGCCGGAACCAGATTCTGCCGGGAGTACTGGGACGAAGCGCTGGAGAGGCAGGGAATCAACAATTACTTTGTCCCCGAAGAGATGGGAAGCCTGCTGAAACGGATATACGACGGGACCCTGATAAACCGGGAGGCCTCCTGGTGGCTGGAACACATGCTGCGCGGACAGCAAATCAACCATAAGCTGGGCGGTTTTCTTCCCATGGATTTCCCCATGGCCCATAAGACCGGGGACGAGGAGGACAAAGCCCATGACGTGGGGATCGTTTTCGCAAAGTCGCCGTTTATCGTCTGTTATGGCTTTGTCGGCCCCCATATGCAGCGCTACGAAGATTTTATCCGGCGCTCGACGAGACTCCTTACAGAGGAAAACGGCGGAACCGAAACCCCTGTGAGCGAGGACGAGGAACGAGCCGGGGAAGCCCGAAAAGGCGCGGCAAGACTGGAAGCCGCCCAAAAAGCAAGAGCCGCAGAAAAAGCTTCTGTATAATTTTCTCCATTTTTTCCCATACTTGGGATAGAGAGGAGTTTTTGCCATGAAGCGAGCTGAACTGTGGAATGATATCTGTGAGACAAAGAAAACCATCGATGTTGCCCTCAACAATTTTGACCAAGTCACGGAGCCGGCCCTGATCGACTACTACAGTTATACCCTAAAAGCCGCCGGAATCCGTTATCAGTTTCTTTTGAAACAGGCCAAGCGGTTGGGATTCAGCGCCCCCGTTCGTCTGCGGCAATGATAATCTGACAGGGCAGGCGGCCAAGTCTGCCCTTTGATCGACAAAATTTTTCGGCGGCTGCGGAACCCCTCCATGTTCTCCACATATTGCACAAAAAACTCTGCGATATCTGCAAATATCTTGACCTTATTCCCCATAATTGGTAAACTATAAACAAAAACAATCAGGAGGTAGTATCATGTCAGCCTGGTATGACAACAGTGTTTTTTATCATATGTATCCCCTCGGAATGGTCGGCGCACCAAAAGAAAATCATGAGGAAAAGCCGGCAGAGAAGTTTTCAGAGCTTAACGCCTGGATCCCTCATTTGCAGGAACTCGGCGTTTCTGCCATTTACATAGGCCCTCTTTTTGAATCTACCAAACACGGCTATGACACCAGAGATTTCCATCTGGTGGACAGACGGCTCGGCACCAACGACAGCTTTAAGCAGTTCGTCTCCCTGTGCCATGATGCCGGTATCCATGTGGTGGTGGACGGAGTGTTCAACCATACGGGAAGGGAATTTTTTGCTTTTAAGGATATCCAGGAACACCGGGAGGCTTCCCCCTACAAGGATTGGTACAAAGGCGTGAATTTCTGGCAGCAAAGCTCCCTGGGAGATTCCTTTTCCTATGAGGCATGGCAGGGCCACATGGAGCTTCCGGCCTTAAACCACCAAAATCCGGCCGTCCGGGAACACCTTCTGAACGCAGTCACTTTCTGGGTGAAGGAGTTTGACATTGACGGCATCCGCCTGGACTGCGCCAATGTACTGGATTTCGACTTTATGAAAGCCCTCAGAAGCCACTGCGACGGCCTGAAAGCGGACTTCTGGCTCATGGGAGAGGTCATTCACGGAGATTACAGCCGGTGGGCCAATGACTCCATGCTTCATTCCGTGACCAATTACGAGCTGCACAAGGGGCTCTATTCCGGACACAACGATTACAACTGCTTTGAAATCGCCCACACCATCCGCAGACAGTCGGAGGCAAACGGCGGTATCTACAAAAATATCAACCTGTATACCTTCGTGGACAACCACGATGAAAATAGGATCATGAGTAAGCTAAAGAACAAGAAGCATGTGTTCACCGTTTATACCATGCTCTTTACTTTACCGGGAATTCCTTCTGTCTATTACGGTTCCGAGTGGGGAATCGAGGGTGCCAGGACTTCCACCTGTGACGATATGCTGCGTCCGGCCATCTCTCCGGATCAGTTTGAAGAACTCCACGCCAAGCTGACAGACCACATCAAACGGCTGGCCCATATTCACCGAAACCACCCGTCCCTCGGTGTGGGAGTTTACAGGGAGCTTCTTTTGACCAACCGTCAGTATGCCTATGCCCGCTCCCTGGGAGACGAGCATATCATCACTGCCGTCAACATCGACGACGGACCTGCTACCCTCTCGTTCCGGCTTCCCATGGGGGGGAATCTGGCAAAGGAGCTAATCAGCGGAGAGGAGATTTCTGTCACAGACGGTTCTCTGAATCTTTCCATGGAGCCTGGTGAAAGCAAAATATTTAAGATTGTGGGGTAACTCGTTATGGGAAAAACAACAGGACTTATCACGGAAACAGACTGCTACCTCTTTGGGGAAGGCACACACTATGAGATCTATGAGAAGCTGGGAGCGCACCCGGTTACATTGAGTGGAAAGCAGGGAGTCTATTTTGCCGTGTGGGCTCCCCACGCGGTTTCCGTGGCTGTGACCGGAGAGTTTAACGATTGGTCTCCCGACAGCCATCCGATGACTCGTATCAGCGACTCCGGGATCTGGGAGCTTTTCACTACAGACGCAGTTCCCGGCGGACTTTACAAATATGTGATTGCCACCTCCGAAGGCCGGCTCCTGCATAAAGCGGATCCGTACGCCTCCTGGGCAGAGCTTCGCCCCGGCACGGCTTCCAGAATCAGCCCGGTCTCTTCTTTCATCTGGAAGGATGACCGCTGGATGGAGAGGCGGAAAAACAATCTTCCCACTCTGGCCCCCCTCTCCATCTACGAGGTTCATTTGGGTTCCTGGAAACGGAATGGAGAGGAATTTCTCACTTACAGAGAGCTGGCGAAGGAGCTGGCGGCCTATGTGAAGGATATGGGCTATACCCACGTGGAGATTCTGGGTCTCCTGGAATATCCTTTTGACGGTTCCTGGGGATACCAGGTCACCGGTTATTATGCCCCCACCTCCCGCTACGGGACTCCGGACGACTTCCGCTACTTTGTTGATTACATGCACAGAAAGGGCATCGGAGTGATCGTGGACTGGGTTCCTGCCCATTTCCCCAGAGATGCCCACGGACTGGCAGATTTTGACGGCGCTCCTCTCTATGAGTATGCCGATCCGAAAAAGGGAGAGCATCCCGACTGGGGCACGAAGATCTTCGACTACGAAAAACATGAGGTCTCCAATTTCCTCATCGCGGACGCCCTTTACTGGGTAGAGAAATTCCATGTGGACGGGCTGCGGGTGGACGCGGTGGCTTCCATGCTCTATCTGGATTACGGCAAACAGGACGGCCAGTGGATCGCCAACAAATACGGAGGCCACGAGAATCTGGAGGCCATTGAGTTTTTCAAACATTTAAACAGCATTATGAAAAAGCGTAATCCCGGCAGCATGATTATCGCCGAGGAATCCACGGCTTGGCCGAAAGTCACGGAGCCGCCGGAATACGGCGGCCTGGGCTTCACCTTCAAGTGGAACATGGGCTGGATGCATGATTTTCTGGAATACATGAAGCTGGATCCCTTCTTCCGCAAGGCCAACCACAGCAAAATGACCTTTGGCATGACTTATGCCTGCAGCGAAAATTTTATCCTGGTCCTCTCCCACGACGAAGTGGTTCACTTAAAATGCTCCATGCTGAATAAAATGCCCGGCTACCATCCGGACAAGTTTGCCAATCTGAAGGTCGGCTATACCTTTATGATGGGGCACCCCGGCAAGAAGCTTCTGTTCATGGGACAGGAATTCGGGCAGCTGCGGGAGTGGAGCGAGGAACGGGAGCTTGACTGGTTCCTGCTCAAGGAACCCCTCCATGAAGATTTGAAAAATTATTTCCGGGATCTTCTCCACCTGTACCGGAAGTATCCCGCCCTCTACAGCAAGGATTATGACTGGACCGGCTTTGAATGGATCAACTGTGATGACGCCGACCGAAGTATTTTCAGCTTCATCAGGAAGGGATATTCCGGCCGAAATAATCTGCTTTTCGTCTGCAACTTTACCCCTGTGGAGCGGCCGGATTACCGGGTCGGTGTGCCGAAAAAGGGAAAATATACGCTTCTTTTGGACCACAAGCGCGGCCTTCTGGAGAAAAAAGAGCAGGTTGTTTTCACCCCGGCCAAAAAAGAGTGCGACGGCAGAGACTATTCCTTCTCTTATCCGCTGCCCGCCTACGGAGCCGCCGTCTTCAAATTTTAAAAAAATATATAGAAAGAGCAGGGGACCTATGACATCCCCTGCCCTTTTGCATATTCTTCAAAGAAATTTTTCAGGTTGGTGAGCGCACGCACCAAAAGCTTCGTCTCCTCCGGATCCATCCCCGCCACCAGGGCTTCTGTCATTTTTTGATGAAATTCCGCGTGATGCCTGTAGGCCAGCTTCCCTTTCGCCGTCAGCATAATGTAAACGACCCGCCGGTCCTGTTCACTCCGCTCCCGCTTCACATATCCTTTCTTTACCAGGCTGTTCATGGAAATGGTCAGCGTGCCGGTGGTGACGCGAAGCTGTTTTGCAATGGTCGACATGTTTTTCGGTGTCCCAAGGCCAATCGCTTCAATCACATGCATATCATTGTTTGTGATATCCCGAAACGTGTCTGTAATGATACCCTTCTCCTCAATATCCATAATATCATTAAACAATTTCACTAATATATGATTAAAAGTAGCATAACTGTCCATCTTTTCACACCGTTCCCCATAAATTCCTCAAACTACAGCAATGATCAGCAAATTTATTTGTCATTTTCTATAGATTAACATATTCTGGTACAAACCACAAGTGGCAGAATTCTTTTTGGAATAAAGCCATATCCCGAAACATCCTCCCGCTCACTCCGTCTTCAGAGCCGCATCCACCGCCTTTCGGAAAAGGAATAGGCAGGGGATAGCGGCTCCCATAATAATAAAGAGCACAAGCAGCTGGGTAAAGCCGAGGGGCACCAGTGAATAGAAGCAGCGTCCCAAAAAGAGAATATTGGCTGTGAGGAATGCTGCCATCAATATCCACAGGGCAAAGCGCTTTTTGTCAAAAGGCCGGCAAACCCCGGCAAGCACCAGGAGGCCCACAAATCCCACGGAGACTCCTGCCATGGTATTCATGACTGCCACCGGATATTCCATGGCTTCGCAGACAATGGACACAGCCAGCACGGCCAGCACATTGGTCAGCCCCCCCGGCAGGGCCTTTCGCATAACATTGTAAATAAACCTTCCCCGGATCAATTCCTCATTGGGTTCAAGAGCCAGAAGAAAAGACGGAATCCCTATGGTAAAGCTTCCGATCATGGTGAGCTGGATAGGCGTCAGCGGATATGTAAGGGGCGCGAAAAGCAAAATCACGGCCAGTACAAAAGAAAAAATATTTTTCACCAGAAAAAGGGCTGCCGCCCGCTCAATGTTGTTGATCACCCGGCGTCCCTCCGCCACCACCTGAGGCATCACGGAAAAATCCGAATCCAGAAGCACCAGATGGGCCGCATGGCAGGCCGCATCACTGCCGGAAGCCATAGCCACGCCGCAATCGGCATCTTTTAAGGCAAGCACGTCATTGACCCCGTCCCCGGTCATGGCCACCGTATGTCCGTTTTTCTGCAGAGCCTTCACAAACTGCCGTTTCTGCTCCGGGTTTACCCGTCCGAATACGGTATATCGCTCCACCGCCTGGCGGATTTCTTCCTCCTCTTTCAAATTCCTGGCATCCACAAAGCTCTCCGCTCCTGTGATTCCCGCCCGCGCGGCTATTTTTGCCGCCGCGGCCGGATTGTCGCCGGAAATTACTTTGACCGCCACCCCCTGTTCCTCAAAAAACCGAAAGGTCTCTTTTGCATTTTCCCTTATGTTGTTTGCGAGTACCAAAAAAGCCAGGGGATGTACCGTCCCGGAAAGGGGCCCTCCCTCCGCTAACTTCCCCTCATAGGAGGCCGCCAGAAGTACCCGTTCCCCTCTCTCTGCATAAGCTTCCAGCTGTCCTGAAAGTTCCGGATGCCCATCCCCAAGAAGCACTTCCGGCGCCCCCAGGACGTAAGTCCCCCGCCCCTCAAAAGCCACCGCGCTCCATTTGGTCTGTGACTGAAAAGGAATACTCTTCACCGGAATCCAGGGAGCCTTTGCCGCCCGCTCCCCTTTGCGTGTCTGCTCCTCCAGATAATACCTCCGCAGTGCCATAGCGGTCTCATTATCGGCCGGAAGCGCCTCATGATAAGCCGTGAGAAGCTCCGAAACAAAGTCATCGTCCCTCCGTCTGTCCAGACAAACCATCCCGGAAAGGCGCATCCTGGGTTCGGTGATCGTTCCCGTCTTGTCGACACACAGTACGTCCACCCTGGCCAGGGTCTCGATGCAGCTCATTTCATGGACTGCCGTATGTCGTTTCGCCAGGCGCATCACGCTCAGAGCCAGGGCTACGCTGGTCAAAAGATAGAGCCCTTCCGGAATCATGCCCACCAACGCCGCGATGACAGCCACTGTCGCGTCCGAAAGCCCCAGCTCCATCAGCCAGTGCTGCTTCCAGAACAAAAGCAGGCCCATAGGGATCAGGAGAACCGCAATCACACGGAGAATTTTATCCAGCGCCTCCATCATCTCCGACCGCTTTCCGACACCCTTTTTCCTGGCCTCCACCGTCAGCCTCGACACGTAGGAATCGGCCCCCACATGCGTCAGCTTTGCCAGGCACCGCCCCGACAGCAGAAAGCTTCCGGATTTTAACTCGTCGCCCTCTCTCTTATAGACAGCGTCGGCCTCCCCGGTAATGAGCGCCTCACTTACTCTGGCTTCCCCTTCTGCGACCACCGCGTCTGCCGGGATCTGAGCCCCCGCCTTAAGTATCACCAAATCATCCTGTACCAGCTCTTTGGCAGGAAGAAGCTCCTCCTCACCGTCCCGGACAGTCAGATAGCTTGATTCCGCCAAAAGCGACAGCCTGTCCACCACCCGTTTGGAACGAAGCTGCTGGACGACTCCGATCACCGCATTGACCACGACGGCGATCAAAAACAACATCTGTTTATAACGGCCAACCAGAATCAGGCATACGGCCAACACCGCAAATATAAAATTAAAAAATGTAAATACATTTCCCGCAACGATCTGTCCCACCGATTTCGACGGCGCTTCCACCGGGAGATTCTGCCGGCCGAGGCGTTTTCTCTCCTCTGCCTCTTCCCTGGTCAATCCCTTCACAGGTCCATCTCCTCCTCTTTTGCATACTTCCTCTTTTTCCGTTCACTATAGTATACCGCAGAGAAAGCCCAATGGCAATGAGTGGAATCCTCTTGGATCTCCTTTTATGGACAGAATCATCTCCAAACCTCCTTCTCGAGCTCCTTTAAAAGCTCCTCCCTCGTGACACTGTATGTGTCAAACCAGCCGGCAGCCCGCTCGTCGGAGGGATTCTTATCCAAATATACTGCCAGATCATTGAGCAATAAACTTACCTCGTTCAACTCTTCCAGTCTGGCCCCGCCGTTCGTTATTTTCATTTTCATCCTTCATCTCCTCTCTGTCTTTTTCTTACAGGAAGTCTCTATGGGAAATCCTTAGTGGAAACAGCAAATATTTTGCCGTTTCCTATAGTATGGCAATTTTTATGAAAAAGAATCCTGCAAAGTGATAGTTTCCATTGGTCGTATTATGTAGAAATCCGTCGACAAATTTTGCTATACTTTTTTCTTTCTTTGCACTATAATGGTAATAGTTTTATAGTTTCAGAGGGCTTTACAACTAAATAAATGGGGGTTAAAAACATGAATAAAGGCTTCAGAAATGAAGAAGCCGCGCAGAACCGACTTCAGATTCTGGAAGCGGAAAACGAACGGCTTTCCCAGATCGTCCGACAGCTAAACGCTACTCTGCAAAGACTCATTGAAACTTATGTATTATCAGAGAAATAGCCGGCGCCAGGTGCAATAGAACGCAAAAAGAAAGATGTCTTGGGAACGGTTGGAGAGCCGTTTCCATAGCATCTTTTTTCATTGACACAAAGGCCATTTACTTTTTCCCCCTCCTCTTTTATAATAAAAGACAGAAAACGACACCCATTTTCCGGTTGTCCATAAACACAAATCTAAGATAAGAGAGGAATGCAAAATGACAGAAGAAAAGTCTGCGGCAAAGCTTCGCCAGAAGGAATTATTCCTGAAAAAAGAAAATGGTTACGATAAGATGGACGAGGCTTCCCTCGCCGGCATGAATGAATACTGCGAAAGCTATAAACACTTTCTGGACAATGCAAAAACGGAACGCGAGGCGGTAAAAGCCGCCATTTCCCTGGCCCGGAAAGAGGGGTTCGTCCCCTTTAAGCGTGGCATGAGCTTAAAGCCCGGCGACCGTGTCTACCTGTCCAACCGGGGAAAATCCCTGATGTTGGCCACCATCGGTACCAGACCTCTGGACGAAGGCGTCCAAATCTGCGCCGCCCATATCGATTCTCCCAGGCTGGACTTAAAACCCTACCCTCTGTTTGAGGACGGCGGTTTCTCCCTGTTGAAAACCCACTATTACGGGGGCATCCGCAAATATCAGTGGCTGTCGGTTCCCCTGGAGCTCAGGGGCACGATCATCCGCAGGGACGGCAGCAGCGTGGAGGTGACGCTCGGCGGCGAGCCCGGGGATCCGTTCCTGGTGATTCCGGATCTGCTTCCCCACCTGGCAAATGCCCAGTCGGAAAAGCCCCTGGGCAAGGCTGTTGACCCGGAAGCCATGAATATTTTCCTTGGCTCCCGCCCCTATCCGGACACAGAGGTGAGTGAGCGGCTTAAACTGGCGGCCCTGAACCTTCTCAATCAGAAATATGGTATCACCGAGGAAGACTTCCTCTCCGCTGAGCTCTGTGCCGTCCCCGCCTACTCCGCCTGCGATGTCGGCCTGGATCGCTCCATGCTCGGCGCCTATGGCCAGGACGACAGAGTCTGTGGCTACGCCGCCTTAAAAGGCCTCTTTGATGCAAAGGCGCCCGGAAAAACTGCCGTATGCATATTGGCCGACAAGGAAGAAATCGGCTCCATGGGTGTCAGCGGTATGCAGTCCCAGGCCTTCGACACCTTTATCGACGATCTCTGCGGCTGCCTGGACGCCCACATCCGGACCTGCTATGAACATTCCTTCTGCCTGTCCGCCGATGTCTCCGCCTGCTATGACCCCAACTTCGCGGATGTCTACGACAAAAGGAATTCCAGCTTTATCAATCAGGGTATCAGCCTCTGTAAATATACCGGAAGCCGCGGCAAATCCGGTTCCTCCGATGCCTCGGCTGAAGTCATGGGCTATATCCGCGGCATCTTAAATGACGCCGGCATTCTATGGAATGTATCGGAACTCGGCAAGATCGAGGCAGGCGGCGGCGGTACGGTCGCCCTCTTCATGGCCAACCGGAACATCGACACCGTAGATGCCGGAGTTCCCGTCCTGGGAATGCACGCGCCTTTTGAGGTTACGGGAAAGCTGGACTGCTATATGACCTATCTGGCCATGAAAGCTGTATATGAGGCATAAAAATCTACATACAAAAAACCCGGAGAAACTTGTCCGGGTTTTTTGTATGTGTTGTCTTTTACTGTTGTTTATTGCTCTTTTGCAGCTAAATATTCATTGATCGCACCGACCAGGCCGATCGGATCAATTCCGTGCACCGCAGCCGCCTCTGCCAGAGATTCTCCCTGGGCGGAAGGGCAGCCGATGCAGTGCATACCCGCTCCCATCAGGATCGGGATAATCCCCTGGTCTATCTGAATTGCCTCGCCGATCAACGTATCCATTGTCACCTTTGCCATGACGTTTCCTCCTGAATAATAATTTCTGTAAATCACTTCTTACTGCGAAGATTCTTTATGTAGTATAACAGTTTTATTCCCTTCTGTAAACCCCCCGGAGGTTTCTTGAGGGAATCATTTATTTGTTTTCTTCCTTCGGCTTCCTGAAGCATTCCAATACGGGAATCAGAAGGAAAGCCACGATTCCGGCCGTAAAGCCCCCGTTATAGAGAAGGAAGCCTCCATGAATCAACGGTACACTGGTAACCAGAATCGCATGGATAGCTCCCGCCGCCACTCCGGCGAAAAATCCGAATCTTCCGCTGACCGGCGCAAGGCCGCTTGCAAACGCCACTCCCACAAGGATTCCCTGGGTGACTAACGTCCAGCTCTGGGCCGGCGCGATGCCTGCGGCAAACATGGCAAAGGGAAGCAGGGAAGCAAGAGCGTAGCCCACAAGAATAGGGAATACGGTTCTCGGCTGGGCTCCCTGGGCGCTGAAAGACATCATGCACATCAGAGCGCCCATGGTAGCTCCGGTAAACTTCACTGCCGGAAAGGCGACGCTTCCGTCCACCATGGTCATCCCATGGACAATATTAAAATAAACCAGAATAAACAGACCGTAAAGCCCGATGTTCAAAAAGGTGGCCGGAACCCCGAACAGCTCCGCATAATCGGTTTTATAGCTGTCGCTCTTCCACAGCTTTTTATAATCCTTAAAGCAGTTTTTATCCATCAGATAAGCCGCGGCGATGAACAGGACGAAGACAATGCCAAAGAACACACTGACAAAAAGCTGCTCCCCGTCTCCAAGGTTGGTATTAGAAGGCACTTCTACGCCCGCGGATTTAAAAAACACGCAGAACATGAAGAACGCCAGAAAGCCGGCCGCCGGCCCCGCATTATAAAGGTCATAGCCCTTGTGGAAATTGGGGGCATGGGCACACAGAGAAGGCATCACACATCCCACCACGATTCCGAAAACAATCGCAATCACAAGGCCCACGAAGGAAAAGCCTGCTGCTTCCTGGGCGGGATAACGGAAGATAAACTCACTGGCAAAGGGCGCCAGGGCCGTTGCAAACAGCGACAGATTGGCGACACTGCCAAAGGACACCTTCTTGATCCTTGAATACACCCACACGCCGAAAATAAAGGGCCAGATGTTGACACAGTTCATGCCGAAGGTTCCGTATCCCACATTCAGCCAGAAGGCCGCCACCGTGAGCCCGGTACATTTCGCCTTACTGAAATAAAGCACCCCGCAGCAGATCAGACCGATCAGGCCGGTATTCAAAAAAGCGCTCCCCAGTCCCCCCAGGACAAAATAGTCCATGGTAAACTGGGACGGCCTGGTGTTGATCCGCACAAAGCCCGGAATCAGCTCCCCCCAGTTCCCGGCGCACACCGCACCTATCAGGAACGCCACGGAAAATGCCAGAAGCGCCCTGAAAATCATCTTGCTGCTGTCCCACTTCTTTTCACTGCTCATAGAAATACCCTCCTTTTCTAAGCCCCCGCCGGCTTTGCCGGCATTCCTCCTCCGGAACCCGCGTGCAAAAAAGGACAGCATTCGCAAATACAAATGCTGCCCAGACGGTCGGCTCATATAAACTTCGACCACACCGTGTTTTTCACGCTTTTCCGTCAGCAATCGAAGTCTTCTGTCTCTCACTACTATAGCACGCTTCTCAAAATCCGTCAATTGCGAATTTATAGGCAGATCGTCATATCCGACTGCTCAGCCCTCGTTCGCCTTCTCCACTCTCGTGATGGCCGTCTTCACCATGGGGATCCGGCAGTTCTTGTTGCCGCCAAATTCCACGATAACCATATCGTCGGTGATGTCGATGATCACACCGTAGAAGCCGCTGGTGGTCTCCACGCTGTCGCCCACCTCCATGCTGGCAATCAGGGACTGGAGCTGCTTCTGCTGTTTCTTCTGAGGACGGATCGCAATAAAATACATAAATGCGATGATCACGACAATGTAGATGACCCAGAAGCCCACGCCGCCCATTCCGCCGCTGCTGCCTCCGCTGGCAAGTAATAAATTCATATTCATTCTCCTTTTTCTGAGGGAACGCCCATCACGCGCTCCAGCTTTTCTTTTTTGTATGCGGCAAAGCGATGATTCTCGATCGCCTCCCGTATCTCACCCATCATTGTATTATAAAACCAGAGATTATGCAAGACGCAAAACCGCATTCCCAGCATTTCTTTGGCTTTCAAAAGATGCCGGATATAGGCTCTGCTGTATCTTTTGCACACCGGACAGCCGCAGCCCTCTTCAATCGGCTTATCGTCCAGCTCGTACTTTGCGTTAAATAGGTTCAGCTTTCCCTGATTGGTATAAACATGGCCGTGACGGCCATTCCTGGTGGGATAAACACAGTCAAAAAAATCCACGCCCCGCTCCACCGCCTCCAGAATGTTGGCCGGAGTCCCGACTCCCATCAGGTAGGTGGGCTTATTCTCCGGCAGGTGGGGAACCGTCACATCCAGGATATGATACATCTCCTCATGGCTCTCCCCCACCGCCAGTCCGCCGACGGCGTAGCCGTCAAGATCAAGCTCCGAGATCTCTTTCGCATGACGGATCCGCACATCATCTAATACCCCGCCCTGGTTGATGCCAAACAGAAGCTGGTTCTTATTAATAGTATCCGGAAGGCTGTTTAGCCGCTCCATCTTTGCCTTGCAGCGGGAGAGCCAGCGGGTGGTCCTGGCCACGGAAGCCTCGATATAATCCCGTTCTGCCTTGGCCGGGGCGCACTCGTCAAAGGCCATGGCTATGGTGGAGGCCAGATTGGACTGGATCTGCATGCTCTCCTCCGGCCCCATGAAGATTTTCCGCCCGTCCACATGGGAATTGAAATAAACCCCTTCTTCTTTAATCTTTCGAAGTCCCGCCAGGGAAAAGACCTGAAACCCGCCGGAATCGGTGAGAACCGGCTTCTCCCAGGACATGAATTTGTGTATTCCGCCAAGCCTCTTCACCACCATATCGCCTGGACGCACGTGGAGATGATAGGTATTGGAAAGCTCTATCTGCGTCCCGATCTGTTCCAGATCCGCTGTGGCCACGGCGCCTTTGATGGCCGCGGCCGTGCCCACGTTCATAAACACGGGCGTTTCCACGGTTCCGTGGACCGTGGAAAACCTGGCTCTTTTGGCCCGCCCGTCCTTCGTCAATATCTCATACATAGATCAATCCTTTTTCTGAAACTTTGTCTTCATCAGATACCAGATGGGGCCGGTCAGGAATACGGAGGAATAAGCTCCGCAGATGATTCCCACAATCAGCGGAAGGGCAAACTCCCGGATCGAGGACACGCCCATGAGAAACAGGACAAACACCATGATAAAGGTGGTCAGTGAAGTATAGATGCTTCTGGTCAACGTCTGGTTGATGCTTAAGTTGACCACTTCGGAAAGCTCCGCCTTCGCTCCCATGGCCTTCAGGTTTTCTCTGATCCGGTCGAAGATCACGATGGTCGCATTGATGGAGTAGCCCACAATGGTCAGCATACAGGCGATAAAGGTATTGCCCACGCTCCATTTGACAATGGCATAGAAAGCCAGTACCACGAGCACGTCATGGATCAGGGCCAGCACCGCGCTGGTGGCAAAGCGGATGTCCTTAAACCGGAACCAGATATAGACCAGCATGAAGATCGTCGCCACGATCACCGCCACGATGGCATCCCGCTTCATCTCGGAACTTACCGTAGCGCTGATGGAATCCGCCTGGATCTGTTCCTTATCGACGCCGTAGTTTTCCGCCAGCCTGTTGTTAAGGCTTTCCCTCTCTTCCACAGAAAGAGTCCTGGTCTTGATGATGACTTCATTGCTGCCGCTCACCTTCTGCGTCTCCACATTGGCGTCTCCGGTCACTTCCTCAACCAGAGGCACCACCTCGCTGTGGATGGTATCCATGGAGAGATCTTCGTTAAAAGTCACGTTGGTGGACGTGCCGCCCTTAAATTCCAGGCTGTAATTCAAAATGCTTCCCTGTTCGCCGCCTGCATAAACTCCCATGAACACAAAGCCTGCCGCGATCACCACCAGAGAACAGATGATGCAGATATATTTTTTCCCGACAAAGTCGATCTTTGACGGAGCTTTGGCCTTTCCGTAAAGCTTCTCCGACTGGAACCCTATGTTGTAGAGGCTGTTAAGCGCCAGCCTGGTGATCACCAGAGCCGTGAACATGGAGAGCACGATGCCCAAGGCCAGCGTCTGGGCAAAGCCCTTCACCGTGCCTGAACCTCTCCAGAGAAGGACTGCCGCCGCAATGAGAGTCGTCACGTTGCCGTCCACAATGGCCGACAGAGCTTTGGAAAATCCCTCTTTGACAGCGCTCTTTACGCCCCGTCCCGCCGCCAGCTCTTCACGGATCCTGGCAAAGATGATAACGTTGGCGTCCACGGCCATGCCGATGGACAGGATGATGCCGGCAATGCCGGGGAGCGTCAGAGTGATGTCAAAGGCGCTCAGGAATACGATCACCAGGGCCACATAGAAGGCCAGGGCCACCGCCGCGGCCACGCCGGGGATCCAGTAAAGGACAATCATCAGGATGGCCACCAGGATAAATCCGACAAGGCCGGCTTTCAAGCTGGTGGAAATGGCGTCCTGCCCCAGCTTCGCGCCTACCACGTTGGAACGGATCTCCTTAAGCTCTAAAGGCAGGGAACCGATCCTGATGGTGGAGGCAAGCTGGTTGGCGTCCTCATAGGAGGCCATCCCGTCAATGCTGCAGTTCCCGCCGGTGATCTTCTCTTTCACCGTCGGCGTCCGCACAACCTGTCCGTCATAGATGATGGAAATGCTCTTTCCGACATTTGCCTCCGTAGCCTCGGCAAACTTCTGGCTGCCCTCGTCGGTCAACTGCAGGGACACATAGTATTCAGTGGCGCCGGTGAGCTGATTCTTGGTGCTGGCCGGCTGGGCCGTCTCCACGTCGTCCCCAGTCAGAACCACGTTTCCTTCCGGATCCTGGAAGGACAAGGTTCCCGGCTGCCCAAGCTCCTCCAAAATCGCATTGGCGTCCGACACACCGGGGATATCCACATTGATCCGGTCAGAGCCTTCCTGGTAAACTTCCGCCTCATTACTGTAGCCCGCCACACGAAGCTGCAGCTTGTAGATGGTATCCTGCATATCTGTTTCAGAAGGATTCTCATCCACCGTCTGATAGGTAATACTGACACCGCCCGCCAGGTCAAGCCCCAGCTTGATGTCACTCAAACTTCCGGAGCCGTCGTCTCCCAGCCCCATCAGGGCCGTATAAAAAAGCCCCGCCACCACCGCCAGCAGGGCGAGCAGACAGACGATGCCCTTGCCCCGCTTGGTATTGTTCTTTTTGTAGGTTTTCATTGTCACATTCTCCTTCTACTTGCGTTCCGTCCGGCCATGACAAAGCTTATTCCCCGTCTTCTGCCAGAGCGGCCTTTATCATGATCGCGCACTCAATGCGTTTTTTCTGCATCTCGCAACCGATATCATAGGCATCGGTAATAGAGCCATGAAAATTCCAGGAATTGGCCGCACAGCCGCCGCTGCAATAAAACCTGGCAAAACAATTCCTGCATTTTTCTTTGGCGTACACGTTACACAGCTTGAATTCGTCCCGGATCTTCGTGCCTGTCACGCCCGTATCCACATTCCCCAAAAGGAATTCCTCCTGGCCCACAAACTGATGGCAGGGATAGAGATCCCCCCAAGGCGTCACCGCCAGGTACTCTGTCCCGGAACCGCAGCCGGAAAGACGCTTGGCCACGCAGGGCCCCTGGCTCAGATCGATCATAAAGTGGAAAAAGTTGAAGCCTCTTCCCTCTTTTTTCCTTCGGATAAACTCCTTTGCCAGCGTGTCATACTCGGCAAGAATCTGCGGAAGATCCTCCTCCCGGATGGAATAATCCGCCTCCGGCGGCGCCACCACCGGCTCCACGGAAATCTGGTCAAAGCCCTCGTCGGCAAAATGAAGCACATCGCTGGCAAAATCCAGGTTGTATCTGGTAAAGGTTCCCCGAATGTAATAGCTTTTGTCTCCCCGCTCCTTCGCGAATTTCTTGAACTTCGGCATGATAATGTCGTAGCTGGATCCTTTGCCGTTCCTGGTGGGCCTCATCCGGTCATTGACTTCCTTCCGCCCGTCAATGCTTAAGACCACGTTGGCCATTTCCTTATTGACAAACTCTGTGACCTCGTCATTTAAGAGCATGCCGTTGGTGGTAATGGTAAAGCGGAAGTTCTTGCCGCATTCCTTTTCTCTGGAACGGCCGTAGGACACCAGCTTCTTCACCACTTCCCAGTTCATGAGCGGCTCGCCGCCGAAAAAATCCACCTCCAGATTCCGCCTGTTCCCGGAATGTTCAATGAGGAAGTCAAGGGCCTTTTTCCCCACCTCATAGCTCATGACAGCGCGCCTGCCGTGGTACTCGCCCTCTTCGGCAAAGCAGTAGCGGCAGCCCAGATTACAATCATGGGCCACGTGCAGGCACAGGGCCTTCACCACCGTCTTCCTGCTCTTAAAATCCGTCACATACTGTTCATAAATATCCTCGGCAAACAAGAGCCCCTCCGATTTAAGCTCTCTGATCTCTTCCAGCGCTTCCTTTATATCCGCTTCCGGATATTTCCCGGAAAGCCCAAGAAGCGCCGCTTTCTCTGCCGCTGCTTCCCCCTCCGCCCCATGCTCATCACAAAGGGCAACGGCGTCATATACCACGTCGTCCACCACATGGACCGCGCCGCTGCACACGTCCATGACAATATTGTAACCATTGCTTTTGTACTGGTGAATCACTTTTTATCTCCTCTCTGCGATAGAATCCTGCAGCTTTTCCGACCGTCCGGCAGAATCTGCGTATAACGGAAGAAAAGACACTTCGCATATGCAAAGTGCCCCTTACATGCCGTATTGCCACAAAAACTGCCGCGATTCCACCATCCCCGGAGGACTATTTATCGTATCGGAGATCCGCAGGACTCTCTTATGCGATAAAAAGACTGCCGCGGCGGCTTCGTCCGATTATTTACGGTTTTCGCAGGACTGATTTCCCACCGTGCAGGAAGTCTTACAGGCAGACTGGCAGGAGGTCTGGCACTCACCGCAGCCGCCCTTCTTCATGGACTCCTTCAGTGTACTGGAAGTCAACGTCTTTACTCTCTTCATAGTTCTATCCTCCTATCCTGCCGTACACGCTCCAAAGCTTTCCTCCCGCCATGAAGCCTTCCGGCGCATTATTTCCGCCGATAGTATACCACAGAATCTTCCATAAGAAAAGGTCTTTTTCCAAATATTCCTTCATATCTTGTCTTAACCAGTACAATTTTTAAGAAAGAAGGTAAATCCCATGGCATCTCCACTTAAGAGCCGTCCGCTTTCCCTGGTACGCTCCCTGCTTTTTTCCTACATACTGACCGGCATCCTGCTATTCGCCCTCTCCTTCCTCCTCTACAAAATGAAGCTCTCCCGCGGCCAGGTCCGCATGGGGGTCTATGCCGTCTATGTCCTTTCCTGCCTGTTCGGCGGCTTCCTGGCCGGAAAGCAGATTAAAACCCGCCGTTTTGTCTGGGGCGGCCTTACGGGAATCCTCTATTTTGCCGCCCTGTTTCTCCTCTCCCTGCTCTTAAACCAGGGATTTACGGCAGGAATTCCCGGAGTCCTCCTGGATTTCGCGCTCTGCGCAGGAAGCGGGACTATCGGGGGGATGGTCAGCTAAACCCCAGGCCTATGAAAAAAGCCGGAATGCAGCACTTTTCCTACCCTTCTATGGACGGACGCGCCGTGCTTCCCGGTGCGGCGCCTCCTTTGGGAACCAGTTGCACCCGGATTCCCTCCAGACGTTTGGATAGCCCGGAAGTCCCGGCCATCTCGCCGTTCTTCGCCCAATCCAGCCAGCCGTAACTCTGGGCATGGACCTGATAATAAATGTCATACAGTCCTTCAGCCTCGCCCGTAAGACAAATCCGGATTCCCTCCAGGCGCTTGGCCTTCCCCTGGGTTCCGCTCATGGCTCCGTCGGACACCCAGTCCTGCCAGCCATAGCTTTGCACATGGGTCTGGTAGGCAATCCCGCCGGGGATATTCCAGCGAAGGCGCAGCTTGATTCCCTCCAGACGCTTACTCTGTCCTTCCGTCCCGCTCACACCCCCGTCAAAGGACCAGCCCTGCCAGCCGTAGCTCTGCACATGGGTCTGATAGTTCACGGTTCCCGGGTAAGGGCTCACAAAGGGTCTGCCCGTGGGAACTCCAGGATCCGCGCCCTTGGGGACAATGACAATGTTAATGCCTTCCAGGCGTTTGGAGAGTCCCTCTGTCCCGGCCTCTGCCCCGTTCTTCGCCCAGTCCAGCCAGCCGTAGCTCTGGGCATGGACACGGTAATACACGTCATAGTTATCTTTATCCGCACCGGTCAGCTCCACGCAGATGGCCTCCAGCCGCTTCGACTGCCGCTCCGTACCACTTAAGCCCCCGTCAAAAACCCAATCCTGCCAACCGTAGCTCTGCACATGAGTACGGTAGCGGATTCCCAGGTTTTCGTTTCCTGTCACCCGGATCTCGACGGCCTCCAGGCGTTTCGCCTGTCCCGATGTGCCTGCCATCCGTCCGTTTTCCACCTCCCCCTGCCAGCCGTAGCTCTGCACATGGGTAGAATAAGAAACCGTAATGCCCTCCGCCAGATTCTTTACCTCCGGGTTATTGATACTGTCATCCTCGGCTCCGGCCTTCTTCCTGTACCAGTCCCTGATGAAATTCCCCGCCGTGGTCAGCTCGTCCGTACTCCAGCCGCTGGTCTTTCCGCAGCTGTTTTTGATCAGAGAAGAACTCCTCCAGTCATTGCTTAAGCTCCAGGCACAGTAGCTCACCTGATGGCGGTCGCAGATGTCCAGCCATTCTGTCGCCCTCCCCGTGTTCACATTTCCGTCGCCGTTGGCCTCCGAAAGGCCGAACTCCGACACAAACACCGGCAATCCACGGTTCACAGCCGTGCCGATTTTATCCTTCAGCCATTGATTGTGGGCGGGATCCGAAGCATAAAAATGGAACGCATACATGAGATTGCCGTATCCGGTGATGGGATCGTCCGCCGGTTCGTAGAGATGCCCCGCACTCCCAAGCTGGGACCAGGTGGGCGTGCCCACAATAATGACCGCATCCGGATCCTTTGCCCGGATCACCCCTATCACTTCTGTCGCATAGCTCTTGATATCCTGCCAGCTGCAGTTATTGGGCTCGTTGCAGATCTCATAGATCACATTATTATAATCCTTGTATTTTCCTGCCATCTCCGAGAAGAAGCCGACAGCCTGGCTTTTATAGATCTGCGGGTTATTATCATTCAGAATATGCCAGTCAATGATCGTATACATCCCCAGCTCCGTGGCGTACTGAACCCCCTTCGTCACCTGATCCTTCATGAAGGCTTCATTCCCGTTGCAGTAACCGCCCTCTCCCGTATACATGGCAAGTCGGATGCAATTGGCCCCCCAGTCGTCCCGGAGTGTCGCAAAGGCTTCCTTATTGTTATATTGGGAATACCACTGGAGGCCATGGGTACTGATACCCCGGATCTGGAAGGGCTGCCCGTACTGGTCCACCAGGCTGGTTCCGCTCACCGACAGCTTTCCGTGGTCGGATACCGGCGTCGAGCCCGCCGCTTCTGCCCGAAAAGCCCCACCATCAAAAAATCCCTGTCCCAAGCCAAGGCATAATGCCAAGGCAAGTATTCCTGCCAACAATCTACGATACCGTTTTTTCATATCCCGTTCTGCCCCTGTTCTTTTAATTTCCTTTTATTATAACAGACCTTCTCAGAGACTGCCACTAATTGCTGCAGGTCAAATCGTAAGCCGGCGACAGGCGCCACCTGCCGTCCTCACACAGATAGGAAAAATTCTTGGAA
Organism: uncultured Lachnospiraceae bacterium; assembly: GCA_910588815.1. Taxonomy (GTDB): domain Bacteria; phylum Bacillota; class Clostridia; order Lachnospirales; family Lachnospiraceae; genus Lientehia. Next base: position 11,343 of record CAJUQY010000007.1, on the reverse strand, counting down.
TGATCGTCCCGGTTGTGAGAAAACACATTAAAGCACATCAGCCGGTACAGCCGCTCCACCTCTCCATAATCCCCGGTCAGCTTCATGGTCAGCCGCATCAAAATCGTGTAATCCAGATTTGGAATCCGATGGGAGGTCTCCAGAAGCCCGCCCGCCGATACCATGTGGATTCGTTTTCCCTCCTTCCTGTCAAACCGTTTCACAGCAAAATATCCAGGACCGTTTTTTGACGGAAGCAGCCTCGTCTCCGGCATCTCAATGCCGCAGCTTTTCGCACACAGGGAATAGCGGTACTCCTGCTCTCCGATATCTGGCCTGTCCACGGAAGCAGGAAACTTTACAATCCATTCCTCCCCATCCAGCTCATAATAAATCTTCGGCCTCGCCCCTCCCGAAGAACCTCCCATCTGAAAGATCGTATCCAAATGCTCCGGTGTCTCTGCCAGTGTCCCTACCTTTCGCTCCCCCATCCACACCTGCAACACTCTATCCCTGCGCATCAATGACCTCCTGAATGGACGAATATCCTCTTCTGGCAAAGAGTCCGTCAAAATCATCCTCACAGCCAAGGGCAAATGCGATTTTTACGAGAGAGGATAATGATATTTCTCCTGTCTGCTCAAAACGTTTCAGAGAACCCAGGCTCACATCCGACCGTTCACTGAGTGCCGCCTGGGACAACCTCTTCTCCTTTCTCCTTTCCCGCATCCGTTTCGCAATATCTGTATTCACCTCACCTGGAGATTTTAAAAAGTTGAAATTCCTCATAGATAATATTTTAATCTTTTTTTGTAATTTTTGCAAGTTTTAGCTTATATATTATCTATTTTATATCATTTTCTATGTGGAGATTACCCCTTCACATAATTTACCGACAGGATTGCGATCCCCAGCACGGCGAGGACCACGCCTGCGGCCCGGTTCAGGGTAATGGCGCTGGCCAGGACATCACTGGCCAGCGCCATTACCACCGCCTCATCTCACATCCTCAGCCGGAAGGTTTTCGGCGCAAACCGGTACACGAGGATGCTGGCCACGACGCAGTAAATCACACAGAAAGCGATCATCAAGACCCCGAAAAGGAGAATCGGCAGCTTCACCTGGATCATAGCCCAGCTCACAAGATATGTGGCCCAGGTGACCGCCTTGTAGGTGCCGCTCTTCAGTTCTGTTCCCGCGTTGTAGGGCTGGAGCAGGTAGTAAAGAGTCAGGTAATGGACCGAAAAGAAAATGCCCATACAGACTACCGACACGAAAAGGAGCCCGTACTCTAAGGGGGCGTCCGTTCCGCCGGAGGCGTAAAGCAGAAGGGCAAGCCCTGCCCCCATGCCCGCCCCCGGCAGAAGGTTCACCTTGACGATCTCCCGCAGACGGATCTGGAACAGCTTCAGGATAAACCCGGGCTGCTTATAAAAGGAATAGGTCAGCAGGCTGTGGTCGCAGTTGATGAACAGAGCCGCCGTAAAACCTGTTCCCCGGTTGAGAAAATACATGACAAACACAAAATACGGCAGCGATGTCACCAGAAGCTCATTGATCCCCGCCCGGAGCCCCGGCACAAACGGAAAGGCGAGCAGACAGCCCGCCAAGAGCACTAGCTCCGCCAGGGCGATCCGCTTTGCCGATCTCCAGAGAATTTTCTTATGCCGCCTGACAAACAGCTCATTTAAGTATTCAAATCCCTTTTTGCTGCTGGTGATGGAGCGGTCTGCACTGATGTTCTTAAGGCTCTGCTCCTGCTGAACCTTTGCGGCAGCTTTGCCGCCCATCTGTACCAGCAGCGGCATCCCCGCCAAAAGCTCCTTATACATCAGACGATAGTCCTGAAAGGCCAGGATCCTTCTGACAGACAGAAGGCCCAGAAGGGCTCCGGCGCACATGACGGCCACAGAGGCCTCTGCCGGGACAAACACCCTCAGAGCCGGAAGCCCGTAAGCCGCCGCCACACACAGGGCGATAAGGAGCCAGGCACATTTCCCCGGCTCGTTCTCATTTCTCATGTTCTTTCTTTTCTCATAATCCCTCAGGGCATAGGCCGCCATCAGAAGCTTGAGCCCGGCCACGAAAAACGGAATCAGAAGGCACTGCCAGGGGGCGCAGCCAACGGGCAGGCCAAACAGAAAGCCGCAGAGGGCGAAGCCTGCAAGCACCTTAAGAATCGCATAAAAAAAATTGACCAGTGTGTACTCCCTGGCATCCATCCCTAAAAGAATCATCGCATAATACTTGTCCTTCGTTGGATTGAACATGTAGGTGTTCAGGAGCATCCCCGCCAGAGAAAGGAACATGAGCATATGAAGAAATGCCCGGCCGCCTGCCCCGGCAGGCAGCCTGTACAATCCCATCCACCCTCCGATCATGATCAGAAAATAGAGATACTTCCCCAGAAATGCAGAGACGAGCTCCCAGACCGCCGAAATCACATTGGCAAAAATTTTGAACCCCCGGATCTGATAGACCGTTCCGGGAATCACCCGCCTGAGAAGGGGCATCTGCTTTATGGAATAGAGAATGCTGTTGACCCGATATGTATTCCTAAGGGCGAAGGATAAACGCAGTGTCTTAAGCATGGCTTTCCTCCCGGAGGGCCGCAAGGATCCGCTCCTTAAATTCCTTCCCGTCCAAATCCGACTTGTCCACGATCTCCAGCACCCCGTGGTTTAAAAGCACGATCTCGTCACAGAGATCCAGCGCCAGATCCATAATATGCGTGGAAAAAATCGTGATCCGTTCTCCCTTCAATGACCGCAGAAGTCCCTTCATCTCCTCCGCCACCACCACATCCAGGGAAGTGAGTGGCTCGTCCAGAAGGAGCAGGTTGGGCTTCGCAATGATATTGATCAGCATCTGCATCTTGTTCTTCATGCCGTGGGAATAATCCTTCAAAAGCTTATCCCGATCCTCTGCGTCAATGCTCATATAGTCAAAATATTCGTCCAGTGGCCTCGGATCCCGAATCCTGCCCTCGTGGATGTCCATGAAAAACTTTAAAAACTCTCTCCCAGTCATAAATTCCGGAACCGTCGGAGTGGAAAGGACATAGCCGATATCCTCCGGCACCGCATTCCTTGGCCCTGCCTCCTCCTCAAACCAGAAGCGTCCGCCGTCCGGCCGCAGATCCCCGTTCAGACAATTAAAAAGAGTCGTCTTCCCGGCTCCGTTCCTGCCGAGAAGCCCGTAGATCTTTCCCTCCTCAAAAGAAAAATCAATATCCTTAAGGACAGCCTTTTTATCAAAGCTCTTCGAGAGATGCCCGATTACGAATTTCATAAATTTCTTCCTCCTCACATCCCTTCTATTATACTCCAGATCTCTTTCCTGTTCAATTTCTTTTACATACATAAAAAATCATATATGGTAGATTTGCTTCCTTCCGGCTTTTTACCAATTCGGCTCCCGAATAGGGAACAAAAGTCTATAAAATATCAATATACTCCCCGTTCAACGCCTTATTCATGCTCCGCACGGCACAGAACTTTCCGCACATGGAACAGCTGTCCTCGTACTCCGGCTTTCTCTCGTCGCGGATCCGTTTTGCCGTCTCCGGGTCAATGGCGCACTCCCACTGTTTTTCCCAGTCAAAGGTTCTTCTGGCATCAGCCATGGCGTCGTCTCTGTCCCTGGCGTGGGGCACCTTCTTGGCAATGTCCGCCGCGTGGGCCGCAATCTTTGCCGCGACAATCCCCTGCTTCACATCCTCCACACCAGGCAGGGCCAGATGCTCCGCCGGAGTCACATAGCAGAGGAAGGCCACGCCCGCCGAAGCGGCAATCGCGCCTCCGATAGCGGAAGTGATATGGTCGTAGCCGGGAGCAATATCTGTCACGATGGGCCCCAGCACATAAAAGGGAGCTCCCATGCAGATGGTCTGCTCAAGTTTTACATTGGCCTCGATCTGATCCAGGGGCATATGTCCCGGTCCCTCCACCATGATCTGGACATCCTTCTCCCAAGCCCGCTTGGTCAGTTCCCCCAGCCTCACCAGTTCTTCGATCTGGCAGACGTCGCTTCCGTCGGCCAGACAGCCCGGGCGGCAGGCATCTCCCAGAGAAATGGTCACATCATACTCTCTGCAGATTTCTAAAATCTCATCAAAATATTCATAGAACGGGTTTTCCTCCCCCGTCATGCTCATCCAGGCAAAAACCAGAGAGCCGCCCCGGGACACAATATTCATCTTCCGCTTATGCTTCTTGATCTGCTCAATGGTCTTTCTGGTAATCCCACAGTGGAGAGTGACAAAGTCCACGCCATTCTCCGCATGAAGACGGACCACATCGATAAAATCCTTTGCCGTCAGGGCCGCCAGATCCCTCTGGTAATGAATCACACTGTCGTAGACAGGCACCGTGCCGATCATGGCCGGGCACTCCGACGTCAGTTTTTTCCGGAAGGGCTCCGTATCCCCGTGGGACGAAAGGTCCATGATAGCCTCCGCTCCCATATTCACCGCCGCCATGACCTTCTGCATCTCCACATCATAATCCTTGCAGTCCCTGGAGACTCCCAGATTCACATTGATCTTTGTCCGCAGCATGGAGCCGACTCCGTTGGGGTCGATGCATTTGTGCAGCCGGTTGGCACAGATCGCCACCTGCCCCCTCGCCACAAGCTCCCGGATCTCCTCCTCTGTCCTGTATTCTTTTTTTGCAACCGCCTTCATCTCCGGAGTAATCATCCCCCGCTTTGCGGCATCCATCTGTGTCGTATACTCTCTCATAATCCTCCATTCCTTTCAGACAAATATTTACAGTTTGTTTTTTCTGTGGACATCCAGAATCCATGATCCAGGGGGCCGCTTCCCTTTCCCAGGACGAGCCCTGCCCCGATTGCATCCGAGACATATTCTTTGGCATATCCCACGGCCTCCTCCAGAGAAAAGCCTTTTGCCAGATTGGAAGCAATCGCACTGGAGAGGGTGCAGCCTGTGCCATGGGTATTGGTATTTTTGATGCGCGGTCCCATGAACCAGTGAAGCCCTCCGTTTTCATATAGGACATCATCGGCCCCGCCCGCTCTATGTCCCCCCTTCAACAGCACCGCGCATCCACATGCCTCGCCGATTTTTTCCGCTGCCTGCTCCATATCCTCCCGGCTCCTGATAGCCATACCCGACAAGGCCTCTCCCTCGGGAATGTTGGGGGTCACCACCTCAGCAAGGGGCAGAAGCGTCCTCTTCAGAGTTTCCACCGCACAGTCCCGCATCAGGGCAGAACCGCTGGTCGACGCCATGATCGGATCCACCACGATATGCCTCGCTCCGTAAGCTTTAAGCTGCTTTGCCGCCGCTTCCATAAGCTCCCCGGAGGGAATCATGCCAATCTTCACGGCATCCGGAAAAATATCCTCAAACACGGCGCAAAGCTGCTGCTCCAAAAAATCAGGAGACACCTCTCTGACGGCCCGAACTCCCATGGTATTTTGCGCTGTCAGGGCCGTGACCGCACTCATGCCATAGACCCCGTTCATGATCATAGTCTTTAAATCCGCCTGGACGCCCGCGCCGCCGGAAGAATCCGAGCCGGCAATGGATAGTACCGTTTTCATAGCCCCACCACCATCTTCGCCTGTTTTTTCAACTCCGCCGCCGCCTTCTGAATATCCTCTGCCCCGAAAAGCGCCGACACCACGGCGATACCGGCCATACCGCCTCCTGCAAGCCGATCCACGTTCTTAAGCGTAATCCCGCCGATGGCAACAGCCGGAATCGGGACAGAAGAACAAATCTTTCCAAGCTCCTCCACCGTGATGCGAACGGCATTTTTCTTTGTCGGAGAGGGAAACACCGCACCCACGCCAAGATAGTCTGCCCCGGCCCGGAACGCGGCCCTCGCCTGCCCTGCTGTCTTCGCCGTGGCTCCGATGATGAAGTCCCTGCCACACTGCTCCCGGATCCGGGACACCGGAGTATCCTCCATTCCCACATGGACGCCGTCCGCTCCGCTCCGAAGAGCCACCTCCACATGGTCATTGACAATAAGCGGCACCCCGTACCTGTGGCAGAGTTCCCTCACTTCGACGGCCTCCCGAAGGAACTCCTCTTCGGAAAGAGATTTTTCCCGAAGCTGAATCATCGTCACACCTCCCCGCAGAGCCTCCTCAATCTGCTCCGGAAGCGTTCGGTTTTTTGTCCACCCCCGGTCCGTCACCCCATACAACAAAAGCCTCTCTCTATCAAAATTCATCCGCTCTCTCCTCAAACGCTCTAAAGTATTCCTCCACATCCTCACAAACCATCGCGCCGCTCATCACACAGGCGCCGTTTGCCCCGGAGTGCCGGACAGCTTCCATGCGCTCCGGGCAGATCCCGCCGATGGCATAGACCGGAACCGAAACACTCTCACAGACCTCCCTCAGAAAAGCAATTCCCCGGCCGGGAAGACCTTTCTTACAGTCCGTGTCAAACACATGCCCCGCCGTCACATAAGTACAGCCGAGCGCCTCGGCCTCCCTCGCGTCATCGGCCGAATGGCAGGAAGCTCCCAACAGGGAGAAGGCCCCTCTCTCCGATTCTGAAAGAGTCCGGAGAACCGGAAGCGGAAGATGCAAAGCCCGGTGTCCGAGCCCGGCCGCCACATCAGGGAAACCGTGGAGGATGCAGGTCGTCCCATACTCGCCGCAGAGCGGAAGAACCAGGCCTGCAAGCTCTTTATATTGCTCCTGTGACAAATCTTTTTCCCTGAGAATCAGTCCCCGGGGACGGGCCGCGGCAAGCTTCCTCACACGGACAAGAAAATCCTCCCTGCAAAGCGCCCTGTTGGTCACACATATAAGCTCAGACATAAAGATAATCATTCAGGACGGGCTGCAGCCCTTCCCCGGCCATATCCTGATACATCTGGGGAAGGCTTCTGCTGTCGTCGATCTCAAACTGCTCGTCTCCTCTGGCCCCGTCCGACTCCTTTCCGCTGTATTTACTCTCATGGTCGCCGATCCCGGTGGAAACCCCCGCCGAAATCTTGGTCGCCGCAATTTTCACTATGCCGTTGCGAAACTCGGCACTCTCTCTGGAGGACACCGTGATCCCCACAAAGGGCAGGAAAATCCGGTAGGCACAGAGAATCTGGGCAAGCTCTCTCTCTCTGACGTCCAGGGGATTAATCTTGTCGTTGTTGATGATGGGCCTGAGCCTGGGGCAGGACAGGGACATCTCCGCGTGGGGATACTTCCGCTGGAGGTAGTACACGTGGAGCGCGCTGGCCAAAGCATCCTTTCTGAAATCCGCAAGCCCCAGAAGCGCCGAAAAGGCCACGCCGCGCATTCCTCCCATCAGCGCCCGCTCCTGGGCGTCAAACCGGTAGGGCCATACCCGCTTATGTCCCAAAAGGTGCAGGGTTTCATACTTGTCCGCGTCATAGGTCTCCTGGAAGACCGTCACGTAATCCGCGCCGCACTCATGGAGGTATCGGTATTCTTCCGTGTTGACCGGATAAATTTCCAGCCCCACCATACGGAAATATTTCCCGGCCAGCTTGCAGGCCTCCCCGATATAAGCCACATCGCTCATGGAACGGCTCTCCCCTGTCAAAATCAGGATTTCCTCCATACCGCTGTCGGCGATCACCTTCATCTCATGCTCCATCTGCTCCATGGTAAGCTTCATGCGGTTGATGTGATTGTAGCAATTGAATCCGCAGTAAACACAGTAATTCTCACAATAATTGGCAATATAGAGAGGAGTAAACAGATAAACCGTATTTCCAAAATGCTTACTGGTCTCAAGCCTTGCCCGCACGGCCATCTCCTCCAGAAAAGGGGCCGCAGCCGGAGAAAGCAATGCTTTCAAATCTTCAATGGAACAATTCTCATGCTCCAGCGCCGCCCGAACGTCCTTCGCCGTATAGTTTGAGTAGTCAAAGGACTCCACATGTCCCATGACATGGTCACGGACATCCGACCGGATCTGCTCCATCCCCGGCAGATACTCCATGTGGTTCTTCCGGGAGGAGGGGTCCGTCTCCAGCCTGTGCTTTTTGTCCAGGGCTGTCTTCGGCAAATATTCGGAATCCACAAAAAACAGATTTTCCATCCCGCGCCTCCCTAGTCCCGAAGAAAGCCCGTCAGGGGATCAGAGGCGGAGGCCCCCCTGCCAAGCACCCTTCCAAGTCCTGCCAGATAAGCATTCCGTCCCGCCTCAATCGCCTGCCGGAATGCGGCCGCCATCGTGGGAAGATCCCCTGCCGTGGCCAAGGCCGTATTGGCCATAATGGCCGCTGCCCCCATTTCCATGGCCTCGCACGCCTGGGAAGGCCGGCCGATCCCAGCGTCCACAATGACTGGCAGGTCAATCTCGTCAATCAAAATCTGAATGAATTCCTTTGCGGCAAGCCCCTTATTGGAGCCGATAGGCGCAGCCAGGGGCATCACCGCGGCCGCGCCCACATTCACCAGCTCTCTGGCCACATAGAGATCCGGGTACATATAGGGCATGACCACAAAGCCCTCCTTCGCCAGGATTTCCGTGGCCCGGATGGTTTCCTGATTATCCGGAAGCAGATACTTGGAATCCCGCATGATCTCCACCTTCACGAAATCCCCGCATCCGAGCTCCCTTGCCAGCCTCGCAATGCGGGCCGCCTCCTCGGCCGTCCTGGCGCCGCTGGTATTGGGGAGCAGAGTCACCCCCTCCGGAATGAAATCCAAAATATTTTCCTGGTCTTTTGTGTTGGCCCTGCGCACGGCCAGGGTAATGATCTGCGCTCCGGCATCCTTCACCGCCGCCTCAATGAGCCGCAGAGAATACTTGCCCGATCCCAAAATAAACCGGGACTCAAATTCATGTCCGCCAATCACCAGCTTGTCGTTCTTCATTTTCTCTTCCTTCTTTCTTAAATATAACGTTTTTCTTACACATCAAACTTCTCCTGCACAAAACTCCTCTTATACGTCAAGCTTTCCCGCCAGAATGCGCAAAACTGTCTGGGCCTGATGGGCCGCGCAGACCATGACCCTGGGAGCCACCAGGCCGATCCCGTCTGCCGCATCGCTGATTCCGTCCCCGCACAGATAAAACCGTTTTGCCACCCGCCTGGTCGTTATCCTGTTGGGCTTTCCCATCCCGGCCATCCCCGAAGCCGCCACCAGATATTTGTCCGGCATATGCTCCAAAACCAGATTCACCAGCATCGCCTTGCACTCCGCGTCGTCGAATGCCTCGCATATCACATCGGCCTCTCGAAGAAGCGCCGTCCCATTGTCTTCATCCACACGGAGGGTATGCTTCTCCAGCTCCGCATAAGGGGCAATCTCCTTCAGATTTTCCGCCAGCGCCTCCGTCTTATACCTGCCGACCTGGGACGCCTTATACTGCTGGCGGTGAAGGTTGCTCACATCCACCCGGTCGTAGTCCGCCAGAATCAGCTTCCCGACTCCCGCCCGCGCAAGCGCCGACGCGATGTTCGACCCCAATCCCCCGAGCCCGCACACGGCCACCCGAGCCCGTGAAAACACCTCCGTCAGCCCCTTCCCCTGCCGCTCCTCCAAAGCCGTCCTCATCTCTTCCTCTGTGGGAATCATCGACACCGCCTTTCCGTCCGGACGGATCCTCCTGCCGGACAACCCTGTTCCTCCGCCGTGGCCGGCTCAGCCGCCTCCCACAAAGCTCACCACTTCCACCGAATCTCCCTCCGAAAACACCGTCCTGCCATACTGCGCCTTCGGCACAAGCTCGCCGTTTCGCTCCACCGCGATCCGTCTTTGGTCGTAATCCGTTCCTTCCAGATACTTCTCCACGGTTTTCCCGGCAATATCCAGTTCCTTTCCGTTGACTTTCACCATATTCCATTCCTCCAAAATATTTTCACATTTCTCCCCTGCCCGCCGTGCCGGCGCTGTGCGCCCGCGACGCACGTTTAGCACCGGCCGGGGCGGAGACCCCGCCGGCCCTTCCGGCAATCTTCCTCCGGGGCCCGCGCACAAAAAAACGGGAAGCCCCAATCTGGCAGCTTCCCATCAAAATGTGCATTATGCTCAGGCATCCCTACGTTGGCATTATCCAAATCAGGTTATCGGTCGAAGGTCCTACCTTCCTCTCAGCCTGTAACACAAGCCCCCGTCTGTTCAATTGTCTTATCCAGTATAAGCCGTTTTCCCAAAAACCGCAAGTGATTTTCACAAATTTTCAGGATTTTCGACAGCCATGGCGGCACACCCGCCTCCCGTACCGCAAAACAGCCATACCATGCTCACTCCCCCCTCAGGCGTCCTAACATATGGATAATTGCAAACATCAGCGTCTCATAATGCATATAATCAAGAATATTTCTGTCTACAAGAATCTGAAGACTGGCAGGAAAATCCTCGTCCGATTCCCAAAAGCGCAGAGATAACGGAAGAAAGGGAAACAGTTCCAACTCATAAGCCACATCCCCCTTCTCTATCTTCTTTCCCCTAAGCTTCTCGCACGCCCGCTCCAATTCTCCCGCCTTCCCGTCAAAATATCTCCCTGCGTTCCGGAAAAAATCACCTGTTTTCTTCAATGTTCCCCCTTGAACCGCGGAAAGGCTTCCCACATTAACCCATTCATGGGCAAGACGGCAATGGTCTTTCGAACAACAAAGCACGTCATATATCGTCATAACTTCATTATAGCCGGCCTCCTCTTCTGTCTGAAAAAGATCCTTCGACCAGCTTACGGCCCCCGTCAAACGGTCAATGCGGTATCTTCGCCCCACAAAGCAAATATACAGGTATTTTTCGTTGTACTCCAAGGCGAATTTCCGAATCATCTTTTCCTGGTCACGCTGCAAAAATACCCTCGCCATATCATTTTTCATTCTTTCATAATTGGATATTCTGTTTTTCATTTTTATTCAGATTCCCTGTCACCTATATGCCGCCAGTTTTCAGCTCCATGCCTCATGTTTCATTTAACTTCTCATTGCAATCGTCAAACCATTATGTATTCTTCTTCATTTTCGTCAACAATCTCAAAATTCTCTCAGAAGCTGCAACATGGCTCCCATAATCACTGTACCGATACCCAAATTTCTGTATTCCTCATATAGTGATATATGGCAAACCAAGGCGTTTCATCATCAATATGCCCGTAAGAAAGCATCACGGACACCGCCTGATGCCCATAGTCCTGCCTGCCTTTCAAGTGAGATTGATGAAAATACGGAAACCAGAATTGTCAGAATATGTTTCATCACGGTTTGGGAAAAGAGCCCGCATAAATTTAACTGTTTTAACCGATTGTAAAGAATCTTCGTTTCCCCTGCGCCACTCCACTTTGGATTATATTTTAATACAAGTTTTTTACTGGCTCCTGCAATTTCATCCTCAAATGGCAGCCATGCCATATATAAAACAAGAATACTTCCCCCTTGTTTCAGCATACGA
>CAJUQY010000006.1 GCA_910588815.1 uncultured Lachnospiraceae bacterium | reverse complement strand
TCAGTTGTCAATTTTCAGTTAGAATCACATTCATTGAGATTCCGAGAAGTTATTGAACTCCAGCGCCTCAGCCTTGCCGTCGGCGATCCGGTGAAGGGTCTCCACATTGCAGCCGATGGTGTTTCTGAGGGCCCGCACATAACGGATGATCTGCGCCGAAGTCACGTTTTTGGGGCTTACCACCGAATCCACCCCCAGGGTCTTGATAATCCCCTCATAATTGCCCCTGTTAATCTTGGCGATCACCTTGGGCACCTTCATATGGCTGGCAAAAAGCGCCGTCAAAAGGTTCTCCTCGTCCTTTCCCGTCAGGGTCACCACCGCTCCGGCGGCTCCCACATGTTCCTCCGCAAGGAGTTCCTCGTCCGTGCCGTCCCCATGGATGATCACACAGTTCGGAAGCAGTTCGTCCAGCTCCTCACACCGTCTCTTGCTCTGCTCGATAATCTTGATCTTGATACCCATCTGGCTCATGCCGAGCCCTAAATAATAAGCGATGCGGCCGCCTCCGATCAGCACGGCATTCTTCACCTGCTTCTGATATTTTCCCTCATATTTAAAGAAATCCGTGATGGCAGAAGGTTTTCCGGCAATATACATCAAATCTCCCTCCTGCGGCACAAAGGTTCCGTCAGGAATGATGACCTCCTCCCCCCGGACCGCCGTACAGAAAAGGATCGGAAGCCGGATCCCGCCCATCACATCCGCCAGGCGTCTGCCCACGATCTTGTCCTCGGCTTTCACCCGGAACGCAATCAGCTCTACCCTCCGGTTCGCAAAGGTCTCCACATTAATGGCTGTCGGAAAGCGGAGCACCCGCCCGATCTCATTGGCCGCCTCCAGCTCCGGATTGATGATCATGTTAAGTCCCAGCTCCCGCTTTAAAACCGATACTTCCTTGGCGTACTCCGGATCCCGGATCCTGGCCACCGTATTCTTCGCTCCCAGCCGCTTGGCCGTCAGGCAGCAGAGCATATTGATCTCATCGCTGGGAGTGGTGGCAATGATCAGATCCGTTTCCCGCACATTGGCCCCCAGAAGGACGCTGGTGGAAAGCCCGCTGCCCTTTAAGCACATCACATCCAGGCTGTCCCCTGCCCAGTCAATGGCCTCCTGGGACTTGTCGATCACCGCCACGTCATTATCCTCGGCCGACAAATGCTTCGCCAGCGTATAGCCGACCTTGCCGATCCCGACAATTATAATCTTCATAACATCCCCCTGCCATGCCCGCCGCCGCAGACTTCTCCGCCTCTGTGCGGCAGGCAGATTCATATGTACATAGCCTCTATTATAGACCGCACACAGGGAAACTGCAACTGTTTTGTCTCAGCCATTCTCCTTCTTCACAGTCCCAAATGCAATCCTCGTCAAAACCAAAAACACAGCCGCAAACACGCCCACGATCAGGGCGCTCTGAACCAGACACAGCACCCCCAGCGCCAGAATCTTGGATAACAGGTAAGACCCCAGGGAAAGTCCCGTCATATATTCCCGCCTTGTGACATTCCGCTCCTTGCCGATTCCCGGACGGCATTTAACATGCCGACCCAAAAGGCCGCGCAGGAAAGAGCAAACAGAAGGCTTTTTGTCATCTCATACTGCTTAAACTGCTCCCCGTCCGCCCTAAAGCCTCTATTATCTAAACTCCGGTATAAATTCCCTTTCATGCGCCATCTGATACTTCAGCACGCGCAGAGCCCTCGAGTCCGGCTCTCCCTCAAGAAGGCGTTCCAACCTCCCATAATCCAGCTCAAAGCCAATCCCGGCTTCCAGCGCCTGGCTCCTTAAATTCGCGCTGAAGGGCTGTCCATAGACAAGATCCAGATTCTCTTCTATTGTCTCTTCATGAAACCTTCCCCAGCTGCTGAGAAGCGCCGCTCCATTGTCAAAAACCGGAGCCGGCCGGCATACACCGTCCCTACTGTCGATCACCACTCCCAGATTATTAAAATGCCGGTCAATATTCAAAGTAAACGCATCAAGCGCTAAAATCCAAGAAAGATACTCCGAACAATCCATTCCCACCGTATCCATGACAAATTCTTTCACAAACCGGATTCTCTCCGCCGCCTCCGGAAGCACCCGGATCCGATCCAGAAGGTGGCCGCCCTCGTACACGGCATATAGCCTTTCAAAGCTGATAAAGGATTCTGTCTCACTCAAGAAGGTTCTGGAACGACATCCGTTTTTTCCATTGATAAAGCATTTTTCATATATCACATAATCCTTCACATTAGAGCACTGCAATACCAGAGATACCAGATACTCGGAAAGCCCCTCATACCCTTCCGAATCTGCCTTATACCAGTATCCGTCTTTAAAGTATTTCGGCTGCGTTCCTTTGGAGCTTCCCTGCACCATCACCAAAGCCTTCGCATCCAGAGCATAATCCTTCATCGTATCGCCACATCCTTCCACGCCAAATTCTCTCCCGGAAAACGGATCCAGATAAAATCATCATATACCACCCCATGGGTCCTTTTGACCCATTCCCAGGGATTATTTTCACGCATCCCGGCCGCCTCCAATATTTCTGCAAGATCCGCCCTCCCATTTTCATAACAGCGGCTTTCCAAAAAATCATACACTCGGAAAATATCCTCTCTGTCTCCACAAAAGGGCTGCTTATAGGAATCCGGAACCAGCTTTTTTATGGATACTTGTTTTTTGTTTTCCGATATCCTTACCTGCGCAACCGGTTCGTCCATATGCATAACTGTAAACTCCATGTCCCGCTCCTATAAACGGCAGATATTTTGTCGCTCCTTATAGTATATAAGATTTCTTTAGATAATACAAATCCTAGTTTTACCCATTTCGTCATCTGGGCAGCCACTGCCGGTTTTTATTTTCTCCTTGACAGTTCCCCCGGAAACATCTACAATAAAATCACATATCCGGGAGCACATCTAAACCATTCGGTTACTGATTCCCCTATATGAAAAATCAAAATCATGGCGGAACAGAACCTGTGGGAAACCCCGGCTGTAAATGTGGAACTGTTATTAGTCCACCGGCCCTCTCCTATTCTTTTCCGTTCGTGTGGCTAAGCTGTATCAAATCCTGGGATCACGAAGAACGAATCCGCGAAGCGGGACGCATGGAGGGACGTGCAGAGGAGCGTCAGAAAGCGCAATTAAAAAAACAGCAAATGGTGTCCGGGCTTTTGCGGCTGCAGGCAGAAATCGCACATTACAAAGAAGAACTAAAGTAAAGAAAGAGGAACCTGATGATGCAAAAAAACTCCATTCAAATTGCAAGACCGGACGACGCCGAAGCGCTCCTTGAAATCTATGCTCCTTACGTGACGGACACCGCTATTACTTTTGAGTACTCCGTCCCCTCTGTCGATGAATTCAGGGAACGGATCCGCTGCACGCTGGAAAAGTATCCTTATCTGGCCGCCCGCAGGGCCGGTAAAATCGTCGGCTATGCCTATGCCGGCCCTCTCAATAAACGGGCTGCCTATGACTGGGCCGTGGAGACCAGCCTCTATGTAAGGCAGGACTGTAAGAAACAGGGCATAGGAAAGGAACTGTACCTGGCGCTGGAACAGGCGCTTGCTCTACAGCATATTATTAACTTGAACGCCTGCATCGCTTGCCCGGAGACAGAGGATGAATATCTGACGAAAAACAGTATTCGGTTCCATGAGCATCTCGGATACCGCTTCGTCGGAGAATTCCACCGGTGCGGATACAAATTTTCCCGCTGGTACAATATGGTATGGATGGAAAAGCATCTGGGGGAACATCCGAAGCGCCCCCTCCCGGTAAAGTCCTTTGGGGAAATCCGAAAGGATCTCCAACTGATCTGTTAGATAAACTTTCGGAAAAAACTTTTTACTGCCGGACTATTGACACATTCGGATAATAGTGTTATAGTGAACAGGAATTTAATACTTCAAACCGTTGAAGCGGAGATAACGGCAATGATGCCTTTACAGAGAGCCTGTGATGCTGAGAGTCAGGTGAGAAACAAGTTGTCAAATGGACCGCTGAGGGCGCAGTCAAATGTGAGTTTTCACAGAGTATTCTGCGACGCTGCAGGCAAGCGTATAAATGCCGGGGATATGCTGGTATCCCGCTAAGTGCACGGGTCATGCCGTGAATCAAGGTGGCACCGCGGGTAGTGTCGTTACTGGAACAGTATCTATTCGTCCTTGACAGAATGTTTCTTTCTGTTGAGGGCGTTTTTTATATGCACACCGGAACCTGAAGCTCCTTCAACTGAGAAACGGCAGCCAAAAACACAATCAAAATCACAGGAGGTAACCACAATGCAAACCAACAAAATCCCTTACAAAATATATCTGAATGAGGACGAGCTGCCGAAGGCATGGTATAACCTGCGCGCCGACATGAAGCAGAAGCCGGCGCCCCTCTTAAATCCCGGCACCGGCAGTCCCATGAAGGCAGAAGAACTTGCAGGCGTTTTCTGCGAGGAGCTGGTCACACAGGAACTGGACGATAGCACGCCGTTCTTTGAGATCCCGGAGGACATCCGCAATTTCTATAAGATGTACCGCCCCTCCCCTCTGGTCCGCGCTTACTGCCTGGAGAAAAAGCTGGGCACACCGGCCAAAATCTATTACAAATTTGAGGGCAACAACACCAGCGGCAGCCACAAGCTGAATTCTGCCATTGCCCAGGCATACTATGCCAAAAAGCAGGGGCTTAAGGGTGTGACCACCGAAACCGGCGCCGGCCAATGGGGAACCGCCCTCTCCATGGCGTGCTCCTACTTCGGCCTCGACTGCAAAGTATATATGGTAAAATGCTCCTATGAACAGAAGCCCTTCCGCAGGGAGGTGATGCGCACCTACGGCGCGTCGGTCACGCCGTCGCCGTCCGCGGAGACCGAGGTGGGAAAAAAGATCCTTGCCGAACATCCGGGTACCACGGGAAGCCTTGGCTGCGCCATCTCCGAAGCCGTGGAAAAGGCAGTATCCAGCGACGGCTACCGCTACGTGCTGGGCAGCGTGCTCAACCAGGTGCTTCTCCATCAGTCTGTCATCGGCCTGGAGGCCAAAACAGCTCTGGACAAATACGACGTTAAACCCGATATCATCATCGGCTGCGCCGGAGGCGGCTCCAACCTGGGCGGCCTGATCGCCCCCTTTATGGGTGAAAAGCTCCGCGGCGAGGCAGACTACCGCATCATCGCCGTGGAACCGGCATCCTGTCCCAGCTTTACCAGAGGCGTGTATGCCTACGACTTCTGCGACACGGGAATGGTCTGCCCCCTTGCCAAAATGTATACACTGGGCAGCGACTTCATCCCCTCCGCCAACCACGCGGGCGGTCTGCGCTATCACGGTATGAGCTCCACCCTGTCCGAACTGTACCATCAGGGAATGATGGAGGCGGTCAGCGTGAAGCAGACAGAGGTGTTTGAGGCGGCAGAATATTTTGCAAGAATCGAAGGCATCCTGCCCGCGCCGGAAAGCTCCCATGCGATCCGCATCGCCATCGATGAGGCAAATAAATGCAAAAAAACCGGCGAAGAGAAGACCATCGTCTTCGGCCTCACCGGTACCGGTTATTTTGATATGGTGGCTTATGAAAAATTCCACGACGGCCAAATGAGCGATTACATCCCTACGGATGAGGAGCTTGCCGCCTGCCGCGGCAAACTTCCTAAAGTTCAGTAGAGCTATTCCGGCGTCCCGTCAAAACGTACTGCCAGGCAGCTTGCCTCGGTACGTTTTCCGGGTGCCTTCCGTCAGGATGATGCCGGTTCTTCCAACTCCGCATATCCGATAATTTCAAATTCATACTCTGGCTCAAAGCCTTTCTCGTCTGTATCAACAATCAGATAAGTGATAAGGCTGCCGGTTCCGTGAGCAAGAAGTGCCTGATCCCGCATAAGCTCTCCAGGTCTTCCCTTTTCATCGGCCTTCAAGCGGCTGGTATAGAGGATAAGAACATTCTTCTGACCGGAAAGGGTGATATCCCTGCGCCCTTGAAGCTCTGTATAATACATTCCCTCTTCCCGTTCCACGGAAAACTCTCCCAGAGTATAATCCGTCTCCTCAAGCGGCTTGGCCGGGCAGAACAGCTTCGGCGTGACGGATGCCTCCGCCCCTCTGGTATTTAAAGCCAGACCGGATAGCAGGTACAGATAGCTTCCTTTTCCGTCAATAACGGGCATCCAGCAGTTTGCGGACACCTCGTCCGTCAGGTTATTCCGTACCTCAAAACAGAGAAAGCCGCAGTCCCCGCCGGAAAGCTCTGCCTCTATGTCGAACGTACAGGCCGTATCCGGCTTCCAGTCATAATAATCCCTCACCTCACAGGTAATGCGGCTGATCTCTGACTCGTCAAGCTGTCTTCCTTCCATATACCCGATGGGCCTGTATGCTTCAGATGGATCCAGGGCATCCTCCCAGGAAACTCTCACCGTACCCTTTCCGTTTTCCATATATACCATTCTCGGTGTAACGTCCTTATCGTCTCTGCTGCCGACAATAACCGCAAAGGGAGCTGTTTCATTGGATGTGACCGTTCCCTCATAGAGATTTTCCAATTCTGCAAGGTCCATCTTTCTCCAGCCATCAACTGCTATTTTCTGAACATTGATATTGACAGTTCCAGCCGACGAGTCAGAAGAACGGAGTAACACAAAAATCAGAAGTCCGATCACCACAGCAGCGGCGGCCACGGGCAAAAGCACCGCTTGTCTCTTTATCCGCTTTCCTTTTCCCACTTTTTCTCTTCCTTTATCCAACTGAACCAGAGCAATTTTCTCCCGGTACAAATCCTCGCAGCTATTGCCACAGGGATAATCTTCACCTGCCTACATTTTGTTTGCCAGGCGATCCGCAAGCTCCGCAAACTGCGAAAGATCGAGCGCCTCCCCCCGCACGGTGACGGAAAGTCCCATCTCCTCGAGAACCGCCGCAACCTCCTCCTTCGTAAAGGCAGTCTCCGGCGAATTGCCGAGGCTGTTTGTCAGGGTCTTCCGTCTCTGGTTAAAGGAAGCCCGGATCAGCCGGAACATAAGCTTCTCGTCTTTCACCTTCACCGGCGGCTCCCTGTGGCAGGTCAGACGGATAACTGCGGAACCCACCTTTGGCCTCGGCATAAAGCAGTTTGGCGGCACATTGGCAGCCAGATAAGCTTTGGCATAATACTGAACCGCCAGGGAAAGCGCCCCGTAATCCTTGCTGCCCGGACCGCTCCGCATCCGGTCGGCCACTTCCTTCTGCACCATGACCGTAATGCTCTCCAGAGGCACATGGTTCTCGAAAAGCCCCATGATGATCGGTGTCGTAATATAATAAGGCAGGTTCGCCACCACCTTGATGGGGCGCCCGCCGTTTTTCTCCCTGGCAAGAGCTGCCACATCCACCTTCAGAATGTCCTCATTGAGAACGGACACGTTCTCATAATCCGACAGAGTTTCCGAGAGGATCGGAATCAGATTCCTGTCGATCTCCACGGCGCACACACTCCCCGCCGCCTCTGCCAGATATTGGGTCATGGTTCCGATGCCCGGCCCGATCTCCAGGACAAAATCCTCCTTCGTAATCCCCGCCGCACGGATAATCTTGTCAAGGACATGGGTATCAATAAGAAAATTCTGCCCGAATTTCTTCTGGAAAACGAAGCCGTACTTCTGAATGATCTCTATGGTATTCCTTGGATTTCCAAGCTCCGCCATGGTCTTACCTCTTTTCCTCAGCGAACCGGCCGCAGGGCTCCCCTTTTTCCGGCGAAAGCCGGTAAAAACGGCAGGCATTTTCCCAGGTGATCCGCTCCACCTCTTCCTCCGAAATCCCTTTAAGTCCCGCAATGGCCGTTACCACGTAGGGAAGGTTCAGGGAAGAATTCCGTTTTCCCCGGAAAGGGACCGGAGCCAGATAAGGGCAGTCCGTCTCCAGAAGAAGCCGGTCCATGGGCATATAGGAGACCACCTCTTTTAATCTTCGGCCATTGGCAAAGGTGAGCACCCCGCCGACGCCCAGATAATGTCCCATATCCAGATATTCTCTGGCCAGCTCCACACCGTAGGAGAAACAGTGCATCACGGCGGAAATATCTGCTCCCCCGGCGCTTTTCACCATCTCCAGAGTATCCTTCGCCGCCTCTCTGCTGTGGAGCACCACCGGCATCCCGGTCTCCCCCGCCAGATCAAGCTGCCGTTCAAACCATTTTCTTTGAATTGGCCGCCCCGGCTCGTCCCAGTGATAATCCAGGCCGATCTCCCCCAGAGCCACTATCTTCGGGTGGGCAAGAGCCTGCCTGATCTCGTCAAAATTTTCCTCGCAAAGCTCCCCGGTATCTGTGGGATGAACCCCTGCCGCCCCATACAGATGAGAATATTTCTCCGCCAGCTCAATTGTTCGCCGGATGGAGGGCAGACTGCAGGCAATATTCACCACCCTGCCAATCCCTTGTCCTTCAAGGGAACCGAGAAGCTCCTCCCGGTCCCCGTCAAACGCCCTGTCGTCATAATGGGCATGTGTGTCAAAAATCATGGGGTCACCTCTTCCCACCACAAACAGCCGACGCTTTACACCAGAATAACATCACCCTTCAGGCCGGGATAAAAGTCCTCCCCGCTCTCCGGATGGGTCAGCACCCATTTGTTCTTCATGCAGAGCAGCTTATCCTCTTCCGTCTTCTTCACATTTTCCTGCTCGCTGGGGAAATTGGTTCCCTCCGGCAACACGATAATGCACTGGAACACGCCATCTCCTGCACTGCAGGGCGCATAATGCAGGGTATCGCTGTAAAGCATGACAGCCGTTCCCGCAGGCACCAAAAAGGCTTCCGCCTTCGCCAAGTCAAAGGAAGTCAGGCTCTCCATATCCTTGCGGCTCCCTAAGACCACAATCAGATCCGTCACCGCAATGTCAAGCTCCTCACCCCGGTGATATTCCAATGTGTCACATTTGTGGTTCTTCCCGTTGCAGTAGCCTATCTGGATGGGCATCTCCCCATAAACCTGACGGCTGATATCCCCCGCAATGTCAAGAGCCTCCGCCTCCTTGACGGACGGCTCGTAGACCACATCGTCCGGTGCCGGCGTGGTCTTCCCCCAGGCCAAAAGCCCTGAAAAATCCATTCCTCCGATCACTGCCCCATACTTCTGAAACGCTTTGTCTGTTACCTTTTTGATCTCCATAAACCTTCTCCTTATTAGAATAATGTATATAAGTAAAGACCGGCGGCTTCCGCGCTCCGCACGGCTGCCGTCCGGAACTTTTATACTCATGGATATATTAACAAATTTCCGCCCCTGACGGCATATCCTTGTCCGGCGTCATGAGGGCCAGATTTCCTTCGGCGTCCTCGGCGCAAAGGAGCATCCCCTCCGAAAGGAGGCCCGCCAGCTTAGCCGGCTTTAAATTGGTAATGACCATGACCTTTTTGCCGACGACTTCCTCCGGCGAATAGTGGGCTTTGATGCCGGAGACGATCTGGCGCACCCGGCTCCCCACCTTCACCTGGAAGCAGAGCAACTTCTTGGATTTCTTCACGGCCTCGCAGGCAACGACCTCACCCACCTGGAACTGAAGCTTCCCGAAATCCTCGATGGAAACCTCCGGCTTCGCCTGGATATCCATCCCGGCCTCCTCCGCCTTTCCGGTTTCCGATCCTTCCCCTGCCTTCTCATCCGCCGTCTTCCCGAATTTTTCCTCCACATCCTTCAGGACCTCGTTCACATCCAGACGGGCGAAAAGGATCTCCGGCTTCTCCGTCACTTTGTTACCAGAGGGATAAAGGCCGAAGGCTGCAAGCTCCTCCAGGCTCCGCTTCTCCCCGTTCACCTGCGCCAGAATCTTCTTTGAAGCGGAAGGCATGAAGGATTCCAGAAGGCTTGCGCCCATGCAGATACCTTCCACCAGGTTGTAGAGCACGGTCGCCAGCCGGGGCTTTTTCTCCTCGTCCTTGGCGAGGGCCCAGGGCATAGTCTCGTCGATATATTTATTGCAGCGCTTGAACAGCACAAAGATCTCGCTGATGGCATCGGCCACCCGCAGCTCGTCCATCCTGGCGCTTACCTTCTTTGCCGTCTCACAGGCCACCTTTTTCAGTTCCTCGTCCACAGGCTCCGTGACTTTGGTATTTTCCACCACACCGCCGAAATACTTGTTGGACATGGAGATCGTCCGGTTCACCAGATTGCCGAGGGTATTGGCCAGGTCGGAATTGAGCCGCTCCACCAAAAGCTCCCAGGAGATTACGCCGTCATTGTCAAAGGGCATCTCATGGAGCACAAAATACCGCACCGCATCCACGCCGAAATAATCCACCAGGTCATCGGCGTAGAGCACATTCCCCCTGGATTTGCTCATCTTGCCGTCCCCCTGTAAGAGCCAGGGATGGCCGAACACCTGCTTCGGGAGCGGAAGCCCTAAAGCCATCAGGAAAATGGGCCAGTAGATGGTGTGGAAGCGGATGATATCCTTTCCGATCAGATGCAGATCCGCCGGCCAGAATTTCTTGAACTGTCCGCTGCTCTCCCCGTCACAGTCATAGCCGATCCCGGTAATATAGTTGCTGAGTGCGTCCAGCCACACATAGACCACATGCTTCGGGTCAAAGTCCACGGGGATCCCCCACTTGAAGGATGTCCTGGACACACACAGATCCTGAAGGCCCGGAAGAAGGAAATTGTTCATCATCTCATTCTTTCTGGATACCGGCTGAATGAACTCCGGATGGGCGTTGATATGCTCAATGAGCGCCGGGGCATACTTGCTCATCTTAAAGAAATATGCCTCCTCCTTCGCCGGCTTCACCTCTCTGCCGCAGTCGGGACATTTCCCGTCCACAAGCTGAGACTCCGTGAAAAAGGCTTCACAGGGCGTGCAGTAGAGCCCTTCATAATAGCCCTTGTAGATATCTCCCTGGTCATAGAACTTCTTGAATATCTTCTGGATCTGGATCTCGTGGTCCGCATCGGTGGTCCGGATAAATTTGTCATAAGAAGTATCCATCAAGTCCCAGATCCGCCGGATCTCCCCGGCCACCCGGTCCACAAACTCCTTCGGTGTCACGCCGGCCTCCTCCGCCTTCAACTCGATCTTCTGTCCGTGCTCGTCCGTTCCCGTCTGGAAAAATACGTCGTAGCCCTGCTCTCTCCGGTAGCGGGCGATGCTGTCCGCCAGGACGATCTCATAAGTATTTCCGATATGCGGCTTGCCGGACGTGTAGGCAATCGCCGTTGTCATATAGTAAGGTTTCTTTGCCATGGTTTCTCCCTCCACAAAAATAAACTGTTTTTCATTATACTACAGAATCTGTGGTTTCATCAAGTGATATGTTCCAACAAACTCTTGGCTTTTCTTCCTCCATCGTCTATAATAAAGGCTGGACGACTATTCTATCCTTTTAATGAATATGGTTATAAAAACACAATATATAAGGAGAGAGGTTATGAAAAAACGAAGCACCCGTCTGCTTGCGCTTCTCCTGGCCGCCGTCCTGTCCGTCTGCACTTTAAGCTGCGGCACGGGCCAGGCACCGCAGGCCGCAAAGGATGAACATGAGCGGTTTACAGAGTTCTCCGAAGAATTGTTCCGGTCGGAGCTCCTCGGCAATACCATTAATCTGCATTATACCTTGGCCTATCCCGAAGAACGCGGGATTGACAAATACGACATAGTCCTGCCCACGGTCAGTGCCGATTCGGAAAAAGAGAATTACGCCGATACCCGTGATGTGCTCGCGCAGCTGAAGGATATTGACTACAAACTCCTTCCGGAAGACGACAGGCTTACCTATGACGTGCTGGAGGAATATCTGGAAACCGCGCTGGAGGGAGAGGATTTCTATTATTTCTACGAACCCTTTTCCCCCATCATGGGTTTCCAGTCCAACTTTTCCATCACTCTGGCAGAATACACCTTCCGCAGGGAACGGGATGTGCAGGATTATCTTGCGATTCTGGAGCTTATGCCGGCCTATGTGGACTCTCTGATCACCCTGGAAAAAACCCGTTCCAAAATGGGTTATGCCATGCCGGACAGCACCATCGACGATGTGTTTGAGAGCATTCAGGAATTCTTAAATGCCGGGGAAAACAATATTTTCCTCACCTCCTTTGAAGAACGGCTGGAAAAACTCGAGGAATTGTCTGATTCCGAGAAAACGGAATATGTGAAAAAAAACCGTGAGATCCTGGAGGGACAGATTATTCCTTCTTATAAAAAAATCGGCCGTTGTCTTCAGGAGGTCCGCGGCACGGCCAAAAACACGCAGGGACTCTGCCACACAGAGGGCGGAGAGGAGTATTACGCCTACCTGTTAAAGAGCATGGTCGGATCCGGCCACACCCCGGAGGAAATGCTTGCCCTGATCGAAGACCAGATCCAGCAGGACCTGACGGAAATGATGATGATCATGAGCCGATCTCCCGATCTCCTGGATGGCTTTGACGGCATTATCCCGGAAGATCGGACGCCGGAAGACATTCTGGACTACCTGAAGGATGCCATGAAGGAGGATTTCCCCGAGCTTCCCGTGGAAGCTACCTACCAGATCAAATACGTCCCGGAATACATGGAGGAGAGTACGAGTCCTGCCTTTTATATGACGCCTCCCTATGATCTTCCGAACGAGAACACCATTTACATTAATAATTCCTCCACCGATGAAAGTTCCCTGTTTTCCACCCTGGCCCACGAAGGTTATCCCGGCCACCTCTATCAGATGGTTTATGCCTCGGCAGCCTTTTCCAACCCCATCCGGAGCCTGCTCTCTTATCTTGGTTATTCGGAGGGCTGGGGACTTTACGTGGAGCACGAGTCCTATGCCATGAATGACAAATTGACCTCCCAGTCGGAGGATCTCGCCAAACTGTACCGGTTGAATTCTTCCATTTCCATCGCGGTTCACGCCCTGATCGACCTGGAAATCCACTATAACGGTTCCTCTCCGGAGGATGTCCGCGGCCTCTTAACCGGCTATTTCGGAGACCTGGGTGAGGAAGCCGTCCAGGAGCTTTACGATATGATTGTCAGCGAACCGGCTTATTACCTGAAATATTACGGAGGATATCTGGAATTCCTGCTGCTCAGGGACAAAGCAGAGAGGCAGCTGGAGGAAAAATTTAATCTGAAGGAATTTCACAAATTCCTTTTGGACATGGGGCCCTGCGCTTTCCCCACCATAGAAAACTACATGGACAACTGGATCAAAAAACAAAAGTAAAATCCGGCACACTGGCCATCTGGGGTGCTGCCGTTTGAAGAAAGGAGATTAATATACGATGAAAAAACAATCGGATGAACTTTGGAGGGACAGAAGGCACGTCCTGTGGTTCCCCTTCTCTTTTGACAGATATTATATCGCAAACGGGCGTCTTTACTGCCGCCACGGCTTTCTCCGCCAGGATGAGCATGAATGCCTGCTCTACCGGATCCTGGATATTTCCCTGCGGCGGACCCTTGGAAACAGATTCTGCGGCACCGGCACCGTTACCCTTCGGACTACCGACGCCTCCGACCCGCTCCTGACCTTAAAGAATATTAAGCACAGCCGGGCCGTCAAGGAAATGCTCAGCAACCTGATCGAAGAGGAACGGACCAAAAAGGGAATCACCGGGCGGGAGGTCCTCACAAACAGCGGAATGATGGACCGAAACGGAGACGGCCAGATCGACATTGATGACTTCCTGTAAAGAATAGCTCCGGCAGCTTTCGGCTTCGTCCGGGCCGCCGGCCACAGCGGCTGCTGCGCCGATGTTTAAAAAGCATCCGTGCAGGCCATACAGCAGTTCTGATTTCGTGCCAGCCCACATGGCATAAAAAACAGCCCCCCAAACCCTACAAGCCATCACGCTCGAATGCCTATGGCTTTCTCGCTGGACGGCTGGCGCCGTATAAAACCATACAAAAAGCGCCCTTTGTGAGCTTGCTCACAGGGCGCTTTTTGTATGGTTTTGCATGGCTTGCAGCTTAGCCAAAGTATCTCTTAAGCAGGCCAGCAAATGCTTTGCCGTGTCTTGCCTCGTCCCGCGCCATCTCATGTACGGTGTCATGGATCGCGTCAAGGTTGGCGGCTTTTGCTCTCTTGGCCAGATCAAATTTTCCGGCCGTTGCGCCGTTCTCGGCAGCTACTCGCATTTCCAGATTCTTCTTGGTGCTGTCGGTCACTACTTCGCCGAGAAGCTCTGCGAACTTCGCCGCATGCTCAGCCTCTTCATAAGCGGCTTTCTCCCAGTACAGGCCGATCTCCGGATATCCCTCTCTATGGGCAACTCTCGCCATAGCCAGATACATACCAACCTCGGAGCACTCGCCGTTGAAGTTTGCTCTCAGATCGTCAAGGATATCCTGGCTTACGCCCTGTGCTACGCCTACTACATGCTCTGCTGCCCAAGTCATATCTCCGGACTGCTCGGAAAACTTAGAGGCGGGAGCTCCGCACTGGGGACATTTCTCGGGAGCGGCATCGCCCTCATGCACATAACCACATACGTCACATACAAATTTTTTCATTTTCGTATTCTCCTTTTCATATATAAAATTTTTATGGCTTTCAATAACAGTAATGATTCCTGTTATTGAAAGATTATCACATCGTCGATTGCTTGTCAAGGGGTTTTTCCTGAATATCAGGTCTTTTTCCTACGCTTTCCGGCACTGGCTGCAGATCCCATAAAACATAGCCGTATGGCTCTCGATAGAGCCCTCAAACGCTTCCTGAGCCATGGTCTCCAGATTGTCCACGGGAAGCATGGGTATGTCCTGTACGCATCCGCACTGCCTGCAGACAAAATGATAATGGGGCTCTGTGTTTGGGTCAAACCGTTCCGCGCCGTCGCCGCAGGAAATCTTCCGCACCTCACCCAAGGACTCTAACAGGGCAAGATTCCGGTAAACGGTTCCCAGGCTGATATTGGGATAAGATTTCCGGATATTCACATATACCATGTCCGCTGTCGGATGATCCTTACGGCCGGCCAAAAATTTCTTGATACTCTCGCGCTGTCGGCTGTGCCTTAAGGCTCCCATGTACACTCCTCCACTCAGCCCGACTTCATGCGCAGCTGTCGCATTCCGCCGGATATTTTAATAATAATAATAGCTACTGTTTTTATTATATGGAAGGATATTATTTCTGTCAAGCCCGGAAAAAGCTTTCCTTTCCGGAAATTTCTCCCAGGAGGGCGCTCCCTTTTTCAAAAACGCCCAAAGCAATCATGCTTTTTTCTCAGGCTCCCCACTCTGATTCGGTACTTCGCAATACCCATGGCGCCATTTTCCAGAAAATAATCCCTTTTCTGGTTCTCCCCCTCCTTCCGGCCCACCAGCGCAAACTCCCTGTCCCTGGCAAAGCCGTGCTGGCTCATCGGATATTCCTTCCCGCCATTGGATAATACGACTTCCTGCATCTTCCCCTTTCCTCAGCTGCCCTCGCCGGCCAGTTCCAAGAGCTTCGCCGGCCGCAGCGCATAACAATAATGTACCAGAAGGTTTTCACTCCCGCCCCTTTCACAAAAACGGTCCTTGACACGGTCAGCCACCATGTCGGCAATTTCCTCCGTCGTATCAATGACCAGCACCAGATACTGACTGCTGCTGTACCTGGTGTAAACATCGCCGATCCGCAGCGTTTGGTGGATATCCCTGCCCAGGCGTTCCATCAGGATATCCTTTTCACTTGGTGAAATGCTTTTTCCCCTGTCATCCACCAGAGTAAGCAGAATGGCACAGGCCTTTTGCCCTGCCCGGACAAGCCCCCGCTCCAGAAAACGGTAAATGCATTTAAAGGTCTCATAGTCCTGGCAGTAGGCGCCCGGTTTTTTAATCTGTTCCATCAATTCCTCCCGGATCTGCTTCACATCTCTCCGGTAATTATCTGCGGGCATCTCCGCCTGTCCTACCGCTAAAGTATCCTTCTCTGTCTTCCTACCGGCAAGCTCCTCCATAGCCCGATTCAACATGGTCTGATAATTGTCTCCCCGCTCTTTGACAGCAGCGGCTACCGACACGGAAATGCTGATTCCTCTGTTTTCCTTTCGTTTATCAGTGCGAAAACGCTCCTCAATCCGACTGCCAATCTTTTGGGCCGTCTGGACATCCCTGCAGTCCGGCATAAAGATCACAAATTCATCCCCGCCAATGCGTCCAAGGATATCGCCGTTCCGAATCATAAATCCCAGCGTCTGTGCCACCTGTTTCAGACACTTATCGCCCTCCAAGTGTCCAAGCTGGTCATTGATCCGCCGGAACCGGTCGATATCACACAAAAATAGAGAACCGCCGGCCCGCAGCTTCTCCGTGACCTTCGCCTGCATCTGGTGCTCGTTCCAGGCGCCAGTGAGCTGATCAAAATTGTCCCCGTTCATTTTACCCACCCCCGTATATACTTAGTTTAATCTTACCAGATTCTTCCAGTCGCGGCAAGGACGGAATTTCCTATATTTTTTATGTATCAGGCAGAGTGCGGGCAGCTTATGCTGATTTCTCCACTCCGCCGCAGTGCCCTCACTTCGCCGGGGCAGCCCCTGCGGTCCTCCGGAGGACTTTCCTATATGGCAAAAAAAGAGAGCCCCCGGTAGGCTCTCTCCTCTCATCCTTTTAAACTGCCTCCAGCTTGAACCGCCTGACATCCCGCTCGTCCTCTGCCTGATAAATACTGGCCCCCAGCAGGCGAAGCTTCTCGTCAAAGCGTTCATAGCCTCTCAAAATGTACTTTGTCTCGTCCACTACCGTATAACCGTCGGCGGCAAGTCCTGCCAGCACAAGGGCCGCTCCCGCCCGCAGATCCGGCGCACTCACATCCGCCCCTGTCAGCCGGTTGACGCCGCTGATCACCGCAACATTACTCTCCACCTTCACATTGGCACCCATACGGGCCAATTCATCGACATATTTAAACCGGTTCTCAAAAATACTCTCCGTCACCATACTGGTTCCCTCCGCCAAAGACAGGGCCACGGAAATCTGCGGCTGCATATCTGTAGGGAATCCGGGATAGGGAAGTGTCTTCACATGGGTATAACGGAGCTTGGATTTACAGACCACCCGCACCGCGTCATCAAATTCGCTGACCTCGCACCCCATCTCCTTCAGCTTTGCGGAAATGGCCTCCAGATGCCTCGGGATCACATTTTTCACCGTCACATCCCCTCTGGTCATCGCCGCGGCAAACATAAATGTCCCCGCCTCGATCTGGTCAGGAATAATGGAGTAGGTGGTTCCGTGAAGCTTCTCAACGCCCCGGATCCGAATCACATCTGTACCGGCGCCCTTGATATTGGCTCCCATGCTGTTGAGCAGATTGGCCACGTCCACGATATGGGGCTCCTTCGCCGCATTCTCCAAAATCGTACTTCCCTCTGCCAAGACAGCCGCCAGCATAATATTGATGGTCGCCCCCACAGATACCATGTCCAGATAAATGTGGCTGCCGGCCAGATGAAGCGCCTCTGCCACCACCATGCCGTACTCCACCTCTGCCCTCGCTCCGAGAGCCCTGAAGCCCTTCAGATGCTGGTCAATGGGACGGCTCCCTATATTGCAGCCTCCGGGCAAAGAAACCTCCGCTCTCTTGTATTTCCCGAGAAGCGCGCCGAGAAGATAGTAAGACGCACGAATCCTCTTGATAAAATCGTTGTTCACCCGGATGCTGCCAATGGAAGAACCATTGATACACACGGTGTGGGGATCAATCCTGCGGACCCTCGCTCCGATATCCTCAATCGCCTCTAAAAGCACATTCGTATCCCGCACATCCGGCAGATTCTCTATGGTTACGTCTTCATCCGCCATAATTGCTGCGGCCAAAATCCCGAGAGCCGCGTTTTTGGCTCCTCCAATCACTACATCACCCACCAGCGGAGTTCCGCCTTTAATTACATATTGCATGATGACACCTCATCGATTTTCCTTATATTTCAAGCAATCCTGCTCATTGCCTTATTCGCCACTGTGCACGGCACCCTGTTTTTAGTTTGTACTGCCGTCCTAAGGTCTATTATAACAATCTCTTTCCAATTTGTAAAATCTTTTTTACTTTTTGTAAGAATTCCTTAATATTCCCTGGATTTTTTTGGAGCAACCCCGCATTTTCACGGAATCCAACTGATAAAAGGATAACTATAGGCGCCATAATACTGTTCCGCCTCCTCTTCTGCCATCAGGCGGTTCTCGCCGGATATCGGATCGTAGATCACCAGGTTTTTATAAATATCATATCCGACGATCAGTTCCGCCTGATCCCTCTTCGTCAGAGCCAGCACCGGACAGCCTCTGTTCACATAGTAAAGCATCTGATTGAGAATACACCCTCTGAGATCCACCGCCTTACCGGAAGGCGCCTCCTCAAGAATTTCATAAGCGCTTTTTCCTTCCGACAGCCCTGCCGCATCACTCTCCAAAGCCCCGGCCCGCTTAAGCATCATGCCAAGACACGCCTCCAGGCGTCCGGAAGCCTCAGCCGCCGTTTTGGCCTCTCCCATCTGGGCCATGGCCTCTCCCATCTGGGCTATGGCCTCTGTCTGTCTGTTTGCCCTGGTCCAGATGTAATTCTGGTCCTCTCCGACCACCACGCCCATTCGGTCATAAATCAGCCAGATGGCTTCGGACGGAGATCGGCAGATTCCCGCGAGGCCTCCGCCGGCATAAGCATAGTAGCTTTCGGTCTCCTCCGTCTGCCGGACCAGCCCTAGCACCCGCAGCTCTTCTACAGCCGACAGTTTGGGACTTATCACCTTCAGACTCTTTTCCTTCTTGCCGGGGCTGCCCACATGCAGAGCGTAAGTCGTCTTCTTCAAGTCGGAAGTCGTCTTGGTAAGTACCTGTACCCGCTCCTCCTCTGTCCGGTTTTCAATCAGCGCGTCGCCCTCTGCAGCCACCCAGACACCGTCCCCGTCTCGTCTCTGCCGTTCGATTTGGACCTTCCCATCTTCCACCAGGATATCCCGGATATAAAGGCCCTCCCTCTCATAGCTCGTCTGTATCTGTTCATCTTTTCCCACGATCTCCAAAGCATACATGGGGCACTCTACCGTCAGAGTTCTTTCTATATCACTTTCTCTTATCTTACCGTAAATAAAATCTCCGTCAATAAATCCCAGAGGGCGGATCACCTCTCCCTCGTCCGCATGAACCGAAAAGCTTTTCCCGTCATCCATGTAATATACCTGGATCGACTTTCCGCCGCAGATATCCGCCTCCTCCTGCCAGGCCGCCGCACCGGATATGCTGTCCAATGCAAAAGAATACCCTTTCAGGCCGTTTGCCAGCTCCACACATTCTTCACCGGAAAAATCAATGGCATAAATGCTGTTTCCGAACATAATGTAGAGTAACTGGTTTTTTCCCCCATAAAACAGCGCGTCAAGCTCCTCCCGGAGTATTTCATACGGCCTGTCGGAGGGAATATAAAACCTTTCCGTCAGGGAATTGTCCTCCCTGCGGTATTGAAAAAAGCTTAACCCGCACTCGCCCTCATGCGTTCCCCTGTTCATATATCCATAGACAACAAAGGTGACATCCCCTTTTTCATCTACATCCACAATCCGAAAATCATGCTGGTCATAGAGGCTCCTGCCGCTGGTATCGGATGCCTCCTTAAAAGAAAACAATTGGATCATGGTATTTTCTGCTTTATTATAACACCAAAGCTCCCCGCCTGCGGCAAAAACCGTATAATTCCCCGCCTGTTTTAGCTCCACCTGCGTATTTCCAGGGCTTAAAATGCCAAGGTCAACGGCGCCGTCCTTCACGGTTTCCTCGGACACCTCAAATTCCTGATCCATGGTCCGCTCATAGGCAATCAGCCACAGTCGCCCATCCACAAAACGGACACAGAAAAACTCCTTCACCTGATAGGTTTCCCGTTGTCCCGATTCCCCCTCAGCCGTCACCGTATAATGGAACTGGACAGAACCTACCATCTCATTCATTTCCTTGATGTCCATGGAGATCTCGCCCGAAAGCTCCGGCGCAAGCGCTCCCCAAGCCACATGGTTGTAGCTGGATTTAATATTTGCGTATCCAAGGGTACTGTTGTCCGTTTCGTTGTTGCTTTCTAACTGGACTGTCAGCTCATCCGTAATATTCTTTGTAAAGGCCAATTCTCTGAAATTCCTGGCAAACGCAATCTGTTCCCCGATATGAGTGTCGTCGTAATAACGGATCCTGGTATAATAACGGACTGCATCCTGCCCGCCCGTCTTCACTTTCAGCACCAGGACATACTCTGTCCCCTTTGCCAGCAAATCCTGAAACAGCAACTCTCCCCGCGTTATGTCTCCCTCTGTGGAAAGAGAATCACAGGATCTGGACTCAATCAAATTTTCCCCGGAAAGATCCCTCACCTCATATTCCACCGACCGGATTTCATTCCCGCAGGCTTCGATGGAAAAAGGCAGCTTTCTGCTTTCCGGAACAGGCGTAATCGTATCCCTCATGGAAGGAATATGCATTTCCTCAACATATCCATGAAGGGTATTGACCGGACTCCCTTCAAATTCCATGGCCACAAGGGGAAGAGTCGTCTCCTCCATCACCATGTAAACAGCATCTTCTTCCTTTTTTCTCGTCACAAAAAAGACTGCGGCCACCGCCGCCACAAAAATGAAACCCAATATGACCATACGTGTGAATATTTTCTTCATGAGTGCATGCTCCTGTACAAAATATAGCCATGGCAAATTACCATGACTATATTGTAAGATTAATCGCCTGAAACCTCAACCGCTTTTTTATTAACTTTTTCTTAGTGTATTTACCAATATTTCCGTTTCAGCCCGCGGCGCTTCACCCGCCTTCTGCAAATTTCATGGTATAAAAGCACTTCCACGGCGGCCCTCAGCCATTCCGCTTCCTTCTCGTCGGCGTCCTCCCGGATTTCCTGTCTGTAAATCTCGTCGCAAAGCTTCCCCAGTCCGATCCGGTCCGGATATTCGTCATAGAGGATGCTCCCCTCATAATCCATGGTGTCGCACAGGTCATTGACTCTCATCTGAAGCTTTTTCATTTTTTCCGGATACATAGCCTGAAAATACTCCATATCCCGCCCTGTATCCCGGTTGTCATCTCCCATCTCCATGGCCCAAAGCGTCTGTGCCCGAAGCCCCGCCCCCTGCACCATGCTTCCGGGCATGAAGCCGAAACCTGCGCGCCTTATTCCAGAGGGACGGCCACCGTAATAATCCCATATAAAGTCGCTGTATTGTTCTGCCATCTAAAATGCCGCCTTATATCCATAGTCTACTATAACATATGCAAATTTCCCCAATTGGTTCAGATACAGGCCTACCAATCCGACACAAGGATGGGACACCCCAGATGGAAAACCGTCTCATCTGCTCCTTCATCATAAGTCACCGCCAAATTCAGGTTGACATTCCCCTCGGGAAGACTCCTCGTCTCCCCCGCGCCCTTGGCGTAGGCGTAAACAGTATACAGTGTATCCTCGTCCAC
Organism: uncultured Lachnospiraceae bacterium; assembly: GCA_910588815.1. Lineage (GTDB taxonomy): Bacteria > Bacillota > Clostridia > Lachnospirales > Lachnospiraceae > Lientehia. Next base: position 82,577 of record CAJUQY010000006.1, on the reverse strand, counting down.
TCCCGCCACCTGTTTTGCGCCCATTCTCTCTAAAAGGATCTCCGCCAGGAGCTTCTGTTCCTCTCTGGAAAGCTCTCCCGGAAAACAGCCCTCAAACTCCAGGTAATCCCTGCCTCCCACTCTGGAAATGCGGCATTCAATCCTGGAAAAATTGGCCGCCTCAAAGACCTGGAAGACCTCCTCCCCGGAAGCCTCCTTTCTGCCAAGAGCCGCCAAAACAGCCAAAAGGCAAAGCACTCCCAGAAAAAATGCCGTCACCGCCAGTGTCTTCTCTTTTTTCAACCGTTCCATGGAATCGTCCCCCTTGTCTTTTTCTAAATTTTCCCTCTCCTCTAAGATAATCACCAAAAAAAGAAAATTTAAACCAGGGAACGAAGTTTCAAAAAAAGCTGCCGCACATTTTTGTGCAGCAGCCTCCATAAATTCTAATCCTGCAGCCTTACTCCATGGTGTAAGGCATAAGGGAGATATGTCTCGCTCTCTTGATGGCAACGGTCAGCGCCCTCTGATGCTTCGCGCAGTTGCCGGTGATCCTTCTGGGAAGAATCTTGCCTCTCTCGGACACGTATCTCTTTAACTTCGCCACGTCCTTGTAATCAATCACACCGTTCTTATCTCCGCAGAACACACAGACTTTCTTTCTCCTGCGTCCGCCTCTCCTCTTCATGGGAGAATCTGCTCTATCGCCCTTTGTGTAAGCCATGATTAAAACCTCCTTATACCGAATAATGTCTAGTTAAACGGGAGACCCTCGTCCTCTACTCCATCGGGAATATTCATAAATCCATCGTCCAGCGCCGCACTGGGTGCGGGCCTGGATTCCTGACGGTAACCGCCGCCTCCCATATTCTGGGCTGCCGCGTTCTTGCTCTCGGCAAACTCCTGATCGTCCACGACCACCTCCGTAGTGTAAACCTTCTGGCCGTCCCGGTTGGTATAGCTTCCGGTCTGGATTCTGCCGCTTACCGCAATCTTCGTACCCTGATGCAGGTACTTCTCGGCAAACTCCGCGCCCTTTCCGAACACAACACAACTGATAAAATCTGCTGTCTGCTGATCGCCTCCGCCTTCATTGCTTCTGACAAAGCGCCTGTCCACCGCCAGGGTATATCTGGCAATCGCCAAACCGCTCTGAGAATAGCGAACATCCGGATCCCTCGTCAGTCTTCCCATGAGTATTACTTTATTCATGTAGTCCCCTCTTTCCGATTACGCTTCCTGCTTTACGCACAGATATCTGATCACAGGCTCCATAATGCGGATATGGTTTTCCACTTCATTCGGGCAGTTAGAATCAGACTCGAACTGGATGAAGTAATAGAAGCCTTCTCTCATCTTCTGGATCTCGTAAGCAAGTCTCTTCTTGCCCCATTCATCCACATTTGTGATGGTGCCGCCGAAACGGGTAATGTAAGACTGAGCCTTCTCCAAGGCCGCCGCCCTCTCTTCCTCTTCCAGCTTCGCACTCAGCACAAGCGCCAATTCATATTTGTTCATGCTGTTTTACCTCCTTCTGGTCTCTGGCCCCTCCGCCCCGCGGGGGAGCAAGGAAATCTGAAATGTTGTCACAGTTAACAAGCATACCATGTTTCGCCGGGGTTTGCAAGTATTTTTTTGCGGTCATCCGGGCCCTGCCTTATCCTCTCTCTCAATCCGGTAATGATCCTACGCCTCCTGAAACAGACCGTGCGCACTCATGCCATTGAGGCAGAATCCCATTCATCCGCACTCCCTTATAAAATCGTCACCGGATTCCCCGACAGTTTTTCTCCACCAGCTTCCGGGACACCATAATCAAATGGCCGCAGCCCAGGCACTTCAATTTAAAATCCATCCCCACCCGGACCACCTCCCATTCGCTGCTGCCGCAGGGATGCGGTTTTTTTAATTTCACAATGTCACCGACCTTAAATTCCATAGTAATCTCCGTTCCGCCGCCAAGCCGGCGGCACAAATAGTACTGAAAGCCCGCTTGCTTTCACACTACTCTCCCTCATCCGAATCCCCGCGTGAGGGATCTCCTCCGGCGCCCTCACTCCGAGCGGCGTTTCCAATTACAAAAAGATGCCGAGAGCCTCCCCGATGGGCTCCGCAATGACCAGATCCGCACGACCGTCCATGGGCGTGGCGCTCTTGTTGATCAGAACCAGCTTTTCCCCTCGGTAGTAATCAATGAGTCCCGCCGCCGGATACACCGTCAGGGACGTCCCGCCGATGATCAGCACCTCGGCGGACGCAATATAGGAAACGGCCTTCTGCATGACGGTGTAATCAAGCCCCTCCTCATAGAGAACCACGTCGGGCTTAATGGTGCCGCCGCAGCTACACAGGGGCACTCCCTCTGCGCCAAGAATATCGTCCGCATTATAGCATTTTCCGCACCTGGTACAGAAATTCCGGTGGACGGAGCCGTGAAGCTCCAGCACCTCTTTGCTTCCGGCCATCTGGTGGAGCCCGTCAATGTTCTGGGTGACGACCGCCCGAAGCTTGCCCTCCCTCTCCAGCTTTGCCAATGCCAGATGGGCCTTATTGGGCTTCGCTTCCTTGCAGATCATCTTCTTTTTGTAAAAACGGTAAAATTCCTCCGTGTTCCTCTGATAAAAGCTGTGGCTTAAAATCGTCTCCGGCGGATAATCATATTCCTGGTTATAAAGTCCGTCCACACTGCGGAAATCCGGAATTCCACTCTCTGTGGACACCCCCGCCCCGCCGAAAAACACAATGTTGTCACTCTCTGCAACCCATCTCTTCAAGGTCTCCAAATCTCCCACGCATATCCTCCTCATAAAAGCCCCCCAAATAAATGCTCACACAATTTCATTAATATAGCTCTTCCCGCACCTCCGCACTTTCCCAAGCGCACCTTCCGGTTCTGCCCCTCCCATCAGACAGGAAAAAAGCTCCGCCGCCGTCATCCGAATCCGCTCCGGACAGAGCACATCCCCGGCTTTCCTGCTGCCGTCTCCCGCGGCCTCCCCAGCGGGCAATGCCTCCGCCGCCCGAAGCAGCTGGCCTTCCGGCGGCGCAATCCGCTCTGCCAGACTCCCCCGGGGAGAAAGGCTCCAGCGGTAAATTCCGCAATTGTCCTCCAACAGCTCGTCCGAGAGCTCCAGAAAAACCTCCATGGGCCGATCTGACGCAAAAAGCTCCAGAAAGCTTACGGCATCTGCGATCCGCCCCATAATGACCGGTTTTTTCTTTTCCAGCTCAAAGGCCGCTCCAACAACGGAAACCTGTTTTGGCCGCTTTCCCGCCCGGCCGTCTCCAAACCATCTGCCAAGGGCCGAAAGTACCCGCCCCTTATCCGCGGGCCTGCACAAAATCTCGCGGATCTCCACCGAATCCACTCCCCAGTAAGGAACAGCCGACACGATCCGCCTGTGATTCCCCGTCTTTTCCTCCCTCTGCCCGCCCGGCTCTCCAGAATCCACTGTCTCAGGCTCCGTCAAAAGGAGCAGGCCGCCGGCTTCAGTTGCAAGCTCACAGAGAAGCATCTCATAGTAATGACTGTCCCGCCTGGTATAGCAGTCAAAAAGCTCCGGCTGGATTTCCTCCGCGAAGGCCGCCAGCCCAGGAATATCCGAAGGGACCGCGGAACGGACCGACAAGCCAGTCCCACTTTTCGTCCCGTCCTCCTCACAGAGCTTAAGCATCCCAACATTGCTCTCATAAAAATACCGAAACCCAAAGGGATGATAGATGGCCTCGGCAGCCGGCATAAGGAAGGCAAACGGCATCCCCTGCCGCCTCATCCCGCCAAGGCTTTCCTTTAAAAGCGCTGCCATCATGCCTCTGTGGCGGTATTCCTCCCTGGTGGCAACGGCTATGATGTAACGGCTCTTTACCGGAACGGCTCCTTTTATCTGCATTTCATAAGGATTCAGCTGCATCATGGAGACCAGACGTTCTCCGTCAAAAATCCCGTAGCATTCATTCTCCGCGTACTTCCATCTGTCATAATAATCCAGAAATTCTTTGGAATCCTCCACAAAAATTTCCTCCCACAGTTCTCTGCACGCACCCTTTTCCGATGCCGCAAGGCGGCGCGGCCTCCAGATTCCTCTCATCCTCAGCGCTCCCTGATCTGAAATTTCTTCGCGAACCCGATGGGGTTATAGGACTGTTTTGCCTTCCTGAGCCCCGGAATCCCCACATCGTCCTCCCGGTTCACCAGCTTCACCGTCGGAAATTCATGAATCAGGAACTGCTGATTGATAAAAGGATACATGCCCCGGATCTCCGGGTTGGCCTTCTCGATATGAATCACCGCCATATCCTCGGCGGCATTGTAGCTTCCCATGGTGAAAGCCTCCATCTGTCCGTCCACATATACGCCGCCCATGCGCACCCCCAAAAGGCCGCACTGGTTTAAAATCCCATGGATCCCTTCCACCTCCGGATCCAGGGTTTCCTCCACCTGCGCCCCCTTCATGCTGCGCCACCGGTCCAGAAAACGCCACATGTCGCCCCGGTCGGTACAGGCCAGAGTCTTATACTCATAGCGGCCTTCATACTCTTTCTTAAAGGCGTTGACGTGATTCTTCTTCTTGTGATATTTTTTACCGGCCAAGGTCCGAAGGGCCTCCCCGTCATAGAGATAGTCCGCCGCATCCGGCTGCTCCTCCACGTCGAACTCCTCCGGGTCAAGCTTCAAGAGGTTCACCGCATCCTCATCGGCCAGATAAATCTTAAGCTTTCTCCCCAGCACCTCGTTGAAATATTTCTTCGTATCAAAGAAATAATAAGGGAGATCCTCCGCCTTGCAGAGAGGCAGGGCCGCAAAGGGCTCCCCGTGAATCTTCATCTTCCATTCCACGGCCCTCCCGTCATCACAGACGCAGTACTCCACGTGGTAATAATCCTTCCACAAAAAGCTGTCCAAAAACACGCTGTCGCAGGTTTTATTGGAACGCATGGCAAAAAAGCTCGGCAGAATCTTCACATCCTCCGACTCAATCTTTTTAAATTCCCATCTCATAGCGTATTTGTTCTCTCCTTTTTTGAGCTTCAGCAAAAATTGTCGCACAATTTTTGAAAGACAGTGCTCTCTTCGCCATTATATTACCCGCGGAAAATTCTGTCAAGGCAGGGAACCATTCACGGATTCCGGGCAGTTGACTTTTTGCGGATTTATAATACAATAAATATTGTATTTCAAAAAAATTTCATGCAAGGAAGGATCGCCTTTGAAACAATTAAAATCCCTTACATATTCCCGTCCTCTGAGTATTGCGGCGGCTGTCCTGGTTCCGGTTCTTTCCTATTATTTGCTGGAGCTTATGACCCACAATCCCTTTGAGATCCCGTTTCAGTTCCAGCTCCTCGGCTGGCTTTTTGCTATCTCCTTTCCGGGCTTGTATTCTTTCTCTGCGGACAGATGAATCTGGCCCTGATTCTGCCCCTTTTGTTTACGGCTGTCCTCGGCTCGGTCAATTACTTTGTCCTGCAGTTTCGTCAGTCTCCGATCCTGCCCTGGGACATCGCCTCCGCGGGAACGGCGCTCTCCGTGGCAGATCATTTTTCTTTCACCCCCTCGGCAAGGCTTTTGGGGATCCTGGCGGCCTATCTTTTCCTGATCTTATTCAGCGTAAAGGTAAATCTCCGCTTAAAGAAACGTCCCCTCAGCCGCGCGGCCGGTTTTGGCTTGACGTCACTGCTTTTCGCCGGTTATGTGCTCTGCCTCCAAAACGACACCATCATGAATGCCTTAAATGTCTATGAGATGCCCTTCACCCAGGATTACACCTATGAGCAAAACGGATTTTTTGTGAGCTTCTTCGTCAACACCAAATACCTGAAGGTGGAAAGGCCGGAGGACTACTCACCGGAAAGGGCAGATGAACTCTTAAAGGAGGCCGGCAGGAATGGGACGGATTCTGTCCTAGTCTCCGCAGACAGGCTGAGTGCGAACATGATTCCTGCATCGGATAAAGATGCGCCCAATATCATCGTGGTCATGAATGAAGCCTATTCCGATCTGTCGGCTATCGGCGATTTCGAGGCGTCGGGGGATTACATGCCCTACTTCCGTTCCCTTTACGGCAGTGAAAATACCATTTCCGGCAATGTCCATGTCTCCGTTCTCGGCGGCAACACGGCCAACACCGAATTTGAATTTCTGACGGGCGACACCATGGCCTTCCTGCCCACGGGAAGTATTCCCTACCAGCAGTTCCTTACCAAAGAGCTTCCCGCCCTGCCCCAGGTTTTGAAGGACTATGGTTATACCACCACGGCTATTCACCCATATAATTCCAACGGCTGGCGGCGGGACGAGGTTTATCCGCTCTTTGGTTTTGATGAATTCCTCCACAATGGATCTTTTGTCAATGAGGAACGGCTCCGCGGCTTCATTACGGACAGAGCCGCCTTTCAGAAGGTGATTCAGGTCTATGAAGAAAAGAAGGATGACGGACCGTTCTTCTCCTTCTTGGTCACCATGCAAAACCACGGCGGCTACGCCAAGGAATGGGACGGCTTCGAGCGGACTGTCACGGCAAAGGGGCAGGAGGACGACGCTCTCAGCAAGGTCAATGCTTATCTGACTCTGTTAAAGATTACGGATGACGCCTATGAGGATTTGATCTCCTATTACAAGAATGTGGAGGAAAAGACCCTGATTCTCATGTTCGGAGACCACCAGCCCCATATGGACGCCTCGTTTCTGACAGAGCTTTACAGGAAAGATTACAATTCCCTCACCCAGGAGGAAATGGCACTCCGCTATCAGACTCCCTTCGTCCTCTGGGCCAATTATGACATCGAGGAGGAGGAGAACGTGGAGATCAGCGCCAACTATCTGAGCACGCTTTTGATGGACGCCGCCGGTCTCGAAAAGACACCTTATCAGAAGTTCCTTGGCGCACTCCGGGAAAAACTTCCCGTCATCACAGCCAATTTCTGTATCGATGCCGACGGAAATTTCTACGGTTCCAATGATTACGGCAGGCTGAAAGAATTTCTGGGCGATTATGAGATCATCCAGTACAATCACCTGTTTGATGAGGACAATCGAAAAAAAGAAAATTTCCGGAATATCTCTGGGATGTAGCCTTGCACGGCCTTTCGTACCATCCTTAAAAAAGCCCCCTTCCGAACCTGTTCGCCGGTTCGGAAGGGGGCTTTTCATTCATCATTTATATTCTCTGCCTACATGGATTCTATTCTTCTGCCGGAACCTCTATGGCCGTCTCTTCCAGGAAATCCTGCACGGCCTCCTGCCGCAAAATGTCCCGGAGCATGGCTTCCGAATAATTGGCCTTCAGCTCCTCCGCCGTCGACCCGATTTCACCGGCCACCCGCTCTACGCCGCTCTCATACTCTTCGTCCGTCGGCTCCAGCCCCTCTGCTTCCACAACTGCCCGCACCAGAAGCTGCCACCTGGCGCTCTGCTCGGCATAATCCCTGATTTCACTCTGGAACTCTTCCTCAGTCCTCTCTATACTGCTCAGGTAGGATTCCATGGTGATCCCATACATGGCCACCATGCTCTCTGCCTGATACATCTGGCTGTCATAGTTATACTGAATCAGTTCCTCTGCTTCTTTCTTAAATGTAGCGTTCTCCTCAACCTTCTCCCAGGCACTGTTGATCTTCCCGACCCTGGCATCCTCCGCCTTATTTTCCGCCATGGTTGTCTTTGTGTAGGCCCGGTAGTCTTCCACGGTCTTATACTCTCCGTCCGTGTACCGCTCTACAAAAGCGTCGTCGAGCTTGTTGGGAATCTCTTCCCCCCGAACATAATTAATTTTCACTGTAAATTCTACGGGCTTGCCGGAAAAATCCGGGTTCACCGTGTAATCCTCAGGGAAATTCAGATCCAGCACCACGGTTTCGCCGATGGCCTTTCCGATCAGCCCGTCCTCAAACCCGCCTATAAACTGGCCGGAACCGATGGTCAGATTAAAATCCGTTCCCGTGCCGCCCTGAAATACCTCTCCGTCCATCCTTCCCTCAAAATCAATGTTGGCCACATCGCCGTCTGCCACGGTTCCCTCCGTGACCTCCTCGTAAACGGGCTCCGCCTTTTCTACCTGAGACTGAAGTTCCTCCTCTACATCCTCGTCTGTCACCTCTGTGTCCATGGCCGTCACTTCAAGCCCTTTATATTCCCCCAGTTCTACATAGTCGGAGATATCTCCCAAATCAAAGGCGCTCACATATTCCGGCATCTCGGGGTTAGGAACGGTTTCGCCCTCTCCGGCCGTTTCATCCGCTCCGGCCATCTCCGTCTCCGACGTCCCGGCCGCCGTCTCCTCCGCCGTGGTCGGAGCCTGCGTCGTTTCCGCTTCCTCTTTTTTACCGCAAGCCGCCACGGAACAAACCATGAGCAGGCCAAGTGCCACTGCCAATCCTTTTTTCCTCATATTTTCGTCTGCATCCTTTCTGTCGCTATACCTCTCCGATCCGCTTCCTTCCGCCGCCGGCGCTGCGGATCGAAAACCCTTTCAAAAATTGGCTGCTCCCAAAGCCGCCAAACGCTCCTATTATATCACAGGCCCCCAAAAAATTCAATTTTTCCTGCAATCTTCTTTAAAAAACACTTGTATTTTCCCGGATTTCTGTTATAATAGATATGCATTCACAGATTTCAAAGTAGTTCGCATATTATTAGAGGTTATGTTTACTAAATGATCTGTAATAGTATGTGATTTTTTGTTTGTATATAATCTATTATTTCGCTCGTAACTTTCAAATCTATATAAATGGAGGTACCAGTATGAATAACGGTACGGTAAAGTGGTTTAACTCAGAAAAAGGTTATGGTTTCATTACTGCTGAGAGCGGCGAAGATGTATTCGTACATTTTTCTGCGATTACAGGAGAGGGCTTTAAGACCCTTGACGAAGGTCAGTCTGTAACCTTTGACATCGTGGAAGGCCCCCGCGGCAAGCAGGCGGCTAACGTTGTCAAGTTGTAATCAATTAAACCCGACGCAAAAAAGAGAGCCCTGGCGGCTCTCTTTTTTGTGCACGGGCCCCAAGGAAGATTGTCCATCAATAAAATTTACAATTCCCGGTATATCTGCTATACTGTCTGTAAAATCAATTTTAAAGGAGGCGCCTTATGATCAATACATTCTGCAAACAGCCACTTTGGGAAGTCAGCCAGACATTGGCCGCCGTGGCCGGAGGATTCGCCCCGGCCGACACGGTTATCACCGGAGCCAGACTCGTCAATGTCTGCACCCATGAAATCCAGGAGGATATCTCCGTCGCCGTCTCCTGCGGACGCATTGCGCTTGTGGGGGATGCGTCCCACTGTATCGGGCCGGATACCACGGTCATTGATGTGAAAGGCCAATATCTGGCGCCGGGTTTTATGGACGGACACATCCACGTGGAATCTTCCATGATGAGCGCCGGAGAATACGCCCGCGCCGTCATCCCCCACGGAACAACAGGAATTTACATGGATCCCCACGAAATCTGCAATGTGCTGGGCCTCCCCGGAGTCAAATGCATGCTGGAAGACGCCTCCAGGACGCCTTTAAAAGCGATGATGACCACGCCCTCCTGTGTCCCTGCCGTCCCCGGCTTTGAGGATACCGGTTCCTTCATCGGCCCCGAAGAGGTGGCGGAGACCATGAACTGGAAAGAATGCGTCGGTCTCGGGGAGATGATGAACTTCCCCGGTATCCTGAGCTCCTCCGACCACGCCCACGGCATCACCGGCGCCACCTTAAAGGCCGGAAAGACCGTGACCGGCCATTACTCCATGCCGGAGACCGGAAAGGGATTGAACGCCTACATCGCCTCCGGTGTCCGCTGCTGCCACGAGTCCACCAGGGCGGAGGATGCCCTCGCAAAAATGCGGCTTGGCATGTATGCCATGTTCCGGGAAGGCTCCGCCTGGCATGACTTGAAAGAGGTTGGCAAGAGCATTACGAACCATCAGGTGGACTCCCGTTTTGCCATCCTGATCTCCGACGATACGCATCCCCATACTCTGTCCGCCCAGGGGCATCTGGATCATCTGGTCCGCCGGGCTGTGGAGGATGGGATCGATGCCGTCACCGCGATCCAGATGGTTACCTTAAACTGTGCCCAATGCTTCCAGATGGACCACGAGCTTGGGAGCATCGCCCCCGGCAAATGCGCCGACATGGTCCTCCTCGACAATCTGGAAAGCCTCACGGTCACAAAGGTCTGGATCGACGGGGAGCTGACCGCCGAGGACGGCGCCATGGTAAAAGAACCTGCCCCTTACACCTATCCCGAGTGGGCAACCCACTCCATGCACGTGGGGGAGGCCATTACAAAAGAGACCTTCGCCATTCCCGCAAAGAAAGACCATGCGAAGGTGCGCGCCATCGAGGTCATCCCCGCCAAGGTCGGCTCCTTCGAGCGTCATGTGACCCTGACGGCAAAGGAAGGGAAGCTGGAATCCGATCCCTCCCAGGATGTCTTAAAAACCGTCGTCTTTGAACGGCACCATGAGACCGGAACCAAGGGCTTCGGCTTCGTCAAGGGCTTCGGCATCACCTGCGGCGCCATGGCCTCCACCGTGGCCCATGATGCCCACAACCTGTTGGTCATCGGCACCAACGACGAAGACATGGCTCTGGCCGCAAACACCCTGATCGCCTGTGGAGGCGGCATGACAGCCGTCCAGAACGGGAAGGTCCTGGGTACCGTTCCTCTGCCCATCGCCGGACTGATGAACGACAAGTCCGCCGAGGAAATGAGCGCGCTTGTGGAGAGCTTGGAGGAATCCTGGAAGCAGATCGGCTGCTCCATGCCCTCCCCTTTCATGACCATGGCCCTGATCCCTCTGGCCTGCCTGCCGGAGCTTCGCCTGACGAACCGGGGACTGGTGGACTGTACCACCTTCCAATTCGTACCGCTGGAAGTGGATTGAGCAAAAAAACTTCCCCTGCGGCGGAAAAAGAGGAGAGCTCTCAAAGCTCTCCTCTCCTGTATTTTTCCAAAAAGCGATTGATCCTCCCTGTGGGATTCAGCAGATGATTCAAAGAGACATCGTGGTTCATATAGTCCACCAAAAGGGCGATATACTTGCTCATGTCCACATTAACGTAATACGGCTTCGCCAAAAGCTCCGGAGTCTGATATACCAGGTTCGTAGTCAGCATCCGGTCGATCAGCCCCGCCTCATAATACTCGTCAAACTTCTCCAGGCCGCCGGTAAACAGCCCAAAGCTGGCGCAGATAAATACTTTTCTGGCCTTCCTCCGCTTCAGCTCCTTCGCCACATCCAGCATGCTGTCACCCGATGAGATCATATCGTCAATGATAACGACATCCTTTCCCTCTACCGACGCGCCCAAAAATTCATGGGCCACTATGGGATTTTTCCCGTCCACAAGCCTGGCGTAGTCTCTCCTCTTATAAAACATCCCCACATCCAGTCCCAGCACGTTGGCAAAGTAAATGGCCCTGGCCATCCCTCCCTCGTCGGGGCTGATGACCATCATATGGTTGCTGTCAACGGACAGATTCCGCTCGTGGAGCAGAAGATGCTTAATAAATTGATAAATGGGCTGCACGGTCTCAAAGCCGTTTAAGGGAATGGCGTTCTGGACCCGCTGGTCATGGGCATCGAAGGTAATAATGTGATCCACTCCCATGTGGGTAAGCTCCTGGAGGGCCAACGCGCAATCCAAAGACTCCCTGCCGTTCCGTTTGTGCTGCCTGCTCTCGTACAAAAACGGCATCACCACCGTGATCCGTCTTGCCTTTCCGCCCACGGCAGCAATAATCCTCTTCAAATTCTGGAAATGATCGTCGGGCGACATGTGGTTCACCCGCCCGCAGAGGGAGTATGTCAGGCTGTGATTGCAGACATCCACCATAATAAACAAATCGTCGCCCCGGACCGATTTGTCAATGACCCCTTTGGCCTCCCCCGTTCCGAACCTCGGAACATGGCTCTCGATAATGTAGCTGTCTTTTTCATACTCGGAAAAGACAACCGACGTCTTGTGCTCGTTCTGGCGTTCCTTTCGCCATTCCACCAAATAGGCATCCACTTTCCTCCCCAGCTCCTGGCATCCGTCGATGGGAATCAATCCCAGCGGTCCGACCGGTATCGTGTTAAGCTCATGCTCTTCCCGCATTCATTCTCTCCTCTCGTGGTGATCGTCTGTAACCGTCAGCTCCTGCTTTCCTTTATTTTCTTTTTGATCCGGATATCCTCCCCAAACAGAGGAATGATCCGGTAGCTGTCAAAAATCCTGGATGAAATCCGCTCCGAATAATGGTCTCTGATCCCGTTCATGGACAGATTCGTGGAGATAATCGTGGCAAGGCCCCTGAGCCCCCTGTCGTTCAGACAATAAAACAGATCTGAATTGATCAGGCTGCTGTGGAGCTCCGTCCCCAGATCGTCAATGATCAAAAGTCCACAGTCCAAAATCCCCTGATACCGCTCCTCCCTGTCCTCTCCCCCCCGCTCAAAACGCCGGTCCGCAAGAATCCTAAACAGATCCGGCGCCGTCAGGTAGATAACCGCCTCCGCATGGTCCAAAAGCTCTTTCGCAATGCAGTTGGTAAGAAAAGTCTTTCCCGTACCGGCCTTTCCGCTGAACAGAATGTTTCCGCCCTTCTCCCGAAAACCTGCCGCGTAATCCCGGCATTCCTGAATCACACGCTCCATGTAGTCATACTGGCTTACCCCCGTTTTCGCATTGACGATCAACTCTTTGTCGTAATACTCACAGGTGGCCATATCAAAATTCTCCCTGGCCAGCACATGCGCCAGATTGGACTGGCCGTAGAGGATCTCTATCTCCGCCTGCCTCAGGCAGCGGCACTTTTTCCCTGCTTTGTATCCCGTATCCCGGCACTCCGGGCAGGTGTAAGTCTGCTCCATGTAATCCGGCGCAAAGCCGCCCTCCGCAAGCAGCGCCCTTCTTCTCTCCTTGAGCTCCCCAATCCTCTCCCTAAGCTCTGAGAGGGCCTCCTCTTTTCCCCCGAGAAGCTTCCTGGCATGTGCAAGGGAAATTCCTCCAAGCTCGCCGTCCAACCGTTCTATTTCCGGGATTTTCTCATAAACCTCCCGGATTCTAGCCTCCTGCTTATGTCTGTTTTCCATTTGCCGCTTCTGGTACTCCCGCATCAGCGCATCATACTGCGAATTGTTTAACACCCCTGCCTCCGTATTCTTCCCGTTTAAAATCCGTTAAGCTTCCTCACCAGCTCATCACAATCGTACTCCCGCTGGGGAAAGTTCTGCGTACCGCCGGCCCCTTTTTCTTCTTTTTTTGCGAATTTCTTCCCCTCCGGTTTCCCGTCCAGTCTGGCAATGTCCTCAACTGCCCGGATCCCCTTGTCTTTCCACTCTTTTAAGATCTTGTCCGCATATTCAAAGCTGGGCTGGTGGATGGTCCGCATGGTCTTGTTGCAGGCCTCCAGCACAAGCTCCACCGGAAGGCTGTAATCCTTAAACCACCGGTCGATCATCGACCGCTCCGCCGCCGCCGGATTCCGCCCGTTCAAGCCAAACGCCTTTAAAACGGCATAGGCATTTTTCCCGCCGCCGGCCGTCTCCGCCCTGGCCTGTTCCACGGTCTCAATTCCCCGCTCGTGCCAGTTCAAGGCCACAGTCTCAATGTAGCGCATGCTCTTATGCCCGCCGGACACGCAGTATTCCACCAGATATTCCAAAAGCTCCGACGACATGCCCACCCCTCCGTAGAGATTGGCAAGCACCTCACATTCTCTGGCTGTCAATATCTTTCCCACATAGCATCCGATCACATCCAGGAGCTGGCCGAATTCTTCGTCCTCCTCCAGCGCCTGCAAATCCACCGGCTCTTCCCCGGGGCTCTCCTCTTCCCGGATATCCGGCGCCTCGGGCTCCGGTTCCCCCTGAAAATCCCCGGGGGCAGGCGCGGCATAGGATCTCCGCTCTTTCGGCGCCTCCGAGGCAGCCGCTCCGCCGAATATATCTTCCCGGGCATCTTCCCCATGGGAAACCGCATGGTCTCCTGCCCTCTCCCCGGCTTCCGGAAGAAGTTCCAGCCCCAAAAGCTCCTGCCCGGCTCCAAACTCCAGCCGCAAAAGCTTCATCTTTTCCCAGTATTTGAAAGCGCGAAGCACATCCTTTTCCGTATTGTTCAGCCGGTCCGCCATATAGGAGACGGAAAGCTCCCTGCCCTCGGAAACCAGCCGAATCAAAAACAAATATACCTTTACAAACTCTCCATTGGCCTCCGGAAGGAACCGATCGATAAATTGATTCGATACCAGCGTGACGCCTCCCACGCGCCGGTCCCTCACTAATAATCCTGCCATTGTTCTCACCTCTCTCATCTTCCCGCCCATTATAACACAGAAACGGAGAAATGAGAACCTGTTTTCCCTCCGGCAGAAAATCCCGGATGGGATTTTCCCAATGCGGCAGGAAAGGCCTTATCCGATAAAATCCACAAACTTATCCCCAAAAACTGTGGATAAGACCGTGGATTTTGTGGATAACTATTGTCCCAACAACTTTTCTCCAATCTTCACAACGTCTCCGGCCCCCATAGTTATCAACAATTCACCGGGGACAAGCGCCGTCAACAGAAAGCTCTCAATCTCATCAAAGGACTCAAAATAATGAACTGTTTTCCCTAACCCCGAAATCTTCTCGGCCAAATCCGCCGAACTGATCCCCAGCGTATCAGTCTCCCGGGCCGGGTAAATCTTCGCCAGAACCACCTCGTCCGCCAGCGAAAGAGCGCTTGCAAACTCCTCCATAAGCGCTTTCGTCCTGGTGTAGGTATGAGGCTGGAAGACACACCAGAGCTTTTTCTTATGGAGCCTCCTGGCTGTATTTAAAGTAACGCGGATCTCGTCAGGATGGTGCGCATAATCATCCACAATGGTGACGCCGCCGAGCTCTCCCTTTAACTCAAACCGTCTCTCCGTCCCCCGGTAGCCGTCAAGCCCCCGCATGATCGCATCCGCGTCCACCTCCAAAGCCTCCGCCACGGCCGCAGCCGCCAGGGCATTCGCCACATTGTGCTCGCCAGGGACTCCCAGCCTCACATGTCCGGCAGCCTCTCCCCGCCGCACCACATCAAAAGAAGCGTGCCCTTCTTCATCATAACTCACCCCGGCTGCCCGGTAATCCGCCTCCTGCCCCCCCAGGGAGAAGGTAACCATCCGGCAGGCAATATCGCTCATCAGCTCCTTATAATCCGGAATATCCGCATTGATAATCAAGAGGCCGTCCTCCGGCAAAAGCTTCGCAAAGGTATGGAAGGATTCTCGGATATCCTCCAGATCCTTGAAAAAATCCAGGTGATCCGCCCGGATATTTAAAATCACCGCGATGGTCGGAAAAAAGGAATGATAGCTGTTGGTATATTCACAGGCCTCAGTCACAAAACAGCCGGAATGCCCGATCCGGATATTTCCTCCAATACTGTGAAGAATCCCGCCCACAGAAATGGTCGGATCCTTCCCGGCCGCCAAAAGAATCTCCGTCACCATGGAAGTGGTTGTGGTCTTCCCGTGGGTTCCCGCGATGGCCACCGCTTCCGGATAATTCCTCATGATCTGCCCCAAAAGCTCCGCGCGGGTAAGAAGAGGAATCCCCCGCTCCCTCGCAGCCGCAAGCTCCGGATTGTCCCCATGGACAGCCGCCGTGTAAACCACCAGTTCCACATCATCTGCAAGATTGGAAGAGCGCTGTCCTTCATAAATCCGTACTCCCGCCTCCTTCAGATGATCCGTCAGTGACGATACTGCCGAATCGGAGCCGCTGACCGTAAAGCCCTTCGACAGGAGTACCTCCGCCAGGCCGCTCATGCTGATTCCGCCAATCCCAATAAAATGTATGGACACCGGTTTTTTAAAATCTATCTGATACATCCTGATATCCTCTTTTCGTTTTTCGATTATGAATATTTTAAATCAGCTTGCCGGAAAAATCAATGCTGTTTTTTCCTTAATATAGTAAGGGTGCCCGCAAAGAGGCACCCTTATCATATCAATTACTATTTTCCACTGAACTTATTCTGCCTTTTCCTTTTTTGTCCGTTTTTTGAGCCAGATCAACAGAAACAGGATTACTCCCACTCCGGCCACCGCCACTGCGGCCGCCCCATAAAAAAGCCTTCCTCCCTGATCCGCATCCTTTAACACATTCCCTCCGGCCAGAGGCACTTCCTCATCATCCAAATCCTTGACCTCTTCCGGCCCTGCAAGAGGAACCTCCTCCTCGTCTAAATTTGCCGTCTGTCCGCCGGGTTCATCGGCCTCTCCGCCGGGCGCCTCAGCCTCTCCGCCAGGCGCCTCGGCTTCCCCACCGGGCTCCCCGGCCTCTGCTCCCGCCGGCGCTTCCGGAGCATCGGGCGTTGTGGGGGCTGTCGTCTCCGGCGCCGTCGTCTCCGGAGTCTCATCGCCTCCGGTGGTAGGTTCCACCGGCTGCTCTGTCTGCGAATACACAAAGGTAAACACATTCTCTGCCGAGTTGGCATCCAGGGTCTTTGTCTGGTTGTATGCCTGAGGCTCATATCCCTCAATGTAGAGGAACGCTACCACCGGCTTATCGCCGATATTTCCATAATAAGTGCGGCTGGGAGCCAAGGTATTCCCTTCCGTATCCTGGTATTCCACCACGTAAGAAGTCATATCGCCCCGGATTCCGTATGCCACCACGTAGTCTCTGTCGCCCTCTACGCGGAATGCAGAGGTGGCCACGGTATTGTTATCCCGTCCGCTCTGCCGGATTCCTTTTACATAATATTTCCCTTCCCCAACTTCTACCGCGCCTTCCATGGCCGCGTCAAAGCTCACCACGTCATTCCTCTTTAAACCGGTGACCGTAATTTCTTTTTCTCCTCCGGTCACCTGATATTCGGAAGCCGTCTTACTGTTGTCCACCGATATATGGTTCCTGCCGGTAAAACTTCCATGGTTCCCGGTATAAAAGGTAACCGTATAGGTGTAATCTTTGCTTTCTGCCGCCCGGCTTTCCACCGCGCCCGGCCCGGCGAGCATACCAAAGGACAGCAGTCCGATTAAAATTTTGCTGAATCTCCTCATCACTACGCCCTCCTTTCGCTTCTTTTCAGCCGGAATACTCCGCAGCCGGCCAAAAGCAATCCGGCCAAGAGCATCAGCGCCGACCACAAAAACAGATTGTTCGGGTCGCCTGTAAAGGTAGTTCCCGTTTTATGGGTACCGCCTCCCGGTGTCGGGCCCGTCGGCGTAGAGGTTCCCGGTGTTTCACTGGGAGTCGTGGGCTGCGTGGGTGTCCCTCCCGTGTTGTTTTCCTCCACCGCAAAATTCATCTGGAGCTTTGCCAAGGTATTCTGGTATCCGTTTCCCTGTGTCTCACCATCCAGCGCTACCTGCAGTGTGATGTCGCCCTTCTGGCCAGGCTTCAGACTGTCCAGGTAAAAATATTCCTCCAGGCTGTCGGATACTTCATGGAGTCCCTGCCCCGCGGGAGTCCCTCCGTTGTCTCCGCCTACCGTCTCGCTACTGTAGAGGGTGGTTACCCCGCCCGTCTCATCGGTGTAAGTCAGGATATAGGAATACGCGCCCCCGCTGGCCACACTCTGGCTGTCCTCCAGGCTGGCCAGAATTTCATTGGTCATATACCAGTCCGTATCCAGATCTGCCGCGTTTGCCAGGGCAATGTGGACATCGATACTGTCGCCGGGCTGGAGGGCGTAAACTGCATCCGAAATATCCGAAGATGTAAAATTGCTCTCCATCTTTTTTCCGGTGAACTCCACCTTCCAGCTGCCGTCTCCGGTATACCCCTCTGCGTGGGAGATGACCCCCATTCCAACCGCAAGCACCGCCGTCATGACAAGGCTCAAAATTCTTCTCTTTCTCATATTCTGCTCCTCCCTATCATCTCAGGCTCAGGCTGCCGTCCTCGCCGACTGCCACATCCACGCCCCAGGCGCTCTTGATCGCATCCTCTGCATTGTGGGTCTGTACCGCATCCACTTCCGTTTCCAGCCGGAATTCCAATCCCTTATAATTAAAGCTGGTAGTGATCGTCGTTTTATTCCCTTCCGTGACGGTCGTCTGTGTCACATTCTTTGTAATCGCCGTGTCAATGGTCAGACCATCCGCAAAGGCTTCCGACATCTGCCCCTCGGGGAGAATTTGATTATAGTACAAAACCATGCGCTCCGGAGTGGAGGCTTTTTCATCCAAAATCCAACCATTCTCCGTCAGGTCAAGCTGAATCAATTCCGGAGAGACATCCGTCTTTTTTCCGCTCTCATCCACCCAGTAGCGATAGACGATCACCCGGACATATTCATCAATATTTCCACTGTTTTGCACGCGCAGCTCTTCCGGGTAGCGTTTCCCCACCAAAAGCTTCTGATCTGTGGAATCCAGCATATGAGCGAGAAGCTGCATTTCTCCGCCTTCTTCCCACTGGTCATCACTGCCGCTGTAATCTCTCGTGCTGACGGCCGTGCCATTCTCCATCAGCGTGACGCCAATGTCATACATCTGGATTTCCGCCGAATAATTCTCACTGTAATAGGTCAGGGCCGCCCGTGTGCTGCCCATGACACTTCCAAGAAGCAGAAGGGCTGCTGCCGCAAAGAGAGCGATTGTCACGCGGCTTCCCTTCCGCGTCCCGAAACTGATGCCTTTCTTTTTCTGCTCGTTCACGATCTGGCCTCCTCTCCGGTTTCATCGGTCCCGCCGTTTGGTTCCACCTTTGCATCCCAGTCCGCATAAGGGTTTCCCTCTGCATCATAAAGCACCGGTGTACACTCCTGAACAACAATTACATTAAAATTCTCTGCTACTGCTTCCATCCCCTCCGGGACCTGGATCGTAACCGACAGCTCGTCGCTCACATCCCCGGGTTTCAGGATCACGTCCGGATAATACCAGTATCCGTCTTCCCCTTCCATCCACCTGCCGCCCGGGTTCGCAAAGTTAAGTGCGAACCCTTCTCCGGCAAAGACCCTGACACGGACATAGCAGTCCGCCTCACCTGTGTTCTGGATCTGGATGTGTTTTGTCAAATCCTCAATCTCTTCTGTCAGGTCTGTCTGCCATCCAAGAGTCACCGGATGGCCTCCTCTGGCAGTGACATAGGTGGTAAAGTACGCCAGTGAAGGCGTCATCTTAAGCCCTGCCGCCATGATGAGAGCAAGCGCTGCCAGCAACATGGTCCTGCTACCGTATGATCTCTTTCCTTTCATTCACCTGCTCCTCCTTACTCTGTCTGGCTCTCCAACCGTCTTCCCGTCCAGCCATTACCGTCCTCTGACTGGTCAAAACGGTTAACTGCCCCGGTTCCCGGTTTCCATTCATCGTTGTAATCATTGACATATTCCGCAGATACCATCTCCACCGTCTGTGTTTCCTCATCTGCCGCAATCGTGAATGTCTGCCTTCTCTGTCCCCCGGTCAATTCATAGCTGCTGCCATTGTAAACCTCTTCCACTGTGACCGTTGTCCCTACAGGGAATCTTCCTATATAAACAGTCTGTGTCCCCGACTCGGAAAACTCTGTGGAAAGCACATTGCTATAAAGCAGCTCCCCATCTGCGCTCCTCGCCGTCACCTGGTATACGAAGATCGCTTTGCCAAGACTCTCGTTGTATCGATCTAAGGTCTTGACGATCTGCGCCTCTCCGGACAGCAGCGTATTGGTGAGTGTAAGGTTTGTATCTGCCGCATCTTCCCCGTTCTCCGGCCTGGTCACTTCTGCCTCCCCATAGGAAACGCCATAACCTCCGGGAATGGCCTCATCCTCCACAACACTGTAGATGTAGGCATTTCCGTCCTCATCGTACATCGGAAGCTTCTGGTCAAAGGTATGAGCCCAGTTTCCTTCCGCGTTCAATTCCACCGTTTCCAGATCAATCACGTTTCCTTCGTGATCCGTCTGCTTTAAGGTTACGGAAATGCTCTCCGGACGTCTGCCAAGGGCATCGTCCATGTCGTTCCAGATCTTTTCAACATGAATGCGGGTATTCAGTATATTGGTGACCGTATAGGCAAAGCTTCCGTCTGCCGACACATCCTCAACAGCCGTTTCATAACCGTCCACGGTGACCTCGCTGACACTGTACTGGTATTCTGCCCCGTCCAGATCATACTTCGGAAGTCCCTCAAAGGTATGTTTCCAGTCATTCTCTTTATTCAGCCGGACGGAGTCAATCTGGCTGTTCTCTGTATCCTCCGTCTTTCTGAGAAGCTGCAGGGTAATGTCATTCGGCCTCCATCCCTGGGCATCGTCGCCGTCCTGCCAAATCTTTTCCACAGACAGTCCGGTCTTTTGGACATTGGTGTATGCAAGAGTTACAGAAGCGTCCGTCCCTTCTGCAGGAGCTGTAATGGCTCCCTGCGCCTTTCCTTCTGCCGCAAGCTCCCCATTGACATAGACCAGGTAATCTCCCGTCGCCTCTGTCACTGTGTATGCCGCGCCTTCCGGCAGGCCGACGATGGTCAGGCTCTTTCCGTTGGCAAGAGTAAAGTCAAGCACCAGGTTCCCGGCTTCGTTGTAGCTGTAAATGGGCTGCAGCACGTTGTTGTCACTGGTATAATAGGAGTAACGTCCGTCCCCCGCATTCGCCACTTCCACCCGGAAGCTGTAAGTCCCCGCGTTATCCTCTGCATACACGGTCTTTCCGACAGTAAGGTTTCCTGTTTTTCTGGTGCTGTCTTCCGTGTTGGTCAGAGTCCTTATATAGAACTTGCTCTCCGGATCGTTGGGATCCAATGCCAGGTATTCGGGAGCCGCCCCCTCTACCAGAGCGCCAACCTCAGCCGTATAGCCGGGCACGTTGGCCTCCACCAAAGACCACTCCGCACTGGGATCCAAGTTTCTCCAGATATAGCTCCAGCCGTTGGCCGCATTCAGAACCACACAGGCATCCGTGCGCATGCTGGGATCCACGATCTGTCCGTCGCGGGTCAGATAGACCAGAACCTGATCCGGATGCTTTGTGGTCACATTCCCTTCCGCATCCTTCCACACCTTCTGGACCTTCATGGCCATCTTCTCCGTGCCGATCGTCAGAGAGCCGTTGTTGGCGATGGCGCTCCCGGGGCCGCTGCCGATGTTGCCGATGACGACCACACCGTTTCGCTCTGCCGTCTGCCTTGCCCAATCTTCCACTCCGCCGATCACACTGCTGGTCAGTTTGAAAAAGCTCGTCGTGTGCTGATAGTAAGTGGGATCCGCGATCTGGTTATGGGAGCGATAGAAGGTGATCTTCGACTCCTCGGTGTTGGTTCCGCCCGGTGCCCTGTCTGAGACATAAGACTGGGTATCTGTCCTGTTTGCAGTTGCATGATAAATATCAGGTGCCTGTGTCGTCCCCAGGCTGGAATGCATCTTATTGTTGATAATCAGCGCCCCGTTCGCCTCAAAGGCCGCCGTCCTTCCGGTCGGGCAGGTGTAAAGCGCCCCATAATCTCCGTAATGCTTCGCGTAATTGTCCGTCGCATAGACGTTCTTCATCTTCACAATGGCGCCTGCATGCACCGAGATCGCCGCGCCGCTGACAAAGGTAGAATATAACGTGGATTCGTTCTTCTCGAACCATGCCCGGTAAACTTCGCCTCTGGAGGTGTTCGCGTAGACAACGCCGCCGCCCTCCGACACACTGACATTCTCGGTGATCATAACCAGACCGCCGTTCTTGCCGATATTGACCACTGCGCTGTGGCTGGCCGCGATTCCGCCGCCGGTATTGGTTGCGTTGTTGTGGCTGACGGTTCCGCCCTCCAGATTTGCCGTTCCGTACTGGACGTAAATCCCGCCGCCGTCTCTGGCCGAGTTGCCTGTGACCAAACCGCCGTTCATGTTCAGGGTCGCTGTCGCATTGCTTCCGTTGACCACAATGCCGCCGCCGTATCCGCCTTTATTTAAGCCGTTGCGGATCTCAGTCCCCTCTTCTATGGTCAGCGCCGCATTTCGTCCGACGGAGACAAGCGCCTGGTTCGACTCATGGTTTCCGCCGTCGATCACCACGTTCTTAAAGGTCACCGCCCCGGAAATCTCCATGAGATATCCCTTCGGATGCTCCCCGCATCGGCTGTAGGTGATTTCGCTGTCATTGAGGTACTGGGCCGCATCCTCTCCGGTGACTGTCAGCGTCCCGCAGATATAGACCACCTTTACCCCCTCTCTCTTCGCCACCGTATAGGCCTCTTCCAAGGTCGAGGTGACAATCACCGTCTCATCCTGGGTGCCGTCTGCCTTTTTCCCATGGCTGCTGTTCCCGGAAGGATCCAGGTAGATCTTCTTCGCGGCCTTAACCGTATTATAGTAACCGGTATGGCAGCTAAGCGGAATCTTATTTCCCCATGTGCCCGACGCCTTTGTCAGTGTATAGGTGATCTCCCCGTCCGCATAGGTGCGTCCCTCCAGGGCAGGCTCTGCGACGATGCTCGCCACACATTTTTTTGCACTTGTCGTACCGGTACTAGTGTTCCTGACAAAAATTTCCGACGAGGCACCGATGCTCTTCCCATCGTCCGTCGTCACCTTCTTGCTGTCCGTCGGCGCCTGGTTGTTATACACGGCCGTATCCGCCGAGAACGTATAGATTCCTGCTGTAGTTCCCTGCGTAGCCAGGTAGAGGCCGCCGCCAAAAGCTGTCGCCCCGTTCTGCCCCGCGGCATTGCCTGTCACGGTTACGCCGTCAAACCCGATGGTGCGCGACTGCACATAGAGGCCGCCGCCGTTTCCTCCGGCCTTATTATCTGCCACTGTTCCGCCAAAACCAGCTTCAAAGGTTGTTTTCACGGCACGGACATAGATACCGCCGCCGTCTGTGCCGGCGGTATTCTCCGTGACGTCTGCCTGAAGATCAAGCTTTGCGGCCTGCCCCCAATCGTCATGGGCGACATGGATTCCGCCTCCGGTCTTCGCCGCCGTATTGCCCTTGATGGTATTCGTCCCGGACATCGTCACATTGCCTTTAATCACAAAGATGTAGAGAGCTCCGCCTGCCGCACCGGCACTGTTTCCCGTGGCGGTAATGTTCTCCAGCGTCACAAGCTCCGCACCTGAAGCCTCATGGATATCCGCGGCACCGCCATTTTTCTTCGTGGAAGTATTATTGAGGAACTGTACATTTGAAATCACAGCAGATGCAGACAGACCTCCTGCATACAAAGCTCCGCCGCTTCCCTCCGCTTCATTCCCCTCAAATACGGTTCCCTGTACCCTGCATTCTTTTCCATAGCTGACGCAAAGGGCTCCGCCGCCGGACTCTCCGTTTACACCGGCCTTATTTCCCTGCATCCTTCCGTCGTCCACGGTAATCGTACCGGCTTTGCTGTTAAAATATATTGCGCCACCCGCCTTCGTACTGGTATTGGCGATAAAGTCCGTGTTCGTTACGGCAAGGTTTCCCTGGTCAAAATATGCGGCGCCGCCGCTCATTTTTGCAGTGTTGCCTTCAAAACGGCTGTCCGCAATGGCAGCCGTGGAGGCAGCACCATTCGTCTCCATATAAATGGCGCCACCGGAGGCTCCCTCCGACGCACAGTTAATAAACTGACTGCCCCTAATCGCCAGGTCAACCGGCATGGGAGAAGAGACTCCTTTGACTACGGCAATCGCGCCTCCGTTTAAGCTGCTGCTTTGCCGAAAGGTACAGTTTACAAACTCTGCCTTCACCCGCTCGCTTCCGCCCCTGGCTCCGACAAAGACGGCGCCGCCGTATAACCTGGTCTGAGAACCGGCCGCCGTATTGACACCATTCTCCAAAACGCAGTTTTCCATGGACAGTGTATTTCCACAAAAAGCCACGATGCCTCCAACGACTCCTTGATAATATCCCTGGATGCTTATGGTATCTTCCTTCTCGATTCCCGCACCATTTCCACGCAGGGTCATATTACGGGCAACCAGAGAATGATCCACCTTAGTAAGTTCAAGGGCCCGGTATCCGGGAGCCGCCTGCATGGTGCCGCCCTCCAGTTCAAGCACTGTCGAAGGACTGTCATTCCATGCGCCGGTAACTGTAAGAGCCGTGCCCCCGTTTCCCGTCCACGTATGACCGTTCATGCGGACTTTGACAACGGGAGCTGTCTTCTCACTCTTGGTCTGTAATGTTACGCTTTCCGCGATATCCTTCTGCAGATCAATAGTCACCGGCTGCCCTGTCGCTGCCGACGTCTGTTTGGCAAAGTCGACTGCCTTCTGCATGCTGTCGTAATCGCCGCCGTCTCCTACGGTGACCACGGTCTCCGCTGTGACGCTGACGCCATAGTAGGAAAAATGCTCCGCATCCATGCTCACATTGTCGCCGTCCACAGATACATTGACTTTTTCTGTACTGCCGGCCATAGTATCCAGATGATAAATCTCTGCGCCCTGTACGCTGCCGTCCAGGATCTGGCCGAAGGTGACCTTCACCGTATCCGCCGGCTGCACCTCGTTGCCGTTTTCGTCGAGCAGGCAGATATCAAAAATCCTCTGCTGCACAACAGGCGCGCCCGCCGTCTCACCGGAAAGCAGTCCGGAAGCGGCCGCATAATCCGGATGCTCCGGGGTAAGCTCTGACACCTGAAGCGTCAGTGTTCCGTCCGGGAACGCACTCGCCGGTCCGGTCATCGTCACCACGAGCCCGTCTGCCAGAGTGACCTGATATTCCGTAGCCTTTTCTTCCGCGGGCTGTGATTCCTCTGAACTTTCCGTTGTCTCATCTGTTCCCGTCTCGGCGGCAGAAGGGACAGTCTCTGCGCCGGTTTCTTCTGCAGAAGCCTTCTCTTCCACAGGAGCCGACTCTGCAGGCGATTCGCCCTCATCTGCCGGAACACTCTCTTCCACAGCAGCCGTCTCTTCTGTGCCGGCTGCCTCTTCTCCGTTCTCCGCCGAAGCTTCCGATACGCCCGCATCCTCATTTTGTTCTGCGGGGACATTCTCTGCTGCCAGCGTTTCCTCTTCAAAAGACCCGTCCGTATTAGCCGCTCCTGTCAATCTGAGAGTGGGCCGTACCAACGTTACGATCAGTGCAATTACCAGCACCGCAGCCACCGCTTTGCACAAACGTTTCCGTCTGCCAATTTTCTCCAATACTTCCTTCATTTTCTTCCGGAATGAAGATTCCATCGGGATACCTCCTTTTTCATACTTTTATGGATCATCTATAAAAACGCCCAAAGCCCCCCGGCTTTGAAATTGCGGAATAATTTTAGAAAGTACCTATTTTCTCAAGGGGCCAGATACGAAAGACCATTTTCCCTATAATCTGCTCTGCCGCCACACAGCCGACCAGGCTGCTCCGGCTGTCCACAGAAACGCCTCTGTTGTCTCCTATCACAAAGAGCCTTCCTTCCGGAACCTGGTAAGGCAGGGTAATATTACATTCCCCGAAGGCCGTTTGCTGCACGTAAGGCTCCTCCAGCAAATCATCATCAATGTAGACATTTCCCTCTTTGTCAATATCGATCCATTCCCCCGGCATTGCGACGACCCTCTTCACCAAAATCTTATTCTTATACCAAAAGGCGATCACATCCCCCCTGTTAATATCCGGTGTCTTCAGGGCAATGATCACGTCATTCTCATAAAGTGTCGTCTGCATGCTGTCTCCATAAACCTGTACAACCGGAAACAGAAACGTCAGGATCAGAACCGCTACCGCCGCCACGACCAGTAAAATCCCAACCGTTTTCACTAAGCCTTTTCTCTGGGCCAGTTTATTCTGTTCCCGTTTCAGTTCCTTTTCCAGCATTTCAATGGGTGGGATAGAAAGTGTTTCCTCTGGCTTTTCCTTTTTTCTTTCTCGCTTCTTTAGCTGTCCCATTCCATCTCCCTGGTCTCTTTTTCTGTACTGTCAATCAGCTTCAGCAGTTCCAACGCACTCCGAAAGCTTTGTGTCTTATCTTTTTCCGCCCATGTTACCTCTCCCTGCCAGGTGGCGTTCTGCCTATACTGTATGCGGACAATGAATGTCGCTTTCTCTCCATGTCTTTTTTCCATTTCTTTGATGCTTTCCACCTCTACCAGCTCCCCTCTCTGCCTTCTTCTATAATATGGCTCTGCTGCTTTTTTGTCTCCGATCCCGGGCCCGTTAAAGCTATGGGACTTTACGGATGCCTGCGGATAATCCAAATAATTATAAAACTGTTCCAAAAAAGCCAACAGCTGCCCCTCGCTATTAAAACTGGCCGGAGCTGCTTTAAATCTTGTATATAGTCTTCCGCTCCATCCGGAACTTTCTAATTTATCAAAACAGAGCCTCACCATACTGGCTGCAGCCAAACTGGCAAACTCTTTTTCCATATTTTTACTCCTTATTTTTTATTGTACTGTCAGCACCGTTATCAAAAGCATAAAAAAAACACAAAAAAACGCTTTTCTTAAGATTTTTTTGCGTTTTCTATAATTCCGCGACAGACGCTATCCGATAGGACATCCAAAACTGGCCTGTCTTTTCTTTTTTCCGGAACCGGGAGTCCAGACGTTCCATAATAATCAAAAGCTCTTCCTGACGGATCCCTGTGAGCAGAAGCAAAAATTGGCTTTTGCTGTACCGGGTATAAACGTCCCCCCGACGAAGAGCTTCCCGTATCGTCTCTGCCAGCCGGTCAGCCGCCTGCTTACCCGGCTTCTCCTTTAGGGCTTTCTTTTTCCCGTCTATCAGTGTGCACAGCAATAGATAAACAGATTGTCCGGAACGCGCCATATTGCGGGACAAAATACGGTAAATATCCAAAAAACTCGGCAACGGACAATAATAAGCTCCATCTATGTACTTATTTTCCCGCAGAAATTCCCGTATCTCGTCGAAACCACTGATATCCGGCCGCATCCTGCTGCTGAGTTCACGGAAATACGCCAGCATACCTTCTGACGGCGCCACCGCCAATTCCTCAAAATACATAGAGGCCGTCTTTTCGTACAGTTCCATGGCCTCCTCCAGCCGATTCAGCGCGATCAGGCAGTCCATCTGACACAGCTGCCACTCGTCAAATGGGTAAGCCGCCGCCGCCCCCGCAGTTATTTCCAGCAATTCTTTATAATCCCCCCGCTCTTTCATCAAGATACAGAGTTTTTCCATACACTCAAAATATTTCCTCTGGTGGTGCGCCTCGGCTATCACCACCCACTCTTCACCGGCTAACGCCGGGAGAAACACTTCCCTATAGCAGCTGGCTTCTTTCAATATCCTCAGCTGTTCCTCCTCGGGCTGCCCTTCTGCTTCTTTGATAAGCTTCTCAAAGGTCAGAATGTCCACCTCCACCGGAAAAGAGCTCATGAAAAAAAATCTTCCCCCGACCGTTCGTATGTAATCTTCCTCTGGCAGCTCCATCTCTCTCAGCAATTTCCTCAGATGGTAGATGATAACCCGCAAATTGGCAGATAAATTTCCTTCCGCATCACACCCGAACAGATATTTTAAAAGTCTGCTCCGTGATATACCGTTCTCTCCGGAGTACAATAGTATTTGAAGAAGCTGAAACACTTTGGACGTGGTTTTTCGCTTGATCTGCAGAATTTTCTCCCCATAAGCCATAGAAAATTCTCCAAGCATGCGAACTTTCAAAACCTCTTTATTTTCTTCCATTTTAACTATTTATAGCCTCCCAGCCTATTCCAAAACATTCAGGAAATTAAATTCTAAATCCCTTGTCTCATTTCTCAGCTTTTTCTTCATACTATTTTTTTTGCATATGTATTAATATTGTATAACACATTTTGTGTTTGGTCAACTTGTTATGCGTTTTTTCATTGTTCAGGTCTCCACTTAAAATCAAAAAAGATTGCCGGGCGGAAGATAATTGAGTATAATAGTTGTAAATATTTTTCAAAGGAGTCATTAAAAGAATGAAGAAGCTATTCCCTTTTTGTCTGGCACTGGTTCTTCTGCTTGCCGCCTGCGGCACAAAAAAAGAAAAGCCCCTCTATGACCAGGGCCTGGAACTTGTCTCTCTCATGAACGAAATGACACAGAGTGACTCTTATTTTGAAATGTTTTCTACTTCTCCGGCAATCAAAGAACAGATGGCGGGAATTGCCGAGGCCGCTCAGGCCGGACTTTATCAGAAGCCGAAGACGGTCTATCGGATCACTGCCGATATGGGCGGTCTGATGAAGTTTTGGGAAAGCTCTTCCGGCGCTGATATGAATCTGGACGGCATGTCACCGGAATTAACGGCCTACATCCAAGCCCGGCTTTTTAACTCCTGTGCTTCAATTTTGAATTCATCGGCAGGCATGGAAGCCATCGCCGCCTCCTCCATTTACATGTGCAGCAAATCCTTTGTGTGCCGGGAAGCCGGGGAAAGTACCGCATATCTTTATATCTACGAGGATGCCCGCCCGGTTCTTATCACCTTCATTGTCGGTGAAGACAACGCCGTCAGCGCTTCCGGCTCCTATATCCTCGGCGAAACAGACATAGAAAGCCTTTCTGGCCTTTTCGGCCTCTCCGGCTTTCAGATAGATGAGCTGAATCTTGAATATTTGGAATAAATATTAAATGTGCCTATATTGCAATTCTTCCTCAAGTTATTCCAATGACTGATATGTTTTATCTAATAACTTATAAATCTATTTTCTGTTTGTATTATACCTTGTTCCAAAGATTTTGTACATGTTAAATCATTATAAGATGTCAATGCGGCGGCTGTCACATTGACATCTCCTCCTCATTGCGCTATTATATAAGTGCTGTATAATTAGAACATCTAGAATTCGAAGTTACAGAAATATTCTGGCAATATATCCGTCCAAAGCCTGTCGCGCCAAACGCCCCTGCAGGCCCAGAATTGAAGAAATTGCTTAAAAAATAGGTTATCTTGTTTTTTCTGGTCTTGCCTCCGCGGCGCAAAAAGATGTTGGCAAACGACTTTTGCACGATGGAGATGAGACTCTGAAACCGTAAAAATCTTTTGTTAAACATCATTTTTGCCCTCAAAGGCCCATCGGAATGGTTCATGTAACGGAGTGCGCCAATTTCGTTTTGTGCCATTTTTTATGATTGCCTTTTATAGAGGGCTCTTGACACCCAAATCCTAAAGTTACGCAAGAAAGGGAGCTCGCATATGAATAAGGAAACATTGCTGAAAAGCCTGGATCAAAGTATGACCTGCAAGTGGGATGTCCTTTGCAATTATGACGAGAAAAAAATCAATAAGATACTGGCGGACAAGTTCCGGACAAACAAGGACAAGCTGGTAAAAGAAATTACCTATACAAAGGATTATGAAAGTAAATTCCGCAAGGTAACACAACGGTACCAACTCTCTCTTACGCTGGAAGAGCCCATGCCGCCAGATCACGGATATGACAGAACAGGCGGCTTCTGAGAACATTTATACATGGAGCGGAAGGTATCATTTTTTAAAGCCGCAGCGGCACAAAAAATCAATACTGCTCATTGACGGGCAAAAAGGAGAGGTATCGCTCAATGGACATGTGCTGGAACCGGTCTGGGAAGAAGCAGATACCTACCGGTTAACGGCTTCAAACCATGTATATCATCTTAAATTTTATTCCCTGAAGAGCGAAGATATGCCGAACCAATTTACCGGGCAGATCATCTCCGGGCAAGAAGCAAAGGAAGAGACTGAGGGAATCCAGGAAGAGTGGTACGAAACCCATGAAGCAGAAAGTTTCAGCATGGCAATGACGATCATCGGAGTTTTTGATCTGTTGCTCAGCCTGGTACTGCTGGCAAAGGATCATATTTCCGAACGAAAAGAAGCTCCGGAAAAAGAACAAGACCGGCAGGATATCCGGGAAACCAAGAGGAAAATCAATGAAGTCAGTGAGGCTTTGAAAAAATCAGTTGAACTCTGTGTGAAAGATGCAGGCAGGAAAGCGCTTCTCAAAAAAACGGAGCAACTGGCAGATCTTGTGGATAATAAAATCATTTCCAAAATTCAAGAAGAAATGGCAAAAAGCACGAATCCGCCTCAAAAATTGTCGGAGGATATCAAAAAAAAGATATCCGATGAGTATAAAACCCTTCTAAAAGATCAGGTAAACAGCTACGCAAATGAAGTAAAATCTAAATATTTTGAACCACTCGGATTGGAATATAATTCCAGTATGGCGGACTCTGTGATCGCTGAAATTTCTGAATATACTTATCAAAATGTCAAATAATCAGAATTAATCGAAAATTATTGCCTGGAACGTAATATTATAAGTGAACTGAAGGGTCTGGAATCGGACTATATCGCAAATGAGAAAACTCTTAACGATCTCTGCAAAAAACAGGTGCCGAAGTTGCCGAAGGCGGATCAAAAACAATTAACACAAAAAATTAAAGAGCATGAGGAATTGAAGACAAAATTGGAGAAACAACGGAAGCAAAAAAAACAGAGCTGGAGGCGGCCCGTCAAAAGCTTCGGACAGCGGAACAGGAATTTCGAAAAAGAAGGAGGTAATGCATGGAACACGAATACCTGTGCCGGGAAACATCTGTCTGGACGACCAGGAAGAAAAGGAAGCCCGTCTCGATATTTACTGCAAGGATTTGGGGCAGAACATTCAAATTTACGCCGGGGACTGCGGAAAAATCCGGCTTCTGACAACCGGTCCCTGCCGAAAAGCAATTTTAATGCTGTCCAAAGCCTGGATGGAAGGACATTATTGTAATCTGCTTCAGACTCTGCAGAACATCTCCGCCGCAGGCTGCGGAGCAAAGGAAGACATTTACCGGGGATTATGGAGCCTGTATGACGGCTATGATCCGGACAATGAATATCCGGACACCATTTCGGACCAGGAAAAGGGCCAGGAAATCCTTGCCGGCATCTGCAGCGGACTTACCGGATTCTATAATCGTGGCAATGCAGATGATCAGCAGGAAATGAAACAGGAACTGAAAACGCTTGCAGAGGAAACGGGAAAGAGCCTGGAACGCCGTGACATCGTCTATGAGGAGGAACTGATGCGCGCATTGATCCGCAGCGACCGGGTGCGGACTTCCTTCTGCTGTTTCAGGCAGGTGGATCATGTGGCGGAGGCCGCACGGCTGGCATGGTTTCCCGTCATTCATCCCGTCCAGACAAGAATGCTTTTTGAAAAGTGCAAACTGTCCTTCGCCCTGAACAGTATCGTCGACCAGAACCACGAAGACAGGATTTATAAAAAAATGCTGAAGGACTTTCAGACGGTCCAAGACCAGGCAGAAGCTTTTCAGGAAATCTCTCCTGAACTAACCAAATTATATGAACATCGAAAAAATGAGCTTTTCTATACCCTGTTTCCGGAGGACAACGAGCATCTATATGAAGAAAGCAGCGTTTATATCGCCCGAATCAGACAGGGATACGTTTTTTTCGGAAAAAAGAAACCCGGGTGCCCAGAGGTTCTTTTCGGATGTATCAGGGACAAATGAAGCAAATGCTGGAGCATTTTCAAAATGTGGAGAAAGAATATCGGTTTTATCTGGATAAGAAACAGGCCCAGGACAAAAAAATAAGCAGACTGGAAAATTCTGAAAATCAGGAAGGACTCGTTAAAATCCAGACACTTATCCAAAAATCCGTCGGC
This sequence comes from uncultured Lachnospiraceae bacterium, assembly GCA_910588815.1. GTDB lineage: Bacteria > Bacillota > Clostridia > Lachnospirales > Lachnospiraceae > Lientehia. The sequence continues at coordinate 51,158 of CAJUQY010000006.1, read as the reverse complement.
TGCAGTGTGGAAGACCTGATCGGCGCTTTGTCCATGTGCGCATTTGCACCCGGCTCCAAACTGCTGGCCGCCAGCCAGATCGCCGACCTTGGAATAAAAAGTTTTTCAACCGTAACCAACAATTCCGGCGTCCACATAAGCAAAAAATATTTAATCAAAAAAATCATGCACTGTTCGCAGGACGTAAAAGAAATGATCACCGGTTATCGGGAATTGCAGGATGGGACGCTTGAGGCAGAAGATGAGGCCGGGAATCTGCTCCTCATCAGCAGCGAAGACATGAGCGGCCTTTTGGGGAGTCTGGAAGATATTTTTCCTGAAGAAGCCTGGAAATTAAAAAAGGATTTTAAAAAATTTTCCGACACCGTCCTGGAGCAGAATCAAAAAATCCTGGAGTACAACGAATGCGGTCTGCAGATCCAGGAAAAGCAGGCAGAGGCCAGCCAACATGCGGCAAACCAGAGAAAGCCGCAGTATTCCCCCTCTTAGAGAGAAGGTCGAGTATTCCCTGCTGAAAAACGGAAGAAGTGATCTGCTGGAAAAGCTGAAAAGGGAATTTTCGATCTCCTTTCAGATCGAAGAAGCGGATGAACAGTCCACACGGAAGGAAAACCCTTTTGCAAAAATGGCAAATATACGTATGTTAAAGCTTGCCGTCGTTGCCGAGGGGGCAGAGGCGGAAAGCCTTACACTCTCCGCTTCCTATCCATCACCTTACAAAATACCACCGCCGTCAGCGTACTCACAAATGTCGCCACAATTGCCGGTCCTACGATAGCTGTGGGATTTACACTCCCATATTGGCTTCTATATGCAATCATATTGACAGGAATTAACTGCAGCGATGAAATATTCAAAATTAAAAATGTGCACATCTCATTGCTGGCCGTCCCTTTCGGCGCGGCGGGCCTCCTCAATCCTGGCCAGCCGCCTTTTCCATTTTTTCTGTTATTCCGGCCGTTTCCCACAGCCTGCGGCCCCATGTCCGCCTGTCTCCCTGCTGACATCTCCGTTCTTCTCCTGAGCCCGCCATTGTCTTTTGCCTCGGCACTCCGTTTTTCCTCCTCCAATTCTTCCAATTCTTCCATCGCTTTCAGCCCCGCCGGTGTAGCCGCCCAGCCAAGCCCCAGCACGTTGGCCGCAATATTTGTCGAAATCTCGTCTTCCGCCTTATGTCCCTTCGGTATGCCCGGGAACATAAACCGCACAAAAGGACGCATCAGACGGGTCAGCCCCTTTATGATCCCCGCCTCCTTCGCCACCTCCATGATCCCGCACCAGAAAGCCATGACTCCCGCCATGGTGATGCAGAGAGAAACAGCGTCCTTCGCCCCGGTAAGGATCCCGTCGGTCAGCTCTGCCGGACGCCCGGTAAGGATTCCCCAGAAAACTCCCAAAAGAATCATGATCCCCCACAGATAATTTAACATCTCACACCTCGAAAAAGGTCTTGTTTCAGGGTATGAAAAAAGGAGGGAAATCATTCGCCTCTGTCAGCTCCTCCTCCCATAAACTTTACGATCAGTTCCTGTTTTGAAGCCATTCCCGTCTTTCGCAGGATATTGGCCACATGCTTGTATGTCGTACCCACACTGATGTACAGAGCCGAACTGATGTTTTGCGTGGTCATGCCCTGGCAAAGAAGAGCCAGGATCTCTTCCTCCCTCGGCGTCAGATTATACTGTTTCCAAAGGGTCTGGCGGCTCCCCTTCGAACCGTCGATACCGCTGTAAAAAAAATTCCGGTGAATATTATTCAAAATGGAAAGCGATAAGCCAAGACTGCTTTGTTCCTCCAAAGAAAACGGGATATTCCTGATCCTGTCCAGCACAAAGACCACCCGGTACGTTCCCGATATATCGAAAAAACAAAACCCAAGAGAATGGCACAGCCCCATAGGAGCAATGTACCGTTTTTTAAATTCATCGTCATCAACGCTTTTCCAGTCGAAAATACTGAAAAAAGGGAATCCGGAAGCTTCCCGCATCCCGCAAAAAAGATTGAATCTCGGATCCCTTTCCACAATGTTCTGAACATGATCCTGAATATAATACTGAATCTGCCTTTTAAGCTCAGAGCTTTTGCGGCCCGCAGTATAGACGCCGGAAACCTTGTTGTTTACATCAAAAAATATAAGAGCCGCCATATCGTACGGGCACATTCCCTTTAACAGCTCCAATACTTTGATGCAGAAGCTCCGCGGCGTGTGTTCCCGACTGCATTCCCGCACAAAGTCAAATTATTCTGCGTACTCCGTCCATCATCGCTCTCCGGGGCGGCCTGAATCTGGAAGACGAATTAGTCTGCGGTTCTCTGACCATTCAAAAATACAGGGAATACACAAAGATCATTCACATCAATTACTACATGCCTGCCGCATGTTATGCAGACAAGTCCCTGGCAGTCCGCTGGGGCGCCCAGTGGACCATGATGGGAGCCGACTCCATGCTTCCCATGGGGATCACAAACGATATGCTGAAATTCATGTCTGATAATTATGTTCCGACTTACGGACATATCGGCGCCGTTTCCGGCTGGCAGACAAATGCCACCGGCTATAAAAAAGTCGGCAGGACTGCAGAAGATGCATTCCGTATTTTTAAATGGGGCTATGAATACCAGGAAAACGGCATGGGCGGCATGACTATTGAACTGACTCCCATGGAAGTGTCACAGGCCATTGCAGAAAAGCTGACGGTTCCCGTAGTTTCCATTGCCGCAGGCGCCCCCTGCGACGGTTCTGAAATGGTTGATATGGACACATTCGGAATGATGCCGAAACCGGCTTCTCATGCAAAAACCTATGCCGAGCTGCTTCCTTTCTTATGTGAAGCTTATATGGGATGGGCCACAGATGTACGGACAGGCGCTTATCCGGAGGACAAAAACGGCTATCACATGGATCCGGAAGAGCTCGATAAATTCAATAATATGATGGCTAATTTCTGATCTTGTGATCTCAAAACCTGAACAGGAGGTGTTTCATTATGGCAATTACCGCTGACAGCAAATTAAGAGATGTTATTGCCGACGAAAGGGCAGTCGCGATCATCAATGAATTCGTTCCGGGTTTCATGGACAATGCCGACGCTCTCGGGCCCTGCATGGGAATGCGTTTCAACATGCTTTTAAAGTTTCCGCAGGCCGGCGTTCCGGCCGACGCCCAGAAAGCCCTTTGTGAAAAATTGAACGCCCTTGACGCATAATCTGCAAAAACAGAAGAGGAAAGGCGCAGTTTTTCTGCGTCTTTTCCCGGCTCTGTTCACGGGAGGACAGAATGGATAAAGAAACCTTATTTTATATGTCAGTCGATACATTGGAAGACTTAAAACCCATCGGAAGCATCTTTGACCTTTCCGGAAAAGTGGCCGTCGTCACCGGCACTCTTGGCCTGGCCCTGACGGTAATCTACCGCCTGGCCGAATGCGGCGCCAGTGTCGTATTCGGAGCCAGAAACCAGCAGGTCGGAGCCATGGTGGAAAAAGAAATGAAGGAGCGCGGCCTGCGGGCTGCATTTAAACAGACAGACGCCAGCAAGCTGGAGGATATCCATGAGCTGATAGCATTTGCGGAAAAAACCTACGACACCGTAGATCTCGTAGTTCCCATTGCCGCCGTCTGGGAGGCCCGGGCATTCCTTGATATGGAAGAGGAAACCTGGGACAGGATCCTGGACACGGACCTGAAGGGCCAGTACTTTTTATGCCAGGCGGCCGCCCGCAGCATGATCCGCGGCGGCAGAGGCGGAAAAATCGTGACCATCTCTTCTGTGGCTTACCGGGCAGACGATGTCGCCAAAATGGCAATGATGACCCCCTACAATGCAGCCAAGGCCGGTGTCGTCGGCATGACGAAAGGAATGGCCAGAGAATTAAAACAATACGGGATCAATGTAAACTGTGTGGCCCCCGGCGGCATGGTAACTCCCGGCGCAATGATGAACGGTGTGCGCACTTCAAAGCTTTATGGCCCGGAATATGACAAAGACCTTATGAAAAACGGAAAGGAAACTCCCGTCGCCGCGAACCCGGACGAGGTTGCGTTAATGATCGTCGCCATGTGTACGGACATTTCAAACTATATGTACGGCCAGGTAATCAATGTCGACGGAGGCAGTCAGTTTTCCTTCCAGGAAACGCCCTGGGCCTGATCATGAAAAATAAGCTGGAAGGCGGTATGGATATTGTCTGCGTAACCGCGCCTTTATATGGCGAAGGCCGGAAATGGCGTATGGAAGACCTGGCAGTCCAGGTCGGCGGCGCTTATTTTACCGACGAGCTGGGATACGATATCCGCCGGGTCAAAGAAGATATGTTTGGAACCGCCGCTTATGTAAGGGTCACGGAAAGTCAGACGATCATTACAGGAGCCGGAGGAAAGCAGGATGAAATCGACCGGCAGATCCAAAAGATCAGATATCTGGCAGAGCATACCGATTATGCCTTCAACCAGAAACGATATCAGGAACGTCTGGCGCGATTCGTCTCCGGCATCGCCTATATCGACGTGGGAGGCCGGACAGAGCCGGAACTGTGGGAACGGAAAATACGGGCAGAAGACGCCGTCCATGCGGCACCGCCTCCAGTATGACACGCTGATCAACCATGTCCCCCATTTCCATGCCCAGGCAGAGCTTGCGGACCAGGAAGACGAATACCGGGTGCTTGCCTTTTATGAAGCGAAATCCGACCTGGTTATGAAAAAACTGCTGACGGAATGGAACCCGGCCGTGACCCGCAAAGAGCTGGAGGAAGAAGCCGAAGCTGTGGCCATGCGCCAGAATTCCACCATTGACATGGTAAAATCCTTTTTCGGTGAAGACCTTGCCATGCTGGAGCGTGACATCAAAGAAAGAAAAATAAAGGACCGCATCTTAGAAGCCTCTGTTTCCATGTCCTGAAAATCTACAGGCAGGCTTTGATGCCGGTTATCCATTCCGCCCCGCAAAAATCATACTAAATCCGCCATCACCTCATGCACCGTCTCGATCCGGTCAGCCAGATAAGCCTTCGCCCCGCAGAAAAGCAGCGCATCCTGGATCTTTCCCTTCGCCGCATTGATCAGCGCCTCCGTGATACAGTAAGGCGTTTCCTTCGGGCTGCATTTTTCCAAACACTGGAGACATTTGGAAACCGGCTTTCTTCTCTCCTTCATTTCCTTCAGAAAACGGTTTTTTATGGCGCGGCCCGGCATTCCCACCGGGCTTTTCGTGATCACGATATCTTCCTTTTCCGCATCCAGATATGCCTGCTTATAGGCCATGGGAGCGTCGCATTCCTCCGTGGTCACAAATCTTGTGGCCACCTGAATTCCGTCTGTGCCAAGCCCTTCCAGATAATGATCTGCGTCCTCTCTGCTGTAGATCCCCCCTGCCGCCACCACAGGAATCTTTTTTTCATATTTTTCCTCATACTGGCGGACATGGGCCATAATTTCGAGGATTTCCTTGTCGTAATCCAACGTCTCCAGATGGGATAATGTCTCCTCGTCAAAACCCAGATGCCCTCCCGCCTCCGGCCCTTCGACGATCACCAGATCCGGCGTCGTCTGATAGCGGCGGTCCCAGAGCCTGCAGATGACAGAAGCCGCTTTTACGGAAGATACAATGGGCGCAAGCTTGGTACGAAAACCTTTGGTAAGCTCAGGAAGCTTAGAGGGAAGCCCTGCGCCTGACGCGATCAGATCCGCCCCGGCCCGGACGGCCGCCCGCACATAATCCTCATAGCGCCTTGTCGCCACCATGATATTGCAGCCAATGATCCCCTTCGGCGCAATTTTCCTGGCCTTCTCAAGCTCCGTTCCGATACAGCGAAGATTCGTCTCTATGGGCGAATGCTCAAATTCCGGCTCCCGGAAACCGATCTGAGCCGTGGAGATCATGCCGATCCCGCCTTCCTTTGCTACTGCGCCCGCAAGGCCCGACAGGCTGATCCCCACACCCATTCCTCCCTGGATCAGAGGCCGCTCTGCCTTCAAGTTTCCCAATATCAGTGGCTTTCTTCTCATTCATTATCCCTTTCCGGCCTTCCGGCCGCTGATGATATGCCTGTACTCCTTCTGACTGCCGCATTCCCTTTTGGCTTATCCTACATGCTCCGGAACCGTTCATATCTGTGGGCCGCCAGCTCTTCTCCGCTTAAAGTCCCGTATCTTGTGAGAAATTCTTCAAAACCGCCGGCAAGGGCCCTGCAGAGCTCTTCCGCATTTTTCTTACTGGCCGGCTCCGGCTCCGGGATGACCTGCTCAATAATCCCCAGCGCTTTCAGGTCTTTTGCCGTGATCCTCATAACCCCCGCCGCCTCGTCTGCCCGTTTGCTGTCCTTCCAGAGGATAGAGGCAAAGCCCTCCGGGGAAAGCACCGAATAAATGGAATTTTCCATCATCCACACCTCGTCGGCCACTGCCAGAGCCAGAGCCCCTCCGCTTCCGCCCTCTCCGATCACCACAGAAAGTACGGGCACCTTCAGGGCAGAAAGCTCAAACAAATTTCTGGCAATGGCCTCTCCCTGTCCCCGTTCCTCGGCTTCCATTCCGCAGAACGCCCCCGGCGTATCCACAAAACAGAACACGGGCCGGCCGAACTTTTCCGCCTGCTTCATCAGCCGGAGAGCCTTCCGGTAGCCCTCCGGAGACGGCATGGAAAAATTCCGCTCAATATTTTCTTTTGTGCTGCGCCCCTTTTGCTGGGCAATGACCGTCACCGGACGGCCGCGAAAATATGCGATGCCGCCCACGATAGCCTGATCGTCCCCATAAGCCCGGTCGCCGTGAAGCTCCATGAACTCTTCGAAAATCCCGTGGATATAATCAAGTCCGGTCAGCCTCCCCTGCTTTCTGGAAAGCTTTACCCTCTCCCAGGCAGAAATCTCCGGTCCGTCTTTTGGATCAGAGCTTCGTCTTTTGACCTCTCCCTGGGGTTCCGGCTTCGCAGAACTTCCCGTGTCCGCCCCGCCGGCCGTCACTCCGCCTGCAGCCGCTTCTTCCGCTCTCCTGTTTTCTTTCTCGTCTTCCTTCTTCTTTTCTTCCGTTTCCTGCTCATGAAGCGACAGCAGCTTTATCAGAGTTTCCCTCGACTCTTCTCTTGGCAGAATCGCGTCGACAAACCCGTGCTCCACGAGAAATTCCGCTCTCTGAAAACCTTCCGGCAGCTTCTGGCCGATGGTCTGTTCAATGACTCTTGGCCCGGCAAAGCCGATCAGGGCGCCCGGCTCCGCCAGGATGATATCGCCCAGCATGGCAAAGCTGGCCGTCACCCCTCCTGTGGTAGGATCTGTCAGTATGGAGATAAACAAAAGTCCTGCGTCACTGTGCCGCTTCAGGGCCGCCGCGGTTTTCGCCATCTGCATGAGAGAAACGATTCCCTCCTGCATTCTGGCGCCTCCGGAACAGCAGAACAAAAGAAGGGGAAGCCCAAGGCCCGTGGCCCGTTCCGCCGCCTTCGCGATTTTCTCTCCCACGTTTCGTCCCATGCTTCCCATAATAAACCGTCCGTCCATGACTCCGACGGCTGTTTCATGACCGCCCATGGACATTTTCCCCGTAATGACCGCCTCGTCAAGGCCTGTTTTTTCCTGAAGCTCCGAAAGCTTCCTTGGATAGCCGGAAAGCTCCAGCGGATTGGAAACCGGATGTCCCGCGTCCCATTCCTCAAAGCTTCCTGCATCTGCCAGCATTTCGATCCGGCGGCGGGCATGGATCCTGAAATATCCGCCGCATTTCGGACAGATATAATGTCCCGCTTTCACATCCTCCGAAAAAATCGGCGCGCTGCATTTATTGCATTTGCGCCACATTCCCTGGGGAACCTCCGGCTGCGCCTGCCCTTTTGTACCTCTTGTTTCTATTTTAATGTAAGAATTGGACGGAGTCTTTTTAAATAATCTTCTCACCGTTTCCACCGGCCTTTCTGTCAGAATTCATGTGCCAATGGCTTTTTGATCCTGTCCTTTTCGGCCAGTCACAAATCCTCGGCGCCTGAATCCTGCAAAATTATAGCGAACGACAAAAAAATATGTTTTTGGCGTTCGCTGCGCTGATTTTTGCTGCGCCGAAGCGCAGAATTTACCTTACAAAAATCGTGCGCATTTCATAAAATATCTCTCCATAAATCCCGTATCCACCGCCCCGGCCTCATAGACCGGATGAGTAAAAATCTCATACTGTTCATCCAGGTTCGTCTCCACGCCTTCGATCACAAGCTCGCCCAGAGCACACTGGATCTTCTTTAAAGCTTCCGCCCGGTCCTCCCCGTGGGCAATGAGCTTTAAAAGCATGGCGTCATAATAAGGCGGAACCTGACAGCCGTTATACATGGCCGAATCCACCCGGATCCCCATGCCGCCCGGCACTAAAAGATTGGTCAGTCTCCCCGCCATCTTCGCATTGATCCTGCATTCAATGGCATGGCCCGAAAGCTCCACCTCATCCTGAGTAATATCCAGGGGTTCTCCCGCGGCAATATGGAGCTGGACTTTGATCAGGTCAACCCCCGTCACCGCCTCCGTTACCGGGTGTTCCACCTGGATCCTTGTGTTCATCTCAATAAAATAATACCTGTTTTCCTTATCCAAAAGAAATTCCACCGTTCCGGCATTTTTATATCCGGCGGCCCTGGCCGCCCGCACCGCCGTCTCTCCCATTTCCTTCCTGAGCGCCTCAGGGATAGACGCCGAAGGAGCTTCCTCGATCAGCTTCTGATGGTTCCTCTGGACGGAACAGTCCCGCTCTCCCAGATGGATCACATTCCCATGCTCATCTGCCAGGATCTGAAATTCAATATGCCTGGGATTCTCCACATACCGTTCTATATACATGGTATCATCCGAAAAACCCTTTACCGCTTCGCGCTGCGCATTTAAAAAGCCGGCTTCCAGCTCATCAGGCGTCCGAATGATCCGCATTCCTTTGCCGCCCCCGCCAAGAGCCGCCTTGATCATCACCGGATATCCCACTGCTTTTGCCGTCTCTTTTGCCTCTTCCAGAGTGTGAACCGGGTCTTTGCCGCCGGGAACCACAGGAACGCCTGCTTTAAGCATGGTATTTCTGGCTTCCGCCTTATTGCCCATCTTCCCGATCACCTGGCTGTCCGGTCCGATAAATTTAATGCTGCAGAGACTGCATAACTCCGCAAATCTTGCGTTTTCCGACAGGAATCCAAAACCGGGATGAATGGCGTCTGCGCCCATGGCGACCGCCGCCGACAAGATCCGCTCCATATTCAGATAGCTTTCCTGAGATTTCGCCGGTCCGATGCAGATCGCCTCGTCCGCCAATAAGGTATGAAGGGCTTCACTGTCGGCTTCCGAATAAACGGCCACTGTCCCGATTCCCATTTCCCGGCAGGCGCGGATCACCCGCACCGCGATCTCACCCCGGTTGGCGATCAAAACCTTGTTAAACATGGTCTCCTCCCATCAGCCTATCATAAATGTAAGCTCCGCCGAAGCCGCCACTACGCCGTCCACGGTCGCCGTCGCCTTTCCGACTCCGACCGGACCCTTTTCTTTGATGATCTCACATTCCAGACGGAGTTTGTCGCCGGGCGAAACCTTTTTCCGGAATTTGGCATTGTTGATAGCGCCAAAGTATGCCGTCTTTCCCTTGTTTTTTTCCAGACACAAAATTGCAACCGCTCCCACCTGGGCCAGCGCCTCAATGATCAGTACCCCGGGCATAACCGGTTCCGCCGGAAAATGTCCCCGGAAAAAATCTTCTCTGAAGGTTACACATTTATACCCCACCGCCCGGATCCCCGGCTCCAGCTCTTCGATACAATCCACCAGAAGAAACGGATGGCGGTGAGGAATGATTTCCTCGATTTCTTTTACTCCCAGCATAAACCTTATCCTTTCCGGCGAATACGGAACAGCGGCTGCCCGTACTCCACCACCTGCTCATTGGAAATGAGAATAGCTTCCACAACGCCGTCATACTCGCTCTCGATCTCATTCATCAGCTTCATGGCTTCAATGATCCCCAGAACCTGACCTTTTTTCACCACGTCGCCCACTGCCACAAAAGGCTCTGCCTCCTCCGAAGGAGCCGCATAAAAGGTTCCCACTAAAGGCGCCTTCACGATCTTTTCCTCCAAAGCCGTCCCGCTTCCCGCCTCTGCTTCCCCGATGGAAGAGGCTGCCGAAGACTGCGGCTGCTCTGCCGCCAGACCAGTTCCCGCCGCGGGAAATGCTCCGGCATCCGCCGTCTGCATAACCGGAAGCTCTGCCTGCATGATCGGAACACTCTTCACAACAGAAATCCCCTCCGGTGAAGCCCCTGTTTCCGGCTTTTTCTCCAGTACAAGCCTTGTCCCGTTTTCCTCTAACGTAAATCCCGTAAGCGCCGAAGCCGACACGACCTCCACCAGCCTGATGATCTTTTCAAATTCCATGGGAGCCCTCCTTAAGCCTCATACCGCTTCACTAAAATAGACGCATTATGGCCGCCGAAACCCAGAGAATTGCTCAGGGCATAATCCACCTTCATGGAAACGCCATCTCCCACCGTGTAGTCCAGGTCACATTCCGCATCCGGAACCAAAAGTCCCACAGTCGGGTGGATGTATCCCTCTTCAATGGACTTCACACAAGTAATAAATTCCACACCGCCGGCCGCTCCTAAAAGGTGTCCGATCATGGATTTTGTGGAATTTATCTTCACCCGGCCGGCCGCTTCTCCAAGAGCCAGCTTGATGGCTCTTGTCTCAAACAGGTCATTATGGTGGGTTCCCGTCCCGTGGGCATTAATATAAGTCACCTGCTCCGGGGTAATGCCGCCGTCCTTCATGGCCTCCATCATGGCCCTGGCCGCTCCTGCCCCGTCCTCAGCCGGAGAGGTGATATGGTAAGCGTCGCAGGTTGCCCCATACCCGGCCACCTCCGCATAAATACGGGCGTTTCTGGCCTTCGCATGCTCCAGCTCTTCCAAGATCACCACGCCGGCTCCCTCGCCCATAACAAAACCGTTCCGCTCCCTGTCAAAAGGAATGGAGGCCCGTTTCGGGTCCGTCGATTCACTTAAGGCCGTCAAAGCAGAAAATCCGGCTACTCCTATGGCCGTAATGCTGGCTTCCGCGCCGCCCGCCGCCATCACGTCGGCGTCTCCGTACTGAATGCTCCTGTAAGCCTCGCCAATGGAGTGGGTTCCCGTGGCACAGGCCGTCACCACATTGATATTCTTTCCCTTCATGCCAAGCTGGATCCCCACATTTCCCGCCGCCATATTGGAGATCATTAACGGCACAAACAGCGGGTTCACCCGCCCGGGGCCTTTCTCCAGAAGCTTCTTGTGCTCCCGTTCCATAGCCTGAAGGCTTCCGATCCCGGAACCGATACTCACGCCGACCCGGAAGGGATCCTCCTTTTCCATGGAAAGTCCCGAATCCTCCAGGGCTTCCTTCGCCGCCGCCACCGCATACTGGCAGAACAGCTCCATCCTTCTGGCTGCTTTTGCGTCCATGCGGTCCTTGGCGGCAAAATCCTTAACCTCCGCCGCCAGCTTTATCTTAAATCCGTCCGTATCAAAGCGGGTGATCTCCCCGATTCCCACACGTCCGGCCCGTATTCCATTCCAAAATTCCTCTGCCGTATTCCCAATAGGGGTGACTGCCCCCATTCCGGTCACAACTACCCGACGTTTCATTGCCTTTCTCCTCTCACATTGCCATTCCGCCGTCCACGCACAGTACCTGGCCGGTAATATACCCCGCCTGGCCGGACGCAAGAAATGCCACCGCCGCCGCAACGTCCTCTGCCTGGCCGAAATGTCCCAGCGGGATCTGGGCAGCCGCATTCTCCCGGACCTTGTCTGAAAGCGCCTGTGTCATTTCCGTATCGATAAATCCGGGAGCCACCGCGTTGACCGTGATCCCCCTCCCCGCGAGCTCTCTGGCCGCCGATTTTGTCAGGCCGATAATGCCTGCCTTGGACGCCGAATAATTGGCCTGGCCCGCATTGCCCATCACGCCGGACACAGAAGAAATACTGATGATCCGTCCGCTCCGCTGCTTTAACATCTGCCTGGATGCATGGCGGATGCAGTTGAAGGCGCCTTTCAGGTTAATGCTTATGACCCGGTCGAAATCCTCTTCCGACATCTTCATCAGCAGTCCGTCCTTTGTGATCCCTGCATTGTTGACAAGAATATCGATCCGCCCGTAATCCCTGGCGATTCTCTGGAATAATTCCTCCGCGCCCTTAAAATCCGACACATCACAGCCTATGGCTTCCGCCCGGCCTCCGGCTTCCCTGATCTCCTCCACAACTGCAAAAGCCCGTTCTTTGGAGCCGTTATAATTGACGATAACCGTCGCCCCGTCTTTTGCAAGGGCCATGGCAATGGCTCTTCCGATCCCTCTGGACGCCCCCGTTACCACCGCGATTCTCTCACTCATAATCCTTCTCCGTCCTCCAGTTTTTCAAGATCTTCCCATGTCTCCACGTTGATGAGAACCGCACCTTTTACGATTTTTTTCACAAAGGAAGTCAGGGTCTTTCCCGGCCCGATCTCCACAAAGGTATCCACACCCTCCGCCGCCATGGCCTCCACGCTCTGCTGCCACTTCACCGGAGAATATACCTGTTCCTTCAGATATTCCCTGATATGTTCCGTATCCCTCACATATCCCGCCGTCACATTGGTCACATAAGGAATTTTCAGTTCTGAAAGTCTCACCGGCAGAAGCTGTTCACAAAGCTTCTCCCCCGCTTCTTTTAACAGAGGAGAATGAAACGGCCCGCTTACATTTAAGGGCACCGCCCGCTTTGCCCCTGCTGCTAAAAGCGCTTTGCAGGCTTCCTCCACGGACGCCTTCCGTCCTGAGATCACAAGCTGCCCTGGGCAGTTATAATTGGCGATCCAGACCTCCGGTATGGGTAAAATCGCTTCCGCCGCCTTTTCCGCCTTTATGGCAAGAACTGCCGCCATGGCTCCTTCCCCTGCCGGAACGGCCTCTTCCATGAAGATTCCCCGCTTCCTTACCAGGGTAATGGCGTCGTCCGGCTCCATGGCGCCTGTCGCGGCAATGGCACAATATTCTCCAAGGCTTAAACCCGCCGTCACGTCCGGTTTCCGGATCCTTTGCCCTGCCTCCCGCCTCTTATCAATCTCCGCCATCATGGCAAGACTTGTGGTCACCATGGCGGCCTGTGTATATTCCGTCTGATTCAGCTTTTCATTTTCTTCAAAGCAGAGAGCCTTCATATCCAGCCCCAGAAGCCCGCCTGCCCGGTCAAAAACCCGTCTGGAAGCCTCGCTGTTCTCATAAAAATCCTTTCCCATACCGGGCTTTTGCGCCCCCTGGCCGGGAAACAGATACGCTATCTTACCCATGAACCGCGCTCCTTCACAATCTCAACAGTCTGCGCCATCAGCTCTTCAATGATCTCCTTACAGGACTGCTCTTTGCTGATCATTCCGGCGATCTGTCCTGCCATCACGCTTCCTCTGTCGGCGTCTCCTTCCACCACGGCTTTTCTCAAGCCTCCGATGGTCAGGTTTTCCAGTTCTTCAAAGGTCGCGCCTTCCTTTTCCAGCTTCAGGTATTCTCTGGTGGTCTTATTGCGCAGCGTCCGCACCGGATGCCCCGTGCTCCTTCCTGTCACCACGCTATCAATATCCTTGGCCGAAAGGATCTTTTTCTTATAATTTTCATGGACAATGGATTCATGTGCCACCACAAATCTGGTTCCGACCTGTACCGCCTCGGCCCCCAGCATGAACATGGCGGCCACGCCTCTGCCGTCTCCCGCTCCGCCTGCGCCGATCACAGGAATCTCCACTGCATCCGCCACCTGGGGAAGCAGCGCCATGGTGGTCAGCTCCCCGATATGGCCGCCGGCTTCCGAGCCCTCCGCCACTACGGCGTCCACGCCGCTCCGCTCCATCCGCTTCGCAAGAGCCACCGACGCCACCACGGGAACCACCCGGATTCCGGCTTCTTTCCACATGGGAAGGAATTTCTCCGGGCTTCCGGCTCCGGTAGTCACCACCTTCACGCCTTCCTCCACGACAACCTTCGCCACCTCTTCGGCATAAGGACTTAACAGCATGATGTTTACGCCAAAAGGCTTCTTTGTCATTTCCTTCGCCTTCCGGATCTCTGCGCGCACCCACTCGGCCGGAGCATTGGCCGCTCCGATAAGGCCCAGCCCGCCGGCCTCCGATACTGCCGCCGCCAGGTTGTGCTCCGCCACCCAGGCCATGCCGCCCTGAATGATGGGATACTCGATCCCCAAGCACTCTGTTACCCTCGTTTTCATTCCTCTACGCCCTTCCCTTTCAGATATTCCATCACGGCTCCCACCGTCGTCAAGCTCTCCATATCCTCCGCGGGGATCTCCACGTCATATTCCTCTTCAAAGGCCATCACAAGTTCCATCAGATCCAGGGAATCCGCGCCCAGATCCTCGCCAAAGGAGGTATCCTCTGTGATTTCCCCTGTTTCCACGTTCAGATTTGCCGCGATCAATTCCTTCATCTTTTCAAACATTGTTCTAATCTCCTTTTCATTTCTATAAATTTTAGGTAATTGCGAAGCGTGAAATTGTGGGAATATTGCCAGAACATCCGATGAATTTTTAAGTTTCGCAATCATCTGTCTATAGGTTTCTTCCAGACCGGCTCTCGAAGGCATACGTGGTTTTCAAAAACCGCCCGGGATTTGTCTGTCTCTCGGATTTACCACAGAAGAAGCGTCGCTCCCCAGGTAAGTCCTGCGCCGAAACCGGCCAGGGCCAGTTTATCGCCCCGCGCAAGCTTTCCTTCCCGGTTCATCTCGTCAAGAAGGATCGGGATACTGGCGCCGGAGGTATTCCCGTAGCGCTCCAGGTTCATGGGGAATTTTTCGATGGGCTGCTTCATCCGCTTTGCCACCGCCGCAATGATCCGCTCATTGGCCTGATGGAGGATAAAGTACCGGATATCCTCTGGGGGAACCTCCGCTTTTTCCAGAAGGGCCTCCAACACCTCCGGCACGGTTTTTACGGCAAAGCGGAACACCTCCTGGCCGTTCATGGTCATATACCCAAAACCTTTTTCTTTATTTCCGGTCTCTTCCTTTATAAAGGGATTCCGAAGAGGCGTCCCCGCACAGTGCAGGACTTCTCCCCGGCCTCCGTCCGCCTTCATGATAAAGGGACCCACCCGGCTCTCATGGCCCCAGGTCTTTTGCATGCGGCCCCCGGCTGAGCCGTCCGGATCCGCCCTTTTCCGGCCGTCTGCCCCCGTCTCTCCTCCCGCCGCCTCCACTCTCTCAAACACCGCCGCTCCCGCGCCGTCTCCGAACAGAATGCAGGTACTCCGGTCGCTCCAGTCTACGGTCTTGGAAAGGGTATCCGCCCCGATCACCAGGGCCCTCTGATAAGCTCCCGATTCCAGATAGACACAGGCCGTATTCAGAGAAAACAAAAATCCCGAACAGGCCGCGCTTAAATCAAAGCAGGCCGCGCCTGCCGCTCCCAAAGCCGCCTGCACTTCGCAGGCCGTCCCCGGAAACAGGCAGTCTCCCGTGGAGGTCCCCACTATGATCAAATCCAAGGCCTCAGGCGCGGTCTGGGCCATCTCAAGAGCCCGTTTCGCCGCTTCCACAGCCATGGCCGTCGTGCCGGCCTCCGTGATCCTCCGGCTCCCGATCCCCGTCCGTTCCCTGATCCAGGCGTCGCTCGTTTCCACAATCTGTTCCAGATCTTCGTTTGTCAGTGTCCTCTCCGGCACATAACTCCCGGTTCCAATCACTTTTATTTCCATGATATTTTTGTTTCCTTATTATTTGAATATCAAACTATTTTAACATAGTATACGGGGTTCTGCATTCTTTGTCAAGAAAAAATTTGCAGAACCCCGCAAAACATTTAGTATTGGTCACGATGCGGACTGATTTCTCTAACGCTTCCCCCTTTGCTGAATTCCAATCGCTGTGCAGACTACGGCAATCAGAATACTCCCGGCCAAAACCATCCACTTGATGTTCCCGTCGCTGGTCTGAAAGTTCCACACGCCCGGATTCCACCTGGGCCAGGGCCTCCATTCCCCCAGAATCAGGCTGATTACATGGTCGATGGAAAACGTGTAAGCTCCGACCATGATGCCGGCAAGCCCTGCCCGGAAAAACCGGTTTATCCTCAGATACCGGCATACCAGAAACAAAATCCAGAGGAAACCTCCGTTAAACAGCACAATGGGCGGCATGATTTTCCAGTAGGATGGGGCGCCTATATAAAAACCGATGCAGATCATCATGATTGCAAACAGAATCGTCTCTGTGCCCAGCACAAACAGGCCTTTATGCCTTTTCCAGAACCCCGGGAGAGGGAGGACATAGGCGAGGTACGGCATAAATAAAACAGACAGGCCGAAAAGCACCGCGCTTGCCGTCACAGGGAACCAGTCCCCATGGGTATAGATGGCGCAGGTGAAAAGCAAGAGCAGAAGGCTTACGGTAAAGCTGAGCATGGTACAGAGAATCCTCTGTCTCCCGACCGCCAGAGGCACCACCGACAGGGAAGCCAAAACCATTAACGCCGTCAGGACAATGAAAAACCAGTCCAGGGCATGGCCCACGGCCAAATTCACAATCAGGCAGACCAGCACCGGGATGCAAAATACGCCGGTAACTCCGGCTCCTATGGCCAGCGTGCGCCGCTTCTCCCGTCTGGCATGATGGGCGATTACGCCCTCCTTTTCCAGCCGGAGAGTCTCCTCATATTGATTGGATTTCATGGCCTGCAAAAGCTTCGCACATTCCTCACATTCCGCAAGGTGTCCCTCAATCATCTGCACACTGGACCTGCTGCAGGCATTGTCCATATATAAAGGCAGAAGATCCTGTATGATTTCACATTGTCGATTCATAATCCTTCTCCATCCTTTCTTTGATTTTCAGGCGGGCCCGATGATAAGTCACCCTCGCCCAGCTTTCCGTTTTTCCGAAAATCGAGGCGATTCTGGCAAAAGGCAGCTCGCCGAACACCCTCAGGGAGAAAACCTCCTTATACGGTTCTTCCATGTGGTGGAGGATTACATGAATCCGGTAAGCCGTATCCGCGTCTGCGGCCGCCTTTTCGATATCCTCCCCCGACGGCGGACCATCCTCCGGCAAAGCCTCCGCCGCCAGATGCTTCTGCCGGCGCATTTCGTCGTAAAACAAATTCTTTGCTATGGCGCACAGCCAGGTCAGCTCCCCGGCCTCTTTGCCGAAACCGGCCCGCGCCGCCATAGCCTTATAAAATGTCTGCTGGGTGAGTTCTTCCGCCAGATCCTTGTTTTTTGCAAGGGTCATCACAAATGAATATACCTGCATGAAATAACTGTTGTACAATTTTTCATAGTCCATGCCGTTTATCATCACCTCCCGTCTCTGTCGGTTAGACGAAATATTTCCTTTTTCGTTACAAAATTTTTTGCCATGTGCGGCAAATATTTTCTTCTTATTCCTGTCTATATAAGTGAGAGGGAGAACAATACTTATGAAAGATGGGCAGATTGTCGCATTATTCTGGGAAAAGGACGAAGCCGCCGTCCTTCTGTCGAAATTGTCGGACTGCATTCCGTCCGGGCAAACTGTGGAGGAGGAGATCGAGGGGAAGCTTTTCCTTCCTGTCGCCTGCTTGAGGAAACCAGGGAGCGCTTTTCTGAAATTCAGGTAACATCCGTCGATTTATTCAGAGGGTTTTCAGACCTGTATCCGGTTTAGTTTAATTTCTTCATGAGTTCCCCGGCCGCCTCAAAGAGGCACCGCCTGATATACTCAAAATTTTCCGGATTCCGGTATTCCTCGATATATCCGGTGACTCCGAGGGCGGCCGTGCACTGGCCCTCCTCGTCGAACACCGGGACGGCCATACAGCCGATTCCTGCCGTAAACTCCTCGTCGTCCATGCCGTAGCCCCGCTTTTTTGTAAGGGCCAGCTCTCTGCGGAGTGCGTCCATGTCGTCAATGGTGCGGCCCGTCCGTCTGTGGAGGGTGATGCCGGACAGGTACTGCTCTCTGACCTGTTCGCTCTGATTGGCAAGAATGACCTTCGCCCCGGCGCTGGTGTTCACCTCCAGGGGCATGTAAAGCTGAGCCAGCACATTGAGCTCCGCCGCCGACAGCGCCTGCTCTGTATAGATAAACTGCCCGTTTTGAAAGACCGCGTACTGAGCCGTCTGATTGGTCCTCGCCGTCAGATCCTGCATGACGGGCTTAATGACATCCTTCCGGTCCGTCCTGTTCCGGTAACCGGTCACAAGGCGAAAGGGTTCATGGCCGATGGTATAGCGGACCGGAGGCCCCTCGAGAACCGTCACATATTCCCGGCTGGCCAGATTTTTCATAATGCGAAACAGAGATGCCGTCGGAATCTCAAGCTCCCTCGACAACTCATTCAGCGATTTCGGCGCAGGGCTTGCAAACAACGCCTCTATAATATTGAGTGTCCGCATAACCGCGGGCACCACGACCATCTCATCCTTCAATCTTCCATCCTCCTGCCGAACAGGCTTCCCGCCTGATTCTCTCGCTCCCGGACAAGCTCTGCTCTCATATCGGACAATCCTCATGGAAACAGACGGTTCAGAGCCAGCAAAAGCCCTTCCTGATTATTGTCCGCTGTGGTCCAGGAAGCCGCCGCCTTCACCGCATCCGGTGCATTCCCCATGGCGACACTGTGCCCTGTAGCCCTGAGCATGTCCACGTCATTATAATTGTCCCCAAAGGAAACCGTTTCCGCAGGAGTTATCCCCAATTCATTACACAAAATGTGGACAGCCTGGGACTTGGAAGCCCTTCCATCCATAATCTCCAAAAGCCAGGGCGCCGACTTACAGAACATACACTGGGGAAACTTCCTCCTCAGCCCTTCTGCCAGCTCATCCAGAAAATCCGACGGTCCGGTCCAGAAGAGTTTATGGAGCGGCACATCTGCGGGAAGCAGTTCTTCCCAGGAACCTTTCAAAGAGCGGACCCCCGTAATCTCTTCCTCCCTGCGCACCAGTGGGTGAGCCGGATCCGTGACCATCCACAGATCACCGGAATAAGCAGAGAAGCACCGCTCCCTAGTCTCCGGCGGAAACTCCCCCCGAAGGCTTGCCGCAAGCTCCTGCGAAAGCCCGACACTCGAAAGAGGCTTCCCGTTTTCGTCCAAAACCAGCGCGCCGCCATAACTGATCATGGAGCCGCGAAAACCTATCTCCCTTTGAATAGAATACATGGCCGCCGGCATACGGCTGGAGGTCAGTATAAAAGGAATTCCTCTTTCCGAAAGTTCCCGGATCTTCTTCGCCGTGTCCGGCGTAACCCGATGGTCACTTGTGAGCAAGGTTCCGTCTATGTCGCAAAAAACAGCCCTATATTTTTCCATCTCCCGATCCTCCCATACCGTGACAGACATTTCCGTACCACAATTCGTCCATACATTATAGCATGAACCCCTGTTTTTGTGAAAGCTTTTGTTTGCTCCGCAAAAAAATTATGTTATACTGAAAGCAGAACATTTGGGGCAGGGAGATTCTTATATGGAACTTCAAACAGGAATCCGGGACATCGTATTGACAGAGCTTCGCGCACTGGCTCAAACATACAATCTGGACAAACTCATACTTTTCGGTTCAAGGGCCCGCGGCGACTTCCGGAAAACCAGCGACATTGACCTGGCCGCCACAGGAGGAGATGTCGTGCGCTTTTCTCTGGATGCAGAGGAAGAAACTTCCACCCTGCTGTCCTTCGATGTCGTCAATCTGGACAGAACCGTCCCGGAGGAATTAAAAAACTCCATAGAAAAAGAAGGGATTGTAATTTATGAAAAAATATGAAAACTTCTGTGCCGCTTTGAAAAACCTGCATGCAGTCTTTGATTACAGCGAATCATATGACAATGTTGTCCTGACCGGACTTACCGCACTTTATGAAATCTGTTTTGAACAGTCATGGAAAGCTATGAAAGAAATTTTGCAATGGAACGGCGTCCCGGAGGCAAAAACCGGTTCCCCAAAGCAAGTCTTAAAAGCTGCTTATCAGGCGGGGATGCTCTCTGACGAAGCACTGTGGCTGGAGGCCCTCTCTACCAGAAATAATGTCGCCCACGCCTATAACCAGACAATCGCCTTAGATATCGTAGCGGGGACAAAACAAACCTATTATCAGATGTTCACAGAATTAAAAACAGAACTGGAAACCAATTGGATATCCTAAACCAATCACATAAAACAGGAGGTCGCACAATGAGCAAAAATTACCGCGCAGAACTGGTCGGAGCCTTTGGAAACCCCATCGATGAAAATCCCACCGGCGTCATGGAGGAGGCGGCTTTCGCCGCAAAAGGGTTGAACTTCCGTTACCTGACGGTCAAAGTGGAGAAAGATGATCTGGAAGCTGCCATGAATGGAGTAAAGGCCTTTGGGATGAAGGGGATCAACCTGACCATCCCCCACAAGGTCAACGTGTTAAAGTATCTGGACGAACTCTCCGAGGCGGCCAAAATTATCGGCGCTGTCAACATGGTGGTCAACAAAGGCGGAAAGCTCTGGGGAGAAAACACAGACGGGAAAGGATTTTTGATTTCCTTAAAAAATGAGGGCGTCTCCGTGGGAGGAAAACAGGTGGTCATCCTGGGAGCCGGCGGCGCCGCCAAAGCCATCGGCGTAGAGTGCGCCCTGGCCGGGGCAAAAAAAATCATCATCGTCAACCGGAATCAGGAGCGAGGTGAAGACCTGGTCCGTCTCATTGAAGAGAAAACCAGTGCCGCCGCCGAATACGCTTCCTGGGATTCCACGTATAAGGTTGCCGCCGGAACAGATATTTTTATCAATGCCACCTGCATCGGGCTTTATCCCGATGTGAACAGCAAGCCGGACGTGGACTACGATACCGTCACCTCCCACATGGTCGTCAGCGACGTGGTCTTCAACGACCCCAACACCTTATTCCTTAAGGAAGCGGCGAAACGAGGTGCCCACACAGTGAACGGGCTGGGAATGCTGGTAAACCAGGGGGCTTTGAATTTTACCCTTTGGACCGGAGCGGAGGCTCCCATTGATGTGATGACAGATACACTGAAAAAAGAATTTTCCTTATAATCTGCCCGCCCGAATAATCAATAAGAACAGAAAAAGAACAGAAAATTCAATCTGATTTTCTCGCCGTCCCACGGTAAACGCATGGTGCACAAAAAATCCGCCAAATACCTCAAAGTATCCGGCGGATTTTTCACTTTCCTTAACTTTCCACAACCTCTAAAATTCCCATGGGACATGCCTTCGCACAAATTCCGCAGGCAATACATTTGCTGGGATTCGCCGCTCCCGCAGGCATCACCATAACACCCATGGGACATGCTTCCACACACTTGCCGCAGCCGACGCAGAGCTTCTTGTCGATCACATATGTACCCTTGGCATTCTGCTTGATAGCCCCATGCTCACAGGTCCTCGCACATTTCCCACACTGGATGCACATCGCCGGCTTCACCACATCCTTCTTCTCCTCGACACGGATGCAGGCCTTCCCCGGATCAAACTCCTTGTAAAAAGCCTCGGAGCAGGCAGATACGCAGGCAAGGCAAGCCATACACTCGCCGCCCTTTTTCATGGTCAGTTTCTTCATTTCTGTACCTCCAATCGTATTTTCCCTTTTTATAATCGTGGGTATAAAACACATCTTATATTTTCCCAGTTAAAATTATATCATAGAAACATTGCCTTTGACAAGACAGGATTCGGTGCAACCCCCAACTTTACCTTCCATATTTTTCATTTTTGTCATGTTATTACCATTATTATTTCTAATAGTGAATTGACATTTCTCTAATAAAATAGTATATTAAAAACAGTACGGATATGGAGGTATCCTATATGAGCCAAAAAAAATATATAAGGCAAAAATTGTGGAAACTGCTGAAAACCATTTACTGGAAATATATATCAGACATCGACGATTTCTGGAAATACAAAACGGTTGGGAGCCCCCCTTTATATTTGCCGTCCTTTTTTAAAATCCACAGTCCGGAAGAGGCGGAAAGAATCATCCGGGAAGACCAGAAATTTTTTGACGCGGAGTTAAAAGCACTGGGAGAATGGGAAGAGGCCCAGAAAGCGCTTGAAGCAAAAAGGCAGTAATCCTGTTTATACCTCCAATATTTTCAGTCTTTAGTTACTTTTTTCTTTCAACCTATCCCCCCTGCTTCATAAAAGTCCCTGATATACCTCCCGCTTAGAAATGCCTCTGTCCTTTGCGACCATACGCATGGCCTCCTTTTTTTCCACTCCCTGCCCCATATAATAATCCATATGTTCTTCCAGAGACATAACGGCCCAGCCCTCCTCGGCCCTGGCTTTCAATTCCTGCCGGCTCCTTCCCTCAATGACCAGCACCTGTTCCCCTCTCGGCGTTTCCTTCTCGAACCTGGAAACGGCTTCTGAAAGTGTCATTCGGAATACCTGCTCAAAAGCCTTTGTAAGTTCCTTGCACACAGAGAGTCTCCGGTCTCCCAGCACTTCACAAAGCTCCTTCATCGTCCGAACCAGGCGGTGAGGCGCCTCGTAGACAATAATTGTCCTTGTCTCATTCTCCAGCTCCCTTAAAATTTCCTTCCGCTCTTTCTTATCCGGCGGGAGAAACGCCTCGAAGCAGAACCTTCTGGCAGGCAGCCCGGATACCGTCAGCGCCGTTATACAGGCAGCCGGACCGGGAAGGGATGTCAGGGGAATCCCTGCCCCATAACACTGGCGCACCAGCTCTTCCCCCGGATCAGAGATAGCCGGGGTTCCAGCGTCCGTCACCAGCGCCACCTTCGCCCCTGCCTCCATCTGTTCTACCAGGTACCTGGCCTTCTCCACCTTATTGTGCTCATGGTAACTGGTCATAGGCGTCTTGATTTCAAAATGGTTTAAAAGCTTGATGGTATTCCTTGTGTCCTCCGCCGCAATCAGATCCACTTCCTTTAAGGTCCGCAGCACCCGCAGGGTAATGTCCTCCAGATTTCCGATTGGCGTGGCGCACAGGTAAAGCTGTCCCGCCATGTCACATTCCCCCTCTCAGTATCCGTAAATCTCATAGATTTCCTTTGTATAAACACCTGGCTGCTCATAGACCACCACCGGTGCCTCCATCCGCATCTCGGGGCGCCCGCCCCTGAACGCTTCCAGAAGCACCATGTTGGCCTCCGCTGTCACAAAAGGATGCACAAACTTCATTCTTTTTGGTTCCAGCCTGTGCATGCGGAGAGTCTCAAAAAGCTCCACAAGCCTCTGCGGCCTGTGAACCAGATAAAACCGTCCGCCCGGCTTTAAGACTGCTGCCGCCTCCCTGGCCACATCTTCAAAGGTGCAGAAAATCTCATGTCTGGCAATCGCCTTGGGTCCATCCGGATTTTTTAACCCGTGATTTTGCTTCATATAGGGCGGATTGCAGACAACCACATCAAAAGAAGCCCTTCCGAAAATCTTCGAGGCTTCTTTCAAATCTCCCGTCACAATGGTTATTTTTTCTTCCAGGCCGTTGAGCGCTGCGCTGCGTCCTGCCATTTCGGCCATATCGGCCTGAAGCTCCAGGCCGAAAAAATGCTCCCCCTCTGTCTTCGCCTCCAGGAGAATGGGGAGAATACCGGTGCCTGTCCCCAAATCCAGCACAAGCTCCCCTCTTTCTACCAAAGCAAAGCCTGACAGAAGCACCGCATCCATACCAAAGCAAAACTTCTTTTCATTCTGAATAATTCGATAGCCGTTTCTCTCCAGCTCGTCTATCCTCTCATGCTCCAAAAGCTCAATCGCCGCTGCCACCTTTCGATTTCCTTTCTTTTTTCTCCAAAGTCTCCAGCTTCTTAAGCTCCTGCTCTTCCTTCTTATCTAATTTCTCTTTCTCCTTTTTCCGGCGGGGACGGAATTTCAGCTGATCCACCTGATATTCCCGGATATCCTTCTCGTCGTTATCCAGGAATACAATGACCTTCACCCGCTGGCGAAGCACGTTGACGCTGGATACCTCGCCCTTTAAGCCGTCGTCCGTGGTCACCCGGTCACCCACATTGGGAAGCTTGCTGTTCAGATAACGGTAAGTCTCCTCCTCATTTTTCAAACAACACATCAGCCTGCCGCAGGTACCGGAGATCTTCGCCGGATTTAAGGAAAGGTTCTGCTCCTTCGCCATCTTAATCGACACAGGGATGAACTCCGACAGATAAGAATGACAGCAGAGGGCCCGGCCGCAGATGCCCACGCCTCCAAGGATCTTTGTCTCATCCCTGACACCGATCTGGCGAAGCTCGATCCTGGTCTTAAAAACAGAGGCCAGATCCTTCACCAGCTCTCTGAAATCCACCCGGCCGTCGGCCGTAAAATAGAACAGCACTTTATTGTTGTCAAAGGTGTATTCCGCATCGATCAGCTTCATCTCCAGCTTATGCTTCTCGATCTTTTTCTGGCAGATTTTAAAGGCTTCCCGCTCCTTCTTTTTATTCTTCTCCTCTATGGCATCGTCTTCCTCCGTAGCAATGCGCAGCACCGGCTTTAGGGGCTGTACGACCTTGCCGTCATCCACATCCTTAATGCCCATGACCACATAGCCATACTCCACGCCTCTGGCCGTTTCCACAATAACATGCTGTCCCTTTTCGATCTCCAGGCTCTCCGGTGCAAAAAAATAAATTTTGTCCGCCGTGCGAAAACGCACACCCACTACCTTCGTCATACAAAGTTCTCCTTCATCACTAACAGCATCAGCTCCATGGCCACCTCATAATTGACATTGGCCCTAAGGCGCACGCCCGCCTTCTCGATGGCTTTCAAAATTTTTTCAATCCCATCAAAAGAACTGTGATCTGCGATTTCCTTGATATATCGGTACTCGTCTTTGAAAATAAACATGGAAGTATCCCTCGTGGCTTTAAACATCAACACATCCCGATACCAAAGCTGCATAAAATCCAGGCAGTCTTCCACATTCAGATTCGCACTTTTGATTTCCTTCAAAACAGCTGACATCTCCCGGATCTCCATGGTATTCACATGCTTTAAAAGCTCCAGGACGATCTCCTGCATCCTCACAAATTCCTCCGAGGAGGCAAGCGCTACGGCTCTCCCCAAATTTCCCCTGGCAAATGCCGCGCAGACGTCGGCCTGGTGCTCCGACACCTTCTCGTGCTCCTTCAGATAAGTCTTAATCGCCTGATCGTAAAGGGGCTTTAGCTTGAGAGTCGTACACCGGGATAAAATCGTCGGAAGAAATGCCTCTGAATTGGTGGTCAGAAGAAAGATAACCGCATATTCCGGCGGCTCCTCGATGGTTTTCAGCAAGGCATTCTGCGCCTCCACCGTCAAAAGCTCCGCCTGGTCCACAATGTAAATTTTGTAGGGACTGCTGTAGGGTTTAATGTCCACATCGTTGATAATCTGTTCCCTCACATCTCCCACGCCGATGCTCCCCGGCTTCTCATGGCGGACATAAACCACGTCCGGATGATTCCCGCTCACAAACTGACGGCAGGAATGGCAGGTTCCGCAGGCCCTTGTCTCTCCGTCCTCACACTGCAGGGCCATGGCAAAAGCATTTGCCAGGGTCTTCCTCCCCATACCGGCCTCGCCGGTCAGAATATATGCATGGGACACCTGACGGCGTTCCAATGCGTGTTTGAAATAGTCCTTAATCTGCTCATGTCCCAAAATGTCTTCAAATCCCAGCATGCTTCACGCCTCCCTTACCTGTCCCCGGATCGGATATCCGTCTCTGACATCATACTACAGGTTTAGTATACCACACTTTCCGTAAAATTTTCAACAATAACTGCCAATTCTCCCCCCGCGAGGTTTTCCGGTCCCAGAACTTCAAAACCTCTCTTCCCGTACCGCCCAAGCATCTGCAGCACCTCCTCCGTAATCCGCTCACCAGGCACCAGAAGGGGAATGCCGGGAGGATAAATATAAGCAAATTCTCCGGAAACCTTTCCCACGCAATCCTCTAACCGGCAGGAGCACTTTTTCTTTTCCATGGCTTCCCCGGGCCCGAAAACCACCTGAGGCCTCAATTGTCCTGCCCTCTCCTTTTCCCAGGGACGCTTTACAGCCCTTCCGCGGGCCTTCTCCCATTTTCTGTCCATATCTGCAAGCGCCTCATACAGCCTGTCAAAATCCTCTGCGCTGTCCGCCACGGACGTCATCAGGATCACATAATGTTCCGTACACATCTCCGGCTGTATCCCGTATTCCAGACGCAGGCTGTCATAGAGAGCCTTCCCGCTCTGCCCCTCTGCCCGAACCACCAGCTTGGAAACATCATAACATGCACCGCCTGCCTCTTCGCCGGACAAAAGCCTGATATGGGAAAGCCCTTTCAGCTTCTGTCTGAGCTTCTCCAGCTCCGCCTCATAAAAGGCCATATCCCGCTTTCCCTCCTCCCCTGTCAGATAGGAAACGCAGGAATCGATGGAGGCCATCAGAACATAGGAGGGACTGGATGTCTGATAGACCTGTAAATACCATTCCAAGAGACTATCCTCCACAAACCGGGAATTTTTATGGAGGATAGCTGTCTGTGTCAATGACGGCAGCGTCTTGTGAAGGCTCTCGATCACCAAATCTGCCCCGCAGGAGACCGCGGGCTCACAAATTCCCCCAAATGAAAAATGCGCCCCGTGGGCAGCATCTACGATGACAGGAAGTCCCATCCTATGGGCCCTCTCACAGATACCTTTTAAATCGGAGCAGATCCCTTCATAAGTGGGAGACGTAACCAGCACCGCTTTCACATCCGGATGCGCCAAAAGCGCCTGCCGGACCGCCTCCGCCCCGACTGCCCCGCTCATCTCCCAGCCGGGTACAGGCTCCGGCCAAAGATAAACGGGAAAAAGTCCGCGCAGGATCATCCCGTGATACACCGACTTATGGCAGTTCCTTGCCACAAGAAGCTTCCCGCCCCGTGGCACGCAGGCGGAAATGGCGGCCAGGATCCCGCAGCTGCTCCCGTTTACAAGAAAATAACTCTTCTCCGCGCCGTAAACTGCAGCCGCCTGCTCCATGGCCTCTTTCAGAATTCCTGTCGGGTGGTGAAGATTATCGAAACCGTCAATTTCCGTGATATCAACGGCAAACGGATTTCCAAAAGAAAACTTTTTTCTTTTATGGCCCGGCATATGGAAAGGAGAAACATTTAAGTTTCCATATGCCAGCAGCCGTTCATATAACTTTGTCATTTACATTTCCCGTTTTATTTTTCTAAAGAAATAAAATAATTTCATTTTTCAAGTAAGATTTCTTCCACCAGCTCCGCCGCATCCAGAATACAGCCTTCACAGGAGCGAAGGGGCTTTTTCGTCTCCACCCCCTTCAACTCTCCGCAGACCAGGCTTCCGTTTTTTTCCTGGAACCGATCCGCGATTTTTCTGGAAAGTTTGTAGGTCTGGCCCTTACTCACCGGCTTCTCCAAATCACCGCAGCTGCTCTTGAGCCCCGCCAGAAATACGGCCCCGGAAACGGCTCCGCAGGTACCCTTCATGCCGCCCATCCCGGCTCCAAACGCTTCACATGCCTTAAATGCAGTTGCCTCATCCATTCCGAATAACTCACAGTAGGTGCAGGCGACCGCCTGACAGCAATTATAGCCCTTATCATGACGTTCCTTTGTCTCCATTACTCTTGTGTCCATCTGTTCTCTCCTTAATCGAACAGGGAAGATTTATCTTCCCCTACTCACTGCGCGGGAACGAAATCCCGGATCCTTATGCCGTCCATATTTTTAATGGTAAAGCTTCCGTCCTCATAGACCATGTAACTGTTCTCGTTTCCATTTTTCGGAATAGAAACAGAACCGGGATTCAGATAAATGTAATCGCCCCGATCCTCCATAGCCTGCACATGCGTGTGCCCATGGAGAAGAATATCTCCCTTTTTAAGAGGCGGCAGCTTTTCCTCATTGTAAACATGCCCGTGAGTTGCATAAATGGTACGCCCGTCCAAGTATAAAATCATAGAATCCGCAAGAATCGGAAACTGCAGTACCATCTGATCCACCTGGGCGTCACAGTTTCCCCGCACACAGAGAAGCTCCTCCTTTGCTTCATTGAGCATGGAGATTACCTCCTTCGGCGCATACTCCCTGGGAAGATCATTCCTCGGCCCGTGATAAAGAAGGTCGCCCAGGAGGAGGAGCCTTTCCGCCCCCTCCTCCCGGTAACGCTCCAGCATTTTTTTACAGTAATAAGCAGAACCGTGGATATCCGACGCAATCATCAGCCTCATATCCTATCTTTCCTCCAATACTTTCACTGCCTCATCCATGCAGGTTCCCACAAAATCCTCAATCGTTCCGCTGTCACAGGCCGAAGCCAGGGCCGGGTCAATGGGAATTTTCGCGAGGACAGGAAGCCCGTGCACCTCGGCCACCTCATAAATATGGCTCTCCCCGAAGATCTGATAATCCCTCCCATTATCCGGACATCTGAAATAAGACATGTTTTCCACCAGGCCAAGCACCGGAATCTTCATGAGTTCGGCCATCTTCACCGCCTTGGCTACGATCATGGATACCAGCTCCTGGGGAGAAGCCACCACCAGGATGCCGTCCACCGGCAGGGACTGGAATACCGTCAGAGGCACGTCCCCGGTTCCCGGAGGCATGTCCACAAACAGATAGTCCAGATCGCCCCAGATCACGTCCGACCAGAATTGCTTTACCGTATTCGCAATGACCGGCCCCCTCCAGACCACCGGGTCCGTGTCATTTTCCAAAAGCAAATTGATTGAAACCACAGGAATACCTCCTTTGCTGTACACCGGAAGCATCCCGTCCTTGGATCCCATAATCTTATCCTTCACGCCGAAGGACTTGGGAATGGAGGGCCCCGTGATATCCGCATCGAGGATTCCACATTTGTATCCCTTTCTGCTCATAGCCACGGCCAAAAGGGATGTCACCAGAGATTTTCCCACGCCTCCTTTCCCGCTGACGACACCGATCACCTTCTTCACATGGCTCAGTGCATTGGAAGGCGCCGAAAAATCCACCTTTGCTTTGTCGCAGCCTTCACAGGATTCTTTGCCGCAGGAAGTACTGGAACATTTTCTTTCTTCTGCCATTTTCTTTCCCTCTTTCTGTTATCCATACTCTATGATCTATCTTGATAATTTCATCATTTCCTTATCCCCGCTTTTTATCCGGGAAAAGGCAACATTTTTATTATAACAGACCCGAGGGGGGTATTACAAGAAGTTTCTTGATCAAATCCCGCCTTTCCCGCCTGCCGGCTTTTCTTTCACCAATCTGCCTTTCGCCGGTTTTTCTTTCCATTCCTCTTTCACCCGTACAATCCTTTCTCAATATACTGGCTAATAGGAGGTGCAACAACATGAATCATATTGTCCTTTTGGCACTGGTCGCAACCCTGGGAACCTGGTTTGTAACGGCCCTTGGTGCAGCAACCGTTGTTTTCTTTAAATCCCCAAACCCCAAAGCACTGAATTTAATGCTTGGCTTTGCTTCCGGTGTCATGATTGCCGCCAGCTTCTGGTCTCTTCTGCAGCCGGCCATTGAGAGGGCCGAAGCCGCTTCCGGCATGCCGGCTTACCTGGTAGCAACCCTGGGATTCCTGTCCGGCGCTCTGTTCATGTGGATTTCCGATAAAATTGTTACATTTTCCAGAAACAGAACAGACAATGCCCAGGGAAAACCCAATGAGCGTTTAAACCGCATCATCATGCTGATCCTCTCCATCACCCTTCACAACATACCGGAAGGTCTGGCGGTCGGCGTAGCCTTCGGAGCGCTTCAGGGCGGCAGCCATAATATGGAGAGCTTTATGGGAGCCATAACCATCGCCATCGGCATCGGCCTGCAGAATTTCCCGGAAGGCGCCGCCGTCTCCATCCCCCTGAGACGGGAGGGCTATTCCAGGAAGAGGAGTTTTCTTTTGGGTCAGGCGTCCGGCCTGGTGGAGCCCATCGCCGGAGTGATCGGCGCCATGCTGGTAGTCTATGTGGAAGCCATCCTTCCCTTTGCCCTCTCCTTTGCGGCCGGAGCCATGATCCTGGTCGCTGTCCACGAGCTGATTCCGGAATGCCAGCAAAACCAGAAGGCACAGCCCTACACCGCAACCATGGGTATTGTCCTAGGCTTCGCCGTCATGATGTTGTTGGATGTAATGCTCGGATAGACAAAAATCTCCAAACCGCCGCATCCTCTCAAAAAAGCGGAAATCTCCCTCTCTATTTGATTTCACATCTCATAGAAAGAGAGATTCCTGCTTTTATACCCGTGAGCCAAATGAGTATGCCCTTGGGTATATCTCTGATTAGAATTTAAATGCTACCTTAAAATCTCCATCTTTTCCTGTTGCCCTTTCAAACGCTTTTTCCCAATCCTCCAAACAATATATTGCGGACACAACCCCTTCCGATTTCAGATCGTCATTATAAAGATGCTCAATCACATAAGGAAAACAGTAAGGAGACAAATGCGACCCCAAAACATCCAGTTCCTTTCCATCACCGATAATACTCCAGTCAACGGAGGTCTCGCTGCCAAATACGCTAAATTCAACAAAACGGCCAAGCTTACGTATCATTTTGAGCCCCTGGATGACACTGGAAGGATGTCCGGTTGCTTCTATATAAATATCACAGCCATACCCTCCTGTCATTTCCTTAATTTTGGCAATAACATCCTCCTTACCGGGGTTCAGAACCATATCTGCACCAAATTCCCTGGCTTTTTCCAGTCTCTCATCCTTCATATCCAAAACAATCAGTTTTTCCGGATTCAGGCGGCCGGCATATGTAATCATTCCCAGCCCCAGGGTTCCCGCACCGGAAATCACCACTACATCGTCACTTCTAATTTGTGCTCGGTCCACGCAGTGCTTAGAACAGGAAAAGGGTTCGATTAACAGTGCTTTTTCCAGAGGCATATCTTCCGGAACCTTATGAATCACCGCATTCTTCGGATATCGGACATATTCCGCCATACCCCCGTTATTTTCCTTCTGGAAACCAAAAGTCGCATGGGGTTCACACATCCAGTAGCGTCCCGATTTGCAGAACTTGCATTCTCCACAGGGAACGATCTGATCTGCCGTTATCCGCTCTCCAAGCTCATATCCTTTGACATTCTTTCCAAGCTTCACAATATGTCCCAAAAATTCATGACCTGGAATAAAGGGCGGTCTGACCCAGGCTTCCTCTTTCTCATTGCCCCAAAAACGCTCCGCACCGTGCATACATTTCAGATCTCCAGCACAGATTCCACAAGCCTCCGTTTTAATAAGAATATCATCATCGCCACACTCCGGCACAGGAAAATCATTGACCAATCGGTATTCCCCTTTTCCGTAAGCAACCAAAGCTTTCATTATATTAGGTAATTGCATTTCTGTTTTCCTCCTTTTCCATCACACCTCGAGAATCGCGTTTTGCTCCAGAAGCTTCTTTCTCAGCTCATCCGTATCCACTTGCTCCGGATTCTGTTTCCCGTCAATAGACATAGACGCAGCAAGCCCTGCTGCCTGGCCGACTGCCATGCAGACATTCATAATCCTCGTAGCGCCAAAGGCCAGATGGTCTGTACTGATATCTCTTCCTGCCATCATCAAATTTGGAATATCTTTGGACACAAGGCAGCCATATGGAATACCGAAGGGCTCTTCAATGGAGACTCGATAGGTTCCCCGACCGGCGCCATTATGAACATCGATAAAATAAGAACACAGGGCAACGGTATCTTCCGGCCTTTTTCCCGCAACCGCATCTTCATGATTCAATTTTTTAATGCCCATAACCCTTCTGCTCTCTCTGACACCTATGGAGGCATTGATGGACGACAAATAACAGTTTTCAAACCCCGGTACATTCTCCTTAAACATTTTGATCAGTTTCGGAATTTGTAAATGGGCCTCCATTTCCCCGTTACTTAGATCGTGAATATCCGAACCGTCAAAATTCAGCAGGCGGATAGTATTGACAGCGATCTCCCCCGGGTTGGGTTGACGGATAAAGATCACAGTTTCCCTGTCAACGGGACATTCTCCCTTCTTCCTCAATTCTTCCAGCAAATGGTGCATTCCCAAGAAAATAAAGCTCCTGTTCTCCCGCAGAAAATCGGCATTATAGCCTTCCTCAATATTGGAAAGTACATCATAGGGAAGCTCTTCCGGATGCGCTTCGATAAAATCATAAAATCTGTCAAAATGAATTCCTGCCAGATTAAACATCAGAGTTGGCGGCTGCATCACATGACTCTCACTGTCCCCCTTCTCACATTCGGCACCGCTCATACTAGCCAAATCTCCATCCCCGGTAGCATCAATAAAAATATCAGCCTCCACCTCTATATTCTGCCCTTTACCGGAGATCACTACAGAGCGGATCCTACCATCCTCCACATGGACCCCTGAAAGCTCACTATGCAAAAGCAGCTCCACCCCTGCCTCTTTTACCATCTGGAAACATAAAATTCTGGAATAAAAAGGATCAATCAGCGTCGTAGAAAGATGATGAGGACAGTATGCATGTCCGAAAGAAGCCCCCTCCTCCTGCAATCTATCTACAAATTCCTGTGCAAAGCCACCGATCACCTGACGCCTTTTTTTATCCCAGAAAGCTAAGAACGGCAGTCCGCTTCCCAATTGACCTCCCAGATAACCATTTCGTTCCACCAAAAGAACTTTTTTTCCTTCTCTGGCAGCTGTCACTGCTGCTGCCAGGCCGCCAGGGCCTCCTCCGACTACAACAATGTTTTTTTTCATCAGTTCCATATCACACCTCACTTGTCACATTTTTAAAATAGCTTTCTGTTCCAGTAGCTTTTCCCTTAATCCACCAATATCTACCTGTTCCGGAAGCTTATCTTCGGAAAGAGCCATGGCTGCCGCCGTTCCCGCTGCCTGTCCGACTGCCATACAGACATTCATAATTCTTGTGGCACCAAAAGTTACCGGATCCACACTGATATCCCTTCCTGCCATCATCAGATTAGAAATATCCTTTGATACCAGGCAAAGATATGGAATGCCAAAAGGTTCTTCAATATTAATCCCTGTTGTGTCATCCCCTTTTCCGTTGTGGATATCCAAAAAATAACTGCAAAGGGCAATGGTATCCTCCGGTACGCGGCCTTCTATACAATCATGGTAATCCAGCATTTTCTTTCCCATAATCCTTCTGCTCTCCCGCACACCGATGCAGGAATTAATGGAAGTCAGATAACAGTCTTCAAAACCAGGCACATGATCCCGGAACATCTGAATCAATTTGGGAATCTGCAAATGTGCCTCCATCTCTCCATTACTTAGATCATGCACATCTGAACCGTCAAAATTCAGGATCCGGATCGTATTGACCGCAACCTCTCCTGGATTTGGTTGCCGGATAAAAATAATCGTATCTCTGGCTATAGGGCATTTCCCCTCGTCTCTCAGCTTCCGGATTAAGTGCTGCATTCCAAAAAATACAAAGCTGGAGTTATTCCGGAAAAAATCTGCATTATAACCTTCTCTCAAATTCTGCATCTTAAGTCCGTAGGGCAATTCTTCTGGATGTGCCTCGATAAAATCATAGAATTTGTCAAAATGAATGCCTGCCAGATTAAACATCAAGGTTGGCGGCTGCATTACATGGCTATCCTCCTGTCCCTTGCCGAACTCAGCCCCGGCCATGTATCCCAGATCCCCGTCTCCGGTTCCGTCAATGAAAATTTTTGCTTCCACCTCTATATGGATGCCCTTTCCTGTAAGTGTAACCGATTTTAGTTTTCCGTCTTTAACCCTAGCATCCGTCAGCTCACAGTGAAGCAGCAGTTTTACACCGGCCTCCTTCACCATTTGAAATGCGATGATTCTGGAATAAAAAGGATGAACCATCGTTGTAGAAAGATGAAATGGACAATATGCATGTCCTTTTGTCCCTTCCACCTGAGTAAGCCTATCCACAAATTCCTGGGCGATCCCTCCAATTACCTGACGCTTTTTCTTATCAAGAAAGGCCAGGAATGGCAAACCGCTCCCCAACTGTCCTCCTAAATAACCATTCCGCTCCGCCAGAAGAACCTTTGCCCCATTCCTTGCCGCAGTCACTGCAGCCGCCAGCCCTCCGGGGCCTCCTCCTATTACTACAATATCTGTCTTTATTATTTCCATTTATTTTCTCTCCTCTCTCTCCCATGTCATTGCTTCAAAACTCCCGCAAGTTTTAAAGTAGGTTCTTGTGAATCCATGTGCGGCAATTTCCGAAAGTGCACGGATTCCTGATTTTCCCAAAGTAAATTTTCCAATCTGCATCACAGGCACAAAATATAGTCTGGAAGTCTCCCCTATTTTTGTGCATTCCAGATAATGAAAAAACTCGTGGGCCAAAATCAGGTCAACCGCCGGCGTCTCGTCCAGATGATTGGCCTCCGCCCATTTCGCAATGGAGCCCATATAAAGAACAATCTCCTTTTTCGTTGGATAAAACTCTCCAAACGTCCGAATCTTCCCCCGTACTTCGTCTCTACAGACCATCGTAACGGTCAAACCTTCTCTGCCCAGTATTCCACGGATGTCCTTCCCCGGATACTTTTCCATAACCTCTTCCGAAATCCGGGCGCCTCGTTTCCAGGCCATATCACATATGGAAATCCTGTCAGCCTCCGGTATCTTCCGATATAACACATCTCTTTTTAACTCTTCCCTGGACTGTATCCTGTCCGGAAACGGAAACCGATTCATTTAACCCCTCGCATTCTCCGCGGTAAGCGTGCAAATCATGATCAGCCTTTCCTCTTTCGGCACATTTGCCAATTCCACTTCACATAGTGACAGTATCTGCTCTTTACTCTGCATTCCCGCCAGGTCTATGATCCGTTTTCCAAGAACAATATAAATATTGGGAATCTCTGCTCCTCCGTCGGAATGAACCGTATGCTCGCCAAGCAAGTATTTCACCTTCTGCTTCCACTTTGCCGCCTC
This sequence comes from uncultured Lachnospiraceae bacterium, assembly GCA_910588815.1. Taxonomy (GTDB): domain Bacteria; phylum Bacillota; class Clostridia; order Lachnospirales; family Lachnospiraceae; genus Lientehia. The sequence continues at coordinate 16,266 of CAJUQY010000006.1, read as the reverse complement.
ACATTCCAGAACTGCCGCATTCTTCCTCTGAAGACGAATAATCCCGTCTCTGTCCACCAAGCGAAGCATGGAAATCTTCTTTTTAAAAAAGAAAAATTGTTTTTCCGTTGTATGGTAGAGAAATACCACCATACTGCCGTTATCCGCAGCCTTTACCAATTCTGCAGGCGGCGCCCCGAGAGAAGCCGCCGCAATGGAAATCAACTCTTCGTCTGTCTTCTCCGCAGCCGACAGCTCTTTCGCCCGAAGCTCTGTGGTTCCTATAGCGATGGCTCTGACCTTATTCTGCTGGGCATCCACCTCCACTTTGACCTCAACCGAATCCGGATTGGCACCGGCTTTTACCGCTTTCTGAATCGCTTCATATCGAAGGGCCAGAATATCTTTTTCCGTAGGATTTTGAATAGTCCTCTCCACCATATCCCGTACCATAGCAAGCGCAACGCCGATAGGAGAAATCACGGATGCATTTCTGGCAATTTTAAAATTCACCCCAAATTCCTCTGCAATATGGGGTACCACACTGGCTGCGCCGCCTCCTCCTCCTACAAATGTCAGCGTTTTTTTATCCAGGCCATAATCACTGATAAAACTGTTTACAATCTTTCCATTTTTTTTAGCGGCCAGATGAAGTGCCTGCTTTGCCGTTTCCAAAACAGAGAGCCCCATATTTTTTGCAAGAGGTTCCCAGGCTTTTTTCGCTGCCTCCACATTTCCATGTGCATAATTATCCTCTTTAACATAACCGGCAATATTGGCCGCTCCGGACATCGTAAGTGCGAACTTTTTCCCATTACTGCATTCGATATAAGCATAAGCCGGATCATCCGTTTTTGGATGTATCTCCTTCAAAACAGGGTCGACAATATCCTGAACATCTGTATACACCTCATATGCCAGATTTGCAATATGGGAGCTTCTGGGGCCTACGTCAACCATTTTCCCGTTCGATATCTCGATCATGCTCCCTCCGCCAATCCCCACCGTGCGCACATCTAAAGAATTGACATAGGTTTTATGTCCGCCAACCTCCGCATATTTGATAACAACATTTCCATCCTTCACGCAGGAGATATCGGTACTCGTTCCGCCGACCTCCATAAAAATGCCGTCAGTCAGCTTTTCATACATCAATGCCCCCGCCACGCCGGCTGCAGGTCCGGAAAGAATCGTAAGAATCGGACGGCTCCGCACTTCCTCCACTGTCATAACACCGCCATCACACCTCATCACCATCAACGGAGCCTTGATATCTGCGTTTTTAATGGAGCTTTCCGTCATATTCGCCACTTCCAGCATTTTAGGAAGAATGCTTGCATTGATAACAGCGGTTCTAGTCCGAACCTTAAGGCCATAAAGCTTGGACACATCATTGCCTGCTGTTGCCGGTATTTGCTCCCGGTTGCAAAGCTCCATCACTTGATTTTCATTGGCCGGATCATCTACACTAAAGGCCTCCGACACAACCATAGATTCCGCACCTTTTTCCTGAAGCTTCTTAAGTGCTTGTTCGGCGCCTGCCTCCAATCCATCTGAACTGGCTGTATTGACAAATTCATTCTCTGTATAAAGCTTCTTTCCCGGAGCCAGTTCAATATTTCCAATGTTGGTATCTGATTTGGATTTCGCCCCCTGAATTCCGCTTCCCAGAGTTACAATTCCAACTTTTGCCACATCACCTTCCAGAAGAGCGTTTGTCGCCTGAGTCGTGCCATGTGCAATAAAAACCACATCCTCCGGTTTTACATGACACTCTTCCATCGCTTTATGAAGTACCTGAATAATGCCGGCAGCAACTCCCTCTTTTGCTTCATGGGTCGTTGGGATCTTCGCACTGCCGACTAGTTCAAATGTCTCATTGTCAATGACAACAGCGTCAGTAAAAGTTCCCCCTACATCAATTCCGATTCTTACCTTCATATAATTCTCCTTAATCTTTTCCTATCTATTCTATAGATGAAGTAAAGCGGACGCATAAGGCCCGCTTTACCCAGACTTACCTGGCAAAAAATTGCAATTAAATATAAATCAGAACCACAACTATTACAGAAAGTGCTGTTACAATCCAGTTAGGCCAAAATACCTTCATTGCTGCTGTGGTGGGATCATAACCGACAAAGTTTGCCGCCCATACAACCTGGGTAGAAGTGGGACAGGACTGTGTCGGCCATCTGAATGCCGCATAAAAGGCTGCAGACAGGGCAAGTACGGGAACTGCATTCACTGCCAGCATACTGACCGCCAATCCGGCACCAAGACCCATGATATTAAAGGGACCACGATATAAACCACCAGGGGACAGCAGACACACAAAAAGAATCAATGCAACAGCCGAGGTCGGCGTAATCGCTTCCATAAACGGCTGAATCGCTGCCTGTGTTGTCGGCGCTGTCATTGCACTGATCAGCATGCCAATACCGAACAGGAGAGAAACAGTAGGGGCACCCTCTTTGAATCCCTCATAGCAGCTTTGCACAATCATACTGCAGTATTTGGACCAATTTCCTTTAAAGGTCATAAGCATGAGCCACAAAATGCCAATCATAAATACGACGATCGCATCCAACTTGAAGATCAGCATCACCAATACCACTACAACAGGAGTCATACATGCCAGAAAACCCCTGAACCCTTTTACTGTTTCAATTTCTTCATCATCATTATCATTGGAAATCTCCGCTGAAAAAGCATATTTCTTTCCCTTTTTTCTGAATCCCCACCAGAGGATCCCGACACAGAATACACAGCTGAAAGCAGTCAGGATACCTGCTGTCAAATACAGGTCACTCTGGGCCACACCCGTAATATTTGTCAAAGCGGCAATATTGGCCGGATTGATCACATATCCGGCTGTCATGGCGGCCAGAAAAGCATTGCAGGCAGTGAGAGGAGGAACTCCTACTGAAAGCATAATAGGAAGAACAATTGCACCCACCATGGCTACGGCACCTGTTCCATACAGAACTGTGAACAGGAAAACACTGGCCGCACATAGCAAAAGCGAAACAATAAAGGGTTTGTCTCCACCAAACTCTGCTGCTTTTTTAATGATCGTAGCTGAAACACCTGTCCGGTAAAGAATCCTTGAAAGCCAACAGCTAAACAAAATTGCCACATACGTACCAGACAGCTTTAGGGCTCCCTGAGGAATCACATTGGTTAAAATACCTTCCTCTCCCTTTAGCGGAAGTCCTGCCGCAAACCCGATCAGAATCGCCATCAACGGAAGTGCGAGTACCGTAGGCAGCTTCTTTGCAATCATTAAAGCCGCAATCACAATGAAAATCAAAACAACAACTATACCTGTTACCATTTTTTACCCTCCCTATAGTATTTCTTGTTTTATATTTCTGTTTTTTAAATCGACTTTATAAAACAAGTTTAAATAAACTATAAACGCCTTTTTAAAATTTGTCAATAGTCTTTTAGATATTTTTTATAAATCTTCCATTCTAAGTGCAGATGTTTTATGCTTTATTACTTAATTCTTGGGTTGTCTCCTATTATCTCTACCGGTATTGTTCCCGAATTTTATAAAAAAAAAATATTTCACCTTGCAGAATATCCAAGGTTATGTTATTTTTAAACTATATTAATAAAAGGGCTTTTAAAAAAGTACAGAGGAGATTTTCAATGGCTGGAAAAAAAACATTAAATGTAGAAATCAAGCGAATTAACCGATCCAGCATCTACCATCATTTTTTTCAAAACAGAGCATTAACCAAGCAAAATCTCGTTTCTGATCTTCAGTTATGCCTTCCCACTGTCACAAAAAATATCGACGATCTCGTTGCGGATGGACTCATCAAAAAATCTGGTTCTCAGGGGCATACCGGCGGCAGAAGAGCCATCACTTATTCCATAATTGAAGATGCAAAAATCGCCCTTGGAATTGATGTGACAGGCAATCATGTAACCATTGTTGCCGTCAATCTACTCGGTGACATCATCGCTTCTACCAGACATAGAATGAAATTTGAAGCTACAGATTCCTATTATCAATATGTCGCTAATACTCTGGACTCTCTGATTCAAAATTCCAATCTGAACAGGGAACATATCCTTGGAGTAGGAATCGGCCTTCCAGCTCTGGTGGACATTGACCGAAAAAGTGTTTTCTTCAGTAAGATCATAAATTTAAGCGGAACCACCCTGGAGGATTTTTCCAAATATATTCCATATGACATCCGGCTTTTTAATGATGCAAATGCTGCTGCATTTACAGAAACATGGTTGAATCATAACATGAAAAATGCCTTTTATCTGATGCTCAGCAATAATATCGGCGGTTCCATGATTATCAACAGTGCTGTTTACAGTGGGGATACCCAAAAAAGCGGGGAAGTCGGACATATTACCTTAGTTCCCAACGGAAAACGCTGCTACTGTGGGCAATATGGCTGTGTGGACACTTATCTTGCCGCTACCAACCTGTCCGATCTGACCGATGAAAATTTATCCGCCTTTTTTAAAGGCCTGAAATCCGGGAATAAAGAGCTTAAAAAATCCTGGGATATTTATCTGGATCATTTGGCGTCAACCGTCAATATCGTTCACGTGCTCCTTGACTGCAAAATTATTCTGGGTGGTTATGTAGGTGAATATCTAGATCCTTATCTCAGCGACCTAAAGGAGCGGGCCGCCCGCCTTAATACCTTTTCCAACGACGCAGATTACCTGAAGACCTGCTCTTACAAAAAAGAATCCATCGCAGCGGGAGCCGCCTTAAACTTTATTGTATCCTTTATCGAATCTATCTAAGTAAGTGTAAGAGGAACATTCCGAAGAATGTTCCTCTTACACTTATTTCTACAATTCTAAATTTTCATAAAATTTTTGATATTTCCATTGCTATTATTTAACCCCGATGATATAATCTGTTTTATAAATTGATTTTAATTAATGAGGGGGTATCTATTATGAATATTTTACCAGAAACTATGAAAGCCCTTGTCGCTTACGACAAAGGCGACTACCGATTCGAAAGCAATTATCCTGTTCCCGAGTGCGGGGATGATGACATCATCATCAAAACAGAAGGCTGTGGAATCTGTGCCGGCGATCTAAAATGCTATGAGGGTAATTCCACATGGGGAGACGACACCCATGAAAAATGGGTACGCCCGCCTTTTATTCCCGGCCATGAGTTTTTAGGTCACGTGGTAAAAACCGGGAAAAATGTCACATCCTATCATGTGGGAGAGCGCCTCATCGCCGATCAGATCGTTCCTTGCGGAAAATGCAGGTTTTGCAAAACCGGGCGTTATTGGATGTGCCAACCTCATGCCACCTTTGGTTTTCAGAAAGAAAACAACGGAGGAATGGCAGAATATGTGCGATATCCCAAAAACGCCGTGCTTCACACAGTTCCTGAAGAGATGCCGCTGGAAAAGGCACTACTGATTGAGCCCTACAGCTGTTCCAAACACGCAGTTGACCGTGCTTCCATCACAGTCGAAGATACTGTGGTCATTTCCGGAGCAGGAACTTTAGGATTAGGAATGATCACCTACGTTAAAAAAATAAATCCAGCCAAATTAATTGTCCTGGATATGAAGGATGAGAGATTGGAAAAAGCCAGGGAATTTGGCGCAGACGTTGTATTGAATCCTTCCAAAATCAATGCCCTCAAAGAAATTCTGGATATGACTGATGGATACGGCTGTGATATCTACATTGAAGCAACCGGCCATCCCTCCAGTGTCGTTCAGGGCCTGCAGATGGTCCGAAAATTGGGGACTTTCATAGAATTCGGTGTTTTTGCTACCGCCACTACCGTAGACTGGACTCTGATCGGCGACAACAAGGAGCTGAATGTTCTCGGTTCTCATTTAAGCCCCTACTGCTACCCTTATGTAATTGATAATATTCAAAACGGCAGCCTAAAAACAGAAGGTGTCGTGAGCCGTTACTTTAAGCTTGAAGACTGGAAAGAGGCTTTTGAATATGCAACCGGAAAATACGGTGATTTCAAGATTGCCTTTAAGTTCTGAAACTGAGCAGAAAAAGACCAATTAGGCTGTAAACTAAAGGGGGCTGCTCGAAAACAAGAAAACAACCACCGTACAGGATGTTTATTTCCCATACGGTGGTGTCCATACGGACGCTTTAGACATCAAAAATTCCGTTGCCGGAATCTCCCATCCCGCAATCACTGACGAAGAAACCTTTATTTTCTATCAGATCCTTGCAAAAATAACATCCTCCGGATCAGGACGCAGGGGCGGACAAGGAGACTGTGCAGGATAGCCGACATCCACATATGTGACAAGATCTATATGATCCGGAATATCAAACCGCTTGATCAGCCGTTCCCTCATCTTCTGATTAAAGGTGAGCCATACTCCGCCAAGTCCATAGGCATGAGCCGCCAGGACGATATTTTGCCCCGCAGCGCCGCAGTCCAGAAGCTGATTGTATTCCGGCATAAGCGGATTCGCCCGGTAATTTCTCACATCCTGCAGCAGGACAATATGAACCGGACCCCCGGGAATATCGCTTCCGCGAAAGAGGCCGGGCTCCGATTCCTCACGGACCACGAGATAACGAACGGACTGCAGATTGCAGGCGTGGGCCGCCCAAAGTCCGGCCCGGAGAATCTTGTCGATCAATTCATCCGGAATTCTCTTTGAGAGATCCCAATGGCGGACGGAACGGCGCTCATAAAGGACTCTCTCAAATACCTCTGTCTCCTCCCCCGTAAGCCACTTGGGCTCATAGGAGGAAAGGTCGGGAACCTCCCCGGCTATCAGAGTTTTTGCAAACTCCAGAAGCCTCTGCACATAACAATACTCATGACAATCGTGGGAAAGTCCTCTCCTGTCCCAGATATGCAGATATTTTTCCGCCGTCGCAATCTGCTTTTCAGAGAGAGACTTCCCCCGGAATGCATGCTCGTACACCTGAATTTCCATGGTATGATGACAGCGTTCCCGGAACCTGGCCCGAAACTCCACCTCATCCATAGCCGCCAGTTCATCCTCACTCCAGTCAAAGAGGCGGCTGATCTCCTCCGCCGACATCTCCTTCGGCATCATCTTTCCAATATCCATCTGCCTTCTCCTTATATAACCATCATCCCTTCCAGGGTGTGGTCCAGACTAAATCCGTATCCTCCATGGAGTTCTTGCCGCCGTCCACAGGAATCACCGCGCCCGTCACATAGCTGAATTGGTCGCTGGCCAAGCAGACAATCACATCGCCCACCTCCATGGGAGAGCCTGCCCGGTGAAGAGGAATCATGGACATGATATAATCTGTATGCTCATAAATCGCATTGGCAGAAAGCACCGTGTCGATGATTCCGGGAGCCACAGCATTTACGCGGATACCGAAGGGAGCCAGCTCCGACGCGGCCCCAATGGTCAGCAGATTCACACCGGCCTTGGCTGCTCCATAAGTTACCCGGTAGCCCACCGGCATTTTAGAAGACAGGGAGGAAAGATTGATGATCACACCGCTCTTCTGCTCCATCATATACTTGGAAGCCGTTTTAATCCCAAGGAACGCGGAGGTCAGGTTCAAGTCAATGATATAACGGAATGTTTCTTCCGGAAGTGTATAAAGCGGGCCATGTTTATTGCCTCCCGCACAGTTTACCCACACGTCGATTCTTCCGAATTTTTTTACAATATGATCCGCAAAGGCCTCCTGCTCTTCGGCCTTCATGCCGTTTACCTGCTCCACCAGCACATCGGTGATCCCCGCCTCAGCCGCACGCTTCTCAAAGGCCTCCACCTTCTCCATATTGTGGCTGCACACAGCAATTTTGCACCCCTCCGCCGCGAACCGCAGCGCCGCCTCGGCTCCGATTCCTGTTGTCCCGCCCATGACGACGGCGACTTTTCCCTTTAATCCGAGATCCATCTGTATATTCCCTCCTGCTAATTTTTTAGTAAAAGTGGACCGTCGCAAGCGGCGGCAGTCCACTTTGCATTTCTGGTACAGAGACAACTGTTACAATTATTTCAGAGAAGGAATCTCCGTAACGGCATGGAATACACCGTCGTCCACATCATATTTACTCCAGATGGTAGGACGGTCTGCATCGCCGTCAATGAATTCCAGAGTGCCAAGCTCCGTTTCCTGCGTTCCGTTTCTGAGAGCGTCACGAACCTTAGTCATATCGTCAAGACCATATTCCTCAATGGTATCAAGGAGGCGTTTGGCCGCACAGTATCCGAAATAACCGTGAACGATGGGCTTCTCTCCGTAAAGAGACTCATATTTGGAAACAAACTCCTGGAAAGCATCATCGGGATAATCGGCCGCGTAAGAATCACAGCAGTAAACCTCTTCCAAACCGGCAATCAGCTCGTTGAACTCATCGTTCAGGGCCATAGAGTTTACCTGAATCAGGCAATCCAGATCCATATCCCTTGCCTGGGTGCAGATTAAAGCAGAGTCTGCAGTTGCGCCGTACATGCAGATGAACTCGATTCCCTGGCTCTTATACTTGGTCATCAGCGGAGTAAAATCCTTGGTGCCGGCTGCATAGCCTTCAACAGTAACCGTGCCGCCGCCTGTGGTGAAACGCTCCTCGAACAGCTCAGAACCCTTGGTAGCGCCCTCGTTGGTGTTGTCATACAGATATACGCCGTTGGTATATCCGGCCTCAAGAAGAGTATCCGCACAGCCATAGGCCAAAGTGGCGGCCAGAGGGGTCTGACGGATGATCCATTCACTGGACTTGGTCAGGTCAGCATGGCTGGGAGATGTTGCATACATGATAAGGCCGGCATCATCAATAATAGGAGCCATGGCAAGGCCCACCGTAGAAGACCAGGGCCCGATCGTTGCAGTGACAGAATCATCTGTCGCCAATTTCTGAGCGATCATCGTACCCTCATTGGCGTCTGCTTTGGTATCGTATTCCACATACTCAACCGGAGTCCCGTTGTAGCCGCCTGCCTCATTGTACTCATCGATTACCATCTTGGCGCCGTTGAACATCGCCTCGCCTGCATAAGCGTTGTTGCCGGTCAGAGGGCCGATCAGAGCAAATTTGATCGCGCCTGTGCCGCCTGACGATGCCGCCTGTGTACCGTCATCCCCTTCCTTTGTCTCCGCTGCCGCCTTGGTGGTGTCATCCTTTGCTGTTTCCTTGCTGTCCCCGCCTCCGCATGCTGCCAGGGACATCACCATTGTCGCTGCAAGAACAAAACTGAAAATCCTTTTTCTCATAGTTATCCTCCTTTTTCTTATATAAATTGCTCATACCTTAATCTTACAGCGCGGAGCGCATGCATTAAGGTGTGCCCTTTGGGTATACCCCAGTTTTACAGCGCGGAGCGCATGTATTAAGGTGTGCCCTTTGGGTATGCAATTTACCACACTGTTATAAAATGTTTACATTCCGCCCAGATAGGCCTCTTTTACTTTTTCATTGTCCGCCAGTTCTTTTCCTGTGCCTGAAATATTGATCTTGCCGTTTTCCACCACGTAGCCCCTGTCAGAAATATCCAGAGCCATGCTCGCATTCTGCTCGACCAGAAGGATCGTTGTCCCATCCTTATTGATTCTGGTAAAACATTCAAAAAGCTCCTGCACAACAATAGGTGCAAGTCCCAGGGAAGGCTCATCCAGCATTAAAAGCTTCGGCTCCGACATAAGCGCCCTTCCCACGGCCAACATCTGCTGTTCACCGCCGGAAAGAGTTCCTGCCACCTGATCAAACCGTTCCTTCAATCTCGGGAACAGCTCCGCAGCCCTTTCAATCCCCCGGCTCACTGCCTCCGAAGAGCTTGTATAGCCACCCATCTTCAAATTCTCATAGGTGGTAAACCTGGGGAAAATCTTTCTCCCCTCCGGACAAAGGGTAAGGCCGCTTTTCACAATATTGTATGCCTTGTGACCGGTAATCTCTTTCCCGTCAAAGATAACCGATCCGCCGGCAGGCTTGATCAGGCCTGCGACCGTATTCATAATAGAAGTTTTTCCGGCACCGTTTGCACCGATCAGGGTTACGATCTCTCCCTTCTCCACCTGGAAGGAAACCCCCTGTACCGCTTTGATCGCGCCGTAATTCACCTGAAGGTTCTCAACCTGCAAATATGCCATATCACGCCTTCTTTCCCAGATATGCCTCTATTACCAGCGGGTTCTGCTTGATCTCATCCGGTTTTCCCGATGCGATCAACGTACCATGGTCGAGTACATATATTCTGTCACAGAGATTCATAACAAGTCTCATATCATGTTCGATCAGAAGAATGGTATAGCCCAGCCCCCTGATCTCACGGATAAATTCTGTCAGATCTGCCGTTTCGCCTTCGTTCATGCCGGCCGCCGGCTCATCAAACATCAGAACTTCGGGATCACTTGCAATGGCACGCGCAATCTCCAGTCTCCTCTGCTTTCCATAAGGAAGATCTGTTCCGTAATAGTAAGGGTTATCCGACAAACCTGTCAGCTCCAATGCCTTTTTTGCTCTCTCCTCCGCCTGCTTCTCCGCCTTTTTATAAGCCTTCGTATGAAAAAATGCATCCCACAGATTTTCCTTGATCCGCGTGTGGGCGCCGACCATTGCGTTTTCCATGATCGTCATATGGGGAAACAATTTAATATTCTGGAAGGTTCTGCACATCCCCAGTTCAGTAATCTGGAAAGGGGTCATACCCGTAATGTCTTTATCGTGAAAATAAATCTTTCCTTCGGTCGGTGTATACTGCCCTGTGATACAGTTGAACAAAGTCGTTTTCCCGGCGCCGTTTGGGCCGATGATCCCGATGATCTCTCCCTGGTCCACATGCATATCTACAGAGTTTACGGCAACCAGGCCGCCAAACCGCTGTGTCACCTTTTCTGTCCTTAACACTGGTGTACTCATGCCTTCACCTCACCTTCCTTTTCCTTCCCCCTCCTGAAAATCTCGCGCTGTCTTATATGCTTAAGATTTACCTTTCCCAAAAGTCCGGAAGGCTTACAAAGAATTACCACGACCAGCAGCGCACCGTAAATAACCTGGCGCCATGCCATCAACGGCCTGAGTACCTCAGGAAGGGCGATCAAGAGCACCGCACCGATTACGGAGCCTGTCAGATTTCCGAGTCCTCCGATGATGATCATGGACAAGATCAGCGTCGACTGATCAAAGGAGAAACTTAAGGGGCTGATAAAGCTCATATAATGTGCATAAAATCCTCCTGCCATACCTGCAAAAGCTGCGGAAATCACAAACGCCATGATCTTATATCTGGAATCCTTGATACCCATGGCCTGTGCCGCTATGTAATCGTCGCGCACGGCGGTGATGCCTCTTCCCAGTTTGGAATCCATTAGCCTGGAAATCATCACATAAGTCAAAATACAGAGTACCAGTACCATGAAGTAAATTTTCCGCGGTGTGTTGAATACATATCCAAACAATTCCGGCTTTGGAATACCGGTAATTCCGGTCGCGCCGCCTGTAAGGCTTTTCCAGTTGGTCTCTATGGTCCTGATAATCTCACAGAATGCCAGGGTCACAATGGTCAGATAGCGGCCGGAAAGACGCAGCGTAGGGAGCCCCAAAAGAATGCCGAAGATCAAAGCTACCACACATGAGGCAATCAACGTGAGTAAGAACGGCCAACCCAGCTTTGTGGAAAGCAATGCCGCCGTATATGCCCCTACGCCCCAGAACGCGGCATGGCCAAGGGAAGTAATTCCCATGAAACCGGAGATCAGGTTCAGACTCATAGCCAGGATTGCGTAAACCCCTCCCAGCGTAGCCACTGTTACAATATACTGATTGCTGAATAAAAACGGAAAAGCAACCAGAAGTACCAAAGCCGCTGCCACTACCGTCCGGCGGTGGAGAGCCCATGCTGTAGTTATCTTTTTTAACATTTGTGCGCCCTCCTTATACTTTCTTGATCTCTTTGTGCCCGAACAGACCGGAAGGTCTGAACAAAAGAACCAAAATCAACACGACAAAGGCAATACAGTCCTTCCAGTCGGCGCTGACATAGCCGGCGACAAAAGCCTCCAGGACGCCGATAATGATACCGCCCAGGGCCGCTCCGGGCAGAGAACCGATGCCCCCCAGCAGCGAAGCGGCAAAGGTCTTCATGGAGACTCCCAGGTACATGGTCGTGTCAACGGAACCATAATACATTGCCACCAGAATTCCCGCAATTGCCGCACAGAGAATACCGGAGAAAAAAGCAAAGGTTATCACCAGTTCTGTGTTTACACCCATCAGCTTCGCCGCGGAGACATCCTGAGCAATCGCCCTCATACCGGAACCGACCTTCGTCTTATAAATGATCATGGACATAATGATAATCATGACAATTGCCGCAATCGCAATGATGACCTGATTCCATTTCATAATGACGCTGCCCACATAGAACTTTCCGAGATCCATCGGATTCGGAAAAGGCTTCGTCTCACTTCCGTAAAGCACCATAATCAGGTTAAGAATAAAAGTAGAAACTCCCAAGGTAGCCGTCATCACTGACTCACCGGAAGAAGTCTTCTTACGAATCGGCTCAAGCAAAAATTTGTTCATGGCAGCACCGAATAAGCTTGTAACGATCAAAGATGCCAGCAACGCAATAGGGTAAGGCAATACCATGAACGAATACATCGTAAGTATGAGATATCCTGCCAATACGTAGAATGAACCATGGGCAAAATTTACCAGCTCCAGCACACTGTAAACGATAGAAAAGCCTACCGCCACAAGTGAGTACGTTGCGCCAATGGTTATTCCGTTAAATAACTGTTGAAAAAACACCGGTACACTCCTCCTTGTCCTTTATACACCCGCATCCGTAAAACCACCGCATATCAATATGTAGCTATGTAATATCGATTTCATAAATATTTTTCTGTATATACCTCCCATCATTTCCGATTTAATCTCTTATTTTTTGAAATTCAATTATGCAAAGAGCGTATTTTTTTCTTGAAAATTATTTTTTTTACGTCAATTTGCACAGTTTTGTCTCACTTATGTTTTTATTATATTGGTATCGATTTCATAAGTCAATGGCCAATTTAATATTTGAATAATCTGCACATATTTCGACACATTTTTTGTACATATTGCCTATTTTTAGCTCAGATTTTTCTGTTTTCTTATTATTATTTAAGTAGATTTTTCTCTTAAAGAAACCCTTTTTTATCATAGAAACGTTTTCATAAAATTAAAAAAGCCTCCGGAAACAATACGATACCATACTGTTTCCGGAAGCTCCTCCATGTTCTTCCCGTTTATTTTTTCGTATTTTTTATTACGGATTTCGTCCGCATGCGAAAGTAGATTCCCGAATCACCAGTTCCGGTTCCATCCGTATATTTTCCGGCACATACCGATCTTTCAATTCAATCTCTTTTAACAGCATGTCGACAGCTTTCGTCGCCATTGTCTCAATGGGCTGACCGATCGTTGTGAGAGAAGGGCAAATCATATCGGTAAGGAACATATTATCCATGCCAATTACAGAAACTTCCTCAGGAACCTGAATCTTCCTCCTCTGGAGTTCCTTTATAATACCAATGGCTACAAAGTCATTATGAGCCCATATGGCTGTCGGAATATCCGCAAGCTCCCGCCCGTCTAAAAACTGATGAGCCGCATTGGCCCCGCTGACCGTGCCGGAAACCTGATAGTTAAATTCACACTCACAGATATCCTGCTGGCGAATCTCTATATTGTGCTTCGCCAGCCCGTCCCGAAAACCATCCAGCCTTTCCCGAAGATACTCCATATTAGTAGGTCCCACCGTACAGGCTATACGTCTGTGGCCAAGATTCACAAAATGCTCCGCTGCCATCATTCCAGCCAGATAATTGTCACAGCAGACCGTTCCCATCTGATTACTGGAAAAACTATAGCCATAAAGCACCATGGGAACCGTCGCATATTCTTTTAACATCGTGGAAACATTCTGCTCATCAAGCACCGGCTGCAGAATGATTCCATCCACATTCCGTCTCTGAAACTCATCAATCAGCCATTTTTCGCGTTCCCGTTCATTTCGATGGATACCTATCAAGGCGCTGTAACCTTTATCGCTGCTTCTGGCTTCAATATACTGGGCTATCATCGCATAAGCCTGATGTACAAGCTCGGGAAGGATAATCCCTATCAGTCTGCTGCTCTTTGCGCGCAGCCCATACGCCACCAGATTTGGCTTATAATTCAATTTTTTTATCGCGATCTCCACATTCTTTTTCGTCTCCTGATCCACCAGACGGCTTTCATTCATTACCCTGGATACGGTAGAGACAGAAACTCCGGCTAATTTTGCAACATCCTTTTGTGTAGCCATCTTTTCTCCTGTTTTAATTTTTCACCCGCTCTCCATTTTGTATGGCGGGATCCTTATTTATTAATTCCGCTGGTAGTCTTTCCACGATCAGAAACTGCCTTTGCAACAGAAAAAGCTATCTTCTCGATCTCCCCCCGGACAGACGGATCCTTCTCACCCTTAACCCATCTTCTCATCTGTTCCTCTATATACTTATAACCGCCGTTATTGATGGTAATCAAAGCCATCTCCAGATAGCCGCCGGGAGTCGCATGATTCTTTGTATTCTGTACAAGAACCTCCTTAGGCTCCAGCTGCGCTTCCATATGAAATGTCTCCATAGTACCGCAGATCATCCTGTCCGCGGCCTCATGAGGAATATCGACCGTCTTAGAATAGCTATAAACACCGTCATACCAGGCATTCAGCATCATGTCCATAAACTCCCTCATATTTTCATCATCGATGCCATCCAAACTATAGGGCAGCACTTCCACACAGGGCTCATTAAAACGCTTTCTGAGAAGTGCACGGTAGGCGGATGCCGACTGCGCCAAAGTAATATCCTTGCCATTTTCCTTAGCGATATCCTGAACAATGTAATTCATCTCAAACATCAGATGACAGGCTACCTGCAGCGCCAGGAAAGAATTCGCCTTATCGCCGGCAATTTCCACAATTGTCCCGGTAGGGCTTAAAAACTCTTTCGCCCTCTTTTTCTTTTCCTCCGGCCACTCTTTTCTGGAATCAAAGGATACAAAAGAAACTCCAGCCTGAGAAAGATCATAACCTGCCACGCAACTTATCATGTTGGGCAGCTGATTTGCGGCATTTACATCACTTCCCAGCGCATCATAGTAATAGCTCACCGGCGGATCAGGAGCAAAAGAATACAGATCAGGGAGATCTTCACCTTTCTCCCGAAGCATCTGGTAATAGGGCGCGAGAGTCCCCTCCACCATATCCGCAATCTGATTGGGTTTCACGGCAAGAATGATAAGGCCAGGTCTCTTTTCCTCCAGGGTTTCCCTCACCCTTCCTACCTGCACCGGAAAAGCACACTGAGCCTGCCTTTCTTTAAGACCTCTCTCGCTTCCCTTGATTCCCACCAGGCGGCTGCTCATTTCATCCCCCAAAATCCGCTCATAACAAGGAATTGCATATGTTGCCAAGAAACCCATACCAATAATCACAACATTCTCTTTTTTCATATTATTCACCTTTCCTGATCTGCAAAAATATACACAGAACAATATCAAAATCCAAATATTCTCATGATTTATAACTTTAGGGATCATAAAAGATTGAACCAGAATATCAGAGAAATACACACAGAATAAAGTGTTCTCTCAAACACTCCATCAAGTTTATAAAAGAATTTATGAAATCGACTGGAATTATTATAGCTTAAAGTCCATGTTTTTTCAATAGGAATTTTTCTAAAATTTTATTTTTCTGTTGTCTTTTTCTTATCTTTACGATATCATGGTAGCATCAAACATTCTGGAGGTTCCTTATGAAAAACAAGATCGAAAAACTTTCCTTCATCCTTGGAATGACTGCCGCCTTTGGCGAATGTGTCGCCTGCGAGGCAAAATATCTCGCTTTCAGTCCTCCAATGAGAAAGGTCCAGGCCGATGCCCTCCGGGAAGATATGGCTTCCATTACAGGAGGAATGGGCCTGAAGCTTTATTTTGAAGAAAACCAGGATCTTGATGAGGACATTGTCTGGTGGGTCATTTACAAATTTGACAGCCAACTTGACTCCTATCTCTCTGCGCGAAGCTCCGGCCTTAATCCCTGGAAAAATATGGACGAATTTCATTCTATACTGAGCTATGGCATGGTCTACGGCGACGGAGCAGAACAGGTTGTCCCAAAGCTTCGCGTTCCTTCCAATCCTATGACTGTTGTCTCAGATATCCTGGAAATCTAAAAAGGATCCTACTTTACAGGATCCTTTACTGAAATAAAAAATGCCCAGAGCCGGAATCGAACCAGCGACACGAGGATTTTCAGTCCTCTG